>NZ_JBVYHY010000022.1:0-404064 GCF_056033865.1 Bacillus sp. FAU20
TTGGAAAATATCTCTGATTTATGGAATAGTGCCTTAAAAGAATTAGAAAAAAAGGTAAGCAAGCCTAGTTATGAGACATGGTTAAAATCCACAACGGCTCATAACTTGAAGAAAGACGTATTAACGATTACAGCTCCAAATGAATTTGCTCGTGACTGGCTAGAATCTCATTACTCTGAACTAATTTCAGAAACACTATACGATTTAACAGGGGCAAAATTAGCAATTCGCTTTATTATTCCCCAAAGTCAAGCTGAAGAGGACATTGATCTTCCTCCAGTTAAGCCGAATCCAGCACAAGATGATTCAGCTCATTTACCACAGAGCATGTTAAATCCAAAATATACATTTGATACATTTGTTATTGGCTCTGGTAACCGTTTTGCCCATGCAGCTTCATTAGCTGTAGCTGAGGCGCCAGCTAAAGCGTATAATCCACTCTTTATTTACGGGGGCGTTGGACTTGGAAAGACGCATTTAATGCACGCGATTGGTCATTATGTAATTGAACATAATCCAAATGCAAAAGTTGTATATTTATCATCAGAAAAATTTACAAATGAATTTATTAACTCTATTCGTGATAATAAAGCTGTTGATTTTCGTAATAAATATCGCAACGTAGATGTTTTATTGATAGATGATATTCAATTTCTTGCTGGAAAAGAACAAACTCAAGAAGAGTTTTTCCATACATTTAATGCATTACACGAAGAAAGTAAACAAATTGTAATTTCTAGTGATCGACCACCAAAAGAAATCCCGACTTTAGAAGATCGTCTTCGTTCCCGCTTTGAATGGGGACTCATTACAGATATTACGCCGCCAGATTTAGAAACACGAATTGCGATTTTACGCAAAAAAGCAAAAGCTGAAGGGCTTGATATACCAAATGAAGTTATGCTTTATATCGCAAATCAAATTGATTCAAATATTCGTGAATTAGAAGGTGCACTTATCCGAGTTGTAGCTTATTCATCTTTAATTAATAAAGATATTAATGCTGATTTAGCAGCTGAAGCACTTAAAGATATTATTCCAAATTCTAAGCCGAAAATTATCTCTATTTATGATATTCAAAAAGCTGTCGGGGACGTTTATCAAGTGAAATTAGAAGATTTTAAAGCGAAAAAACGTACAAAATCAGTTGCGTTTCCTCGCCAAATTGCAATGTATTTATCACGCGAGCTTACAGATTCCTCTTTACCAAAAATAGGTGAAGAATTTGGTGGACGTGATCATACAACAGTTATCCATGCCCATGAAAAAATCTCTAAACTACTAAAAACCGATACGCAATTACAAAAGCAAGTTGAAGAAATTAATGGTATTTTAAAGTAGTAGCTGAATAGTGTGAATAACTTACCTTGTTTTACGCACAGTCTATCCACATGTAGATAGACTGTTTTTACATCCTTTAGAGGGGTTATCCACATATCCACAAGCCCTATTACTATTACTACTATTTTTTATCTTTATTAATTAAATAAAATCTTATACTTACCGGAGGTTTTTCTTTATGCATTTTACAATACAAAAAGACTATCTTGTAAGAGGTGTACAAGATGTAATGAAGGCAGTTTCTTCTCGTACAACAATCCCAATCCTTACGGGAATTAAAGTTGTAGCTACTGAAGAAGGGGTTACATTAACAGGAAGCGATGCTGATATTTCTATTGAATCGTTTATTCCAGTCGAAGAAGATGGAAAAGAAATCGTAGAAATAGCTCAATCAGGAAGCATTGTTTTACAAGCAAAATATTTTAGTGAGATTGTAAAAAAACTACCTAAAGACACTGTCGAAATTTCTGTGGAAAATCATTTTATGACAAAAATAAAATCTGGAAAATCAGAGTTTAACTTAAATGGTTTAGATTCTGCAGAATATCCGTTATTGCCACAGATTGAAGAACATCATGTATTTAAGATACCAACAGATTTACTTAAGCATATGATCAGACAAACTGTATTTGCAGTTTCTACTTCTGAAACAAGACCAATCTTGACAGGTGTAAACTGGAAGGTATATAACAGCGAGTTAACTTGTATTGCAACAGATAGTCATAGACTGGCACTTCGAAAAGCAAAAATTGAAGGACATAATATTGCAGATGAGTTCCAAGCTAATGTTGTTATTCCAGGTAAGAGCTTAAATGAATTAAGTAAAATTTTAGATGAGTCTGAAGAAATGGTAGATATCGTTATTACGGAGTATCAAGTATTATTCCGTACAAAACATTTATTATTCTTCTCAAGATTGTTAGAAGGAAATTATCCTGATACGACACGTTTAATTCCGGCAGAGAGTAAAACGGATATTTTTGTGAATACAAAAGAATTCCTACAAGCAATTGATCGTGCTTCACTATTAGCAAGAGATGGCCGCAATAACGTGGTTAAATTATCAACTTTAGAGCAAGAAATGCTAGAGATTTCTTCGAATTCACCAGAAATCGGAAAAGTTGTCGAAGAAGTACAATGTGAAAAAGTAGATGGAGAAGAGTTAAAAATATCTTTTAGTGCAAAATATATGATGGATGCATTGAAAGCTTTGGATAGTACAGAGATTAAAGTTAGCTTTACTGGGGCGATGAGACCGTTCTTAATTCGTACAGTAAATGATGATTCAATTATTCAATTAATTTTACCGGTTCGTACTTACTAGGTAAGGAATAAGGGTTGCTAGTTTAAAGATGCTAGTGGCCCTTATTTGATTTTTGGGTATTACTTTCCTAATGCTAGTTTATTTAGTACAATGAAAGAATGAACACTTTCAGAAAGTGAGCGATTTTATGAAACGTATTAAAATTTCAACAGAGTATATTACACTAGGACAATTTTTAAAGTTAGCTGATGTAATTGATACAGGTGGCGCTGTAAAATGGTTTTTACAAGAATATGAAGTGTACGTGAACAACGAACTTGAAAATAGAAGAGGTCGCAAACTATATGCGAATGATGTTATTGAAATTCCAGGAAGCGGAACTTTCCAAGTTCAGGCATAAAGGGGGAGCCCTTTGTTTATTTCAGAAATACAATTAAAAAACTATCGCAATTATGAAAAATTAGAGCTTTCCTTTGAAGATAAGGTAAATGTAATTATCGGCGAAAATGCACAAGGGAAAACAAATTTGATGGAAGCTATTTATGTTTTAGCGATGGCGAAATCTCATAGAACCTCTAATGATCGCGAACTTATCCGCTGGGATGAAGATTTTGGTCAAATAAAAGGGAAATTACAAAAAAGAAACAGTTCTTTGTCTTTGGAGTTAAATATTTCGAAAAAAGGTAAAAAGGCAAAATTAAATCAACTTGAACAACAAAAGTTAAGTCAATATATTGGCGTGATGAACGTTGTCATGTTTGCCCCAGAAGATTTAAATCTTGTAAAAGGAAGCCCTCAAGTAAGAAGACGCTTTTTAGATATGGAATTAGGACAAATAGCTCCTGTATATTTGTATGAATTAAGTCAATATCAAAAGGTGCTCACGCAACGAAATCACTTGTTGAAAAAAATGCAAGGGAATAGTAAGAATGAGGAAACGATGTTGGATGTATTTACACTTCAACTAATTGAGCATGGTGCGAAGATACTGCAAAAACGTTTTGAATTTTTGCATTTGCTACAGGAATGGGCAGCTCCAATTCATCGAGGTATAAGCCGTGGATTAGAAGAGTTAGAAATTGTCTATAAACCAAGTGTAGATGTATCAGAATCAATGGATTTGTCGAAAATAAAAGAAGTATACTATGAAAGTTTTCAATCTGTGAAACAACGTGAAATTTTCCGTGGTACGACTTTAATTGGTCCTCATCGTGACGATTTACAATTCTTCGTTAATAGTAAAAATGTTCAAGTCTTTGGTTCGCAAGGACAACAACGAACGACCGCACTATCCCTAAAATTAGCTGAAATTGAATTGATTTATTCAGAGGTTAAAGAATATCCAATCCTTTTGTTGGATGATGTTTTATCAGAATTAGATGATTATCGTCAATCACATCTTTTAAATACAATTCAAGGAAAAGTGCAAACATTTGTTACAACGACGAGTGTCGACGGAATTGAACACGAAACATTAAAAGAAGCGAAAACAATTCATGTAACGAACGGCACTGTAGATTGTGAAATAGATAGGGAATAACCCCTGTTTAAATGGAAAAGTAGGTGATCTTTGTGTCAATGGAACAAAAGCAAATGCAAGAAAATGCATATGATGAAAGTCAGATACAGGTGCTTGAAGGACTAGAGGCAGTTCGGAAACGCCCTGGTATGTATATTGGATCTACAAGTGGAAAAGGGCTTCACCATCTTGTGTGGGAAATCGTAGATAATAGTATTGATGAAGCACTTGCAGGTTATTGTGATGAAATTAATGTTAGTATCGAAGAAGATAATAGTATTCGTGTAACGGATAATGGGCGTGGTATTCCAGTTGGTATACAAGAAAAAATGGGACGTCCAGCTGTAGAAGTTATTATGACTGTTCTCCACGCCGGTGGTAAATTTGGCGGTGGCGGTTATAAAGTTTCCGGTGGTTTACATGGTGTTGGGGCATCGGTTGTAAATGCTCTATCAACAGAACTAGAAGTATTTGTACATCGTGAAGGTAAAATTCATTACCAAAAATACGAAAGAGGTATTCCGGTTGCGGATTTAAAAGTCATTGGTGACACAGATCAAACAGGAACAATAACTCGGTTTAAACCAGATCCGGAAATTTTCCAAGAAACAACAGTATACGATTTTGATACGCTAGCAACTCGTATGCGTGAATTAGCGTTTTTAAATCGTAATATTAAATTAACAATTGAAGATAAACGTGAACATAAGCAAAAGAAAGAATTCCATTACGAAGGTGGAATTAAATCATACGTTGAGCATTTAAATCGCTCAAAACAACCAATTCATGAAGAGCCTGTGTACGTAGAGGGTTCAAAAAATGGTATTCAGGTTGAGGTTTCTCTTCAATATAACGAGGGATACACAAATAATATTTACTCATTTACGAATAACATCCATACGTATGAAGGTGGTACACATGAGGTAGGTTTTAAGACAGCTTTAACTCGTGTAATCAACGACTATGGTCGTAAAAACAGCATTTTAAAAGATGCGGACAGTAATTTAACTGGTGAGGATGTTCGTGAAGGTTTAACAGCAATTGTATCAATTAAGCATCCAAATCCACAATTTGAAGGACAAACGAAGACAAAACTTGGGAATAGTGAAGCAAGAACGATTACAGAGTCTGTATTCTCAGAGGCATTTGAAAAGTTCTTACTAGAGAATCCTAATGTAGCGCGAAAAATTGTAGAAAAAGGTACGATGGCTGCACGTGCACGTGTAGCTGCGAAAAAAGCGCGTGAATTGACACGTCGAAAGAGTGCGTTAGAAGTTTCAAGTTTACCTGGTAAATTAGCTGATTGCTCTTCGAAAGATCCAGCAATTAGTGAAATTTACATCGTAGAGGGTGACTCTGCCGGTGGATCTGCAAAACAAGGACGCGATCGTCATTTCCAAGCAATTTTACCGTTGAAGGGTAAAATTATTAATGTTGAAAAGGCACGCTTAGATAAGATTTTATCAAATGATGAAGTTCGTACAATTATTACGGCGATTGGTACAAATATTGGTGGAGACTTCGATATTGAAAAAGCACGCTATCATAAAGTTATTATTATGACCGATGCCGATGTTGATGGTGCGCATATTCGTACCCTATTATTAACGTTCTTCTATCGTTATATGCGTCAAATAATTGAGTGTGGATATATATATATCGCACAACCACCTTTGTTTAAAATACAACAAGGTAAAAAAATTCAATATGCTTATAATGATAACGAACTTGAAAAAATATTAGCTGAGCTACCGGCCCAGCCAAAACCAGGAATTCAACGTTATAAAGGTCTTGGAGAGATGAATCCAACTCAGCTATGGGAGACGACAATGGATCCAGAAGTACGTTCGTTACTTCAAGTTTCTCTTCAAGATGCAATAGAAGCAGACGAAACGTTTGAAATTTTAATGGGTGATAAAGTGGAACCACGTCGTAACTTTATTCAAGAGAATGCAAAATACGTGAAGAACCTTGATATTTAAATGAGTAATGACAGGAATCTAAGTATTCCTGTCTTCTACATATAAATCAATGTATGTGTAACGGAAATGTAAGAGGAGGTGCTCGTTGATGTCAGACAATCAACAACAAGCACGAATTCGAGAAATTAATATTAGTCATGAAATGCGTACCTCATTTTTAGATTACGCAATGAGTGTTATCGTATCTCGTGCATTACCAGATGTTCGTGATGGGTTAAAACCTGTACATCGCAGGGTTTTATATGCGATGAATGATTTAGGAATTACAGCTGATAAAGCGTATAAGAAATCAGCACGTATTGTCGGTGAAGTAATCGGTAAGTATCACCCTCATGGTGATTCAGCCGTTTATGAAACAATGGTACGTATGGCGCAAGATTTTAGTCAACGTTATATGCTTGTAGATGGGCATGGTAACTTCGGTTCTGTAGATGGAGATTCAGCAGCGGCAATGCGTTATACAGAGGCAAGAATGTCTAAGATTTCTATGGAATTAATACGTGATATTTCAAAAAATACAATTGATTATCAAGATAACTATGATGGTTCCGAAAGAGAACCGATAGTATTACCAGCGCGTTTCCCTAATTTATTAGTAAACGGTACAACAGGTATTGCTGTTGGTATGGCAACAAATATACCGCCGCATCAGCTTGGCGAAGTAATTGATGGTGTGCTGGCATTAAGTCATAATCCTGATATTACTATCGCGGAATTGATGGAATATATTCCCGGTCCAGACTTTCCGACGGCAGGTTTAATTTTAGGAAGAAGTGGAATTCGAAGAGCTTATGAAACAGGTCGCGGTTCCATTATGCTTCGTGCTAAGGTTGAAATTGAAGAGAAGTCAAACGGTAAACAATCTATTATCGTAACTGAACTACCTTATCAAGTTAATAAGGCACGATTAATTGAAAAAATCGCAGAATTAGTTCGCGATAAGAAAATTGAAGGTATTACAGATTTACGTGATGAATCAGATCGTAATGGTATGCGTATTGTCATGGAAGTACGTCGTGATGCTAATGCAAACGTACTATTAAACAATCTATACAAACATACAGCGCTTCAAACGAGTTTCGGTATTAATATGTTGTCTCTTGTAAATGGAGAGCCACAAGTACTAAATTTAAAACAAAATCTATATCATTATTTAGAGCATCAGAAGGTAGTAATTCGTAGACGTACTGCTTATGAATTAGAAAAAGCAGAAGCACGTGCTCATATTTTAGAAGGATTACGAATTGCTTTAGATCATCTTGATGAAGTAATTACGTTAATTCGTAGTTCAAAAACGGCAGATATTGCAAAGCAAGGCTTAATGGAACGTTTCGGTTTAAGTGAAAAACAAGCGCAAGCGATTTTAGATATGCGTCTGCAACGCTTAACTGGATTAGAACGTGAAAAAATTGAGCAAGAATATCAAGACTTAATGAAGTTAATTGCTGAATTAAAAGCGATTTTAGCAGATGAAGAGAAAGTTCTTGAGATTATTCGTGAAGAATTAACAGAAGTAAAAGAACGTTTCAATGATAAGAGACGAACAGAAATTACAATTGGCGGTATGGAATTTATTGAAGATGAAGATTTAATTCCTGAACAAAACATTGCGATTACGTTAACTCATAACGGTTATATTAAGAGGTTACCAGCTTCTACGTACAAAACACAGAACCGTGGGGGACGTGGTGTGCAAGGGATGGGTACGAATGATGATGACTTTGTTGAACATTTATTAACAACGTCTACTCATGATCATATTTTATTCTTTACAAACAAGGGTAAAGTATACCGTACGAAAGGATATGAAATTCCAGAGTATAGTCGTACTGCAAAAGGACTACCAATTATTAACCTATTAGGGGTAGATAAGGGTGAGTGGATTAACGCTATTATTCCGATTCGTGAATTTGGTGACGATCAGTTCTTATTCTTTACGACAAAACAAGGGGTTTCTAAGAGAACGCCACTTTCATCATTTGCAAATATACGTACAAATGGTTTAATTGCAATTTCTCTTCGTGAAGAGGATGAGGTAATATCTGTACGTTTAACATCGGGTGATAAGGATATTATTGTCGGGACAAGTAACGGTATGCTAATTCGTTTCAATGAACAAGATGTTCGTTCTATGGGACGTAATGCTGCAGGTGTTAAAGCTATTACGTTGGGCGATGAAGACCAAGTTGTAGGTATGGAAATTGTCGAAGAGGATGTAAATGTTCTAATTGTAACGAAAAATGGTTACGGAAAGCGTACACCGATTGATGAATACCGTCTGCAAAGTCGCGGTGGTAAAGGTCTGAAAACTTGTAACATTACAGATAAGAACGGTAAATTAGTAGCTGTTAAATCTGTGACAGGTGAAGAAGATATTATGTTAATTACAGCGGCAGGCGTTATTATTCGTATGCCAGTTGATCAAATCTCTCAAATGGGACGTAATACACAAGGTGTTCGTCTAATTCGATTAGAGGAAGACCAAGAGGTAGCGACGGTAGCAAAAGCACAAAAAGATGAAGAGGAAGAAACGAGTGAAGAGGTTTCTTCAGAAGAATAAGAGAGGGGATTTTCCCTCTCTTTATTTTTTTATAATAATACTTGCATAGGGAAAAGAAAGCCTATATAATAGGCAGAGTCAGCAAATGAGAGATATAACTTATCGAAAAAACTTGTTGACGAAAATAATATACTATGATATATTATAAAAGTCGCTGAAACGCGATGTTGAACTTTGAAAACTAAATCAAAGCCCATCATCTCTTAGTTCATACCTAGATAAAACTTACACTGTTTTCCATAATGATAAGGCATAAATCCAATTTGGATCCCCATTTCCTTGATAACTCTGGACTGCTTCATATATTTTTCCCTCGTGTAGAACTCTATCTCCTTTTTTATATGCTTTCTTTGCATTCCACTCTTCATATGAATCGTTTTCAGTTTTTGTAGTAATTGTAAATACATCACTTTGTACGGATTCATTTCCAGCTACATCAACAGCTTTCACCACATATTTATAAGTAGTATTAGCGAGTAGATTTTTATCCATATAAGAAGTCGTATTGGCTGTTGCAATCTTCTTCATTGATCCTTCTGTTTCTCTATAAATATCATAATGGTCTACACCAATATTATCGTCAGAAGGACTCCACATTAGATCCACACTTGACGTTGTTGTTCCCATGCTATGTAATCCTTTTGGTTGTGTTGGTGCTTCTGTATCAGGAGTCTCGACAGTTGTTTTTACTGTAAGCGATTGGCTTTCTTTCGATACATTCCCAGCTGCGTCAATTGCTTTTACAGTATAAGAATACTCTGTACTTGCTTGTAATTTTTTATCAATAAAATGAGTGCCTGGTACTGTGTCAATCATCTCTCCGTTACGGAAGATTTGATATCCTTTTACCCCTATATTATCCGTAGAAGCGTTCCATGTTAATTCTATACTATTCGCTGTTACTTTTTGTGTCTGAAGTCCATCTGGAATACTTGGCGCTTCTATGTCTGGTTTCACATCATTAATAAGATTAACATCAATTACATTATAGAATGCATTTGCTGTATCAGCTACATCCCATACTGCTAAAATCACATGATAGCCACTACGATCAGTAGGTACATTGATTTTATGAGTTAAATTATTTGAAGCCGTAGAACCATCATGTTGTACAGTTCCAATTGGTTCAAAATCCGCTCTCGTAAGCGCTTTATTTGGATTCCATCCTTTTTTGGTAATATAGTAATGCCATTTGCTCGTTAAGTGAGGTGCTGTATACTTCCAAGTAAATGTATTTTCACCACCAGTGATTGTATTTTTAAACCAACGACCTGCTGTTTGTTGATCTAAAATACCACCAAATTTCCCACCTGCAGACGCGATTTGTCCATCAGCTGGGCCCCCTTGTGGGAATCCTTTTGGAGCTTCTAAACTCTGTGGTTCATACATAACACTTCCGCAGTTTCCATTTAGTGCACCATAAGTTGCACTACATAAAGCAGATCGGCTACCAGGTTTTTCAACAAAACCATGTGCAGAAGCATTTTGAGGAATAATTGTCGTGCCAATAATTCCAGCTGTTAATACAACTACTCCTAGACTTTTTTTGTTCATTTTCATGTTTTGTAGTTGTTTTAAAAATCGATTATTCATGTTTACGTCCCCTTCTTGTTATACTTCGTAGTGTAATGTGGGCTTTGATGTAAAAGAATAACAAGAGACAAACTTGTACCGATGTATGTATTAGTTATGCATACACCGCATTGAAAATAAATTTTGTTTCTTGTGAAATATTTCACTTGATGAATATATCATTACATAGAAATTATCGTAATATGTGCAGAAGTTGTGCAGAAACATTGAATGTTTTATTAATATATAACATTTAAAACTGAAATCACCTGTTAAAAAAGTAATATTTAACCGTCTGCATTTTCACCAACACATTCATTTCTCTTGTCTTAATATAAGTGGTTATGTTTAGTTATTCATAAGTAAACCGTGCGTACATTCTGTATTTCTTCAAGGTAATAAAGTCTTTTCTTCCAACGAAAAAAACTCCATTGAATTTGTATGCTTAGTAGCAATTTCAATGGAGTTTTTTCATGTCTCACTATTCGTTATAGCTTCGCAAGTTCATTTATCTACAATATAATTAATGTGCGCCACTTAATTTAACTAGAATTTTCGCTTGAGACTTATCATGAATTAATGCTTCAAAGCCTTGTTCAACGATATTATCTATATCCACTTTACTTGTAATAATTGATTGCGCTGGTAATCCTCCATTAGCAAGTAATTTAATGACCTCATTGTAAGTTTCATTGCTATATCCCACAGACCCCATTATTTTTACACCACTAAAAATTAATGAAGCAGGACCATTAAACTGGATATCTTCCGTGTGAAAACTGATAACCATCATTGTGCCACGAACTTTAGTTGATTGAATGGCTTGATTAAATGTTGACTCAACACCTGCAGCTTCAACTGTAACATCTGCTCCATCTGGGAATAATTTACGAATTTCTTCAACAGGGTTCACTTCTTTAGCATTAAAGACATGTGTCGCACCCATTTCAGTTGCTTTGTCGAGTCGACTATCCAATAAATCGACAACAATAATATTAGAAGCACCTGCAGCTTTTGCACCTAATACAGCAAATAACCCAATTGGACCCGCTCCATAGATAACAACTGTATCGCCTTCTTTTACATTTAAATCCTTAATTGATTGGAAAGATACAGCTGCTGGTTCAACCATTGCTGCTACTTCTAGTGGTAAATTATCTGGAATTTTAAAAATCGTTTTTTGTGGAAGTATCGCGTATTCTGCAAACCCTCCGTCAATATGTGCACCAACCGCGTCTATAGTGATGAAACGTTCAGTTTCAGCATTTGAAGGATCTTTAAGCATCATTGGATAGATACATACTCTGTCACCTTCTTTAAATTTCGTAACATTAGAACCGACCTCTACAATTTCACCAGAAAATTCATGTCCGATTACCATATTCGTATTCATTGGTACTGAATCTGGATGCAAATATGCATGCAAATCA
The DNA here is from genome assembly GCF_056033865.1 of Bacillus sp. FAU20. Classification (NCBI taxonomy): domain Bacteria; kingdom Bacillati; phylum Bacillota; class Bacilli; order Caryophanales; family Bacillaceae; genus Bacillus; species Bacillus sp. FAU20. Next base: position 11,669 of record NZ_JBVYHY010000022.1, read on the forward strand.
GAACCACAAATACCAGCCCATGCTACTTTAACTTTCACATCATTCGGTTGTAATTCTTTCACTTCTCTTTCCTCAATACGAATATCTCTTTCGCCATACCACACTGCAGCTTTCATAAAATACCCTCCCTTAAATCATTTCAATATTATATATGAATTTTCATTTAACATTAGATTAATTACATTTTTTAAAGCATGAAAGCACATTTCTTTTGCTCTTTAACCTTCCTCATCATTCCTTCCCTCCTTTGCTATGTTCATTAATCTATCATAGGTTTTGAAGGAATTCGATGAGCAAAAAATAATATATGTCTCAAAGTGAGACATATATCTCGAATTGGTTCATTTATTTAGAAATTCTTAGAAATCCTAATTAATTCTTCTTTTGAATATGGATATTCATTCCCTATCCATTTTTTTATAATCTCAAAAAAACCACTACAGTAGAAATCACATAGTACCATTGGGTACTCAGAGTTTTGGATTCGTTTGGAAAGAGAATCATTATATTCCATTGAATTTTCATATAAATTTTCTGCACCAAACTGAATCAATTTTTCGTATAACTCAAGGCTATTATTTTTACTGGTAATATTAAAAAACAATGTACGATTAACATCTATGTATTCGATTATTTCCTCAAACAATGTACGTTCTAAATCCAAACCCTGCTTTGTTTGTTCAAAGAGATTTATTGCAATGGAATTTGACACATCACTAAATAACACATATTTATCTTCGTAATGACGGTAAAATGTGCTTCTATGAATCATTGCTTTTTCACAAATATGATTAATTGTAATGGATGAAAATGTTTTTTCTTTTAATAATTCCATGAACGCATCTTTTATTATGTTTTGTGTGCGTAAACGTGTAAAATTGCTCAATTCAAGTATCCTCCTACAATTTAACTCCTAAGTAATGCTTGATATTATAATGGTTTTGACTGCATGATCCTTTTTTCTTTTAGTATGCCTAAATCCATAATAATATGGAATTCTTTCCCCTAAATATAATACTTTTTATGAAGCTGAGATGGATACTATAGACTTGGATTCATTAAAAAATAAAATGATTTAAAATTTTAGCTTGATTGCTCTAATTTATGAATAAAATTGGCCCTGGCACTTATACCAGAGCCAAAATGCTTATTTTATATGAAGTAGTTCACTTTTCACAGGGAAAGAACTTAATCCATATATGGTACTACTATCTGAAATAGGAGTGGGAAGATTCTGGTCAATAAACAAAAATGATTTATATCTTTTTATTAATTCCGTTAATACAATTTTAGCTTCTAATCTAGCTAGAGGAGCACCTAAGCAAAAATGGATTCCATGTCCGAATGTAAGGTGAGGATTACGCCTACGATATATATTGAAACTATCAGCATCTTTAAATTGATGCGAGTCACGGTTAGCCGATCCAACCCATGCTGAAACGATTTGATCTACTTGTAAAGTTTGGCCTTTTAATTGAATCTCTTTTTTTACTCTGCGTACAACCCTTTGAACTGGTGAACGATACCGCAATACTTCTTCAATTGTTTTTGGAATAAGAGATATATCCTGTTGTAATTGCTCATAAACATTTGGATGTTCTATTAAACAATATAGTGCGTTTCCAAGTAAATTCGTTGTTGTTTCATTTCCTGCTACTAATAGCAGTTTACAAAACGCTACTAATTCCTCGCCCGAGATATTTATATCCGCTTCACTTTGAACTAATAAAGAAATAATGTCATTTGAATCTTTTTTGGCTTTTCCTCGATTGAGTTGGATCATCTCTTCAAAAAAGTCCCCTAATTCATTTTCTGCTTGTAAACGTGTATGAAAAAATTCTGTCAAATAGTCCGGATCTTCATGACTGGGTGAACTTACGATAATATCAGACCATTTCTTGAATCTTTCCATATCCTTAGCAGAAACCCCTAACATTTCAGCAATTACTATAACGGGTAATGGATAGAATAACTCTTGGACAACATCAAAAGTTTTACGATTGGATAACTGGTTGAGTAAATCGTTTGTAATTTGCTGGATTCTAGGCTCCCATTCTCTTAATGCTTTAGGAGTGAAAGACCGATTTACAATAGACCGTATTTGTGTATGCTTTGGTGGATCCATCCCAAGGATACTTTGTGGAAATGGTGATTTTTTCTTCTCAGGCATAATATTAGAAAAGTACTCTTTATCCTCTAAAACAGTTTTTACGTCTTCGTACAAAAAAACATTCCACATGTCTGCCTGATGATTAAAACAAATAGGCTCCTTTTCCCGCATCTCTTTGTACCATGCAAATGGTTTATACGGTTCTTCTAAAGCCTGTTTTCCTATCAGCTTATTTGTAGGAATCATATCAATTGATTGATAAGGTGTTTTCATGTATAACAATCTCCCCTCAAAAAATAATTTCCATTAAACCAAATACAATTCACCGAATAACATTCGGTGTAATGAGGATTATACAACAACAACCGAAATATTCAAACTATTTTTTGATTTTAAGATAAACCAAGGGAAATTGACGTTGTATAAAAAAATCTGTCAAAGAGAAAACAACAAGCTCTATGCTTTCTTGCCCTATTTTTTATATTTAAGTCTGTTTGGTGTTAAATCAGCTAAACTAAAAGAAAAAGCATGATCCTTCTTTATACTGCAAGAAGGGCATGCTTTTTTGTTTACAATACAACATATAGACCCCACATCGATTCATTTCAAAGTAGTTCATTCCCCATTAGATATTTCTCTATCCCTCTGAAAGGGAGAGTAACGGTCAAAGCACATGTAAAAAGTCAATAAAATAACTAATTCATAGATGCTGACTTTGGTACTGTATATACTTTATACCGTAACAAATTTATCGAGAAATGAACCATTTTGAGATAAATGTCTCATTTTGATACATATACACATTTTTGTTTATCGCTTTCCATTGATGCCTATGATAAATTGCTAAACATAGCTAGCTTACAATTTAATTTTGATGATTTCGTTACAATTAAATTTCTAAAAATAATATTTCACCTTTCATATCATAAAAAATTAAAAAGGAGTTTTTAAAATGAAAAATCGAGTAAATCCAGAGTTATTACCAGGGTTAGAAATGTATCCAGATCAAGATTTACGCCCAGAGTGTTTGCAAGCAATGAGAGAAGAAGCTGCACGAGTCTTCCCAGCTACCGTCGTTGATGAATCTCTTTCTTTAACAGAGGAATTTATTGAAGGACCTGATGCGAATCAAGTACGAATAAAAATTTATCGTCCAAAATCAAATAATGAAGCCTTACCTGCCCTGTTATGGATACATGGTGGTGGTTATATCTTAGGCTCTATAAATGATAATGAAGATCTTTGTGTGAAATTTGCAAAAGAAGTTGGCTGTGTAGTCGTTTCTGTAGACTACCGTTTAGCTCCTGAACATCCTTATCCAGCCCCAATTGAAGATTGTTATGCAGCATTAAAATGGATTGCTGATAATGCAGAAGCATTAAATATTGATTCGAATCGAATTGGTGTTGCAGGAGTGAGCGCTGGAGGGGGACTAACAGCAGCATTAACGTTATTAGCACGTGATCGACAATACCCTTCTATCTGTTTCCAAATGCCGCTCTATCCAATGATTGATGACCGTAATAATACACCTTCTACAAATGAAATTAAAGAAGGATTTGTTTGGAATCAAAAATCAAATGAAGCTGGCTGGAAAATGTATTTAGGTGAATTATATGGAACGGATCACATTCCTGCTTATGCAGCCGCTGCTCGAGCAGAAGATTATCGTAATCTGCCACGTACCTACACATGTGTTGGTCAATTAGATCCATTCCGTAGTGAAACATTAACCTATGTAACGAAACTTGCGGAAGCTGGTGTTGATGTTGAATTCCATTTATATCCTGGAGCTTATCATGGGTTCGAAATGTTCCACCCAGATGCTGATATATCTATTCACGCCTTGAATGATTATGTACGAGCAGTTAAGACTGGTTTGGCAAGAAAGTAGCTTAGGTATAGACTTAATCTCTTTACAAAAGAACCACTCGCAAATGAACTAGATCCAAAAAGTTGGGCACATATTTAAGCAGCTAATAAGGATTGAACTCTGTATTATACAGGGGGCAATCCTTTTAATTTTTTTATGGGGTATTTTCCTTTCTTAGGTTGATAGCGATAGGGTATCAACCTAAAAATAACAAGTTCCTAAAAACAAAAAGATAATTCAGGTAACTATATAAGGATAAAATTTTATTTTAAAATGTAAATTTGAATTAAAGCCTTAATATTTGTAAAAAAGACAAGAAACTTTGAAGAAAAAAAGCTTAGCTTGATGAATCTTATTTATATATATAATTGGCCCTAGTGCATCTGCACTAGGGCCAAAATATTTATTCTATATGGATAATTTCACTTTTTACCGGAAAAGTTTTTAATCCATATATAGAACGACTATTGGAGATAGGAATGGGAAGATTATGGTCAATAAACGAAAAAGATTTATATTTTTTCATTATTTCTGTCAATATAATTGTAGCTTCTAACCTAGCTAGTCGAGTACCTAAGCAAAAGTTGATTCCATAACCAAACCCAAGGTGAGGGTTTCGCGGACGATGTATGTTGAAACTATCAGCATCATTGAAATACTGAGAGTCACGATTAGCTGATCCAATCCAAGCTGAGACGATTTGATTTACTTTTAAAGTTTGGCCATTTAATTGCATTCCTTTTTTTACTCTACGTACAATTCTTTGAGTTGGTGAACGATAACGTAATACTTCCTCAATTACTTTTGGAATAAGAGATAGATCCTGTTGTAATTGCTCATAAACATCTGGGTTTTCTATCAAACAATATAAAGCGTTCCCAAGTAAATTCGTTGTTGTTTCATTTCCCGCTACTAATAGTAGTTTACAAAAAGGTACTATTTCCTCGCCTGAAATTTTATTGTCTGCTTCACTTTGAACTAACAAAGAGATAATATCATTGGAATTTTCTTTTGAATTTCCTCGCTTGATTTGTAGGATTTCTTCAAAAAAGTCCCCTAATTCATTTTCTGCTTGTAAACGTATATGAAAAAATTCTGTTAAGTAATCCGGATCTTCATGACTCGGTGAACTTACGATAATATCAGACCATTTCTTAAACTTTTCCATATCCTTAGCAGAAACCCCTAACATTTCAGCAATTACTATAACTGGTAAAGGATAAAATAACTCCCTTACAATATCAAAAGTTTCACGATTGGATAACTGAGTAAGAATATCTTCTGTGATTTTCTGTATTCTCGGTTCCCATGCCTCTAATACTTTAGGAGTGAAAGACCGATTTACAATAGACCGAATTTGCGTATGCTTTGGTGGATTCATCTCAAGGATACTTTTGGGAAATGGAGGCTTTTTCTTCTTGGGCATAATACTAGAAAAATGTTCTTTATCCTCTAAAACTATTTTTACATCATCATACAAAAAAACATTCCACATATCATTCTGAGGATTAAAACAAATAGGTTCTTTTTCCCGCATTTCTTTATACCATGCAAATGTTTCATATGGATTTTCTAAGGCCTTTTTTTCTATTAGCTTATTTGTAGGAATCATAACAATTGATTCATAAGTTGTTTTCATATATAAAAATCTCCCCTCAAAAAATCAGTTTCATTACATAGAATTTAATTCACCGAATGATATTCGGTATAATTGAAATTATATAACAATCAACCATGTTTTCAACCCACTTTTTCATATCTAAGATATCAGTTAATATATAATCAAGGAGGAATAAAATTTGTGTAAAAAAAATCTGACCAAAAGAAAACAACAAGCTCTACTAACACAGAGCAATATATCTCATGTGTTTTTGAATTTAACGAAAGAAAAAAAAATTTGAGAATATAACAATTGAAGATATTTGTAAAAAAGCAAATGTCTCAGTAGGAACTTTTTATCATTATTTCTCTTCCAAAGAGGATATTTACAAAAAAATATTCCAACAAATTGACGAAAACCTACATGTTGAATTAGAAAATATTGATCAACATACAACAGTGCAAACGACTATTTTAAATTTCTTCCAATGCATAGCTGAATATACAACTAAATTAGAGTTACATATCAATCTTCTTAATGATTTAAACAAACGATCATTTATATATGAGCCTTCATTAATTTACAAAGCTCTAAAAGGTTTTGTTTATAAAGGACAACTCGAAAAAGAATTAACAAATGATATGAGTGTAGAAGAAATAACAACGTATCTTTTTACATTCGCTAGAGGGCTTATATTAGATTGGTGTATTTTAGAGGGAGTATACTCTTTAGAGCAGAGAATGGCTACTTATATGAAGTTGGCATTGAAGTCTTTACAACCATAAATTTCATTCAAGCTCTATGCTTTCTTGCCCTATTTCTTATATTTAAGTCTGTTTGGTATTAAAGCAGCTAAACTAAAAAGCATCGGACCGAAACGGACATCAACGGTATCAAAAAAGCGAGTCCATGAACGAATTTCGCTCATGAACTCGCTTATAATCTTTATGGGACTTTTCATTGCCCTCCTAGGCGGGTGAAGGGCTTTTCATGGGAATATAAATTCCTTGTTATGATTGTAGGCTTTCAAGAGCCGAGTTGCGGTAATTGTTATTTTGCTCAACGGTAGCTTCTGAAAGTGCCTTCTTCAACGCCACAGCATTCAAGTCCTCCTCGATAAAATCAGGCGTTCCAGAAGCAGGCGTTCCAAGCTGAACACGCCATGAATCATCAATGGAACCGCCATCGACAGGATCAAAGCCGAGTGAGTTGACAAGCTTCATCACAATCACTTTGGATGCAGGATCGTCTGCAAAAACCGGTAGCGCAATCCGGTCCTCAGCGCCTTCCGGTTTCGCCAAATCAACAATACGCTGAGACACGATGTTGCTGAACGCTCTGACGACTGGGGCGCCGATTTGCTGCTCCACCCAACGGCTTTCCGTTTTTATGCTGCCATCCAGGAGTTGTTCAATTCTACCATCCCGGTGTACAGTATAGTTGTTAGTATCGATGATAGCAGCCTTAGCTTGCCGAAGATCGAACAATCCGCGAGGGAGTGACGCAATTTTGCCGAAAGGGATTGAAAGAATAATAAGATCGGCTCCACGAACTGCTTCTTCATTAGTCACCGGTTTCGCTCCGGTGAGAGTTACGACCTCTACTAATGTGTCTGGTCCACGTGAATTTGAGATGTTAACCTGATGCCCCAAAGCAACAAGCTGTTTGGCCAAAGTTGACCCGACAAGGCCAGCGCCAATAATTCCAATATTCATACCCGTATTCCTCCAATTCAAATATAATATAGAAACACTATTCAAAATAAAATAAAACGAAACAGAACAGTTCTGTTTCGTTTTCATGTTATAGAATAGATTTTCCAATGTCAAGAAAGAAATGAAGACGTACAGCCGCTACACAACTATTGGTTAAGGTGCAGATCGATTAAGCAAGCCGACACTTTTTTTAATTGTTCTCCTGAAATATCCGCTCCTACAATCGGTGCTGTGGAAAATGCGCCATTAATGACAAGCAGAAGCTGGTCAGCCAATGTATCATCTGAAGCCCCGGCTTCTTTTGTGAGCCGCTGTAGGAGATTTCTTAACGCCTCGGTATGCTTTTGAACGAGATGTTGGATAGGATTCTGATTTGAAAATTCGGCATGGGCATTCAAAAAAACACAACCACGAATTCCAGGCTCGGTCAACAAGGCATTAATACTTTCCACTAAAGCAAATATTTGCATACGTGGCGATCCCTCGTAGGCAGAGACGGCATCATTAAACTGAACCCACAAACTTTCACTCTTTTCTTCTAGGTAAGCGATAATTAGATCATCTTTTGAAGGAAAATGACGATATAACGTACCTTTGCTCACTCCGGATACTTCCACAATTTTATCAACACCTACGGCGCGGATGCCTTCGTTATAAAATAACTCAGAAGCCACGTCCAAAATTTTCTGACGAGCCGATTTACGGGTTTGGTTCATCTATAAACACCTGACCTATCTATAAAAATGATAAAACTTCGCCTTTAATGAGGCAGTTCTATCGTACCATCAATATCTTTTTACCACAATGTATGAAGATTTTTTATCATACATTGTGCCTTCATATAAAACAGATTATTAGGCTAGTATATCGAAGAGAGAACGCTCACTTCCTGTGCAAAGGAGAAATACTTCACCGAATACTGATAACTATAGGCTTCTATGTATGGACTCGACATATCCCCACTGTGCAATCCACGTGTGTAGTGTATGTGATAACACAAGAGATTGTTGCTGAGCATTAACATCTAAACTAATAGGCTACAGCAATTTTGTATTTTTTATATTACTTATTTTATCAGCTTGATACAGCAGTAATGCTTGCAAGCTTGTTTATAAAATAAATAAAAGATGCTTTTACATAAGAGGCTTACCCTATCGCCATCAAACTAAAAGAACGAGTTACCCCAAAACAATAAACATGAGCAAAATGCAAAAAAATTTCGTTCTGGGGAGAGTATGAGATTTTAACTTTTGGGCATACCCTTCGTCCCTCATTAGGTAATTTTTCAATAAGCTCGAAAAGGGAAACATGAGCTAAAATATGTGTATAAAGACAAGAGTCATGAATGAATTTGATTACTGATTTTGGTACTGTTTATATTTTCTACATATCGTTAGAAGTTTATTGAGAAATGAACCAATTTGAGGCTTTTGTCTCATTTTGAAACATATACACATTTTTGATTATCGTTTCCCTCTAATGCCTATGATAAATTACTAAACATAGCTAGGCTATATTTTAATTTTGATAATTTCGCCACAATTGAATTGCTTAAAATAATATTTCACCTTTCAGAAAAAATACTGTAAAAAGGAGCTTTTAAAATGAAGAATCGAGTACATCCAAAGTTATTACCAGCGTTAGAAATGATTCCAGATTTTGAGTTACGTCCAGAGAACTTGCCAGCAATGAGAGAACAAGCCGCACTAATCTTACCAGATATTACTGGTGATGAATCACTTTCGATAACAGAGGAAATCATTGAGGGGCCTGATGCGAATCCATTGCGATTAAAAATTTATCGTCCAAAATCAAATGATCAATCCTTACCTGCCCTGTTATGGATACATGGTGGCGGTTATATCTTAGGCGCTGCAGATGAGAATGATATCCTTTGTGTGAGATTTGCAAAAGAAGCAAACTGTATGGTCGTTAATGTAGATTACCGTTTAGCTCCTGAACATCCTTATCCAGCTCCAATTGAAGATTGTTATGCAGCATTAAAATGGATGGCGGATAACGCCGAGGCTTTAAATATTGATTCAAATCGAATTGGGGTTGCAGGAGCGAGCGCTGGTGGCGGACTAACAGCAGCATTAACGTTATTAGCTCGTGATCGACAATATCCTTCTATTTGTTTCCAAATGCCACTTTATCCAATGATTGATGATCGTAATAATACGCCTTCTGCGAATGAAATTAAAGAAGGATTTACTTGGAATCAAAAGACAAATGAAGCTGGATGGAAAATGTATTTAGGAAAATTACATGGAACGGATCATATTCCTGCTTATGCAGCGGCTGCTCGAGCAGAAGACTATCGTAATTTACCACGCACCTACACATGTGTTGGTCAATTAGACGCATTCCGTAGTGAAACATTAACCTATGTAACGAAACTTGCAGAAGCTGGTGTTGATGTTGAGTTCCATTTATACCCTGGAGCTTATCATGGGTTTGAAATGTTACCTTCAGATGCTGATATATCTACTCATGCTTGGAATGATTATGTACGAGCAGTGAAGACTGGTTTCGCAAAAAAGTAACTAGGGTAGCGACAAAAGATTTCAAAATAAAGGAGGATTTATAGTGAAGAATAGAGTTCATCCAGAATTAAGAGAAATGTTTTCTGTATTACCAGAAGTAGATAATAGCCCGGAAAATTTCCAACAATATAGAAAATGGGCTAAAGAATCTTTTACTGCAACAGTTTTATCATCGAATGATAAAGTTACCGTATCTAATCGATTTATACCTGGTCCTGAAAGAGCGCCTGAAGTTAGAGTTCGCATTTATGAGCCAACTAAAAAAACAGAAGCTTTACCTGGGGTTCTTTGGATACACGGTGGTGGCTACCAAGTGGGATCACCCGAAATGGATGACAAACTTTGTGAAAAGTTCGTATTGGAAGCCAACTGTATAGTGGTTTCGGTTGACTATAGATTAGCACCAGAATATCCATTCCCTGCACCACTTGAGGACTGCTATGCAGCTTTACAGTGGGTTTCTAATAATTCGGAAGATCTTAGTATCGATTCTTCTCGAATTGCAATTGCCGGAATGAGTGCAGGCGGTGGACTTACAGCAGCCCTTGCTCTTTTAGCAAGAGATAGAAAAGGACCTTCAATCATATTCCAAATGCCGCTATGCCCAATGATTGATGATCGTAATATAAAACCTTCTGCTTTTGAGATAACGGATTCAAAATTATGGAACAGAAAAGCTAACATCTCTGGCTGGAAAATGTATTTAGGTTCAGTTTATGGTGAAGAGGTATCCCCATACGCTGCTCCAGCTCGTGCGACTGACCTTACAGGACTTCCACCAACGTATACAATGGTGGGTGAAATAGACCTATTCCGCGACGAAACAATTGAATATGCAAATAGATTAATGCAAGCTGGAGTACCAACAGAATTTCATGTTTATCCTGGTGGCTACCATGGATTCGAATTGATAGTGCCTAATGCTGAAATTAGTCAAAGAGCTGAGGAAGAATATATTGGTGCATTAAAGCAAGCATTACAAAAAACAGAAATTTAAAGGTAAGTGTAATAAAAAATTGATTTACTACTATCTATTTATTTCCCAAAGCTACTCTATTCAAGGATTGATGATCGCAATAATACAAGCTTCTGCGAATGAGATTACAGAAGCTTGTATTGGGAATCCAACATCAAATGAAGTTGATTGGAAAATGGAGTTTTTGTATTTGCTGTTAAATAAGAATTGAAGAATATTTTTTAATCAAACTTTATTCTAAAGCTACACCATAAGCAGAAAAAAACATAATCTTGTCCCAAAACAAAAATATTAGTAATTCATCATAAAAAGTGCTCCTAGCTAAATCAAGGAGCACTTTTTATGAAACATTATTTTTTATTAGCTTATGAACCACCTTATTATAACAACCATGTTTTACTACTTGCCTAACATCATCTACTTCAATTCCCATTATCTCTGTAATATCTACAACAATTGTATTCTGTAGAACACTTACTACATATCCCGTTAATTGTAAATTAGGATTTTTACGATATGAAAATTGAACGTAATCTCCAATTGTTACCTTTGTTTTATGCTCCATTTTGTCCCTCCTTGAATCATCATTAATTATTGATTAGGTTTCCCTTTTATTGCTTCTCCATACTGTTTGGCAAGTTTATAAATTGAAAAGCCTAGTAATTATTAGGCTTTTTGTTTAACTCATTTATGTTCTACATAATAAATCTCAAAGTAAAACATCTATTCAAAAATTACCACTCTAACACCTTTTTTAAAACCCAACGTATAATGCTATGAGCATTTACAACACGTTCTTGGTCCCTGTTAATAAGAAAAACCACAGCAATTGCTGCGGTTTTTCTTATTGAAACTGTGAAATTATAATTTCCTATTCTAAATAATAAATAAGCTTAGTTCTCATATTTATCTTTCTATGGACCTTTAAAAATAAATTTCTTAGCTTGTTGGATATGTAGTGCTCCTCCTATAGCAAATCCTATATCAATAGATGTATTCAATTTTTGGAACCATAAATTTGCCACAAACAAAAAGAACCATAACCTCGCCAATCTGGCAAAATTATGGTTCATATCATATAAAATAAAAAAACCACCAAATATGTATTGGTGGAGACGGTGGGAGTCGAACCCACGTCCAAAAATATCGGCACTTAAGCTTCTACGAGTGTAGTCGATATATTAGCATTTCGCGAACTCTTCGGCCTATCGACAGGCTTCCAAGTTGCTAGTCTGGTTGTTCTCTTCCTTTGTCCTCAGACGGCGAACTCCGGCGTAGTCCACTTAGTTTGAGTCCCTTACCCTACCACATGGACGATGGAGGGAGGAACCTTTAGTGCAATTAAGCAGCTAAAGAAAGATTGTTTTGTTTGCCAATTATAGGCTTTGACGTTTTAACGAGGCCGATCCCCTCGACTCGCAACCTAAGCTCGAACTATCCCTGTCGAATCCGTAACGTCCCCATGATAAAAATGGAGCATACGAAGAAAATATCGTGATAGCTACTAAGAGCTGTTTTTCAATGTGCAACAATCTTACATAAGTTATTATAACATACGTGCTCTATTTTACAAATGTAAATATCTGTATTACATCTTTTGGCGATCACGGAACGCGCGTGCAATTTCACGTTTAGCTTCTTTCTCTTTTAAATCGTGACGTTTATCGTATTGTTTCTTACCTTTTGCTAAGCCAAGTGCCATTTTCGCAAATCCATTTTTCAAATAAATTCTAAGTGGAACTAATGCGTAACCTGTTTCTTTCGCAGCACCCGCTAGCTTATCAATTTCTTTTTTATGAAGAAGTAATTTTCTCGTACGAAGTGGATCATGGTTGAAACGATTCCCTTGTTCATACGTATTAATGTGCATATTATGAACCCATACTTCACCATTATGTACACGTGCAAACGCATCTTTCAAGTTTACGCGTCCAGCGCGAATCGACTTAATTTCCGTTCCTTGAAGGACAAGCCCTGCTTCGTATGTTTCTTCGATGAAATAATCATGAAATGCTTTTTTATTTTGTGCAATAACCTTACCTGTACCCTTTGGCATATAACGTCCCTCCTCTATTTTTACTATTGTAACAAATGTTAATAAAAAGCGAAAGTGGCTCGCTCAGAATGTGAGGTGGATGGAGCTTCTGACCTTGAGGCGCTCTTTGCCTCTCGGGAAGAAGTGAAGCCGCCCAACATTCTAGCCACTGTAGCTGGATTCCAACAAAAAGCGAAAGTGGCTCGCTCTCAAGCCACGAAGAAAAAAGAAAACGGCCCCGCTTTTGATCAAAGCGAAGCCACCCTTTTCTTACTTACGCTTTTTCTTTTTCTTCTTGAATCCTGGTACGTTTTCGAAGAATGCTTTTTTCTTCTTGCCGTTACCGTCTTTTTTCCCTGGCTGGCTAGCGGATGTGGATGCCGATGCAGATCCTCTTCCTTTTCCTTTACCACCACGGTCAAATTTTCTTGCTGTGCCACGTTCGCCGCCGCGCTCATTGCTACGCTCACTACGTCCACCACGTTTCTTTCTGCCTGTTCTTGGCTGCTCGATAACGACTGGACGATCTTTGAACTTACGGCGAGGTGTACCTTTCATGCCAACGATTTCAAAGTCGATTGCACGCTCGTCTTTGTTTACGTTAATAACGCGAATTGTAATTTCGTCACCGATGCGGAATACGTTTCCTGTACGTTCTCCAATCATAGCGAAATGCTGCTCGTCATAACGGTAGTAATCATCCGTTAAATAACTAACGTGTACAAGACCTTCAATTGTATTTGGAAGCTCTACGAATAAACCGAAGTTTGTTACAGAGCTAATCATACCGTCATACTCTTCACCGATCTTATCAACCATATACTCTGCTTTTTTCATCTCATCTGTTTCACGCTCTGCTTCAACAGCACGGCGTTCCATATTAGAAGAATGCTCTGCAATCTGAGGTAATTTTTCACGCCATTTTGCTTGTGTTTCATTGTCGACTTTACCATTAATAATGTATTCACGAATTAATCTATGAACGATTGTATCTGGGTAACGACGAATTGGTGATGTGAAGTGTGTGTAGAACTCAGTTGATAAACCGAAATGTCCTAAACTATCCGCATCGTAACGAGCTTGCTTCATAGAACGAAGCATAACTGTTGAAATAACTACTTCTTCTGGCTGTCCTTGAACCATTTCAAGAATTTGTTGTAGCGCGCGAGGGTGCACTTCATTCGCGCGTCCTTTTACCGCATATCCGAAATTCGTTACAAACTCGAAGAAACGCTCAAGCTTATCTTCTTTCGGATCTTCATGGACACGGTACATAAACGGTACGTTCATCCAGTGGAAGTGCTCTGCTACTGTTTCATTCGCAACAAGCATAAATTCTTCAATTAACTTCTCTGATACAGAACGATCGCGCATAACAACGTCTGTCGGTTTTCCTTCTTCATCTACTAATACTTTCGCTTCTTTAAAGTCAAAGTCAATTGCACCACGGCGCATACGTTTTTCACGTAAAATTTGTGCCAATTGGCCCATCTCTTTAAACATCGGTACGAGCGGCTCATAACGCTTAATTAACTCTTCGTCCTCATCTTCTAAAATGCTTCTTACATCAGCATACGTCATACGCTCTGTCGTTTTAATCACACTTTGGAAAATCTCGTGTTTAACAACATCACCTAAGTTGTTGATTTCCATTTCACAAGATAATGTCAGACGGTCTACTTTCGGATTTAATGAACAAATACCGTTAGATAGACGATGTGGAATCATCGGAATTACACGGTCAACAAGATACACACTCGTCGCTCTTTCTGCTGCTTCTACATCAATTGGAGAACCTTCTTGAACGTAATGACTTACATCCGCAATATGAACGCCAAGCTTGTAGTTACCGTTCTCAAGCTTCGTTACTGTAACAGCGTCATCTAAATCTTTTGCATCTGCACCATCAATCGTTACGATCATTTGATCACGTAAATCGCGGCGATCCTTTAAATCTTCTTCTGAAATCGTTTCTGGTACACTGTTTGCATGCTCCATCACTTCCTCAGGGAATGCCAAAGGTAAATGATGTTTATGAATGACAGATAAAATATCTACTCCTGGATCATTTTTATGACCTAGAATTTGAATAACTTCACCTTCTGCGCTTAAACGATTCTCTGGGTAGCTCGTAATTTTCACAACTACTTTATGACCTTCTACAGCTCCCATTGACGCACTTTTCAATACGAAAATATCACTTGTCCAGCGCTTATTGTCAGGTATAACAAAGCCAAAGTTTTTCGATTCTGTATATGTACCAACTAGCTCTTTCGTGCCACGTTCTAAAATGCGTACAATTGAACCTTCTTGACGTGAACCGCTTGATTGAGAACTAAGGCGTGCTAATACTGTATCGCCATGAAGTGCACCGTTTAATTCTGTAGGCGGGATGAAAAGATCATCGTCTCCAGTTTTCTTCTCTTCTGGTACAACGAAAGCAAAGCCACGTGCATGTCCAATTAACTTACCTCTTACTAAATTCATCTTTTCAGGAAGACCGTAACGGTTGCTACGTGTACGAACAACAAGCCCCTTCTCTTCCATCGTTACAAGTGCCTTTACGAAATCTTTAAAGCCCTCAGAACCTTCAATTCCAAATGCCTCTTCTAACTCTTGTATCGTTAACGGTTTATACGCTTCTTCTCTCATAAATAATAACAACTTATCAATATGTTCTTGTATGATTTCTTCCAAGCAAAAATACCTCCTTTAAAACCTTATATTATTTAGTGTATCCGAAAGATAGGGGATGTATAAAGCGAAACTTCAATACTCCCCTTATGATTTTTACAGTTTTCACAAAAAATTCCTTATGAAAAAAAGAGGCAACTAGATCTTACCAATCTAGTTGCTCCAAGAAGTTATATACATCCTCATGTAGCTCGTCACGTTGTTTATCAAGTGTAATGACATGCGTAGAGTCTTCATACCATTTAATGTCTTTTAACGTAGATTCTACACCGTTATAAATAATGTTAGCACTATCTGTATTAATCATTTCATCATGACGCGCTTGTACAACAAATGTTGGCGCATAAATCATATCCACATTGTTACGTACGTCAGCAATTAATTGTTGTAATGCTTTTAATGTATTCATTGGTGTCTTTTGGAATTCCAACATTTCTTGTTCGATTTGTTCTAGTGATTTTTGCTCACGTTTTTTATATTCGCGGGCATATGCCAATATACCTTGGTACATAGTTTCTTCGCTCTTAATATACATCGGTGCACACATTGGTACCACACCTAAAACAGGTACTGTATAACCTAATTTTAAAGAAAATATGCCGCCAAGTGACAATCCAACAACAGCAATTTTCTCAAAACCTTTATCTTTTAAAAGCTGATATGCCTCCGTTACATCTTGCCACCAATCTTCAGGCCCTGTATGAACAAGCTCTTCTGGTGGTACACCGTGCCCTTTATAAATTGGCGCATGACAAGTATAGCCTTTCTTTTCTAAGAAACGCCCTAACATACGTACATCAGCTGAGTTCCCTGTGAATCCATGTAGTAATAAAACAGCGCGGTCTCCACCCTCAAATGTAAATGGTTTCGGAGATGCTAATTTCATCATGTACTTCTCCTCTTTCTCTTCTGTAATCTAGTCGTATTCTTTCTATATCTAGTGTACCATATTTATATTTCTATAATCTAATTAGAAACATCTTTCAAATGGTAAAACAAAAAAAGAAGAACCATTAGTACATCTTACTAACGCTTCTTCTTTCAATTCTATAAGTTTAAGTACGTAACAGCAATTGTTAATACAAAGAACAATACAGCTAAAACAATTGTAATACGGTTTAATACCGCTTCAATTCCACGTGCTTTTTGCTTACCAAATAATTGCTCTGCACCGCCTGAAATTGCACCTGAAAGGCCTGAGCTATTACTAGATTGCATAAGTACCATAACAATCATTAAAATCGATACAATAATAAGTAAAACTGATAATAACGTATGCACTTGGCGTACCTCCTACAAAGATTCAGTTATTGTAACTGTAGCATAAATCCTATAGAAAAGCGAGAGCTATAGAGTCGCTCTCGCTTTTCTTCTATTACATAAACATCATTGCAAATAACGGTCCAAGTAAACATGTCAAAATTGCTGTTAATGTCATTGTTACCGATCCAATAACACCTTCATGTTCGTTATTTTTCATCGCTCTCATAACACCCATAATATGAGACGCACATCCAAATCCGATACCTTTACCAACTGAGTTTGTAACACGGCTCCATTTTAATAAAAGAGGTCCTGTAATGGTTCCAGTAATACCCGCGATAACAACGAAAGCTGCTGTTAAGGAAGGTACACCACCAACTTGTTCAGAAACGCTCATCGCAACTGGCATTGTCACCGATTTTGGTAAAGAGGATAAGATTAAGCTTTTATCTGTTCCCATAAGTGAAGCAATGGCAAAATCACTAGCGATTGCAACTGTTGTACCTACTAATACGCCACCAGCAATCGGTACAATATATTTTTGCAGAACATGACGTTGTTTATAAAGAGGAATTGCAAATGCTACAACACCGGGTCCAAGTAACTTTGCAATCCAGCCACCACCACTTTCCATATAATGTTGATATGGTATATCAAGCACGATAAATAGGAAAGCCATTAATCCTGTTGCTACAAGCATTGGGATGGTGAATGGTGTTGGAAATAATTTATAGATTTTTTTAGATAATTGATATAATAGCACCGTAAAAAGAACCCAACCAATTCCGATTAATATTTGGCTCATCGCGACTCTCTTTCCTTCCTATTCGCAAGATATTGTCCTGTATGTCCTGCGACAATAATAATTAAAAATGTACTCGCTACAACTGTAATGAAAAGAGAAATTCCTTTACTCATAAAAAAAGCACCGTAATTCATTAGGCCAAGCGTTGGCGGAATTAATAAAAACGGCATAATAGCAACGAGTGTTTCTGCTCCTAAATCGAACCATTTCACTGGAAGAACTTTTAGGCTAAGTAAAACAAGTAAGAGGAACATTCCAATCAAACTTCCTGGAATCGGAATATTTAACATTTCTTGCACCCAAGTTCCAACCATATAAAACACGTAAAGAGCAGCAATTTGGACAAGAATCTTTGTAAATTTCATGTTCATCATCCCTCATGTTTATACGATCTTCTGTTAATATCTTTATCATAGTATAAATTGTAAAAAGCTGCAATTTATCAACTTGACAGCAAAAACAGCCTATGTTATACGCTTACAACCTTGATATGACTGCATTTCTAAACAAAAATTATGTCAAAAACATTGACCTAATATAAAAAGTTTTTATTTTCTGAATTTAAAAGACTATTATTTCAATAAAATAATCTTTTTATCCTTAAACTTACATATATATAAAGTGAAACTTTAATCATTGAGGTTTTCCTCATCCCCATTAATTATTAGCCCTCACCAAGCGGATTTGTACGGGATAAACAAGATAGGTGGTGAACATATGCCCAAAAAAGTTCTCATTTTTTGTGATCCTGGGATTGATGATACGATGGCTCTCCTCTTAGCATTCTTTATCGATGAAATAGAAATCGTCGGTATCGTTGCTGATTACGGCAATGTTCCAAAAAAAACGGCCGTAGAAAATGCTCATTTTTTTAATAACGAAACAAAGAATAGAAATATCAAGATATTCGGTGGTTCAGAACGTCCCCTTACTGGTGCCCCACCTGCGTTTTTTACGGATGTACATGGGAAACAGGGGCTCGGTCCAATTATTCCAAAGGTGAATGTGACTAACGGAGAAATGGAGAATTTTTTTGAAGTCATTCCTCTTATTGAACAGTATAAAGATGAATTAATCATTGTGAGTTTAGGAAGACTTACCTCCCTAGCAATTTTGTTTATCATGTGCAAACAGTTAATGAAACAAATTAAATCTTACTACGTAATGGGCGGTACCTTTTTACATCCTGGTAATGTTACCCCTATTTCCGAAGCAAACTTTTATGGCGATCCTACTGCCGCTAATATAGTCCTTCAATCCGCAGTTAACATGTACATATACCCATTAAACGTCACTCAATACTCCATCATTACACCAGAAATGGCAGAATACATTGAGGTAAAAGGAAAAGCTCCACTTGTCAAACCGTTATTTGATCATTATTACTACGGATATTATAAAGACGCCCTACCACATTTAAAGGGGAGCCCCTTCCATGACACAATGCCAATACTCGCTTTATTTGATAACTCTATGTTCACGTATCATAAATCACCTATTGTTGTCATGACAGAATCCTCTGCACAAGGAGCAAGCATAGGGGAATTTCGCTCTCTAGTGAACCAGAAGCCATTTATTGATTGGCCGGTTCATCAAATTGCAATTGATTTTGACTATAACCGCTTCTTCAAACATTTCATGTCACTTATGACGGGTGAACAATTTTAGCATAAAAAAACAGACCGTGATTTCTCACGGTCTGTCGTTTATTTTCTACAATTATCGTTTGATGTTATAGAAAGATTTGATACCATCGTAAACAGCGATTTCGCCTAGTTCGTCTTCGATGCGTAATAATTGGTTGTACTTAGCAATACGGTCAGTACGGCTCATAGAACCAGTTTTGATTTGGCCAGCGTTAGTTGCAACTGCGATGTCAGCGATGGTAGCATCTTCAGTTTCACCAGAACGGTGAGATACAACTGCTGTGTAACCAGCACGTTTAGCCATTTCGATAGCTTCGAAAGTCTCAGTTAAAGTACCGATTTGGTTAACTTTAATTAAGATTGAGTTAGAGATACCTTTTTCGATACCTTCAGCAAGTTTTTGAGTGTTAGTTACGAATAAATCATCACCAACTAATTGTACTTTATCACCGATACGCTCAGTTAATAATTTGTGACCATCCCAGTCGTTTTCGTCTAAACCATCTTCGATAGAGATGATTGGGAAGTCTTTGCAAAGCTCTTCATAGAAATCAACCATTTCTGCAGAAGTTAAGCCAGTACGGCCTTCGCCTGCAAGGTCATATTTACCAGTTTCTTTGTTGTAGAACTCAGAAGAAGCAACGTCCATTCCTAAGAATACGTTCTCGCCAGCTTTGTAACCAGCTTTTTCAATAGCTTCGATGATTACTTCTAAAGCTTCACGGTTAGAACCAAGGTTTGGAGCGAATCCACCTTCGTCACCTACTGCAGTGTTAAGACCTTTGTCATGTAATACAGCTTTAAGTGCATGGAATACTTCAGCACCCATACGGATTGATTCTTTGAATGTTGGAGCACCAACTGGTAAGATCATGAACTCTTGGAAGTCAACGTTGTTATCAGCGTGAGAACCACCGTTGATGATGTTCATCATTGGAGTTGGTAATTGTTTTGCATTGAATCCACCAAGGTAACGGTATAATGGAAGACCTACGAAGTCAGCTGCTGCGTGAGCTACTGCCATAGATACACCAAGGATAGCGTTAGCGCCTAGTTTACCTTTGTTTGGAGTGCCATCTAATTCGATCATAGCGCGGTCGATACCAGCTTGGTCAGTTACATCGAAACCAGCGATTTCTGGAGCGATAATTTCGTTAACGTTGTTTACTGCGTTAACAACACCTTTACCAAGGTAACGAGATTTGTCACCGTCACGTAATTCTACAGCTTCGTGCTCACCAGTAGATGCACCACTTGGTACGATAGCGCGTCCGAAAGCGCCGCTTTCTGTGTAAACTTCTACTTCTACAGTTGGGTTACCACGAGAGTCAAGGACTTCGCGAGCATAAACATCAATAATTGTTGACATAATAAATTCTCTCCTTTTTATATAAGCAAATTATTTAATAATTGTTTTACCTGTCATTTCTTTCGGTTGCTCAACACCAAGAAGTGTAAGCATTGTTGGAGCGATATCACCTAAGATACCATCTTCACGTAATTCTACGTCGTTCTTAGTAACGATGAAAGGAACCGGGTTAGTTGTATGAGCTGTCATTGGCTCTCCTTCAGAAGTTAATTCTTCATCCGCATTACCATGGTCAGCAGTAATAAGTGCTACACCATCTTTTGCAAGAATCGCTTCTACAACTTTTCCTAAACATTCGTCAGTTGCTTCTACTGCTTTAATTGTTGGTTCCATCATCCCAGAATGGCCAACCATATCACAGTTCGCAAAGTTAAGAATGATAACATCATGTTTATCATTTTCGATTTCATTTACTAAAGCGTCCGTTACTTCGTAAATGCTCATTTCAGGTTTCAAGTCATACGTTGCAACCTTCGGTGAGTTAATTAAGATACGCTCTTCTCCTGGGAATTCAGCCTCACGACCACCGCTAAAGAAGAATGTAACGTGCGGATACTTTTCAGTTTCCGCGATGCGAAGTTGCTTTAATCCCGCTTGCGCAACAACTTCACCTAAAGTGTTATCAAGGTTCATTGGCTTGAATGCCACGTAACCATCTACAGTTTCACTGAAGTGTGTCATACATACGAATTCTGGAATGTGAGGTACTTTTTCACCACGATCGAACTCACGGAAGTCTTCGTTTGTAAATACACGAGCAATTTGAATTGCACGGTCTGGACGGAAGTTATAGAAGATAACTGCATCATCATCATTGATTGTTGCAACTGGCGTGTTATCTTCGTTAACAATTACAGACGGCAATACGAATTCATCATAGATACCGTTCGCATAAGAGTCTTCTACACACTCTTCTGCTGATTTATAAGTAGGGCCTTCACCATTCACCATAGCACGGTAACATTTTTCTACGCGATCCCAACGCTTGTCACGGTCCATAGAGTAATAACGACCAGAGATAGTCGCGAATTGTCCTACTCCTGTTTCTTTAATTACTTCATTTGTTGCATCGATATAGCTTTGTGCTGTTTTTGGTCCAACATCGCGGCCATCTAAGAATGCATGAATGTATACTTTCTCAACGCCTTCTTTAGCTGCTAAGCGAAGAAGAGCAAACATGTGATTCATGTGACTGTGCACACCACCGTCAGAAAGTAAACCGAATAAATGAAGTGCAGTACCTTTTTCTTTTACGCTTTTAATTGCACTTTGGAACGTTTCGTTCTTATCGAACTCACCTTCACGAATTGCAACGTTAACGCGTGTTAAGCTTTGATATACAATGCGGCCAGCACCAATATTTAAGTGACCAACCTCAGAGTTACCCATTTGACCTTCTGGAAGACCTACTGCCTCGCCACAAGCTGTAAGCGTTGTGTGAGGGAATTTATTCCAGTAACCATCAAAATTAGGTTTCTTAGCTTGTGCTACAGCATTCCCGTAAGTTTCTTCACGAAGTCCGAAACCGTCAAGAATGATTAAAGCTGTTGGCTTTCTCATTTTACCGCCCCCAGAAGACCTAAGAACGAAGCAGGCTCTAAGCTAGCACCGCCAACTAAAGCGCCGTCGATGTCAGATTGTGCCATATACTCTTTAATGTTTTCTGGTTTTACGCTACCGCCGTATTGGATACGAACAGCTTCTGCAGCTTCTGGAGAAACAGCTTCTGCAACAACTTTACGGATGTGCGCACATACTTCGTTTGCATCTGCAGAAGAAGAAGATTTACCTGTACCGATAGCCCAGATTGGCTCATAAGCGATAACAGTTGCTTTAACTTGCTCTTCTGTTAAACCTGCAAGTGCTTTTGTCACTTGACCTGCTACTAGATCAAATGTTTTTCCGCTTTCGCGCTCTTCTAAAGTCTCACCACAACATACGATTGGTGTTAAACCATGTTCAAATGCTGCGATAGTCTTTTTGTTTACTGACTCATCTGTTTCAGCAAACATTTCACGACGCTCAGAGTGGCCAAGTACTACATAGCCAACTTTTAAGTCGCTAAGTGCTACTGGGCTAATTTCGCCAGTGAATGCACCATTTTTTTCGAAGTGCATGTTTTGTGCACCTACTTGTAAGTCAGTTCCTTCAGTTGCTGCTACAAGGCGCTCTAAGAATAGAGCTGGAGAGCAAACTACTGCATCAACAGCTGAAGCTGCTGGGATTTGACCTTTAACTTCCTCTACGAAGCTAACTGCTTCTGATAGAGTTTTATTCATTTTCCAGTTACCTGCGATAATTGGTTTACGCATGCTTTGCACCGTCCTTTTTCTTTGGCTGCTACTTATTTGTCGTTAAGACAAACTACACCTGGAAGCTCTTTACCTTCCATGAATTCTAATGACGCACCGCCGCCAGTAGAAATGTGGCTCATTTTATCAGCCATACCGAATTTTTCAACAGCTGCTGCAGAGTCACCACCGCCGATAACAGAGTATGTATCTTCTGCATCTGCTAATGCTTGTCCTACTGCTTTTGTACCTTCTGCGAATGGAGTCATTTCGAATACACCCATTGGTCCATTCCATACAACAAGCTTAGAATTTTTAATTACATCTGCATAAATTTCACGTGTTTTAGGACCGATGTCCACGCCTTCCCAGTTAGAAGGGATAGAGTCGATACCAACGATTTTAGTTGTTGCAGTTTCAGAGAATTCCTCAGTGATTACAACATCAACTGGCATGTAGAAGTTTACGCCTTTTTCTTTTGCAAGTTGCATAAATTCTTTAGCTAGTTCGATCTTGTCGTCTTCACATAGAGATAGACCAATTTCATGACCTAAAGCTTTAACGAATGTGTAAGCAAGTCCACCACCGATGATTAAGTTATCTACTTTGTCTAATAGATGACGAATTACACCGATTTTATCTTTTACTTTCGCACCACCGATGATAGCTGTAAATGGACGTTCTGGGTTAGAAAGTGCTTTACCAAGTACATCTAACTCTTTTTCCATTAATAGACCAGATACTGCTGGTAGGTAGTCTGCGATACCTGCTGTAGAAGCGTGAGCACGGTGAGCTGCACCGAATGCATCGTTTACGAAGATGTCAGCAAGTGCTGCAAATTCTTTCGCAAGTTCTGCATCGTTCTTTTCTTCGCCCGCATAGAAACGTACGTTTTCAAGAACTAATACGTCGCCTTCGTTCATTGCTGCAACCATTTCTTGTGCAACTGGTCCGAATGCTTCGTCCGCTTTTTTAACGTCTTTACCAAGAAGCTCGCCTAAACGTGCTGCTACTGGAGTTAAACGCATTTCTTCTACTACTTGACCTTTTGGACGGCCTAAGTGACTTGCTAAAATAACTTTCGCACCTTGCTCTACTAAATATTGAATTGTAGGAAGAGCTGCACGGATACGAGTTTCATCTGTAATTTTGCCTTCTTTCATAGGTACGTTGAAATCAACGCGGCAAAATACACGCTTACCTTTTAAATCTACGTCACGAATTGATTTTTTGTTCATTGGATTTCCCTCCGACTACTAGTTAGGATTGACAAAACCCACTCAAAAGCTTAACACATTTGCTTTTAAAACGAAAGAAGAGAGAGAGGGAACAAACCCTCTCCCTCGTTTTGTCATTGATAACTTATATAATTAAGAATTAAAGACCTTTTGAAGTCATGTAAGCTGCTAGGTCTACTACGCGGTTAGAGTAACCAGTTTCGTTATCGTACCAAGAAAGTACTTTAACCATGTTACCTTCCATTACCATTGTAGATAATGCATCGATTGTAGAAGAAGCTGTACATCCGTTATAGTCGATAGATACTAATGGCTCTTCGCTGTATCCAAGGATACCTTTTAATTCGCCTTCAGCTGCTGCTTTGAATGCTGCATTTACTTCTTCAACTGTTACTTCTTTGTCAAGTTCAACAACTAAGTCAACTAGAGAAACGTTAGCAGTTGGAACACGTACAGCGCCACCGTTTAATTTACCTTTAAGTTCTGGTAATACTAATGCTACAGCTTTAGCTGCACCAGTAGATGTTGGGATCATGTTTTCAGCTGCTGCACGAGCACGACGTAAATCTTTGTGTGGTAAGTCTAAGATTTGTTGGTCGTTAGTGTAAGAGTGAATTGTTGTCATCATTCCGCGTTTTACGCCGAATTTTTCGTTTAATACTTTAGCGAATGGAGCTAGACAGTTTGTAGTACAAGAAGCGTTAGATACTACGTTGTGGTTAGCTGCATCGTATTGTTCGTGGTTAACACCCATAACTACAGTGATATCTTCGTCAGAAGCTGGAGCTGAGATGATAACTTTCTTAACTGATCCACCTAAGTGTTTCTCAGCATCTGATTTTTTAGTGAAACGGCCAGTAGATTCTACTACTACTTCTACTCCGTAGTCGCTCCATGGTAATTGAGCTGGGTCACGCTCAGCGATAACTTTAATTTCTTTACCGTTAACAACGATGCTGTTTTCGTTAGCAGATACTTCTGCATTTAAAGTTCCGTGAACTGTGTCATATTTTAAAAGGTGAGCTAATGTTTTAGCATCTGTTAAGTCGTTGATTGCTACTACTTCTACCTCAGAGTTGTTAAGAGCTGCGCGGAATACGTTACGTCCGATACGTCCAAATCCATTAATACCAATTTTAGTCATTTGAATTTCCTCCTTGGGGGATTATATTAAAGGGTAAAACCCTTTGTTAACTGTTTTGCTGCACCTTCATCTGTAATTAGAATTGAAGTGTGCCCTTGTTTAATTACAGCCTGTATTGCTTTTGCCTTTGAAGAACCTCCAGCGACTGCAACAACGTGAGATACATTTTGTAAGTCCTCTAGTTGCATACCAACTGTTCTTACTTTATGAACAACATTTCCTTCTTCATTAAAGTAGTAACCGAAAGCTTCGCCAACTGCTTCGCTTGCCTGAATCTTTAACCAATCTGCTTCTGAAGTACTTCTGCGACGTGCCATTGTTAACGCATCACCTATTCCATGAATGACGATATTGGAAGATCGAATCAACTCAAGAACTTCTTTCACGGAAGGCTCTGTCACAATAGACGCATATGCTTCGCTGCTAACATGGTCTGGAACATACAATAAGCGATAATTACTCATCGTATTTTGCGCCATCTTGGCACAAATGGTATTGGCTTCTAACTCGACGCCTTCTCCAATTCCACCACGTGCTGGGACAAATAGCATATGTAAATCTTTGCAATCAAGTTGCATCATGTCCGCAGCAGCAGCTAGCGTAGTTCCTCCAGCCACAGCAACGATATTATTCGCTGTCAGACGGTCTTTTATACAAGTCACACAAGCACGGCCCATCTCCAGTTTGACCCAAGGTGATTCATCACTATCGCCAGGGACAACGAAAACTTCATCCAAGTCTAATGTTTCCTTAAGTTGCTTTTCTAAAACCTTTAACCCGGAAATTTCTTTCATAAAGTCTTCCAAAGCAAGAACTAAAGCTGTTCCTTCTTCTGTCAAAGTCATTCCAGAAGAAGCGACGTGAACTAAGTTTTGTTCTTTCAAAACTTGTACTTCACTTCGCAATACTCGTTCTGTCATACCGAGACTTGCTGATAAGTTTCTTCTTCCAATCGGCTGCATGAGCCTAATGTATTGAAGAATTTGCATTCTCGTTTGCATAACAGGTAGCAGATCAGGTAATAATTTTTTTGTGTTCTGAATCCATGAGCGCATATCTTTTCTCCTCACTACATCGGTTCATTTCCCCTCGTGGTCACTTTACGTCCCGTAGTGACATTTTGTGTCCCACATAGGTTAAAAAAATAATCCCTGCTACGTGTATTATTGTAACAGGAGATAGAAACTTATTCAACTCTTAACTGCATTCTTTATATAGTTTATTATGACACCTTTGTGAATGTTACCATATTCTACTTGTTTTCCGTCCATTTCTACAACCGGAATCATTAAATGATATTTTTCTAAAAGGTCATTATCTTCATATATATCTATTTCCTCGATTTGAAAAGAATATTCACATTGTACTTCCTGTAAAACTTGTTTCGCCTTCACGCAAAGGCCACAATCTTTTTTGGTATACAGTACAACTTTCATCTTCTTCACCTATCCAATCGTTTTTCTTAATGACGAAGCTGGGATATGCATTTGCTCTCTATACTTCGCCACTGTTCTTCGAGAAATAACAATTTCATGCTCTTCTTCTAATAATTTTGAAATCTTTTGATCTGAAAGTGGCTTTTTCTTATCCTCTGCCCCAATAAGCGTTTGAATAAATTGTTTTACACGTTTTGTAGAAACTGCTTCATCTTCAGTCGTCGAAACGGCATTGCTAAAGAACGATTTCATCTCAAATAAACCGTGTGGTGTTTGCACATATTTATTTCGCGTCGCACGACTAATTGTCGATTCATGCACACTTAACTCTTCTGCTACCTCTTTTAAAGCGAGCGGTCTTAAATACTCTGGACCTTTCCAGAAGAAATCACGTTGTTTTTCCATAATAATAGTCATTACTTGCAGCAATGTCTGTTTTCTCTGCTTCAAACTGCGCATAATCCACTGCACATGCTGATACTTTTCTGACACGTAAGATGCTACTTCACTTTCACTATTATTAAGAAGCGCACTATACTCAGAATGAATTTCAATTCTCGGCATATTTCTCTCATTCATTTGCAAAACGAGGCGATCATCTTCTTTTTTTACTGCCATATCAGGCACAATATAAAGTGGCTTATCTGAAGAAAATGCAAGACCTGGTTTTGGTTGTAATGACGTTATACAATTTACTGCACTCTGCAATTCTTCATTGCTACACTTCAACACTTGAACGAGCTTTCGCCAATCTTTCTTCACAAAATAAGCGAAATGATCTTCTACAACCTCTTCTGCTAATCCATTACGTCTTTGTAAGCGCTTCAATTGTAAGGTTAAACATTCCTGAATATTACGCGCCCCTACCCCTGCTGGCTCCAGTGATTGGACAAGCTCTACAGAGCGGTCAACTACATGAATATGTGCAGAAAGGAGCTCTGCTAACTCTTCATTCGTTTCTTGTAAATACCCGTTTCCATCCATGTTCATAATAATGAAAGAAGCCACTTTCCGCTCTTCTTCATCTATTTTATAATACTGTATTTGATTTAATAAATGTTGCTGAATCGTTGTAGAATCCACACTGTAGATTTCCATCTGATTCTCGACTTGTTTGCTGGTACTTTTACTGTTGTTAGAGCTCTTTTTCTTCTCCCTCTCAAAACCACCTAACTCAATAAGGGGATTCTCTAACGATTGCTCATACAAAAACTCCGATAATTCTTGTACATTATACTGGAGCATTGTAATCGCTTGCCTTAACTCTTGTGTCATTGCCAAACGTAAGCTTTGTTCTTGTAAAAGACTTGCCTTCAAACTAATCTCCCCCTTGTTTCTATTGTACAATAAGTTTGGTAAAAGGAGAATCCTCACGCAGACACCCATTCCAAAATATTATTAATTTATATGTATTAATGAGATTTACAACTTACAACCGAAATTTGAATAATATTGAAAGAAAATATTAAGGTCAAAAATTATTATCAAGTACTAATAGTAAATCTTATTACTAGATATAACAAGAGGGAAATAAAAAAAGTCCTAACCTACAAAACGTAAGTTAGGACTTTTTGACGCGCCCAGAGGGATTCGAACCCCCGGCAGACGTGGTACCGGAAACCACCGCTCTATCCGACTGAGCTATGGGCGCATGATTATAGAAAACACTTCATTTTCTTCTCATAATAATAGCAATAAAATCCATCTAAATCAATAAAAATATCCCCGTAATACCTTATGCATCTTAGCTAAAATCATATAAAATCTATTCCACCCCTAAATTTTCCAATCATAAATTCACCCCAACTCACAAATTATAACCTATGAATTGATATTCCAAAGGGGGCTTCATTCAATGACTGTAATTACAAAATTAAAGCAAACTGTTTCTGGATTAAAAAGTGCACAAGCTAGCTTAGAGGGATTCGCTCTTGATACGGATAACCAACAAGCTAAGCAACTTTTCCAAACAGCTGCGCAGCAAACACAAACGATTATCGATTCTTTAAACCCACGCGTTGAAGAAGTCCAACAAGAAGAACCACAATACTCACAGCAATAACGCATCCGTCTTGCTGTGAAATAGAAAAAGGATGATATGCAGTCATCCTTTTTCTATCACATTACATATTGCAATAGAAATGGAATGATAATTATGCGAAAACTCGGCCTCATAACCGCATTATTTGCACTTCTATTTAGCTCTTTTACCGGATGTAATAATAGTCCTTTAGATAAAAAAGTGAAAGAAGAAGCAAAACGAACGGAGAAAGAAAAAGGTCCAAAGTTAACAAAGACGAGTACGGAATCCTTTAATCAATCTATATCACAAGGAGCGAAGAAAAGAGCTCTCGCTATGGATGAAATTATAAAAAGCACAGCAGTGAATTCAAATTTAGATCTCTACATAGCAGTTACACCTGAGCATCACGAAAGGTTTGGATTAAAACCGCTGCGCAGCAAACTTCAAAAGCAATTAAGTGATGAATACCCCACTTTCGATGTTCGTGTAAGTACAGATAAAAAAATCTTTATGTTACTCGAAAAACTTGAAAACAAAATTAAGAAAAAAGAAGTATCTAAAGATGAAATTAATAAGCAATTAAAATTCATCGGCAAAAAAATGGAGTCTAACACTTAACGCTTTTTAAAAGAAAAGGAAGGATTGCAATGTCTAGTAAAGATAAAAACTTAACCCCTGTACAACAGGAGTATAAAAAATTCGAACAAGAACGCGAACCGAAACGACCTGTCTTAAAAAATTGTATAAAAGCCTTTTTCGTCGGTGGTTTTATTTGCTTCATAGGACAACTAATCTCTACTTTTTATATTACTTATTTCGATTTCACTGAACGTTCGGCAGGAAATCCAACCGTCGCAACTCTTATTTTTATTTCTATGTTACTAACTGGATTTGGTATATACGATCGTTTTGGGCAGTTTGCCGGTGCTGGTACAGCTGTACCTGTTACTGGATTTGGTAACTCTGTTATTGCCGCATGTATCGAACACCGAACGGAAGGATTTGTACTCGGCGTTGGTGGTAACATGTTCAAATTAGCTGGTTCTGTTATTTTATTTGGTGTATTTTCTGCTTTCGTCATCGCACTTATTAAAACGATTCTCGTTCAATGGGGAGGGCTATAAATGTTACAAGGGCACCGAACGTGGGTATTTGAAAACAAACCAGTTATTATTTCGACAGGAGTCGTTGGGGGGCCATTTGAAGCAAAAGGGAAAATCCCAGAAGACTTCGATATTCTTCATGAAGATTTATGGCTCGGACAAGATTCCTATGAAAAAGCACATAAAATTTTATTCGAAGAAGCTTGTAGTCGCGCAACTGAAAAAGCAAAACTTCGTAAAGATGATATTCAATTCGTACTTGCAGGAGATTTAATTAATCAAATTACCCCTACAAGCTTTGCTTGCCGTACACTGGGCACTCCTTATCTCGGGCTATTCGGGGCTTGTTCTACTTCTATGGAAGGTTTAGCACTTGGAGCAAGTATCGTAAATGCAAAAGGCGCAAAATATTTATTAACTGGTGCATCCAGTCATAATACAGCTGTAGAAAAACAGTTCCGCTACCCTACCGAATACGGCGGACAAAAGCCACCTACTGCACAATGGACAGTAACTGGAGCCGGAGCCGCTATTTTAAGTGATACTGGGCACGGTCCAAGAGTAACCTCTGCAACAATCGGACGAGTGGTTGATATGGGATTAACGGATCCGTTTAATATGGGAGGCGCAATGGCTCCAGCTGCCGTCGATACAATTGAAGCTCATTTACGTGAACGTCAAATTGATGCCTCTTACTACGATTTAATTGTAACAGGCGATCTCGGACATGTAGGCCGTGAAATTGCTTATGACTTACTACATAAACACGGAACAAAAGTAACGAGCGAACAGTTTCAAGATTGCGGGCTACTCATTTATAGAGAAGGACAGCCTGTCATAGCTGGTGCTAGTGGACCAGGATGTTCCGCAACAGTCGTTTATGGTCATTTATTAAACCGAATGAAAAGAGGAGAGTTCAAAAAAATACTTGTCGTTGCGACAGGCGCTTTACTATCTCCACTTACATTCCAACAAGAAGAAACGATTCCGTGTATCGCTCACGCCGTTTCGATTGAATTTGGAGGTGCAACGCAATGATTTTTTTCTGGGCTTTCGTCATTGGCGGACTCATATGTGTAATCGGACAACTTATGTTTGATGTTGTAAAACTTACACCAGCTCATACAATGGCAACACTCGTTGTTGCCGGAGCTATATTAGATGGATTCAATTTGTATGAACCATTAATTGATTTCGCTGGAGCTGGTGCAACTGTGCCTATTACAAGCTTTGGTAATGCTCTCGTTCATGGCGCAATGGAAGAAGCTGCAAAACATGGCATCGTTGGTGTTATCACAGGCATGTTTAAAGTAACGAGCGCCGGCGTATCCGCAGCTATTATTTTCGGCTTCATTGGAGCATTGTTATTCAAACCGAAAGGATAAGGAGTGTTTGTATGACTGTTATCGCTAACGTTAAAACTTGCCTTGCTAGTGTAAGAGGAGCTCAAGCAAGCTTAAGTTCCCTTTCGCTAAATTCTACAGACGATGAAGCTAAACGCATATTTCATGAATGTATGTTAGAAATGGACAGTATCATCGCTGATTTACAAAATAGAGTTTCAGTATTGGAACGTGAAGAACCTCAATATAAAGGGTTTTAAGTAGACTGGAGGAAATGACTATGTCTCACCTGCCGGAATGGACACTTGTCATTATTCGCTCTGTATTCATATTAATCATTTTATTCACTATCACAAAGTGCTTAGGAAAAAGGCAAATTTCTCAGCTTTCCTTTTTCGAATACATAGCAGGAATGACAATCGGTGATATCGCCGCTCAAATATCTACAGGGCTTGACCAAAAGTTTTTCCATGGCGTCTTCGCTATACTTATTTTCGCCTCAGTACCTTTTTTCGTTGGCATTCTTTCCTTAAAAAACAAAACTGCTAGAGACTTTTTTGAAGGAAAATCTACAGTGTTAATAAAAGATGGCAAAGTACTTGAGGATAATTTAAAGAAAGAAAAATATACTAGTGATGAGTTACTCGAACTTCTTAGAGGAAATGGTGCATTTAGTATAGCTGAAGTCGAATTTGCTGTCTTAGAACCGAGCGGAGAATTAAATGTATTATTAAAGAAAGATTCTCAGCCACTTACTGCAAAAGACATCGGTTTAAAAGTACCAAACGAGAAAGAACCACAAACTGTTATTATGGATGGAAATGTACTAGATGAACCTCTTTCAGCAAGCGGACATAACCGCGCTTGGCTACATTCAGAATTAGAAAAACTCGGTGTTGTTATTGAAAATGTCTTTCTCGGTCAAGTGGATTCATACGGACAACTTACTATCGACATTTACAATGACAAACTCCAAATGCCTTCTCCTCAAAACAAACCTTTATTATTAGCATCTTTAAAAAAATGTCATGCTGATCTTGAACTATTTTCCTTAGAAACAAAGTCGAAATCAGCAAGCGAAATGTATAGTAAAAACGCGAAACAAATCGAAAAGATTTTAAATAAAGTAACCTATCTTTTAAAAGACTAATTATCGAAAGAACGCTTCAGTTAAAAGGCGTTCTTTTCTTTTTTTCTCCAGTTTTCATAACGTTTAAATTTATGTAATTCGGTTATGATGTTGAAGATACATAAGCAGGGAATTTCGAAAACATAGCGAATATTTCATGGTACAACTACATATTTTTTTGATTTAAAGTGGTTTCGTTTGACCTTTATTGACCATAATTGTATTATAAGACTAAGAAAGCTTTAGAAGGAGGAAATAACAGATGAATTTAATTCCTACAGTAATTGAACAAACAAATCGTGGAGAACGCGCTTACGATATTTACTCTCGACTATTAAAAGACCGCATCATTATGCTTGGTAGTGCAATTGATGACAACGTAGCTAACTCAATCGTTTCCCAGCTTTTATTCTTGGAATCTCAAGATCCAGAAAAAGATATTCACATCTACATCAACAGCCCTGGTGGTTCTATCACAGCGGGTATGGCAATCTATGATACAATGCAGTTTATTAAACCACAAGTATCAACAATCTGTATCGGTATGGCAGCATCTATGGGTGCCTTCTTACTTGCAGCAGGTGAAAAAGGAAAACGTTATGCACTTCCAAACAGTGAAGTAATGATTCACCAACCACTTGGTGGAGCACAAGGTCAAGCGACTGAAATCGAAATCGCTGCAAAACGTATCCTATTCTTACGTGAAAAACTAAATCAAATTCTTGCTGACCGCACTGGTCAACCACTTGAAGTACTACAACGCGACACAGACCGCGACAACTTCATGACAGCAGAAAAAGCTTTAGAATACGGTTTAATCGATAAGATCTTTACAAATCGTTAATACTTAAAAGCGGAAGCGGCTCGTTCAGAATCGCAGGGTGTTGGAGCTTTTACATCCGAGGCGCTTTTTGCCTCGAATGTAAAAGCGAAACAACCGGAGATTCTAGCCGCTGGAGCTAGATAGATTTAAAGCGAAAGCGGCTCGTTTAGAATCGCAGGGCGATGGAGCCCCTGATTCCGAGGCGCTTTTTGCCTCGAATGAAGGGGCGAAGCGACCGGAGATTCTAGCCGCTGGAGCTGGATATAACTAAAAGTGGAAGCGCCCTATAATTGGGCGCTTCTTTTATATATTGTTCCCCGCTCACATACCCCATCCAGTATCCCTCTAAATATATCAACGATTTTTCAATTATATCGAACAAAACTTAAATTATATCAACGATTTTTTTAATATATCAACGGTTCGACACAACATATCGATTTACCGACAATCTACGACAAGGACAAACCACCTACATACCCCCTATCCCGAAAACTCCCTTTAAGTAAACCGCAAAAACAAAAAGCTATCGCATATACGCGATAGCTTCTTATTGTACATATGCAGCTAATGCTTCTAAAGCCTCTTCTGCATCTGAACCTTCTGTTGTAATTGTTATCATGCTTCCAGTTCCAATTGCTAAGCTCATAATCCCCATTATGCTCTTTGCATTTACTGTCTTTCCATCTTTCTCGATGAAGATATCTGCATGAAAGCGATTTGCCTCTTGTACAAACAACGCAGCCGGACGTGCTTGTAAACCGTTTTTTAATGAAACCCGAACTCTTTTTTGAACCACAGCTCCATTTCCCCTTTAACCTCTTATTTTTTTGCTACCGTTTCCCCCGCGCGTAATTTCTCTGCAATTTCATCGATTTTACGCAAACGATGATTAATACCCGACTTACTAATCTTCCCCCCGGATACCATCTCACCTAACTCTTTCAATGTTACATCTTGATAATCTCTTCGTAATTGCGCAATCTCTTGTAGTTTATCCGGCAATATATCAAGACCAACTGTCTCATCAATGTAACGAATATTTTCAATCTGCCTTAGTGCTGCACCAATTGTTTTATTTAAATTAGCTGTTTCGCAGTTCACTAAACGATTTACAGAATTACGCATATCACGTACGATTCGAATATCTTCAAATCTTAAAAGCGCATTATGAGCACCTATAATATTTAAAAACTCTGTAATTTTTTCTGCTTCTTTCAAATACGTAATGTACCCTTTTCTTCTTTCCAACGTCTTACTATTTAAATCAAATCCGTTCATCAGTTCACATATAGCATCATTATGTTCCTTATATAACGAAAAGATTTCTAAATGATAAGATGATGTTTCTGGGTTATTTACTGAACCACCTGCTAAAAATGCACCTCGTAAATACGATCGTTTACAACATTTCTTCTCAATCAATTCTTGTGATATATTTCGAATAAATGAAAAGTCATCTCGAACGATATGAAGATCAGCTAATATTTCACGAGACTTCTCAACAAGCCGCACAATATATACATTATTTTTCTTCAATCGCATTTTTTTACGAACAAGTAATTCTACCGTCACGTCATATCCTTTTTTCAAAAGCGTATAAATCCTTCTTGCAATTGCCGCATTTTCCGTTTGAATATCGATAGATAGACGACGGTTTGAAAAAGAAAGCGACCCGTTCATTCGAAGCAACGCTGATAATTCTGCTTTCTCACAGCATTCCTTCATCTCAAGATTCGTCAACTCTTTCTTTGTTTCTGATGCAAATGACACAGTCAACACCTCCTTATACGATTATTGCGGAACAAAAATCTTGTCCTATATGAATGAGGAGCGCTACCTCAAACGAGGCAACGCATATTTATAACAATGAATATAAAATCGAAGCTAACTTTAACGTATCATGCCTTACAACATGATCATCATACTTCGCTAATCCCTCTTGAATAACATCAATATTATTTTCAACAAAACGTTCTTCATCCACTACAACTGGTGTAGACATTTCTTCATCATATAACTTACGTAATTCACAAGGAATCTCACGGTTATTTACAATTGCAGTATTAATAAATGGTTGCCCTAAATGATCGTGTAACGCCTGCACATGATCAAAAGCAGTATATCCCATCGTTTCACCCGCTTGTGTCATAACGTTACATACATATACCTTCTTCGCCTTTGCAGCAAGAACAGCGTCTCCAATTTTGTTAACAACTAAATTGGGTAATATACTCGTATACAAACTTCCTGGGCCGAAAACAAGTAAATCAGCTCGTTTAATCTCAGCCAACGTTTCATGCAATGGCTCTACATCTTCTGGAGTCAAAAAGACGCGATTAATCTTCTTTCCGTAATAAGGAATCTTTGATTCACCTGTTACAATTTCTCCATCTTCAAGTTCCGCATGAAGTACCGCACTTTGATTCGCTGCTGGTAATACACGTCCTCTGACATTTAATACTTTACTTGTTTCCGTAATCGCATGGAAAAAGTCTCCTGTAATCGAGGTCATACCTGCCAACAATAGATTTCCTAACGCATGACCTTTCAGTCCGTCTCCTGTTGTGAAACGGTGCTGAAATAAAGCTTCCACCAGTGGCTCTACATCCGATAACGCAACAAGTACGTTACGGATGTCACCTGGAGGTGGAATTTCTAGCTCATCACGTAATCTACCTGAACTGCCACCATCATCAGCAATTGTAACAACTGCTGTAATATCAACAGGATATTGCTTTAATCCTCTTAATAAAACAGAGAGTCCAGTTCCGCCTCCCATGATGACAATTTTAGGCTTTCTCTCTTTTTTCATCCCTTAATGGCCCTTTCTCTTCTCCACATCACGATGAGATACATGAACACTATACTCTGGTTTCAAATGTTTCCCAAGGTATTCTGTAAGCGTAACAGAACGATGCTGTCCACCTGTACATCCAATTGCAATTACAAGTTGACTTTTGCCTTCTCTTTTATAATGAGGCAGCATGAAAGTAATCAGATCCGTCAACTTCTCTAAAAACTTATGTGTCTCATTAAATTTCAGTACATAGGAAGAAACTTCTTCATCTAGTCCTGTTAATGGCTTCATATGTGGAATGTAATATGGATTTGGTAAAAAACGAACATCAAATACTAAATCTGCATCAATTGGAATACCGTACTTAAATCCAAATGACATAACATTTACACGGAATGCTTGCTCAGTTTCTGTTGAGAACAAGTGAACGATTTTTTCACGTAATTCTTTCGGTTTTAAATCCGATGTATCAAGCACAATATTCGCTCGTGCCTTCATATCTGTTAATAAATTGCGCTCAGCTTCGATTCCCTTTAACGGCAAACCAGTTGGTGCAAGTGGATGCGAACGTCTCGTTTCTTTATAACGAGTTACAAGCGTACTATCTTTCGCATCTAAAAATAAAATATGAGGAATAATCCATGTACGTTCTGATAAATCATCAAGTGCTCCCCATAAATGTTCGAAAAACTCGCGGCCACGTAAATCAATACCAAGTGCCACTTTATTCATTTTCCCTTTTGAATCCGCCATAAGCTCAATAAACTTTGGCAATAACATCGGTGGCAAATTATCTACACAAAAATATCCTAAATCTTCAAAACTTTGTAAAGCTACTGTTTTTCCAGCTCCAGACATTCCTGTAATAATTACCATTTTTATATCATTATTCTCTGTCATCGTATCCTCTCCTTGACGGTTTAACTCGGATCTAATCGATATGAAAGCAACTCAAAATCTGGGGTATATACAAATGTACCGTAGATTATGCCATTTCCTTTAATTAAATAATCAATAATGTGATAATCTCCTGGCGCCATTGCTAAATCATCAATTTTATCAAATGTATGCCAACCAATGATGCCTTCTTCGCTCTCTAGTTTGTTTTCTCCTGCAAAATCTGTCGCTAAAAAGGAGAACATCATCCATTCAGAAACAACTTTATCACCTTCTTGGATGACAAAGGTGAAGACCCCCTTTAACGCTGGGTTTTTCAAATAAATACCTGTTTCTTCACGATACTCGCGAACAACGGAATCTCTTACAGTCTCCCCACGCTCCATTTTCCCGCCTGGTGCAACCCACCAATTCCGGCGAGGTTTTTGGAGTAAGAGTACTTCATTATCTCTAATTAACACACAGTTTGTCACTCTTTGCATGTTTCTTCACCTCAGCTACTTGCAGTAAAATTCCTCACTGCATACTTATTTCATTATACTATCAAAAACAGTTTGCTACAACGAAGGAGCCAGTCCTCTTTCGCTAAGCATATGCTACTCAGCAATTTTAAAAAAGCTTTCTATAACAAG
This sequence comes from Bacillus sp. FAU20, assembly GCF_056033865.1. NCBI lineage: Bacteria > Bacillati > Bacillota > Bacilli > Caryophanales > Bacillaceae > Bacillus > Bacillus sp. FAU20. The sequence goes on from NZ_JBVYHY010000022.1 coordinate 49,160, forward strand.
CAATGTAAATGCTTAGATTTTTAATGAATAGCATGAAAAATCCCCTTAACGATTTTTATCGTCAAGGGGATTAAAATCCTTATTTCTTACCGAAATAAGTAACAATCGCAAAGCCTAAAATAAAGGTAATAATTGAACTTATAATTGAAAATCCGCCAGTCGGAATCCCAGGGAATACAATTACAATCGAACCGATTACAAGTCCAATAATTGCCGCAAATGTCATACTTTTATAACGATCTAATAAAAAACTAATGCCTTTACTACTTACAACAAATCCAACCATAACACCAGCACCGATAACCACGATTAAAGGTAAGTTAAGTGTAGTTAAAGCGTTAATTGCTGTCGGATACACACCAATAATTAATAAAATAAACGATCCACTAATTCCAGGAAGCAGCATGGCCATACTAGCCATCCATCCTGCGAAAAATAAACCAATTGCATTTAAAATTGTTAAAGTCGTAATTGGATCTGCTGCCTTATCTGGTTTAAAGAAAGCTGTAATCGCAACAAGAATTGCTGCAACTATTAATAAAACGATGTGCTTACCTTTAAACGACGACTTTGCATCAGCTTCCCTCATTAGCATCGGTAATATACTAATAATTAAACCGAGGAAGAAAAATTGAGTCGGTTCATAATGATTTGCAAGTAAATATTTAATAACGTGACTTAACGTTAAAAATGCCGCTGCCACGCCAGCTGCAAGGGGAATTAAAAATCCTAAATGTTTTTTCCATTCACGACTAAAGAATCCACTAATTGCCGCAAGCAATTGTTCATAAATCCCTAACACAACAGCGATTGTACCGCCGCTCACACCAGGAATTAAATCACTAACGCCCATACAAAATCCACGATATATATTACGCCATTCCATACTGAATAAATTCCTCATTTCTTATAGTGATTTTTTCCGTAAAGTCCAGTATATCAATAAGAAAGCTTATAATCCTTATATTTTTTGACAAAACTTTGACATTTTCAAACAAAAAAAGAAGAAAGCTCCTGTCGGTAGCTTTCTTCTCACAAGGTATATTATCCCTTATTTTTCTGATACAGTTTTTAATTCCTCTAATAATTCTTCTACGTAATGTTGTGCACTTTGCGCTGCAATACTACCGTCACCTGTTGCAGTTACAATTTGACGAAGCATTTTCTCACGAACATCACCAGCTGCGAAAATACCAGGGATTTTCGTTTCCATACGCTCGTTCGTTTCAAGGTAACCATTTTCATTTGTAATACCTAGTTCAACAAATGGTTTTGATAAAGGTAACATACCGATGTATACGAATACGCCATCAGTTTTGACTTCTTTCTCTTCTCCACTATTTACGTCCACAAGTGTTACACTTCCTACTTTACCACTTGCTTCGTTGATTTCTTTTATCGTGTGGTTCCAAATGAAATCTACTTTTTCGTTTTGGAAAGCACGGTCTTGTAAAATTTTCTGTGCACGAAGCGTGTCACGACGGTGAACGATCGTTACTTTTGATGCGAAGCGTGTTAAGAACACACCCTCTTCAACAGCAGAATCTCCGCCGCCAATTACGATAAGTTCTTTTCCTTTAAAGAATGCCCCGTCACATACTGCACAATATGATACACCGCGGCCGCCAAGTTCTGTTTCACCCGGTACACCAATTTTTTTATACTCTGCACCGCTTGCAACGATAATTGCACGTGCTTTATATTCTTTTTTACCAGCAATAATTGTTTTGTATTCCTTACCATCGATGACTTCTTTTACATCACCGTATGCATATTCGGCACCAAATTTCTTTGCATGCTCGAACATTTTATTTGATAAGTCTGGTCCTAAAATAGACTCATAACCTGGGTAGTTTTCTACATCTTCCGTGTTTGCCATTTGGCCACCTGGAATACCACGCTCAAGCATTAATGTGCTTAAATTTGCACGAGATGTATATACTGCAGCTGTCATACCAGCTGGTCCTGCACCAATAATAACGACATCATAAATTTTTTCTTCTGACACACTATTCACTCCTATCCATTCCTACACAATTAAGTTACCCTCATTATACTGTTAGCATCATTTTTTTCCCAATGATTTGCTTATCTTATGTGTGCGTACGCTTAACAGCTTGCACATACTTTCGGACAGTCGCTACAGATACATTATATACATCTCCAAGCTCCGACTGTGTCATTTTATTTCCTTGTTCGCCGCGTACAATGTATTCAATCGCAGCTGACCAGCCGTACACATTTGTAAATATGTCTCCAGATGTATATAAACGTATGAACGTACAAAACCAAAAGTGTAAACACTCTTCAATTAATTCATCATCTTTTTTCGTATAATTGTATAATGCATCCGCGATTCGTACGCACTGCTCAAATTGTTGTAAATCAGCTGGAATACTCTTATGACTATTAAGTAAAAAGAAGTACTTTGCAAGTTGCGACACGATGGGAACACCGTTCTTCGCTTGCGTTATATCAAAAAAGAATCCAACCTTCTCCGGCGTTGACAATTCATTCATTAAATATAAAGCTAGCATTTGTTCTTCTAGCGTCGCACTTTGCTGAAATGATTTTCGTAATTCTTCAAATAACACGTTTTGTCCTTCATCTGCTAAATTCAGCGCATTCCACGGTTCTTTTCCCTTTTTATCAGGATGCAATTCCACGACATGTTGCCACATTTTTTCAGCTAGTTGTTGATCTTTCACCATATACGCAGAATATGCAAACCAATAATAAAAACTAACGTCTCCCTCGTATCCTTGACGCTTTAATAGTTTGAACCATTTATATGCATGCTCGAAATAACCAATTGTTGCAAGTGTAGTTCCCAGTTTCAAACGATGTTCAAATGAAATTGGATATACTGAAACTAGCTGTCCCGCTAACGCTTCTACTTGTTTATGCTCTCCAATTGAATATAGAAAAATAAGCGTATTACAAAGCGCATGTATATTACCAGGATTTTTCTCTAAAATCATTTCTGTTAACTTCAGTGCTTTGTCTACATTACCAGATTGAAAATGTGCAATGGCTAAATTATTATGCCCTGACCAAAACTCCGGATAATCCTTAGTAACAATTTCTAATGTAGCAATTGCTTCTTCCAATTGTCCATTACGAATATAACGATTCGCTTCTTCCTGCATAACAATTAAATCATCTTCATCTTCAATCTCTTCCGCACCCATTGCTTCTTCTTCCATAATCTCAAGAAGTTCTAATGTATCTTCTACGAATTCCTTCTCTTTTGCAACTTCTAAATAACGATCTGCATATTTCTTCGCCTGTTGAAATAACCCCATATATGCATAATTATTTGCAATAAAATAATAGCACTGTTCAAGTTCTGGATTAGATCTAACTAACTTTAAGAAGATTTGATTCGATTCTTGATATTCACCAGCCTCAGATAATACTGTTGCTAATTGACATAGAATAAACGGCTCCTTCTCACTTTGTGCCGCTCTTCGAAAATATTTAATTGCATCTTGCAATTTTTGTCCTTTGTAAGCTCTCATCCCTTTTTTATAAAAGAAGTCCGCTAATTGATTAAAAGAGATAACTTGTCCGTTCTCCTTATATATCCTTTGATTTTTCCCCATATATCCTCCAGTTTTTTGTTTTCTTCGTTCACACATTCTTCTATCTATAAGTATAAACGATTCCGTAAAAAACAAAACAGTATATTATACTCAATTATTTCCTTTTTATTCATAAAAAAAGAGGAGAAATGTTACATTTTCACCATGAACCTTCTCTTGCGGTCATTTGCTCTTTCGTATAAATAATACGCATTGGATTTCCACCTACGAAAGCACCGCTCGGTACATCTCTATGAACAAGTGTGCCAGCTGAGACAGTCGCACCGTCTCCAATTTTCACACCTGGTAATATTGTTACATTCGCTCCAATCATTACTTCATTTCCAATGACGATTTCGCCAAGTCGATATTCACGAATTAAATATTCATGTGCTAAAAGCGTTGTGTTATAGCCAATAATCGAATTCTCTCCCACAGTTATCTTTTCTGGGAACATAATGTCCGGCATAACCATAAGTGCAAATGATGTTTTCTTTCCTACTTTCATCCGTAAAAAAGTACGGTACAACCAATTCTTCACAGATAAAAATGGCGTGTAACGCGCAATTTGGATAATAATAAAGTTTTTCATTACCTTCCAAAAAGACACTGTTTTATACACATTCCATAACGAATTTTCTCCTGAAACAGGATAGCGCGTTGTCCGTCGCACTTAGCTCGCTCCTCTACTAACTTACTTGGACCTTTATGAACGGTTCATATTAGACAAAATCGGTAGCAAATCACTCATTTTATCTAGCATAAAGTCCGGCTTGTAAGCCTCTAAATACGCTCTACCTTTCAACGTCCATGAAACCGCAGCTGTTTTCGTCCCCGCATTTTGACCACCGACAATATCATGATGATTATCCCCAACCATCAATGCCTCTTCTGGTTTTGCATCTAATAATTCAAGCGCTTTTTGAAGTGGCTCCGGATGTGGTTTCACATGCTCTACATCATCAATTGTCACGACAACATCAAAAAATTCATCAAGCTTTGACAACTGTAATCCCATCTCAACGGTTTGTCTCGCTTTCGTTGTAACAATACCAACTTTATAACCTTGCTTCTTCAACTCTTGAACTGTTTCATATACAGTTTCATATTCTTCTACTAATTCATCATGATGATCATGGTTAAATTGACGATAGCTTGTAATTAACTCTTCAACCTTACTTTCATCAATCTTACTGAAAGTATCATGCAAAGACGGACCGATAAATGGCAATACATCTTCACGCTTATATTGATTTGGATAATATGTATGTAAAGTATGTAAAAAAGAAGAAATAATAAGTTCATTTGTATTAATTAACGTTCCATCTAAATCAAATAACACTGTATTTATTTTCATTGCCTGAGTCCTTTCTCTTTCCTGAATATGAAAGAAGCAGCATCTTATAATAAGATGCTACTTTTCTCTAATTTTCTAAATATCTTTTATCAGCTTGCCCCATTTTTCGTCTCACAATAATGAAAATAATAGAAATAACAACAAGTCCAATTGACATTACTTGTGCAATACGAAGTGGTCCTAGCATTAAACTATCTGTACGTAAGCCTTCTACGAAGAAGCGTCCTACTGAATACCAAATTAAATATGTGAAGAATAATTCCCCGCGACGTAAATTCACTTTTCTTAATGCAAGTAGTAAAATTACACCTACAAAATTCCATAATGATTCATATAAAAACGTCGGATGATAGTACACACCCTCAATATACATTTGATTAATAATGAAATCTGGTAAATGAAGACCTTCTAAAAACTGTCTCGTTACTTCATCACCATGCGCCTCTTGGTTCATAAAGTTTCCCCATCGGCCAATTGCTTGTCCTAGTAAAATACTTGGAGCAGCAATATCAGCCAACTTCCAGAAGGAAACTCCACGTCGCTTCGCAAAAAGAATTCCGGTAATAACAGCCCCGATTAAACCACCATGAATCGCCAAACCACCTTGACGAATATTAATAATTTGACTCGGATTTTGTGCGTAGTATTCCCATTCAAAAATAACATAGTACATTCTCGCAAAAAGAATAGCGATCGGTACCGCAATTAATACAAGGTCAACAAATGTATCTTTTGGAATACCTAGCCTTTCTCCCTCGCGAGTTGCCAGCCAAAGACCTAATAGCACACCTGTACCAATAATAATCCCGTACCAATACACAGGAAACGGCCCAAGTTGGATAGCTACACGGTCAAGCTGTGGTACAGAAGCTAACAGCATATGTATATGACCTCCCTCTCCAAAGTTTACTCCTGATTTCCTAACTCAATCGCACTCATTAATCGTTCTGAGAACTGTTGTGCTGCATTGACTCCCATACGTTTTAAACGGAAGTTCATCGCTGCTACTTCAATAATAACAGCCAAGTTTCGACCAGGACGAACTGGAAGTGTAATCTTCGTAAGTTCTGTATCAATAATTTTCATCTTCTCTTCATCAAGACCTAAGCGATCATAATTTTTCTTTTGATCCCAAATTTCAAGATTAATAACAAGTGTAATACGCTTATAATTTCGTACTGCCCCTGCACCGAATAACGTCATAACGTTAATAATACCTAGACCACGAATTTCTAATAAATGCTCGATTAAATCTGGTGAGCTTCCTACTAATGTGTCTTCATCTTCTTGGCGAATTTCTACACTATCATCAGCAACAAGGCGGTGACCACGCTTTACAAGCTCAAGAGCTGTCTCACTTTTACCAACACCACTTTGACCTGTAATTAAAACACCAACACCGTAAATATCTACTAATACACCATGAACAGCAGTTGTTGGTGCTAACTTACCTTCTAAATAATTGGTTAAACGACTTGATAATCTCGTCGTCGTTTGAGAAGAACGTAATAAAGGCATGCCTGATTCACGTGATGCTTGTAATAACTCATCTGGTACATCTTGATTACGAGTTATAATAATACATGGCGTCTCCTCAGTACAAAGCGCTTTCATTCTCTCTTGTTTTTGCTCTGTTGTTAACGTATCAAAGAACGTAAGCTCCGTTTTACCAAGAAGCTGCACACGATCTGCTGGATAGTATGTAAAAAATCCTGCCATTTCAATTCCAGGTCGTGATAAATCACTTGTATCAATCGGACGATGAATGCCTTCTTCACCACTGATTAACTCCAATTGAAATTGTTCAATTAAATCTTTTGTCCTTACTTTCGGCATATGTATAAACCTCCACTCCGCTGCGGGTTCAGTCTCGTTTGATGTGAAATTCCATTCTATCGGATATTGTACCATTTTTTTCTGGAAACAAGAAATACGGTTTCTAATAAATAGAAAAAAACATTTCATACGAATAATGAAATGTTTTTCTTTTTGTCACTTTCTCTTTTTTTCATATAGAGGTTCAACAATTGCCTTTTCAATTATCATATTAAAAATTGAAATACAAATTGCCGCAACAATCGCTACACCAAATCCTGATATATTAAAAGCATCTCCTAATAATGAATCTGCTATTTTTAACGTAATCGCATTAATAACAATTAAGAAGAACCCGAAAGTTACAACCGTAATTGGTAACGTAATTAAAATTAAAAACGGTTTTACGAACACATTTAAAACAGCCAAAATAATACTCGCAATAATTGCAGTTTGTATATTTGCTACGTAAAATGCATCTGGTGCAATCCCTTTTAAAAGTCCCGATACAGCGATTAACACAACGCTATTTACAAGAAGTGATACAATCCATCTCATTTCGTTACACATCCTTTTAACCATATATATTTCATCATACGCTAATAGATAATAAACGCAAGTATCATACAAATACTTATATCAACTTATTCTACTCTTCATGCTTGTATACCTACTAACACTTCCTCGCAAAATAAGGACCACACCACCTATTTTCATGAGTTTTTACAAAGGTCCAAGTGAAATCTTTATCTACAATATAGATATCGCCTTTATACGCATCGTCTGTCTCACACAATATATCATCCATATGTAACAAACTCGCATCCTTTATTAACAGTACTTCATCACAGTGTTGGTAGAAAACATAGCACTCCTTTTTCGCTTCATTATGAAACGCTCTCTCTGCTTCTGTTCCTTCTAAACACTTCTTTTTCTCATAACTAAATATGTGCCATAGATAACCACATGCATACCTATCTCCATAAAGAAAAATATCTTCTTTTTCTTCATCACTTAAATGATTTGCAAAGTGATCCTCCCAGCGCTTGCGAAAATATATACCCCAACTTTGAAATTCTCTTACCTTCATATTTTTCTTCCTTAACATCTCTAAAAACTCCATCTTCTCCCCCTATACAATAAAAAACCGAGCGTCATTTCCACTCGGTTTTCATCAATAAACTTATTGCGATAACTCTACTTCTTTTATTTTCTCTTTCATTCTTGCTTTATCACGATTTAAGATCTCTTTTAAATACTTACCTGTGTACGAGCGCTCTTCTTTCACTACTTGCTCTGGCGTTCCAGAAGCAACGATTTGTCCACCTTTATCTCCGCCCTCTGGTCCAAGATCAACGATATAATCAGCTGTTTTAATTACATCTAGATTATGTTCAATTACAAGTACAGTTTCACCGCTCTCAACAAGACGTTGCAGCACTTCTAAAAGACGTGCAATATCATGCGCATGCAAACCAGTCGTTGGCTCATCTAAAATGTATAACGTACGACCTGTAGAACGACGGTGTAATTCAGAAGCTAATTTCACACGCTGTGCTTCCCCACCAGATAATGTTGTTGCTGGTTGACCTAATTTCATATAACCAAGCCCAACATCTACAAGCGTTTGAAGTTTACGCTTAATTTTAGGAATATTGGCGAAGAATTCTACTCCATCTTCAATTGTCATCCCTAACACTTCAGAAATATTCTTATCTTTATATTTCACTTCTAACGTTTCACGATTATATCGTTTACCGTGACAAACTTCACACGGAACGTATACGTCTGGTAAGAAGTGCATTTCAATTTTAATAATTCCATCACCACGGCACGCTTCACAACGGCCACCTTTTACGTTAAAACTGAAACGTCCTTTTTGATATCCGCGCACTTTCGCTTCATTCGTTTGTGCAAACACATCACGAATATCATCGAATACACCTGTGTACGTCGCTGGATTAGAACGTGGTGTACGACCAATTGGCGATTGATCAATATCAATTACTTTATCTAAATGTTCAAGACCTCTAATCTCTTTATGAGTACCTGGCTTCGCTTTCGCTTTATATAGCTTTTGCGCTAACGATTTATATAGTACTTCATTAATCATCGTACTTTTACCAGAACCAGATACCCCTGTTACCGCTACAAACGTACCGAGTGGAAATGACATCTTCGCATTCTTTAAGTTATTCTCTTTTGCGCCGACAATCTCCACTTTACGTCCGTCACCTTTACGTCTTTCAAGTGGAACCGGAATAAACTCTTTACCGCTTAAATACTTCCCTGTTAATGAATTCTCATCTTGCATCACTTCAGCTGGTGTACCTGCTGATACGACTTGTCCACCGTGAATACCTGCGCCAGGCCCGATATCAAGTAAATAGTCAGCTGCCATCATCGTATCTTCATCATGCTCAACAACAATTAACGTATTACCTAAATCACGCATTTCTTGCAATGTACGAATAAGACGATCGTTATCACGCTGGTGTAAACCGATAGAAGGCTCATCAAGAATGTAAAGCACGCCAGTAAGACGAGAACCAATTTGCGTCGCTAAACGAATACGCTGCGCCTCACCACCTGATAATGTTCCGGCGGCACGACTTAACGTTAAATAATCTAAACCGACGTTTACTAAGAACCCAACGCGCTCCTGAATTTCTCTTAAAATTAAATGAGCAATTTTTTGTTGTTTCTCCGTTAACTCCACATTTGAGAAGAATTCCTGTACTTCTTGAACAGAATATTTCGTTACATCAGCAATCGTTTTCCCACCAACGAAAACAGCTAAACTCTCAGGTTTTAAACGTCCACCTTTACACTTCGGACAAGCTTGTTCTGCCATATACTTTTCCATTTGCTCACGAATGTAATCAGAACTCGTTTCGCGATAACGACGTTCAATATTTGGAATAACACCTTCAAATAAAATCTCATTTTCCTTTACTTGACCAAATTCATTTACATAGCGGAAATAAACTTTCTCTTCACCGCTTCCGTACAACACTTTATCAAATAAATCTTTCGGTATATCTTTCACAGGCACATCCATATCAACGCCGTAGTGATTACATACAGATTGTAAAAGTTGTGGATAGTATTGTGAACTTGTCGGTTCCCAAGGCGCAATCGCATGTTCATTTAATGATAAATCCCAGTTCGGGATAACAAGCTCTAAATCGACCTCTAGCTTTGAACCAAGTCCATCACAAGAAGGACATGCTCCGAACGGACTGTTGAATGAGAACATACGCGGCTCTAATTCTCCGATTGAAAAACCACAATGCGGACAAGCATGATGTTCACTAAATAGAAGTTCCTCTTCTCCCATTACATCAATTAACACTCGGCCTCCGCCAAGCTTTAATGCACTTTCAAGTGAATCAGCAAGACGGCTTGCGATTCCTTCTTTTACAACAATACGGTCAATTACAACTTCAATGGAATGCTTTTTATTTTTATCTAACATAATCTCTTCAGATACATCAAGCATTTCACCATCAACACGTACACGAACATATCCTTGCTTCTTAATATCTTCAAGTACTTTCACATGTGCACCTTTACGCCCAGACACGATAGGAGCTAACACTTGTAATTTCGTACGTTCAGGATATTCAAGAACACGGTCTACCATCTGCTCTACTGTTTGTGATGTAATTTCAATCCCATGATTTGGACAAATTGGCGTACCAATTCGCGCAAATAATAAACGTAAATAATCATAAATCTCCGTTACCGTTCCGACAGTTGAACGTGGATTACGACTCGTTGTTTTTTGATCGATTGAAATCGCTGGTGACAATCCTTCAATCGTGTCCACATCCGGCTTATCCATTTGTCCTAAAAACTGGCGCGCATACGCAGATAATGACTCTACGTATCTGCGCTGCCCTTCTGCATAAATCGTATCAAATGCTAATGATGATTTCCCCGAACCAGACAATCCCGTTACAACGACAAGCTGATTTCTCGGAATGGTTACATCAATATTTTTTAAGTTATGTGCTCTAGCACCTTTTACAACGATAAAATCCTTGCTCTTACTCACTTTTTTCACCCTTCCGCTTTTAATTCTAATAGTAAATCTCTTAGTTCAGCTGCACGCTCGAAGTCTAACGCTTTTGCTGCTTCTTTCATCTCTGCTTCCATCTTCGCAATTGTCTTTTCGCGCTCTTTTTTCGTCATCTTCTTAGCTGGCGTTGCTTCATACGTTTCCGTTTCTTCAGCAGCTGTCGTTGCACGGATAACATCACGAACGCCTTTTTGAATCGTTTTCGGCGTAATACCATGCTCTTCATTGTAAGCTTCTTGTATACTACGACGACGCTTCGTTTCTTCAATCGCAATTCCCATAGATTTCGTTATACGATCTGCATACATAATAACGCGGCCGTTTTCATTACGTGCGGCACGACCGATTGTTTGAATTAATGAACGCTCTGAACGTAAGAACCCTTCCTTATCAGCATCTAAAATAGCGACAAGTGATACTTCTGGAATATCTAATCCTTCTCGTAATAAGTTAATACCGACAAGTACATCAAACTTACCAAGGCGAAGATCACGAATAATTTCAATACGTTCTAACGTTTTAATTTCAGAGTGAAGATAGTTCACTTTAATTCCTACATCTTTTAAGTAATCCGTTAAATCCTCTGACATCTTCTTCGTTAAAGTCGTAATTAATACACGCTCATTTTTTGCAATACGATCTTGAATTTCTCCTAATAAATCATCAATTTGACCTTCAATTGGTCGTATATCAATTGGTGGATCTAAAAGCCCTGTTGGACGAATAATTTGCTCTATTACTTCTGGCGACTGCTCTAACTCGTACGGTCCTGGCGTTGCTGAAACATAAATAACTTGATTTGTTTTCTCTTCAAACTCATCAAACATAAGCGGTCTATTATCTAAAGCCGATGGCAGACGGAATCCATGATCCACAAGCACTTGCTTACGTGCTTGGTCACCGTTATACATCGCTCTTACTTGCGGTACTGATACGTGCGACTCATCCATGACGATTAAGAAATCTTCAGGGAAATAATCTAATAACGTATACGGTGTTGCCCCTGCTGGTCGAAGCGTTAAATGGCGGGAATAGTTTTCAATGCCTGAACAAAAGCCCATCTCACGCATCATTTCTAAATCATAACGTGTACGCTGTTCTATACGCTGCGCTTCTAACAACTTACCATTATCATTTAATTCCTTTAAACGATCTTCTAATTCTTTTTCGATATTTTCAATAGCGACCTTCATTTTCTCTTCACGTGTAACGAAGTGAGATGCTGGGAAGATTGCTACATGATCACGTTCTGCTAATACTTCACCTGTTAACGCATTTACTTCACGAATACGATCGATTTCATCACCGAAAAACTCAATTCGAATACAATGCTCATCAAGTGATGCTGGGAAGATTTCAACTACATCTCCGCGCACACGGAATGTACCACGCTTGAAATCAATATCATTACGTCCATACTGTACATCAACAAGTTCACGAAGCAATTGATTGCGGTCTTTTTCCATACCAACTCGAAGCGAAACAACTAACTCGCGGTATTCTTCTGGAGAACCTAAGCCATATATACACGAAACACTCGCAACGATAATTACATCGTCCCGTTCAAATAATGCAGACGTTGCCGAGTGACGCAATTTATCAATTTCATCATTAATCTGCGCATCCTTTTCAATAAACGTATCTGTTTGTGGTACATACGCTTCTGGCTGGTAATAATCGTAGTAACTAACAAAATATTCAACTGCATTATTCGGGAAAAAGTCTTTCAACTCACTATATAACTGCCCTGCTAACGTTTTATTATGAGCCATAACAAGTGTTGGCTTTTGCACTTCTTTAATGACATTTGAAATCGTAAATGTCTTACCCGTTCCTGTCGCTCCAAGCAACACTTGCTTTTTCTTTCCACTATTAATTCCCTCTACAAGCTTCTCTATAGCTACCGGCTGATCACCTTGCGGGGAATACGCTGAGACAATTTCAAATTGACGTTCCAAGAAAATCCGACCTCCTCATAAAAATCTGTATTATTATTTTACCACGAATACCTATAAAAAACCTAAAAAAACGAACAGATATTCGGTAAAATTTTCGACAATATACACGTAGAAAAAGGAAGGAGTAAATACTTCCTTCCTCTACTAATTCTATTTTTTAGGTACATATACTAAGTCATATCCATTGCGCCCATTTTCATTCACACAGTCTATTAACCTATAAGCCGTTTGCGATTCACACTGCTCTTTAACAATCCTTTTACAGCTATCTTTATATAACCTCTTATCCTCACCAGCAAATTTGTCTTGTCTACTATCTAACACATAATGTATATCTTTCCCACTATGCTCTAATGTTTGAAAAACCGGGTCATCTTCTTCGGTATACTGTACAATTCTTATTTCATCAACTTTCCCTTGTTCCACATTCCAAACGAACTGCTCGAATTTATCTAGATTGGAAATCCTGGTTCCCTTTACAATGACATCATTCTTCTTGTTAATTGTAGTGTTAGATGGTGAACATGCTACTAAACTAAAGAGAAATAGATATATATAAATGGTTCTTTTTCCTATTTTTATCCTCTCCTATAAAAATTATTTGTATACCCAAAAGCTACTTTCAACTATGAAAGTAGCTTTTCTTTTCCTTTCTCCTTCTTCGGAAAAATAACATATGAAAATGAAATTGCTGTATCAATTAAAAATACAATCGCCCACACTTGGCTGACGCGACTTGCAGCTTTATTTAAAACGATTCCCGATTCTAACCAATTACCCCATTTTTCAAATGGAATAAATCCATACGCGAAGTAAAAGAATATGTGCACACCAACGAATAAAACAAGATGTAATACCCAATTTTTTATTTCCTGCTTCGCATAAGCCATACCTGTTAATTCTACGTGCTCTTCCATAATTGGCGCTGGTTCATTCCGCCATTTCGCAACTAGCTTTTGCGCAAATATATCAAGCTTCTTCAAATCCTTTTTCCCGTAGAAAACTGCATACAATAAAATAATTACAGTAATGATCTGAAAGTTAGAGAACTTTCCTGTTTGATAATAGTCCACTACTCCTAAGGATAAAATGAACACTTCATTTACGAGTAGTACAATCCCCATAATAAAGCTTGCCTTCTTCAAACGGAATCCGTAACGGAGTAAAAAGAAACCGATAGCCGATAACCAAAATACAATCTCTGCCCCAATTAAAAAATACCAACGATATTCTGCGAGTATACTCATTTATCCTTCTCCTTTTCATCATATATACGAAAAGCTTCATCCATATATAATAAAAATTCTTCTTCAATTGGATACATGCTCATTTTCTGTGAATCTTCCTTCGATTTTCTAACTTCCCATAACTTATCTAAAAATGCTTCATCACCATTGGCCATTTCTAAACACTTCTGCATTAATCTCTTCGTTGCCCTTTGTACCTCATCACTCGCGACTTCTTTGCCGTATTTCATAAAAGTGCGTAATTGCTTTAATACATCTACCCACTCTAAAACATTCGGATCTTGTTCACTCATATTTGGCAAATTATGAAGCAATTTTTGTTCTTCCTTTGAAAACACTTCATTTTGAAATATTTCACGTATACGAGAAGACTGTTTTGAAAGCTGAATCAGTTCAAACATAACTTTCCAATCAAGTTCTCCCTCTACATCTACCGAATAAACAACAGCTTGTAAAACACGCTCCATTCGATTAAACTTCTTTTGTTCTTCCTGTACAAATCGAAGTTGTTTTTCAAGCAAATCCTTTAAATTAAGCTCACCTTTTACTAACATATTCGCAGACTCTTTTAATGAAAATCCCATTTCCTTTAAAAATAAAATTTGTTGCAAACGAATAACGTCATTTTCACTATATAACCGATGCCCGCCTTCTGTTTTCCCGCTCGGCTTTAATAAATCTATTTGATCATAATAACGTAATGTACGTACTGTTACCCCTGTTTCTTTCGTCAATTGTTGTATTGAAATCACTACCATCACCTCTTCCCCTTCATTATAAAAGATGACGTTACGTCACTTTCAAGCCTTTTGTAAAAAAATACAAAAAGCTGTTTATACTCTTCGTATAAACAGCTTTTACGGAAAAAATCCTTTTTGTACAGCGCGCCCACAAAATAAAATAAGTGCTCCAACAACAACACTCGTTGCCGTTTTATGATAATGGGCTAATAATAATAAATAATACGATAAACCTACAGTACCAATCATAATACACATACTCGGCACTGGATTACGAGAAAAGTTTTGCATTCCCCAAAGAAGCGCAAATATAGCTGTAGCGACACATAACACCGGTAATCCCATCCCAGTTCCCCTTTTTCTATCTATTATTCCTTGTTGCCAACACGCTCGTTGATGCCGTACTAATTAAACTAATTAATAAACCAAAACCAATCCTTATATATTTAAACGTTTAATTTAATTGAAATCTCTCAAGCTTGTCAGTTATTTTCTTTCTCCTTACTCCAGCGTAAAGATTTCCTCCACCTTCACTCCAAAATATTTGGCGATTTTTAAGGATAGCTCTAGACTCGGGTTGTAATGATGATTTTCAATCGCCACGATCGTCTGCCGCGTCACCTGCATCGCCTTTGCCATTTCAACTTGTGTTATATGATTTTGCTTTCTTAATTCTTTTATTTTATTTTTCACACCCATAGAATCCACCTTCAAAAGTAAAGATATCTTTACTTGAATTATAAATATTTTCCAGTTTTAAGTAAAGATATCTTTACAAATTTTAGAAAAATATTTCACTGAACATCTACTCTAACGAAGTACAAGAGTAATTCAATTTATATCAGCGATTTCCCAAATATATCAGCGCAACTCCATTTATATCGGCGATTTTTCAAATATATCGACTTACCGACAAATATCGACATCCGTAGCGCTACTATAATCATAAGAAAAAGCTGTCCCCAAATACCTTCAGGAACAGCTTTCTCCTCTACTACATAAATCCTAACGCATATACAAGAACGTATCCAAGAACCGATAAGCAAATCGAGCCAATCAGCCCTGCCACGAATGCTTTACTTCCTAATTTACGGAATGTTTTAAACTCTACATTTAAACCGAGCCCTGCCATCGCCATTGCGATTAGCATATAAGCAATGACAACAATATATCCCGCAACTACTTCTGGAATAATCCCGAGCGAATGCACTGCACTCATTGCTAAAAACCCGAAGATGAACCACGGAATTGGAAGGTCGCGCCACGATCTTTTTTCCTTGCTTCCCTCGCTCTTACCAAACCATAATCCGATTAAAATCGCTACTGGTACAAGCATTGCAACGCGCGTTAGTTTCACGATAACTGCGATGTCTACAGCCGGGCTTCCTCCTGGCGCCGCAGCTGCGATGACATGAGCGATTTCGTGAAGCGTCGCACCTGAGAATACACCGTAACCGTACGGAGATAAACCAAGCACTGGATATAATAACGTATAAATAAGCGTAAATATAGTACCTAAAATTGCGATGATTGCTGCTCCAACTGCCGTTTCGTCATCTTTTGCTTTCACTTGCGGTGCAATTGCCACGACCGCGGCTGCGCCGCAAATTGCCGTACCGCATGCAGTTAAAATTCCAAGTTTCTTTTCTACTTTAAATACTTTCGTTAATCCGTATACAACAAAAATAGTAAATGTAATAACAACCGCCGCGATGACCAATACTTTCGGTCCCGCCTTCGCAATATCAACAAGATTTAATCGCATTCCAAGTAAGATGATTCCAAAGCGCAGCAACTTCTTACTCGCAAAGTTCGTTCCTGCAATCGCATCGTGAGGAACTCCAATTGCAGCGCGCCAAATCATCCCAATTAGAATAGCAATTACTAATTGTCCCATAATATTTAAAAATGGAAGCTCTGCTAAATATTTCGCGGCAATTGCGATTAATAATGTAATCCCAATTCCTTGCGAAAATCCAAAGCCCTTCTTCTTTTGTATAACAAGTGTTTGTTCCACCTTGTACCACCCCAATAATCGTATTGGAACATGCATGTTCTTTCTACTTACATTATAAGAGAGTTTCTATAATAAGTTTAATATCAATACCAAATCTCTATCATCAGAAATACTTATGATAAGATGATAGAAAAAGAAAGGAGCAGATTATATGAACGTAGACATTTTAAAAATTTTTGTTACTGTCGTTGAACAGAAACACTTCTCCCGTGCAGCAGAATTATTAAACCTTTCACAGCCTGGCGTAAGTATGCATATACGCAACTTAGAAAACGAATTTGGCACTACGCTTATTCAACGCTCCCCGAAACACGTCCAAGTTACGGAAGCAGGAAATATATTATATATACATGCAAAGCAAATGCTCTCTCTTTACGAAGATGCTAAACAAGAAATTAACGAACTACATAACGTTGTAACAGGAACACTTCGCATTGGTGCTAGTTTTACAATTGGTGAATACTTACTTCCAAAAATATTGGCTAACTATGCGAATGAAAACCCACACGTCGAAGTTCATACTTTCATCTCAAATACAGAAGACGTTTTGCAGAGCCTTCGTTCTAATCAAATTGATATCGGCTTAGTGGAAGGGCAAGTCGTATACGCTGACGTTGACGTTGAAACATTTATGCAAGATGAAATGAAGCTCGTCGTCCCGCCAAATCATCCATTGCTCCGCACAAATGAAATAAATGAAAGCACACTCCAAGATCAAGTATGGGTATTAAGAGAAAGTGGTTCTGGTACACGCGCTTATAGTGATCGCTTTATTCATCAACACCATTTAAAAATGAAACGATTCTTTACATTCAGTAGTATCCAAAGCGTAAAGGAAGCTGTTAGTGCCGGGCTTGGCATCGCTATACTTTCTGATTGGACTGTACGGAAAGAGCTACTAGCAAAAGAACTATTCCACGTCGAAGTTCCAAATGAACAACTCATCCGTCCATTCTCCATCGTACGCGGCAAATATTTCATTCCATCTAAAGCCATTCAAGTGTTCTTAAATCATGTAGATTCTTTTGCGAAAAAACAGAGTTGACCTTCACATTAGTGTGAAGGTTTACAATACATGTAAAAGGAGTGAAACACATTGCGAATTGGAGAATTATCAAAAGAAACTGGCGTTAGCGAAAGATCAATAAGACATTACGAAGAAAAGGGACTACTCCCTTCTAAGCGCCTCGCAAATGGCTAACGTGATTTTAATGAAAGTGCCATCGAAAAAGTGGAGCTGATTCAAATGTACTTACAAATCGGCTTAAATTTAGAAGAGACGGCAAGGATGCTGCGTTGCCTTGCAATTGAACCGCACCTGTACGACAATCCGTGTAGCAGTATCCTTACGCTTTATGAAGATAAACTCAATGAAGTAACAAAGCAAATCACATTGCTTTCCAACATCCAAACGAATTTGCAAAAACACGTTTCACTCCTAAAACAAGCAAAAGAAAAGGGATGATTACATGTTTGTTATACATGGCAGTTCAAGACAAAACGGAAATACAGAAGCTTTAACACATATGATGATAGAGGGCATTGAAACAGAACAAATTTACTTGCGTGATCATACCGTCTATCCTATTACAGACCAACGTCATGATGCAGAAGGATTCCAACCTGTAAATGATGACTATGAGCAGTTAACGAAACGCATGCTAGAGCACGACACAATTATCTTTGCTACACCATTATATTGGTACGGAATGAGTGGACATATGAAAAACTTCGTTGATCGCTGGTCACAAAGCTTGCGCGATACATCTCTTCATTTCAAAGAAAAAATGAAAGGCAAAAAAATGTATGTTGTCATCGTTGGCGGGGACAATCCAAAGCTAAAAGCATTACCGCTTATTGCTCAATTCCAATATATCTTTGATTTTGTTGGTTCTTCATTTGAAGGTTATGTTATTGGGGATGCGAATGGACTAAATAAAATTAAAAACGATGCTGAGGCGCTGGCAAAAGCACAATTGTATAATAATAAATTCAAAAATAGCGAACAGAAATAAGTTTGACAAACCCTTTTGTATGCGCATACAATAAAAGTAATATTATGAAAGGAAGGTACTTTGACCAATGAAGTTCTAATTCTCTTATTTATTTCATCCATCACAAATAGTGAACAAAAATGATGAAAACTAGCAGGGGATTAGTCTGTCCATTTGTCGATACTTTCTTTCGAAACGATCATGTAAAAAATCGTTTATTTATGTACGATTTTTTACATACAAGGGCGACGTTTATCCTCTCTAGTGAAACTAGGGAGGTTTTTTTATGACTATTTTATTCGCAAGTAATATTGAAAAGAGCTTTGGTGATCGCACACTCTTTACATTACCATCACTGGAAATTCAAGCACAGGATCGCATAGGAATTGTCGGAGTCAACGGAGCTGGTAAATCTACGTTATTACAAATATTAAGTAAAGAAATAGAAGCTGACAGAGGCATAGTAACTCATCATAGTTCTATCGCCATCATTCCTCAGCTTAGCGAAGAACTACCGGAAACCGCTTCTTCTCTCGCAAAAGGAAAATGGAGTATTTCAAACGTTACCGACGCAATGAGCGGCGGTGAACGAATGCGGCTAAAGATTGCTCATGCTCTCGAACAAAATGCAGGCATTTTATTCGCTGATGAACCAACAAGCCACTTAGATATGGTCGGTACAGAGCAATTAGAAAAGGCACTTTCATCTTATAAAGGGGCACTTGTTTTAATATCGCATGATCGTGAATTTCTAGATAATATATGTACCAAAATTATTGAAATTGAAGACGGTATTATTCAAGAGTACAAAGGGAATTATTCAAACTATCGAAAACAAAAAGAACGTGAACGAATACAAAAACAAGCAGAATATGAGCAATATATACAAGAAAAAAATCGTTTAGAACAATCCATTCTACAAAGAAAACAACGTGCTTCTAACATGACAAAAATCCCAACACGGTTCAGTTCATCTGAATCTAGACTTTATAGGTTAAGTGGGGCTCATGGCCAAGAACAAGTTAGCAAAGCAGCGAAAGCATTAGAGACACGTCTCGAAAAACTAGAAAAGAAGGAAAAACCAAAGGATCTTTCTCAAGCTCAATTTGACGTACAATACCATACACCCATTCATAGTAAGGTGGCAGTACAATTCAATAAAGCAACAAAGAAAATAGGCGACCGCACACTATTTAAAAATATGAATGGAACTATTGCCCCTGGTGCAAAGCTTGCCGTTTTAGGGGCAAATGGAAGCGGCAAAACCACTTTGTTCAACATGCTTCTCACAAACGAGCGTGGCATGCAGTTATCGAAAAGTTGTAAAATTGGATACTTTGAACAAACATTATCTATTTTAAAAACAGATAAAACAATTTTAGAAAATGTTCTAGAAGAAACAAACTATACGGAAGCATTCGTTCGCACAATACTTGCGCGGCTTCTATTCCGCCGTGAGGATGTTCATAAACCTGTGCACATTCTAAGCGGGGGTGAACGAATGAAGGTTGCACTCGCAAAAGTATTTTTAGGAAACTATAATATGCTTCTGCTCGATGAACCGACAAACCATTTAGACTTAGCAACGCAAGAAGAATTAGAAACCATGTTACAGGAGTATCCTGGCACTATACTTTTTATTAGCCATGACCGTGCCTTTATTCGCTCTGTTGCAGACCATATTCTCCAAGTAGATGAGAGTGAACCAAGAATCTTCCACGGTAATTACGAGCAATACACAAAAAGAACCAGCGGAGATTCTGTAAATGTTACTGAACAAGAATTGTTACGATTACAAACAAAATTAACAGAAGTCATCGGCCGGATTTCCATTCCAAATCATCACGATGACATCACATCTCTCGAACAAGAATATGCAAAATTATTAACTCAAATTCAAAAATGTAAAGAAGCACTCTAATGTCTTCCCTATATATCGACGGGACCTTCCGCATTTCCCAAGAAATATTGAAACTTCGACATATAAAGTAAAAAGCCGTGCATCAGCACAGCTTTTTACTTTTATATACGGACAGCAGTCCCGCTCACAGCAACCATTAGCATTCCTTCGCGAACTACTTCGTAATCCACGTCTATACCAACAATTGCATTCGCATTTTTTTGTCTTGCGAAAGTTTTCATTTCTTCCATTGCGATGTCGCGTGCTTCTTTTAATTTACTTTCATAAGCGCCCGCACGACCGCCGACAACGTCACGAACAGAGGCGAAAAGGTCACGAACAATATTCGCGCCCATAATCGCTTCTCCATTGACGATATCGATATACTCAATAATTTCTTTTCCTTGAATTGTAGACGTTGTTGTTACAATCATACTTTATAGCCTCCCATATGAGATTTTTACCTACTTATGGTGCACTAATTCAGTACAAATTATATTTACGAACTAAACTGAGCTTCGTATAACCTACTATATCCTCCGCCTTGCTCAATTAATTCATTATGTGAACCTTGTTCTGCAATACCATCTTTATTTACAACGACGATGCGATCTGCATTTTTAATCGTTGCAAGTCTGTGAGCGATAACTAATGTTGTACGACCAACAGATAGCTCCGCAAGCGATTTTTGAATTGCAAGTTCTGTCTCAGTATCTAATGCAGAAGTTGCTTCATCCAATATTAAAATTGGAGGGTTTTTCAAGAACATACGAGCAATAGCTAGACGCTGCTTCTGTCCACCTGAAAGTTTCACGCCGCGCTCACCGATAACAGTATCTAAACCGTCCGGCTGTGAGTAAATTAAATCTTCTAACTGCGCACGTTTTACTGCCTGCCAAATTTCAGCTTCTGATGCTTTTAAATTTCCGTAAGCAATATTTTCACGAATTGTTCCTGAGAATAAGAACACGTCTTGCTGCACAATTCCAATTTGCTTACGAAGTGAAGATAACGTCATATCTTTCGTATCAATACCATCAATTTGAATCGATCCAGATGATTGCTCATAAAAACGTGGTAATAGGCTACATAACGTCGTTTTCCCAGCTCCTGATGGTCCAACGAACGCCACTGTTTCACCTGCATGTATTTTCAAACTAATGTCATTTAAAATCGGTTCTTTGTTTTCATATCCGAACGTAATGTTGTTATATTGAATATCACCATGTACATGTTTAACTTCCATTGCATCTTTAGAGTCTACAATGTCAGGCTCTGTTTCAAGAAGCTCTACATATCTTTTAAAACCAGCAATCCCTTTCGGATAGCTTTCGATTACCGCGTTAATTTTTTCAATTGGACGGAAGAAAATATTCGTTAATAGAACGAATCCGATAAATCCGCCGTACGTTAATTCTCCTTGCAAAACAAACCATGTACCGCATATTAAGACGAAAAGCGTTACAAGACGCATAAGCATATAACTAATCGATGAATTTAACGCCATAATTTTATACGCCATTAATTTCGTTGTACGGAAACGAGCGTTGTTCACAGCAAATTGCTCTTTCTCAAACTTTTCATTTCCGAATGCTTGTACAACACGAATTCCCCCAACATTGTTCTCAATGCATGCATTAAAATCAGCAACGTCTGAGAATAAACGTCTAAATGTACCTGTCATTTTTTTATTGAAGTAAAGTGCTAACCATAATAGGAATGGAATGACGAAGAACGTTAATAACGCTAACTTCCAGTTGATCATCATCATAAATGAGAATGCCCCAACTAAAGTCATTACGGCGATAAATAAATCTTCTGGTCCATGGTGAGCAATTTCCCCAATTTCCATTAAATCGTTTGTAAGGCGTGAAATTAAATGACCTGTTTTATTATTGTCAAAAAATCTAAATGATAGCTTTTGAATATGATCAAATAATTTCTGCCTCATATCTGTTTCAATGTTAACACCAAGCATATGTCCCCAATATGTAACGACATATTGTAAGCCTGCATTTAACATATAAACTGCGAGTAAACCGAAACAGGCCCATAAAATAAGCGTCCAGTTTTGCCCTGGCAATAACTTATCAATAAATTGATTTACGATAAGCGGGAAGCCAAGTTCTAATAATCCTGCGACAACCGCACAAGAAAAGTCGAGTATAAATAAACCTTTATATGGTTTATAGTACGAGAAAAATTTACGCAGCATATCTTACCTCCATTTTCCAAAATTAAAAAGACTCACTAAATGATAACCATTATCAAATAATTATTCAAGTTATCCGTCTATGAAACTGAAAATAAGCTTTCCGACAGTTGTCTTTTTTTGCCGGAAAGTCAATATATTCGAATAATCGCCGATATATTTCGAGTTGCGCTGATATATTTGCAAAATCGCCGATATATTTCAAGTTGCACTGATATATTCGGATAATCGCCGATATAAATTTCATTTACTAACTATCCTCCCCCCAAAAAACAAAAAAAAGGTACCACCACAAGGTGATACCATTCCTTCTATTACATCGCTTCTGAATCCCACTCGTGCTCCTGCTCAACGAATACAATACCTAATTCATGATGTCCACCAGCATATAATGCAGTTTGTGCAAGACGAAGCTCACCATTTGTATCTAATACTTCTAATTTACAAAACGCCCCTGTCGTCTTCGTTTGAAGCGCATCATAAAATTCCTCAGCGCTTTTTGGAATGACTCCATTTACTTTCGTAATAATTTCTCCAGGAAGTAATTTCAGCTCTGCTCCAATTGTATTTGGAATTGTATCTAATACAACGAGCCCATCATTGCGTGCAGCAAAATATGCTGGTCTTGTTTCATCGGCAATTTTTTCTTGCATCGAAATTGTGAAACGCCCAAGCATAGCGACTCCCATCGCGATAATTGCAAGTACGTGCCACCAGTAGCTTGCGATTCCTAAAACGAGCACAAGTCCCGCTAACCCATAAACACGTCTTCCTGTAAATAATAAAGCTTCCGTCGGCTCATAACTTTTAATCTTTCTCATAAATCCAATTAAAAATGGAACGAGGAATAGAGAATATGTATTTGACCCTATTGAAACGATAGGCCACCATGAAATAAACTGCGTTACTGCATCACCCGGTACAAGAATAAAAATAGGAACGATCCATAAACGCTTTGATTCGTGTAAACCAATCTTTAATCCACGCTTCCCCTTCCTAATCTTCGGCGTCGAATATCCTACTGCGTTTTTAGAAATCAATAAGCCTTCTACAATAAGCATCACGCCTAGTAAAATAACAAGGGATACAATGGTACTCTCTTCACCTTCTCGAAGCTGTAAAAAGGAAACTGGTAGCTTAGAAGATAATAGAACACATACAATCGCAATGCTAAATGTATAAGCTGCCGATAAATATCGATACATAGCCGTTAATCCAAATAGTAACGTCCAAATTAAAATGGCCCATAAGCTTGCTTTAGAAACAACAAGTCCAAGCCCAATCGTAACAATAGACACTACTAATCCATATCCAATCCCTGCAAATAGAGAGGTTCGCAGTTCAAACCAAATATCATAAACTTTAAAAGAAAAATCTTTTCGTTCTCTTAACATACGTAAGTATCCAACGAAGATACTACTTATTACAAATATATAGACAGCAGGGTGTAAGAAAAAACGTCCAACTGCCCGCATTATTTCAAAAATCCACGCCTCCATGAACTCATTCACCACCATTTATATCATTCTTTCTTTTTATATTATCATAACTAAACAAACGTTTGTTTAACACAAAAAAATACAGGCAGCAAACTGCCTGTATTTCTTCTTATTTTGCCATTAATTTTAATGCTGACTGTAATTGTAGATCATTTTCTCCAGAACGGATTTTTTCGATAATTTTAGTTTGAATCGCTTCAGCTGTCTTTTTATCAAGCTGTCCTGTCGCTTCCATCTCATTTGCATTTTGGAATGCTTTCAGAGCCGATTCTGTCTCTTTACTAAAGTATCCATCTTCACGACCTGGTACATACCCTAAGCTCTTAAGCATTTCTTGAGCATGTTTTACTTGTACATCATTTGAATTGTATGAAAGTGTTTTTTCAATTTGAATTGGTGTCGCATGATAATAATTTGGTTGCTTCACTTCTACTGTTGGCGCGATTCCTTTTTTATGAATCCAGTTCCCATCCGGTGTTAACCATTTAAACATCGTTAATTTAATGTTGCTGCCGTCTTTAAATGGAACAGCTTGCTGGACAGTACCTTTACCAAATGTCTTTTCACCAATTAAATCGTATCCTTCTCCTTCTTTTAGCGCACCCGCTAAAATCTCTGAAGCAGAAGCACTTCCATTATCAATTAATACTGAAATTGGATATGGTTTTCTCTCTTTCAGTTCTGTAGAGAATTTCTTCTTCTCACCATTTCGCTGCTCTACTTGTAGCATCGGCTTTTTATTCGTCATAATTTCTCCTAGTATATCTTCTACACTATTTAAATAACCACCAGGATTACCACGCACGTCAATAACTAAGCCTTTTATATTTTTCTTCTCTAACTCTTTTAACTGATCCTTAAATTCTTTCGCTGTATTTTCAGCAAAAGAAGTGATTTGCATATAACCGATATCTTTTCCACTCTCTTGCTTCACAGAACTAAATACTGTAAAGATTGGAATCTTTTCACGCTTAATTTTAAATACGATCGGATCAGTTACTCCCGCACGTTTAATTTCAATTGCGACAGTCGTTCCCTTTTTACCACGAATTTTTAATACTGCTTCTTCACGTGATAAGTCTTTCACACTGTTTCCATCTACAGATAAAATTTGGTCATTCGGTTTAATTCCTATCTTTTCTGCTGGTGAACCTTTAATTGGCGATACGATAATAAGCTTACCGTCCGTCTTGTTCACCTCAGCCCCAATCCCCTCTAATTCGGGATCAAGCGATTCACTAAACTGTTTGGCTGTTTCTTTATCCATATACGTGGAATAAGGGTCCTTCAGCGTAGACAACATACCTTGTATTGCACCTTCAACTAACTTTTCATCTTTCACGTCTTCCACATAACGTGAATCAATTAGTGCATACGCCTCATTAATTTTTGCCAAATTCCCTTGCGCAGTGCTAGCATTCCCACTCGAAATTGTTTGCGTTACTTCTGATGGGTTAACCCCAAATACAGACATGCCTGCAAACATTCCGCCAGCACCAATTAAAAATGCAACAACCATTCCAATAATTGCAACTCTACGTTTCAATGCGGAATTCCCCTTTCCAAAACACACAGGTGGTGTAGCAAAAGGCATCACACAGTGTGTGATGCCTTTACCTATTTCTACTATATGATAAGCTTGTACGAATTATGTTTGCAACTTTTTATACTTTTAAGAAGCGACGAATTGACATTACACTTCCCCACATACCGATTAAAGCACCGATTAACACTAGTAAACCAGCTAATTGGAATACGAACGGACTGTATGGTAGAAGCTCGAAAATTGTTCCGCCAAGTTTTTCATTAAACACACCTTGCAACGAATTATACGTAATTAGAATTAGGCCAATTGGAATAATTGATCCTAATACTCCTAAGAATAACCCCTCTAGCAAGAATGGCCAACGAATAAACCAGTTTGTTGCACCAACAAGTTTCATAATTTCAATTTCTGTACTACGAGCATAAATTGTAATTTTAATTGTATTAGAGATTAAGAACATCGCTGTGAATAAAAGACCAGCAATTAACGCAATCCCAATGTTACGACCAGTTTTTACAGTATCAAATAATCGTTCAACTTGCCCTTTTCCGTACTGAACATTACTAACAAACTGCATTTTTTCAACCTTCTTCGCGATTGTCGCTGTATCGGTTGGTTCTTTTGCTTTTACAACGAATACGTTTTTAAGTGGGTTATCTTGTTCAAATAACTCAAACGTTTTTCCACTATCACCTAAGCTTTTAATTAAACGTTTTAACTCTTCTTCTTTAGAAGAATATTTAATAGAATCTACTTTTGCAATCTTACTCATATCTTCTTCTAATTTCTTTTGATCCGCTTCTTTTGCAGCTGGATCAATGTGTACACGAATCTCTACATCTTGCTCTACTTTAGTCGCAAAATGGTTCATATTCATAATCGCTGTTAAAAAGACACCTACAAGTAATAATGTAACTGTTACTGCACTAACAGAAGCAAATGTCATCCATCCGTTACGTGATAGATTCTTTACACCTTCTCGCAAATGTCGACTAAGGGTCTTAGCCTTCATATCCGTATCCTCCCTCAATCTCATCTCGAACAATTTTTCCGCCTTCAATCGCGATTACACGATGACGGATTGTATTTACGATATCTGCATTATGCGTCGCCATAACGATCGTTGTGCCGCGCTCATTAATGCGAGTAAAAATATTCATAATATCAAGAGCTGTTTCAATATCTAAGTTACCTGTTGGCTCATCGGCAATTACAACCTTTGGTCTATTTACAATTGCTCTTGCAATAGCCACACGTTGTTGCTCCCCGCCCGAAAGCTCACTTGGAAGTGCGTCTGCACGATCTTCAAGGCCTACAAGACCTAACACTTCTGTTACACGCTCACGAATTGCATCTGGTTCTTCTTCAATTACTTCTAAAGCAAACGAAACATTCTCATATACCGTTAATTTAGGTAGCAATTTGAAATCTTGGAAAATTACGCCTAATTGGCGACGGAAATACGGAACGTCTCTTTCTGCCAATGTTTCGATAGTAAGTCCATTTACATTAATAGATCCTGTAGATGGTTTCTCTTCACGATACATCATTTTAATAAATGTAGATTTCCCGGCTCCACTCGGTCCAACTACGTATACGAATTCACCTTGTTTAATGTTAACTGTAAGACCAGCAATGGCTTTCATACCATTCGGGTACTCCTTATAAACATTCGTCATTTTTATCATTATTTATCACCCAATACTTAATGATTTTTTTCGAAATACTTTTCTGTACATCTGAAAATAAAAGACATCCTTCATTTTCATTTAGTCATCCTTGTTGAAGGTAGTTTACTTATGCTTTCTCATAAGCAATACCACTCTATGTAATATATTTCAGCAAAATTCTACAAACCCCATTGTAACATCAAACGGTTTCCAATTTGGATACATTTTTGTTACAGTTATGTTACATACCAGAAAAAAGGAAAACGAGCTGACTATATTATCAACTCGCCCATTTCACCTTTTTATTTATGTTCAGCTAACCATTCAGATACTTTTTTCGCATCTTCACCTTGAATAAGTCCTGGTGACATTGAACCACGGCCTTTTTTAATAATCTCTTCGATATCTGCAGCGTCGTACTTACCGCCTACTTTTCTTAAATCAGGTCCAGTTGCCCCTGATAAATCTGTTGCGTGACATCCCGCACAACTTCTTTGGAAAATTTGTTCTGCGCTGTCTGTGCTTGCAGACTGTTTCGAAGACTTACTCTCTTCTTTATTTCCGCATGCTCCTAAAGCAAAAACAACCGATGTCCCTAGCGCAATAGCCAACAATTTCTTTTTCACTTCTATCGCTCCCCATTGTTGATATTCTTTTTTATTCCTAACACACTCATTTTCATTATAAGCATTATCTTTATATAGAAAAACTAAGGTGTATTTCATATTCCTCAAAAATACAGTGAGAACCTTGATAAAATAAAGCTTTCATAAGTTGTTTCAATTCTGTGAACAACTTAAAAAACTTCTATAAAGTATCCTTTTTAAAAGGAAAATTAGAAAAGTTCTATATAAATCTTTACCCTATTACCGCCTATTTTACTATTCTCTACTTTTTACAAAACAATATACAGCATTGTAATCTACATATAATCCCATCAAAAAGAGAAGTTGTCGTTTCCAACTTCTCTTCCTCTTTACTTCATCTATAAAAATAGAATCAAATTCTTTATATCCTCTATTGTCCTCAGCATGCGCCAACAATTTCGTTGGCTTTTTTTCGCTTATTAGATGCGAGAACGTAAGTAAGCATCAATAAATGGATCAATCTCTCCATCCATAACAGCTTGTACGTTACCAACCTCCGTATTTGTACGATGGTCTTTTACAAGAGAATACGGGTGGAATACGTAAGAACGGATTTGGCTACCCCATCCGATTTCTTTTTGCTCTCCGCGAATTTCATCTAATTCTGCTTGTTGCTCTTCTAGTTTCTTTTGATATAATTTCGCTTTTAACATTTTCATCGCATGCTCACGGTTTTTAATTTGAGAACGCTCCGACTGACATGTTACAACCGTATTTGTCGGTGTATGTGTAATACGAACTGCTGAATCTGTCGTATTTACGTGCTGCCCACCAGCTCCACTTGCTCGGTACGTATCAATTTTTAAGTCTTCTGTACGTACTTCGATTTCAACTTCATCATTGAACTCTGGTACAACTTCACAAGATACGAACGATGTATGACGGCGCCCTGAAGAATCGAATGGTGAAATACGTACAAGACGATGTACACCTTTCTCTGCTTTTAAGTAACCGTAAGCGTTATGACCTTTAATTAATAAAGTTACACTCTTAATACCAGCTTCATCACCTGGTAAATAATCAACCGTTTCTACTTTGAATCCGCGTTTTTCAGCCCAGCGTGTGTACATACGTAATAACATAGAACCCCAGTCTTGTGACTCAGTTCCACCTGCACCTGGATGTAATTCTAAAATCGCATTATTTTTATCATAAGGATCACTTAATAGTAACTGAAGCTCATACTCATTCATTTCTTGAATTAAGCCTTTTACTTCTGATTCTAATTCCTCATGTAAATCTTCATCATACTCTTCTTTTAAAAGCTCATGCGTGATTTCTAAATTTTCGAACGTCTCATCTAACTGACGGAACTTTCCAACCATATCTTTTAACGCATTCGCTTCATTAATTACAGCTTGTGCGCCTTGTTGGTCATCCCAAAATCCTGCGCCCATCATTTTCTCTTCTAATTCTGCAATTTGTTTCTCCTTAGTAGGGAGGTCAAAGAGACCCCCTAAAAGCCGCTAATCGCTTAGCCATTTTCTCTAATTCCTGTCTAATTTCTACTAATTCCATTTCCTTCACCTCTATGTAATTGCTGTTACTTTCGTATGAAAACAAGGGAAACTCTCTCCACTTATTACGGAGAGAGTTTAATCCTTCTTAATTATACATTTTTGATATAAAAGTTTGCAAAACAGCCAAAGCTACCGTCCTATATTACTGAACGATACCACAGCAGTTTTTATATTTTTTACCGCTACCACATTTACATAAATCGTTGCGGCCCACTTGGTCACCTTTTACAACTGGCTTTTTCTTTGCTTCTTCGCCATCGCTAGAAGGATGAACAGCTTCACCTTGAACAACTTCTTGACGTTCTAAGTTTTGTTCAATTTCAGCTTTCATAATGTAACGAGAAATTTCCTCTTCAATAGAAGCAACCATTGACTCGAACATCGCGAACCCTTCCATTTGGTACTCACGAAGTGGATCGATTTGACCGTAAGCACGTAAATGAATACCTTCACGAAGGTGATCCATCGCATCAATATGCTCTGTCCATTTCGTATCTACAACGCGGAATACAACAACTTTCTCAAACTCACGCATTTGCTCTTCTGGCATAAGCTTTTCTTTGTCATTGTAACGCTCTATTAATTTCGCCATAATCGGTTCGCTCATTTCCTCAGGAGCAAGGCGACGTAATTCTTCTTCTTTTACATCTCCGTCTTGAAGAAGGTTTGTATTTAAGTAGTCAACAAGACCTTTAATGTTCCAATCTTCTTCAATTTCCTCTTGTGTATGAAGCGCAACAGCACGTTCTACTGTAGATTTCATCATACCTTCAATAATGCCACGTAAGTTTTCCGATTCCATAACCTCTTGACGTTGCTTATAAATAACTTCACGTTGCTGACGAAGTACATCATCGTATTGTAATAACTGCTTACGTGCATCATAGTTATTTCCTTCAACACGTTTTTGTGCAGATTCTACCGCACGAGAAACCATTTTACTTTCAATCGGCTGTGAATCATCCATACCAAGGCGGTCCATCATTGCTTTCATATTATCTGAACCAAATCTGCGCATTAATTCATCTTCCATTGATAAGTAGAACTGCGTCACACCAGGGTCCCCTTGACGACCGGCACGACCACGTAACTGATTATCAATACGACGGCTTTCATGTCGTTCTGTACCGATAACTGCTAGACCGAAGATTTTTACATCATCTCCAAGCTTAATATCTGTACCACGACCAGCCATATTCGTTGCAATCGTTACAGCACCTTTCATACCTGCTTCCGCAATAATATCAGCTTCACGTGCATGGTTTTTCGCATTTAAGATGTTATGACGTACACCTTTACGCGTTAACATTTTTGAAATAAGCTCTGAAGTTTCAATTGCAACTGTACCTACAAGAACAGGTTGCCCTTGTTTATGACGATTTACAATATCCTCAACAACAGCATTGAATTTACCTTCCATTGATTTAAAGATTAAATCGGCACGATCATCACGAATAATCGGTTTGTTTGTCGGAATTACAATAACGTTCATATTGTAAATGTTACGGAATTCCTCTTCCTCTGTTTTCGCTGTACCAGTCATACCAGATAATTTTTCATACATACGGAAGTAGTTCTGGAATGTAATTGTTGCAAGCGTCATGCTTTCATTTTGAATTTCTACACCTTCTTTTGCTTCAATCGCTTGGTGTAATCCTTCGCTATAACGACGACCTTTCATAAGACGACCAGTGAATTGGTCTACAATTACGATTTCGCCTTCTTGTACAACATAATCTGTATCACGATGCATAACAACGTGTGCACGAAGCCCCTGATTAATATGGTGAAGAAGTGCTACATGTTTTAAATCGAATAAGTTTTCAATATGGAAAGCTTTCTCTGCTTTCGTAATACCATCTTCTGTTAGCATTACATTTTTCGTTTTCACATCAAATGAATAATCTTTTTCATTTTCTAACGTACGAACAAATGCATTTGCAAACATGTATAGCTCTGTTGATTTTTGAGCTTGTCCTGAAATAATAAGCGGCGTACGTGCTTCATCGACTAAAATAGAATCGACTTCATCGATAATAGCAAAGTGAAGTGGACGTTGAACGCACTGCTCTTTATATAAAACCATGTTATCACGTAAGTAATCGAATCCAAGCTCATTATTTGTGCTATACGTAATATCAGCAGCATAAGCCTCTTGTTTCTCTTCGCGTGACATACTATTTAAGTTAATTCCTACTGTTAAGCCTAGGAACTCATGAAGTTGTCCCATTTCATTCGCATCACGTTGTGCTAAGTATTCATTGACTGTAACAACGTGAACACCTTTTCCTGTTAAAGCATTTAAATATACAGGTAATGTAGACGTTAACGTTTTACCTTCACCCGTTTTCATCTCAGAAATATTCCCTTCATGTAAGGCAATACCACCCATTAACTGTACGCCATATGGACGCATTCCAAGAACACGAGTTGCCGCTTCGCGAACAACCGCGAAAGCTTCAGGTAGTAGATCATCTACTGTTTCACCTTTTGTTAGACGTTCTTTAAATTCAAGCGTCTTTCCTTTTAATTGTTCATCAGTTAGTGGCTTAATAGATGACTCTAATGCATCAATTTGCTCAACTGTTTTCTGCATACGTTTAATTTGGCGTTGGTTTACATCAAACACCTTTTTTAAAATACCGATCATAGGAAATACGCTCCTCTTTTTATTAAAATAAAACTTCCGATTGTTTTCTTTTTCTCTATTACAATCAGTCGTTATAACAATCAAATGTATGTTATGCCAATTTTTCTCCTAATTAAAAAAACTAAAATGTATATACCTAATGATAATTGTAACACTTGTCTTATAACTATGACAACAATCGGCCGAATGTCTCGTTCTAAATTAAGAAAAGTTTTTTAAAAATCTATTTTCAGCAAAAAAAGCGCAGCCATTTCGGCTGCGCTTTCGAATTATTATTTAGTTTCGATTAAACCGTATTTCCCATCTTTACGGCCATATACAACATTAGTTTCATTTGTATCAGCATTTGTGAAGACGAAGAAATTATGTCCTAGCATATCCATTTGTAGGATTGCCTCTTCAACGTCCATCGGTTTTAAGTCGAATCGTTTTGTACGTACAAGTTCTAATTCATCTTCTTCTACCTCATCCAAAACAGCTACTGCTTCTGGAAGGATAAAGTTCGTTTTCATAGAACCTTTCTCACGTAACTTACGATTTACTTTTGTTTTATGTTTACGAATTTGTCTCTCAATTTTATCAACTACTAAATCGATAGCAGCGTACATATCGCTATTAGTTTCTTCTGCACGAAGTAATAAATCAGTAAATGGTATTGTTACCTCGACACGTTGCTTGTCAGAGTATACTTTTAAATTAACTTTAATCTCTGGGAATGTATCAAAATAACGCTCTAACTTACTTAGTTTTTTCTCTACATATTCCTTTAATGCTGGAGTTACTTCAATATTTTCACCACGAATGTTGAATTTCATAGATGAATTCCTCCTTTCAAGCCTATGTACTATAATTTCGACATTGGCTTAAAAACTCCTTCTAACTTTTTTAAAAAAATTAGTGGAATTGCGATTTTTTTATCGTTTTTTGTTGAAATGAAAAGATGCATCGTTTCTATCTTTATTTTATCCTATTAACATCGTGAATAACGAATATAACTGTGGACAATTCGTTACAGAAAAGAAACAACTTTTTGACAACTTACCCTATAACAAAAACCCCTTGCGAAAAACAAGAGGTTCTACTACATATATATAACGTTGCCACAAACGCAGCTTTCTCTTCCAAAAACAATATCCCCTACAGTTTCACAACATTAGCTGCTTGTGGTCCACGTGCTCCATCTACAATGTCAAACTCTACTTGTTGCCCTTCTTCTAATGACTTAAACCCATCTTGTTGAATAGCAGAAAAATGGACAAATACATCGTCACCATCTTCACGCTCAATAAACCCAAATCCCTTTTCTGCATTGAACCATTTCACTCTTCCTTGCATGTTCATTCCATTCCCTTCACTCTAAAAATCAGGGCATTCGCCCCATATTTTGACTATAACGAATGACAACATATGAAGTCAAAGAAGACTTATCGCCTTTTTATTATCCCTTTCGACACTGCCATATTAACTTCTACAAAGTGTCAAACTAGATACTTCCGTTGCCCCTCTCTCATATAACAAACTTCCGATTTGCCTAACTGTAATTCCTGTCGTATACACGTCATCAACGAGTAAAATATGTTGTCCAGAAAACATCTCTTCTCCCTGAAAATAAAAAGGATTGCTTCCTGACACCCTTTCTTTATGTGTCTTCTTACTTTGCTTTTCTGTTTCCCTTCTTCTTAATGATGGATAAGAAATTTTGACAGGCAAACAAGTTGCTAATAACTCAGCTTGATTAAAACCACGTTCAACTTCCCTTTCCTTACTAAGCGGAACAGCTATAACGGTTGAAACATTGGCAAAATAATTTTGAAATAAATTTCGAAACGGGCGATAAAAAATGCGAACTAACTCTGCATCCCCCCGAAACTTAAACTGCGCTACTATTTCTTTCATCCCATCATCATACATGTATAACGAACGGTTTTTAAAAGAACGATACTTCTCCTCTTTCATCCACCTTATACAATCTATACAAATACCGTCTTCTTGAAATGAGGTAGAAACAAATTCTAAAGGTCGCCCACATTCCATGCAAATTTCTCCTATAATATAAGAAAGTTTCTGTTCACATCTATCACATATATATTTTCTATGACACTTTACAAAAAAATTGTACCAACTAACCTTTTCTACAAAACACTCATCACAAAGTAAACAATGCATTAATCAATCAATCCTTGTTCTTCCGCATTTTTATTCATACCTTGAATATGTTTTTTCGCGCGTACCATCGCTTCTGTCTTACCATAGTGAAAATAAATAACCTCTCCATACGGCGCTTCAGAGCTCCGCCCTGCTCGACCCGCAATTTGTACGAGTGCACTTTCTGAGAATATTTCTTCTTCCGCCCCTAAAACTGCGACTTGCAAATTTTTCACCGTTACGCCTCGCTCTAAAATTGTCGTTGTAACTAATAATGGGATTTCTCCCTTTCTGAAAGCCGCTATTTTTTCTTTTCTCCCCGGATCTTCTGCATGTACACCTTCAATTCGATTGTTTAATGGTTTTAACAACAAGCTTATTTCTTCTATATATCGCACATGGGGGACAAATAAAAAAATGGGGAATTTTTTATTTAAGTATGTTTGTAACCACTGTAGTAAAACTCGAGGAATTCTTTTATGAATGAGGTTTTTTTTCCAATTCCCGCACCAACAAAATAAAGGAACTGGCAAGGGATGACGGTGATATCGTCCAGAAACAATAACACCTTTTTGTTTACCTTTTCTAAGTTTTCGCTTCCACGTTTCATCTGGAGTCGCAGTTAAATAAATACGCGCCGCTCTTTCTTTCATCGCTTGTTTTACCGCGTACTGTAACATTTGATCTACACAATATGGAAAAGCATCTATTTCATCTACAACCATGACATGAAATGCCCTATAATAACGTAATAACTGATGCGTAGTCGCAACCACTAGTACTGCATCTTTTTCTTTATCCACACTCCCTCCATATAAAGCCGCTACCTTTATATATGGAAATACTTCTTGCAATCTCGGTGCTAATTCTAGAACAACATCCGTTCTCGGCGTTGCGATACAAACTCTTTCCCCTTTTTGAAGCGCTTCGTTAATTCCGTAAAACAACATCTCTGTTTTTCCAGCACCGCATACAGCCCAAATAAAGAAAGATTCTTTCTGCTTAATAGCTTCTATAACACCTTGCGCCACCAACTCCTGACCGGTAGACAAAACCCCTTTCCACTGCAACTGATTTAACTCTCTTTCTTCCTTTCTTTCCTGAATCCCACGAACGAGTACAGTACATTCACTAACTCTCCCCATCGTGATGCACTTCCGGCAATACGTGCATCTTTTACTGCACCTTTTACATAAAAATGATGCAAATAATCGCTGCTCTATATTTCCGCAGCGCTGACATATATATTTAGAAGCCTTCTTTGTTATGCCTTGTACACATGCGACTTCTCCCTTCTTTTTCAAATCACTTAATTCTTTCCGTAAATCTGAAGAGAGTTCTTCTAATAGCAACTGTTTTCCAGCAAGCATTCATACCACCTCCAGCACTACTATAAACCTTTCTCATCATCTCGTAAAAACTCAAAAAAGCCGATAACCTACTTAGAAAATAGTAAGCTATCGACTTTATACACATGTTTTATTCTTTTATAAATCCTAGAATCGACCGTATCCTAAGAAATGTTTTTTGTTATACGAACTGTTAATATCACCGTACGCAATTCCTTTATCGCTAGCATGGATCATTTGGCCATTACCAACGTAAATACCGATGTGAGATGGGCCTGCTTTGTAAGTACCTTGGAAGAATACTAAGTCTCCTGGTTGTGGGCTACTTACTTTAGAAACTGAGTTCCAGTAACCATTAACGTCTTGACGACCTACACCAAAAATGTAAGAAATGAATCCACTACAGTCAAAACCACCGTTTGATGGAGATGCACTTCCCCAAACATATGGCTTACCCAAATATTGCTTAGCTTTACCAATTACGCCAGTATCCGGTGGAGTTGGTGCTGGGTTTTGCTCTGGTGTTTTCTTTTCTGCTTTAGGTGCCTCTTTTTTAGGCTCTTCCTTTTTAGGTTCTTCTTTTTTAGGCTCTTCTTTTTGAGCTTGTCCACCATTGTTTGCTGGTGCAGCTTGCTCTGCAGGTGCTTGTGCTGGCTGAGCTTGCGCAGCTTTAGCAGCTTGCTCTGCTTGTTTTTGAGCAGCAGCTTCTTGTGCAGCTTTTGCTTGTGCTTCTTCTTCTGCAATGCGTTGTAATTGTAACGCTTGTTTCTCAAGCTCTTTCAATTGACCTTCCGTACTTGTCATTGAAGTTACAACTGTATCCATTTTACTGCTTAAATCGTTTACCGCTGTTGCTTTTTTCTCTTTTTCAGCGTCAAGTTCTTTCTTAGCAGTTTCAATTTGAGCTTGTGCTTCTTTTAATTCTTTTTGTTTCTCTTTTACCGTTGCAACATCTTTTTTCACACTAGCTTGATCTTCTTGTTGTGTTTTCATGATATCTTCATCAGACTCAAGAATTTTAGAAACAGAAGTTAAACGATCAACTAAATCTGCAACGTTTTTAGAGTTTACAAGAACTTCTGTTACAACGTTCGTATTTGGTTGTTCTTGAAGTGCAACTAAACGCTTTCTTAATAGCTCTTCACGTTTTGCAATCTTTGTTTGTAATTCTGCAATATCTTTATTTTTCTTTTCAATTAATTGCTCAGTATCAGAAACTTTTTTCGTTGTTTCATCAAGCTTTGCAGCATTCTCTTGAACAGATTTATCTAAACCTTGAATTGTTTTGTTTAAGTCATTCATTTGTTTTTGTAATTCATCACGTTCTTGTTGTTGTTTATGTAAAGTGTCATTTTGTGTATTAATTTGTGATTTCACGTCAGAAATTTTATCTTCTGCAAATACATTTGGTGTTAGCCCTGAAAACATTAACCCTGCAACTAATGCGCAAGATGTCATTTTTAGCTTTTTCATTTTATTTTTTACACCGCTTTCTTTTTTCTTTTTCCGTATATAACCTATAAAATTTATACCATAATTCGGGATTTTTTTTGCTAATGTTACGTTTTTGTAAAACAAATGTAATATTATATGTGACTATAGTGCAAAATTCGTATATTTTTGTATGTGTGTGTAGAAATTTATATACTTTTCTTACTTCTATAAACAAAGAAAAAACGTAAGGAATCCCTTACGTTTTATTAAATATACGAATAGAAATGAAATGCTACTTCATCCATTTCTCAGCCCAATTTTGGACCTCATCCATAACACTTTCTAACGCTTTTCCCTTGTCAGTTAAGCCATACTCGATTCGAACTGGTACTTCTGGATAGACATTACGAACTACAATGCCCTCGCTTTCCAATTCCTTCAAACGCTCTGACAACATACGATCGCTCATATTTGGGATAATATCTGCGATTTCTCTAAAACGTTTCGACTCTTCAAGCAAAGATTTAATAATTAAGCCAGTCCACTTCTTACTAAGCAGAGTAAAAGCTGACTCAAACTTTGGACATAAACAAGAATTATGCTCCATATGTTTCACCTCTCTTCCATTATAATATAGTTTCTTGTAAAAAGTAAGTTATAAAACTTTCCTCATTATTTTATTTTACGTACATTTTACCATTTCCAAATATTAACTTGTCAACTAAACGTAACATACCCGTAAAAAAACCCTCTTAAAAAGAGAGCTTTTTATATCTTTATTACTTCGTATACCATCCAAGACCTAATGCACCTTCACCTAAGTGCGTACCAATTACAGCTCCAAAATAACCTGTACGAATTGTGACGTGAGGATATTTTGCTTCTAATTCTTTCTTCCATTCATTCGCTTCTTCTTCACGTTGTGCATGAATGATAACTGCTTCCATAGGTACACCTTTACTTGCTTGCTCATCAAAAATTTCAATGATACGTTTTAATGCTTTTTTACGTGTACGAATCTTTTCAAACGGAATAATGATTTTATCTCTAAAATATAAAACTGGCTTCACTTGTAACAGACTGCCGATGAAAGCTTGTGCGCTATTCAATCGACCACCACGCTGTAAATGATGTAAATCATCAACTACAAAATAGGCGTCCATTGTTTTCTTCATTTCATCAAAACGAGCGATAATCTCTTTTGGATTCTTTCCTTCACTTGCTAACTTTGCACCTTCACGCACATAAAATCCTTGTACTTCACAACTAATTTCAGAGTCATACGTGTACACATCAATACCCTCTACCATCTGTCCAGCTGTCGTTGATGTTTGATATGTACCACTAATTCCACTTGATAGGTGAATACTAATAACTGCATCATAATCTTTAGCTAGTTCTTCATATAGCTCAACAAACTTTCCGATTGCTGGTTGAGAAGTTTTTGGAAGTTCCTCTTGTTCACGTACTTTCACATAAAAATCATCTGCTGAAATTTCAGCTTCTTCTTGATAAGATTCTGTTCCAAACACAACGTTTAATGGAATCATATATATATTGAGTTCATCACGAATTTGCTTCGGTATATATGCCGTACTATCAGTAACAATAGCTATTTTCATTTTCGTACCTGCCTTATAAAAAGTTTTATTTCCTAATTTTACACGAAAACTACAAATGGTGCATCCATACATGAAAATGCCGGTTGAAATTATACCTACCATCTCGACAAATTACAACAAAAAGATAAAATACTCACCAAAAACTTCAGCATATTTAGAAAAAATGTTTGAATATAAAAAGGCTCGCTTTTAAAATGGAAAGTACTAGTCATTTTGATAGATAGGGGCGTACACAAGTGCTATTACAATATTTTACAATCAAAGACTACGGCGAACACGAAATCGTCATTCAAAAATCAAGATTTATTTGTTATATTAGCCGAGCAACGACTGAGGAAGAGGCTCAAGCATTTATACAAAAAATAAAAAAACAACATTGGAATGCAACACATAATTGTTCCGCTTATTTAATTGGCGAACAAGACCATATTCAAAAAGCAAATGATGACGGCGAGCCTAGCGGTACAGCTGGCGTACCAATGTTAGAGGTACTTAAAAAACGTGGACTAAAAGATACCGTTGTTGTCGTAACACGCTATTTTGGTGGCATTAAACTTGGCGCAGGTGGATTAATTCGTGCATATGGAAAGTGTACAAGCGAGGGCATTAATCATGTCGGTGTTGTCCAGCGAAAACTAATGCGTGTGATGCAAACCGAGATTGATTACACATTACTTGGCAAAGTGGAAAATGAATTACGTAATTCAAAATATGCCATTAAAGATATACATTATCTAGAAAATGTCACATTTGATACGTATGTAGAAGAAGACGGCAAACAAGCATTTACAGATTGGATGATTGAATTAACAAACGGGAAATGTACAATTATAGAAGGAGATATGCTGTACTTAGAACAAGATGTTATCTAAGCATAACCTATTTATCACATTCAAAGATTAATGTAGTGAATTACTTCCCTACAAATGAACTAACGAACTAAGGAGATTATATATGGAAGAACGTTATTATCATCTCCAAAATAGCAGAATAAAAAAGAAGCGAAGAAGGAAACTTTTCTTCTTCCTTATTTTCGCATTTTTATTTGGCAGTATAGGAGTTTATGTGTTAAATTCTTACTCTTCTCTTATGGGGATGTATAGTGGTTTTACTCGTGAAAAATCGGATTTAAGAAATAAAGATGTAGAAATTACAAAGGAACCTTTTACAATTCTCATTATGGGTATAGAAGATTATGCGACAGACGGTCAAAATGGTCGTACAGACTCATTAATGTTTGCAACAGTCAATCCAAAAACACAAAAGATTTCACTTATGAGTATTCCTCGTGATTCTCGAGTTAAAATTGTTGGCAAAAATAAAGAAGACAAAATTAACGCTGCCCATGCTTACGGCGGAGAAGAAATGGCAATCAAAACTGTCGAAGGCTTTCTAAAAGTTCCTGTAGACCATTATCTTAAAATTGATTTCCAAGGCTTTAAAGGTATCGTTGATGCTGTTGGCGGCGTTACCGTTGACGTACCCTTCGATTTCTGGGAGCGATCTGACGTCGATTACTACAAAAAAATCCAATTTAAGCAAGGACAGCAAAACTTAAACGGTGAAGAAGCACTTGCTTATGTACGTATGCGAAAGCAAGATCCAAATGGCGATTATGGTCGAGCTGCTAGACAAAGACAATTACTAGCCGCTGTTGCTCATAAACTAAACTCCACTTCTACTGTATTTAAAATTAAAGATTTAACAGCTGTCGTTGGAAAATATATAAAAACCGACATTCCTATTTCAGACGGACTTGCTCTTTACAATAAACTTTCTGGATTTGATCCTTCTACAAT
The DNA here is from genome assembly GCF_056033865.1 of Bacillus sp. FAU20. Lineage (NCBI taxonomy): Bacteria > Bacillati > Bacillota > Bacilli > Caryophanales > Bacillaceae > Bacillus > Bacillus sp. FAU20. The sequence goes on from NZ_JBVYHY010000022.1 coordinate 89,949, forward strand.
GCAAACGTTAAAGCTTGAAGGTGAAGACAAAAAAATAGGCGGTATTTATTACTTCCTTCCAGATCCAATCAGTATAGAAACGGTGCGTAACGAAATTGAAAAAGAATTAGGAGAAAAAGCAAAAAATCCAACTACAAAAAACAACTCAAATCCTGATTCAAATTCAAGTTCAAGTTCAAATTCTAACGAACAAACAAAAAAAGAAACAAACCAAAATAAAACACCAACTGATCCGCCACCTTCTACAAATGCTCATGCGGAGTGGATTATGCGCAATCAGCCGTAGCAAAAAGGCCCAATCTATCCGATTGGGCCTTTTTTATTTACTTATTAAAGTGTTGTAAAATTGCTTCTACAATACGCTCTGATGCACGACCATCACCGTAAGGGTTAGATGCTTTCGCCATCTTATCATGAGCTTCTTTATCTGATAACAACTCATCAGCAAGACCAAAGATTGTCTCTTCGTCTGTTCCTGCTAATTTCAGCGTACCTGCTTCAATACCTTCAGGGCGCTCTGTTGTATCACGAAGAACAAGAACTGGTACACCAAGTGATGGAGCTTCTTCTTGTACACCACCAGAATCCGTTAACATTAAGTATGAACGAGCTGCAACATTGTGGAAATCAATTACATCTAGCGGCTCAATTAAATGAATACGGTTATGTTCACCTAAAATTTCATTTGCTATTTCACGAACGACAGGGTTCATATGAACAGGGTATACAACTTGTACATCTTCATGCTTATCAACAAGACGCTTAATTGCACGGAACATGTTACGCATCGGTTCACCTAAGTTTTCACGACGATGAGCTGTCATAAGTACAAGACGATCATTTCCAAGTTTCTCTAGTACAGGATGACTATATGTTTCTTTTACAGTCGTTTGCAGCGCATCAATCGCTGTATTTCCTGTGATGAAAATACGTGATTCATCTTTATTTTCCTTCTGTAAGTTCGTTGCTGATTTTGCTGTCGGTGAGAAATGAAGATCCGCCATTACACCTGTTAATTGACGATTCATCTCTTCTGGGTATGGAGAATACTTATCCCACGTACGAAGGCCCGCCTCAACATGACCTACTGGAATTTGATTATAAAAAGCAGCTAAGCTTGCAATAAATGTTGTTGTTGTATCACCATGTACAAGTACAATATCCGGCTTCGCTTCTTTCATTACTTTATCCAAACCTTCTAAGCCACGCGTTGTAACATCAATTAAAGTTTGGCGATCTTTCATGATATTTAAATCGAAATCTGGCGTAATTCCAAAGATACTTAATACTTGGTCTAACATTTGGCGATGTTGTGCTGTTACAGTCACAATCGATTCAATTTTTTCTGGGTGTTTTTGCAACTCTAATACAAGAGGTGCCATTTTAATTGCTTCTGGACGTGTCCCGAAAATTGTCATTACTTTTAAACGTTCAGTCATGTGATTGCCTCTTTTCTTTCACTAATTACAGCTTCTATTATGACATATAAAAATAGGCATGAGTATATCCCTTTTTAACGTATAACAGAAACTTTTCTATTACAAATACTTTTTCTTCCCACCGAGTAATAATCTATCTTTTGTTTCTTAACATCTTCATCAGTATAACAATTTCTCCCATCAAATAAAATAGGCTCCCTCATAAGTTGTACGTACTTTTCTAACGGATAAGTTTGAATATCTTCCCATTCTGTTACGATAAAAACCGCACTCGCATCTCTAATCGATTCATCTATACAATTGCTATATTGTATAGCATCTCCAAATATATTTTTCACATATTGAATTGCTTTTGGGTCGTAAAGAACAATATCTGCACCTATATTAATTAATGCTTCTATTATAATAAGAGATGGTGCCTCTCTAATATCATCCGTATTTGGTTTAAAGGATGCGCCAAGAACTGCAATCCGCTTTTTATTCATGTTCATGACTTTTTTCGCTTTTTCAATCAATAGCAGTTGTTGCTTATTATTTACTTCAATAACCGCTTTTAACAAACGAAAATCATGAGCAACATTTCCCGCAATTTGCACCAGCGCTTTCGTATCTTTCGGAAAACACGATCCTCCGTATCCAATGCCCGCATTTAAAAAAGATGCACCAATTCTCTTATCCATTCCCATCCCTTTAGCAACATCCAGTACATTTGCGCCTACCTTCTCACATATATTTGAAATTTCATTCATGAAACTAATCTTTGTAGCTAAAAAGGCATTCGACGCGTATTTAATCATCTCTGCACTTTTAATATCTGTAACATACGTTTCTAAGCGTAATTCGCTATACAAACTCTCTACTCTTCTTGCTACTTCCTCACTATCTGCTCCAATTACAATACGATCTCCATGAAAGAAATCATAAATACCTGAACCTTCACGCAAAAACTCTGGATTCGATACGATATGTAATGTATATCTCCCCTTTAACTCCTCCTCAATCCATCCTTTCATTACATCATTTGTACCTACTGGAACTGTACTTTTCGTAACAACAATAATATCGTTCGTCGCATATACTCCAATATCATTACAAGCACTCTGAATATACGTTAAATCCGCCGTCCCATCTAATAAAGGTGGTGTTCCAACTGCAATAAATATAAACTCTACATCCTCAAACGCCTCTTCTTTATTTGATGTGAAAGTTAAAGCATTATTCTCATATGCATGATTTATTAATTCATGTAATCTAACCTCATAAATAGGTAAATCCCCTTGTTTTATCCGTTCAATTTTCTCATCATCTATATCAAAACATGTAACTGAATGCCCCAACTTTGCCAATCCTACTCCTGTAATCAATCCAACATATCCAGTACCTACTATCGTAATTTTCATTTCCTTTTCGCACAGGAATATACAATAGAAAAGATATGAAATATAGAATTCTCCCTGTGCTTCCCCCTCTCACATTAAAAATGAGAAAACTCTTTTCCTTTTTCATTATATGAATTACTTCCCTCATTCTTTTTAAAGTTTTTGTAAAATTAAATGCACTATAATATAAAGTGCAACTTAATCATTGGGAAGCCAGCTACCAGCTCACTCCAGATAAATTCCCACATTTTAACACGAGACTTACTCATTTCTACGTGTAACACTTATAATACTGAAATAAAAGTATTCACTATTGAAGAAAAAGAGGAAATGTCATATTCCAAAGTCCAGTACGATTAACCTTCTTATATGATTCAACATTCTATATACAATTGTCATATATTCTATCCGCTTCCATTAAGCGTAAAAAGAAAAAAAGATTGAATTCTAATCTTTTTGTGATACCATATGTTATGAGCCTGTAAATAAACATCATAATTTTCAGATAAATATATTTTCAAAAAAAAAAAATTACGTTAGACTATAAAGGGTGGGGTATTAATGGACTCACAAGTGATTTATGCCATTTTGGCATCTTTCATCACTGTACTCGTCGTTACTCCTTTAGTTATTAAATTAGCTTTTAAAATAGGAGCGACAGATAAGCCAAACGCACGTAAAGTGCACCAAAAGATTATGCCTCGTCTTGGCGGGTTAGCAATCTTTATCGGTGTAGCTGTAGGATTTGTTGTTGGCGGCTTATATGAGCAAAGAATGTTATCGATAACGCTAGGTGCGATTATCATTGTAATCATCGGAATTTTAGATGATATGTACGAGTTATCTGCGAGAGTAAAATTCGGTGGACAACTGTTAGTTGCCATTATGATTGTAAAAAGTGGATTATTAGTGCAAGTATTATATATCCCATTCCTTGGGGATACTGAACTTGGATGGCTTGCTTATCCAATTACAGTATTTTGGCTTGTAGGTATTACGAATGCAATCAACTTAATTGACGGCTTAGATGGATTATCTGCGGGGATTTCATCTATCGTACTTGCAACGCTAGCATATATGGCCTTCACTAGTCCATGGGGTACTGGAACAGCTATTATATTGCCACTTGCATTAATTATATTAGCAAGTACAATTGGATTTTTATTCTACAACTTCCATCCAGCAAAAATTTTCATGGGAGATACAGGAGCACTATTTTTAGGATACTGTATTTCTGTTATATCGTTACTTGGATTATACAAAAGTGTAACGTTATTCAGTTTTATCGTTCCAATTATCATTTTAGGTGTACCTATATTTGATACGATATTTGCAATCATCCGTCGTATCGTAAATAAAAAACCTATTTCAGCACCAGATAAATCGCATTTACATCACCGCTTACTTGCAATGGGATTCTCTCATCGCAAAACGGTACTAATTATATACGCATTCGGTATTTTCTTTAGTGTAAATGCCATTATTTTCACTAGTGCAACATTATGGTTATCCATTATTCTTCTTTTCGCTTTGATTTTCTTCACAGAAATCATTGCTGAAATAATCGGGCTTGTACATGAACGCTACAAACCAATTATTTCCTTTTATAAAAAAGTGAAAAAACGCGAAGACTAATTGTAGTATAGCCTTTACCATTATGAAATATTCAAATAGCATCCTCTTTCTTATAAGAGGATGCTATTTTTTATTCCTTATTTTATATTTCCAAAATATAGATTGTTTGAGAGTTCCTCTATTGGAGAAAGATATACATAATAAGAAACGTATCAAGTTTTCTTTTTACATCTTGATTGTCAAACTGAGGGTGAATGTTATGATCAAGCGAGTATTGCAATGTATTATTTTATTTTTGACCATTACTATGTACGCATCATCTAATACTGAAGCAACAACTGTTATTCCTGCTGAATATCATCCAAATACTGAAACGACCTCTCCTACACAAAAAATTGCGTACTTAACATTTGATGACGGGCCAAACAAATATACTACACAAATTTTAAACATCTTAAAAGAAAAGAACGGAAAAGCAACTTTCTTTGTTATTGGCGGAAAAGTGCCACATTACACAAAAACGATGCAAAGATTAATTAAAGAAGGACATTATATCGGTCTCCACAGCATGTCACATGATGTAAAACGCCTTTACACTGGTGACCCTTCCACTTTAATTGCAGAAATGGAGCAAACACAAAGCATTGTCCAGCAAGTTACGAAATTAAATACACATCTCGTTCGCGTTCCATATGGTAGTATGCCTTACTTAAAAAAGAATTACCGTGACGCACTTGTATCGGCCCAGTATAAAATGTGGGATTGGACAATCGATACATACGACTGGAAAAGCTATGACAATCCTTCTGCCATACTCGAAAGAGTACGTAATCAAAGTGATGAACAAGTAGAAGTCATTTTAATGCATGATTCGAGTGTAACCGTACAAATACTGCCAAAAGTAATTGATTATTTACAGTCACAAGGATACAAACTTCTTCCCTATAATCCTTCTTCTCATCTCAAGGTAAATTTTTGGAAAGACACAAGATTGTAACAGCTTTAGTGCCTATGTGCTAAAGCTGTTTTATTTTTCTCTTCCCACCCTTCCCGTTTTTGTGTAAAATTTTAAATAGTGATGAAGTTTCGAGGTGAATAGAAATGAAACGAATAGATCTCATTTTTAACGCAATACAAAAAGGCAATTATACAGAAGGTGTAACCGCATCAGAACTCGCTACCTTTCTGCAACTAGATCGCGCCAATGTAAGTAGCGACTTAAACAAACTTGTAAAAGATAAACGTTTATTAAAAACAAATACGCGTCCCGTTCGTTTTTATATAGAAACGAACGCTTTGTTGGAAACGCATTCAAAAGAAGTGACTTCATTAGATACATTTGCAATTGAAAATACAAGCCTTAAAATCGCAATTGAAAAAGCGAAAGCTTCAATGCTCTATCCTCCAAACGGTATGCATACTTTACTGCTCGGAGAAACAGGAGTCGGAAAGTCTATGTTTGCTTCTTTAATGCACGAATATGCAATTGAAGTTGAACAACTTCCTAAAAATGCACCATTTATCGTCTTTAACTGCGCTGATTATGCAAATAATCCACAGCTACTACTTGGACAGTTATTTGGAATTAAAAAAGGAGCTTACACAGGTGCAAGTGATCAAAAAGGGTTAATTGAAAAAGCTCATGAAGGGATTCTCTTCTTAGATGAAGTACATCGCCTGCCTCCAGAAGGCCAAGAAATGCTTTTCACCTTTATTGACCGCGGAGTATATCGCCGCCTTGGAGAAACAGAAAACGAGCGTAAAGCACAAGTATTAATCATTACTGCAACAACAGAAGAACCAAATTCATTTTTATTAAAAACATTTACAAGACGTATACCGATGACTATCACGCTGCCACCACTTCGTGAGCGTACACATAAAGAGCGCTTTGCTTTACTACAACTATTTTTTACAAATGAAGCAATTCGTCTGCGAAAAGAAATTCACGTTAGTCCGAATGCAATGCGTGCTTTCGTCTTTTACAATTGTCCCAATAACATCGGTCAATTAAAAACGGATGTACAGATCGCCTGTGCGAAAGCCTATTCTGAATTCGTAACAAAGAAACGTGATTCTGTCTATGTTTCAAGTACAGACTTACCTTGGTATATGAAAGAGGGGCTGTTCATCGAAAGAAAGAGCCGTCACTTATACCAAATACCAAATGAAACATTTGTATTTACAGGTGATGAAGGTTGGAGTAATCATAAAACAGAAGATGAAAAACGCTCTTCTATTTACGATTATATTGATTATAAATACGAAGAACTTCAAGCACGCGGTATTGAAGAGGAAGAATTAGAATTACTAATAGAAAATGATGTTCAAAGCTTTTTCGTACAATATTTTAACCAAATATCAAAAAAAACAAGCCATGAAAATGTTTTTAAAATTGTGGATCGTAATATCGTTTCCGTATGTGAAAAAATAGCGGAACTTGCGGAAAAGCATTTATCTAAGACGTTTGATGAAAAAGTATTTCTCGCTTTAAGTTTACATGTACAGACAACTCTACAACGTTTACAAAGCGGCAAACAAATATATCACCCACAATTAAATCAAATTCGTACGAAATATAAAAAAGCCTTTTCCGTAGCTATGCAAGGCATTCAACTACTGGAAGAAGAGTTACAAATAACAATGCCTATTGATGAAGCTGGCTTTTTAACAATGTTCTTCGTTGTTGATCCAATTCCTGCCTCACAAACAGAAGTAAAAGTATTAATATTAGCACACGGTAATGGCATAGCAACTGAAATGGCAAACGTTGCAAACGAACTTCTCGGCATTGAGGAAGTAACCGGTATTGATATGCCGTTACATGAATCACCGAAAGATTTCTTGGAACGTGTGAAAGTATATATGAAAACACTACAAAATGTAAATGGGCTTCTCTTACTTGTCGATATGGGGTCACTTGCTTATATCGGTGACATATTAGAAACGGAGTTTAAAATCCCTGTACGTGTTCTCTCGATGACGAGCACACCACATGCACTGGAAGCAGCTCGAAAAGCTCAGCTCGGTTATTCATTAGATGCGCTATATGAAACAGTAAAAAATTTAACACCGTTTTACTTAAACGTACAAGAAGAAAAGAAAAAACCTCTCTCTCCAATGAAATCTGTTATTTTAACAGCTTGTTTAACTGGTGAAGGAAGTGCTTTAGCTATTCAAAAAATGTTAGAGAATTATTTACGATTTGATAAAGACTTAATTGAAATTATTCCGATTAGTATCGTCCATGAAAAAGATTTAACGAAAATGATCGAGAACATAAAAAAAGAGCGTAACATCATTTGTATTGTCACGAATTTCGATGTGCAAGTGCCATGCTTAACATATCATTTCCAAGACATCGTAAACTACACAGCAATTCAGCCCATTCAAGAATTAATTACGTATGAAGAAACATATGCAAAAATGGCGGATATTCTTGAACAACAAATGCAGCGTAACGATGGAGCATTACTTATCAAAACAATTCGTTACGCATTAAATACAATTCAAGAATTAATTTCCTTACAGCTAACTCCTGATAGCTTAATGGGTGTTATTCTGCATATGAGCTGTATGGTTGACCGTCTTCAAAAAGGAGAAAACCTTCTTCCTCACCCTGATAAAGAGAAAAGAAGACAAGATGAATACTGGATGTATATGAAAGTAAAAAAAGCATTGCAACCAATTGAAAATACATTTGAAATACAAATACCTGATGACGAAGTGTTTTACGTTATGGACTTCTTTATTAAAAATCAACCTTTTAAAAATTAATTGAGGCCGTTTTTAAAAATATCGACCGTAACATGAGTTATATCAGCGATTATTAAAATATATCGGCGCAACTCAGATTATATCAGCGATTCTCACAATATATCGGCGTAACTCAGATTATATCAACGGTTTTCACAATATATCGTTTTACCGACAATAATCACTAAAACTAGCACCTTATATAATGAGAAAAGGCTGTTCCAACATATGGACAGCCTTTTCCTCTACTTCTTTACTTTTCTAACTCGCCCTCTTATTTCTCCCCTTTTTTGTGATTTCGTATGGACATTAACATATACATTTGCTTGAATAATTTCTTGAAGTAAATGTACAAATGATTTCCCTTGTAAAGGTCCCTCAAAATCCTCTACATTCACTACACCAGTAATACTTCCCTCGTTCAAGCTAATCCCTTGCTCCAGTGGACCATACAAATAGAAAACAACAGGACCAATTTGAGTAGACTTCCCTAAATGAATTTGACACGATGTAACCTTTTCTATATTTTTTAGTATTACTCTGTAATGCAATTTCGTTAAATCATCACTAAAAATAAACTCTGCTACCCCAAAAGCTTCTGTATTTACAGGAGGCACTTCCCTCTTACCTGTTAACCTGGCAAAGAAATGTGTTGTCATAAGGCATTCTCCTTATATAAATTTCCCAGCACTACTTCTACTACTTTATGGTTTAGACATAATCATTTATGACTTTTTCAATTTTAATTACAAAGAAAAGATTCACAAAATCTTTACATTAAAATCGTTCCTATAGATTGAACGTCTCTTGTATAATGCACATAGAAAAACATTATAGGAGGTTATTTTGAAAAAAAACAAACACACCTTCCACACATTATTAGAGATTTTTCTCGTCTCATTTAAATTAGGACTTACTTCATTCGGCGGTCCTGTCGCTCATCTCGGCTATTTCCACCACGAATACGTGCAAAAAAGAAAATGGATGAATGAACGAAGCTATGGAGATTTAGTAGCATTATGTCAATTCCTTCCTGGTCCTGCCAGCAGTCAAGTCGGTATGGGCGTTGGATTATTAAGGGGCGGGCTTTTAGGAGCTATTATTTCATGGATTGGATTCACTTTACCGTCTGTACTTATTTTGGTTTTCTTCGCCTCATTCCTTAATCAGTTCGATCTTGGAAGTGCTGGCTGGATTCATGGACTAAAACTTGTAGCAGTCGCTATTGTCGCTCATGCCATATGGGGAATGGCGCAAAAGTTAACTCCAGATCGCAACCGTGCAACAATTGCGATCGTAACTGCCGCAATCGCCTTATTATGGCCAAGTAGTTGGACACAAGTCATCCTCATTATAATATGTGGCTTTATCGGCTGGTTTTTATATCGCAACCAACCAATTAGCCAATCTCAAAATATAAAAGTACCTATTTCAAAAAAAATAGCAGTTTCTTGTCTCGTCTTATTCTTTGGACTATTACTACTGCTACCAATATTAAGACCGTTCTCTTATTACATCGCTTTATTTGACAGTTTCTATCGCTCTGGCGCACTTGTATTTGGAGGAGGACACGTCGTGCTGCCCCTTCTTGAAGGTGAGTTCGTACAAAACGGAATGATGACGAAAGAACAGTTCCTAGCTGGATACGGATTAACACAAGCAGTACCAGGACCACTATTTACATTCGCCTCTTATATAGGAGCAGTGTTAAACGGGACGCTTGGGGCAATACTCGCAACAATTGCGATTTTCCTCCCTGCTTTCTTACTCGTTATTGGTGTTTTACCATTTTGGAACAGTGTAAGAAAAATATCTTTCATACAAGGCGCACTACTTGGAGTCAATGCCGCTGTTGTCGGTATTTTAATTGCCGCTTTTTATAACCCTATTTGGACAAGCACAATTATGAACGCTGTAGATTTTGTTTTTGCGTCTCTTCTATTTTGCTTGCTCGCTTTTTGGAAAACACCACCTTGGGTTATCGTTATACTTGGAGCCTTTGGCGGATATGTTCTGTCCATTTTATAAATAGAAAAAACGACGGCTATACCATGCCGTCGTTTTTTCTATTAAAACTTTACAAGCTCTATTCCTTCTGGCAACTCACTCTCTGTTAAAATACGCAATTCCTTCACACGATCCATTACGTAAGAAGAACGCTTCACAAGCTCTGGATCAATATAAGCTGGATGAACCATAATTTCTACCGTTTGTTCACCTTGTACTCTTTCTTTTAACTTCACAAAGTAATCTTCCGTCACACCATCTGCGTAAAAGTCACTGTAAAACACATCAGAAAATGGATGCACCGCTCTATCTTCCTCACAACGACGAATTGGAACATTATATGTAGCCGCTAATCTCTCAAGAACATCGTGTAAGATCGGTAATCCGTGTACATGATGATGACTATCTAAATGAGTTGGTGTTAATCCGTAAGATAAAAACTTCTCAATTTGAGCAGTCCATTCTCTCTCAACTTCTTCTGGATTTATATTCCCTTCCCTTACAACACTTTGTTTATGAAACGACCCGTTTGCCCCTACGAGTGACGGTACATCCTTTAACAGTGGTTCCCCTGCTGTTAATACGAGATGTACGCCTACTCCGAGTAGGTTGTACTCTTTCGCTAAGCGTACCGCATGCTCTGTTCCTGGCATATTCATCATCATCGTCGTTGAATTTACAAGTCCATTTATATGTCCATCAATAATGCCATAATTTGTACCTTCTGTAAGACCGAAATCATCTGCATTTACAATTAACTTAATCATCATAATACCTCCTAATAAAGTGAAACTTTAATCAGTGGGGGGTTTTCTCCCCCCACTGATTATTAGTTGAACCAATCGGACTTTTATGGGCAGTTGATCCCCCACCTAATTTCTTTGTTTTCGCTGAATTTTGAGGTAGTGGTCTTACTGCCCATTAAAGTGGGATAGAATAAAAAAAGCGGGCTAAATAGCGCCGCTTTATTTCTCTACCTTTTTAAAGAATTGCGGAAGATATTCTTTATGTGCTTCCAACATTTCATCTAAAATTTGTTTTGCAACTTTATCTGATGGTACAAGTGGATTAATTGTCATAGCAAGCAGCGCCTTATGATAATCCCCTGTAACAGCAGCTTCAATTGTTGTGCGCTCGAATGATTTAATTTGTTGTACTAAACCGCGAACTGGTACTGGAAGATCTCCAACTGCAATTGGTTTTGGGCCTTCTTTCGTAATAATACAGTTCACTTCAACAGCTGAATCATGTGGTAAGCTTGCAATTGTTCCGTTGTTTCGTGTATTAACAGGCTGGATATCACCTTTATTATTGTAGATAGACGTAATTAAGCTACATGCTGCATCACTATAATAAGCTCCGCCACGTTTTTCTAATTGTGGTGGTTTAATATCTAAGTTCGGGTCTTTATATAACTCGAATAAATCATTTTCTAATTGTTTTACTACTTCTGCACGTGTACCTTTTTCAATTGAAGCTTCTTTCTCTTCTTCTAACATTTCACGTGTTTTGTAGTAGTAACGATGGTATGGACATGGAATTGCACGAAGGCCACGAATAAAGTCTGGTTCCCAGTTAAGCGCTGCGATATTTTCCATCGTAATTTGCTTTTCTGGATCTGTCACAAGCTCTAACACACGATCCATTACACTTACGCCATCTAAGTATACATCTAGTCCGTATACCATATGATTTAAACCTGCGAAATCAACGTGAACACGACTCGCATCTACTTCAAGTAACTTTGCAAGACCCATACGGATTCCGATTGGAACGTTACATAGACCAACTACTCTTTGAATATTTGTATAACGAAGAACAGCTTCTGTTACCATACCAGCTGGGTTTGCAAAGTTAATTAACCATGCATTCGGACAAAGCTCCTCCATATCCTTACAAATATCTAAAATAACAGGAATCGTTCTCAGCGCTTTGAATAAACCACCAGGACCATTCGTTTCCTGACCGATTACATCATATTTTAATGGGATTGCTTCATCTTTTGCACGTGCTTCTAATAAACCAACACGAAGCTGCGTCGTTACGAAATCAGCATCCTTTAATGCCTCGCGGCGATCAAGCGTTAAATGTACCTCGATTGGTAAACCAGATTTTTTTACCATACGTTTCGCTAAGTTACCAACGATTTCTAACTTTTCTTTTCCTGCCTCAATATCTACTAACCAAATTTCACGAACAGGAAGCTCATCATAACGCTTAATAAATCCTTCAATTAACTCTGGTGTATAACTAGATCCACCGCCGATTGTAGCAATTTTAATTCCAGTCATGCTTTATTCCCCTTTCGCTTCTAACTTTTTATAAAGATCGATAAACTCTGCCGCTAATTCTTTTACTGTAATCGCATTCATTAAATGATCTTGTGCGTGAATTAAGAGAACACTAACCGCTGTTTTTTCTCCTCTTGCTTCTGATTGTATGAGCTCTGTTTGGAAATGATGCGCTTCATTGATCGCTTCTTTCGCCTTTACCATCGCTTCATCAGCCTCTGCCATTTTCCCCTGTTTGGCAAATTGAATTGCCTCCATTGCAAAGCTGCGTGCGTTACCACTATTTAAAATCAATTGGAATGGAATTTGTTCTGCTGTAGTCATCATAATTACCGTCCTCTCTATAAGGTTCAACCGATTGAAATACCCCTTCAGTTTGAACATTTCTATTAAATTATTATTTTATGAATGATAGTTTGGTGTTCTTGTAGATGAGTATCATCTTTTTGAACATGATATAAAGGTAATTGTTCTCACAGATCATGTTGTCTGTGAGAACAATTATTATGTTACATAGGTACAGAGTTGTTATTTCCTTGTGCTGCTGCTTTTTCAGTACGAACGACTGAACGGTCACATAACACAACGAATGGATAATAGATTACCATCGCAATTACAAAGTTGAATAACTGTAGAATTGCACCTGAAAGATGTCCACCTGTTACAAGATAACCACTAATAATTGGTGGTGTTGCCCATGGAATCATCGCAACTGTTTTTGGTACCCAGCCAATAGATATAGCTGTATAAGAAGTAATTACCAAGACAATTGGTGTTATGATAAACGGTAAGAATAAAACTGGATTTAAAATAATTGGTGTACCGAATATTACCGGTTCGTTAATATTGAATGCACCTGGTCCAATTGATAAGCGAGATACACCGCGTAATTGTGCACTTTTTGCTACAAGTAATACAACTACTAAAAACGCTAATGTTGCACCAGAACCACCAAGATATACGAAAGTATCAAAGAATGGTTTTGTAACAATGTTTGGAACATCAAATGCAGATGTGCCACCTTGGAATAACTTCATATTTTTCTCTAATGCCGGTAAGTATAACGGCTCAATAATACCACCAACGATATTTGGACCGTGTAAACCGAAGAACCAAAGAAGATGAACAAGGAGTACAATGACAATTGCACTTGGTAATGTCCCTGCTAAACTTTGCAGTGGTGATTGAATCGTATTAAAGATAAATTCATGAACACTTGTACCAGCTAATTTCACTGCTAATTGAATACCTGCAACTACTGTTAAAATAACAAATGCTGGAACTATAGCTGCGAAAGATCTTAAAACTGCTGGTGGTACTCCATCAGGCATTTTAAAAGTAATGTTTCTTTGTACAAAGAAACGGAATACTTCAGTAACAAGGAGTGCCACAATAATTGCTACGAATAGCCCTTGTGCACCTGTCCAAGCTAAGTTCAATCCGCCTTCTTTCGGTGTTGTTGGCGTAAGAATAATTAACGCACCAAATGAAATAATACCTGCTGACAAACCATCAACGCCGTAAGATTTTGCTAAGTTATAACTTGTTGTAAATGCTATGATTAGTGCTAGAATCGCGAAAGAACCAGTCCACATTCCACCGCCAACTTGTTTCCACGTTTCACCAAACAAACCTTTCATGAAATCTTGGAAAGCTTCAGATGGAAAACCATTAATTAGTGATGCCAGTGCACCAACTAAAATAAGTGGCATAACTGCAATAAATCCGTCACGGATCGCAGCTAAGTGACGTTGCGATCCGATTTTACCAGCGACAGGAACGATATATTTCTCCATGAATGCAATAAACTTTTGCATTTCGCTTCCCCCCTAATTATTTTTTTAGTGTTAATGCGTGATCTAAAACTGCTTCTCCATTCATCATGCCGTAGTGCATTGGATTAATAACGTCGATTCCAACATTTTTCTCGTCGGCAAGCGTTTTCATTGAAGAGAGCATGTAACGAACTTGTGGTCCTAGTAATAACACATCTGCTTGGTCGATATTGTTTTTTACTGCATCCCCAGATACAGCCCAAATCTTTCCTTCTAAACCGCGAGCTTTTGCAGCCGCTTCCATTTTTGTAACTAGTAAACTTGTAGACATCCCTGCTGAGCAACATAATAAAATATTCATTTGAAAATCCCCCTTGTGTAGTATAAAAAATTTATGTTTTATTTATTTTTCTTTACGCTATTTATTAATGCAATTAGCGTGCCAACTTTTTAAAAGCACTAAAATCAGTGCTTTTTCGAGCATTTTCTTTGTGTGTTAACGCTTTCAATTAGTGTGTCGTCTAAAAAACACACAGTGTGTTATAAAACAACACGCTTTTAACACATAACTGTATGAAAATAGATTAGTGTTTAGTTGTCTAGTTGTGTTTAAAACAAAAAAACACTAAAAAAATTTTTTCAGCGTGAAAATCTATTAAAAAAACTCCTCTATCTATTGTCCAAGCAAACTCTACTAAATTACATAGAATAGAATAAAATAACACAATTCGAAAGGGGATTCCTATGCCAAAACATAGAAAACAAAGCAAAATAAAGATTTATAGAATAACAAGCTATAAAAAAGACAAGCGTTCTGAATTAGACTCTAACAAATTTAAACTAGAACAGCAGGAGGTAGAAAATAAGCAGGACAAGCAGGACAAACAAGATAATCAAGTACAATCGGAAAATGTAGTCATAGTACCCACAGATTCACACAACTTAGATATATGGGATGAAATTTCTCTAAAGGAAATACAAGCTGGTGAACATACAAATTTATTTGTGGAACAAAGTAATTATCAAAATATTAATTTGTTACAAGTTAGCGATATCCGTTTATATTTGGACAAGCAACTACAATTCAGTTCCGTCGATGAGCAAATTTATCATGAAGCACTTGTACATCCAATTATGTCAAAAGTAATTGATCCAAAACGTGTTCTCATATTAGGCGGTGGCGATGGTCTTGCCCTGCGAGAAGTTTTAAAATATGAAACTGTACTACATGTAGACCTTGTTGACTTAGATGGATCGATGATTGATATGGCTCGTAATGTTCCTGAATTAGTTTCTTTAAACAAAAGTGCATTTTTTGATAATCGTGTAAATACACACGTATGTGATGCAAAAGAATTTTTAAGCTCTCCTTCCTCTTTATACGATGTAATCATTATTGATTTCCCAGACCCAGCGACAGAGTTGTTAAGTACTTTATATACAAGCGAACTTTTTGCTCGTATAGCTACATTCTTAACAGAAGACGGCGCGTTCGTCTGCCAATCTAATTCACCCGCTGATGCACCACTAGTATATTGGAGTATTGGTAAAACAATTGAACATGCGGGATTAACTGTGAAAAGTTATCATACAATCGTTCCTTCTTTCGGAACTGACTGGGGATTTCATATTGCCACTAATTCTGCCTATGTACTCGATCAAATTGAGCAATTATACGTAGTACCAACTCCTCGAACATTGCCTTCTCTTCTTTTTCCTTTATTTCAATTTAAAGAAGAACATCTAGAACAACGTAACCTCGCTCTTTTAAATTCAGAATCAAATCTTATCTTACACCAATGTTACAAAAAGGAAATGGAGTTTTGACGATATCACAGGAAGGAGTGCTACCTTATGAAATATTCTACTTTCGGTAAGCATATAATAGTAGATTTGTGGGGAGTGGATTTTTCCCTATTAGATGATATGTACTTTTTAGAACATCATTTAGTTAACGCTGCTGATCAATCTGGTGCCCACGTTTTAAACGTAAGTACAAAAGAATTTGATCCGCATGGTGTTACTATTTTAGTTTTACTATCAGAAAGCCACCTTTCTATTCACACTTATCCAGAAAAAAACTTTGCAGCCATCGACTGTTATACTTGCGGTACGACCGTTGAACCGCAAATAGCGATTGATTATATCGTAAGTATATTAAAACCAAATGAGATGCATATAAAAAAACTAATTCGTGGTATAGGAGAGATTGTAAATACTGATTAAATACCGCTCTTATTCATTTGTAAAAAGGAGGAGTGTAAATACCATCAGTGGAACGAACATTCCACTGATGGTACAGACACATACATAAAGTGAAACTTTAATTAGTGGGGGTTTTGTTCATCTCCCACTAATTATTAGTTGAACCAATCGGGCCTTTACGGACAGTTAAGCTCCCTCCTAACTTCCTTGCTCCAGCCACATTTTGAGGTGGGAGTTTTACTGCCCGTTAATGCGGGATAAAAAAACCTTGCATACGCAAGGTTCATTCAGTCACTGACATCTTCCTATATAATTCTACAAATTCACTCGCTAATTCCTTCACCGTAATCGCATTCATTAAATGATCTTGCGCATGCACCATCAGAAGGGTAACTTCCGTCTTTTCACCACCAGCTTCTTTCTGTATGAGCTCCGTTTGTACACGGTGCGCCTCTTTTAATTCCTCTAGTGCTTCTTGTAATTTAGCTTCAGCTTCTGTAAACTCCCCACGCTTCGCACAATCAATTGCTTCCATTGAACAACTTCTCGCGTTTCCCCCATGCAAGATTAAATGAAAAGCTTTCGTCTCTATCGTATCCATTGTAGTTCTTTACTCCCCCTTTTCTTCCGCCAGTTTTTGTTTATCCCATATTTTTAAGAACGGTAAATAAATGAAGAATGCTAGCGCAAAGTTAACAAGTTGTAAAATAACACCTGAAATTTTCCCGCCCGATCCTAAATATCCACTAAAAAGAATAGGTGTCGTCCAAGGTACAGCGGCCCCACTTGGACGTGCGACCCATCCCCATTCCATTGCAAAGTAAGAAACAATTGTTAACACAACTGGAACTAATATAAATGGAATTAGTAAAAGTGGGTTCATTACAATCGGCATACCAAAAGTTACCATCTCATTAATATTAAATATACCAGGTGCAATTGACAATCTCCCTAAACTTTTTAATTGTTGACTTCGTGCAAATAGTAACATTCCGACAACTAGAGCAAGCGTTGCACCAGAACCGCCCATATAAATCCATAAATCAAAAAACTGTGCCGTAATCGTATTTGGTACATCTTGCCCAGCTTGAAAAGCCACTCGGTTTTGATCCATTAACGATAACCAAACGGGGCTCATTACACCACCAACAATAGTAGCACCATGAATTCCACACGACCAAAGAACATGAACGAGAATAACTGCTATTATTGCGCCCCAAAGACTAGCACCAAGTACACTAAGTGGCTCCTGTAAAATTTGTCCTACAATATTATGGATACTGCCAAAAGAAGTATTTTCTATAATTAAGCGTAAAATCCAAATAACTGTTACAACAATAAATCCTGGAACAAGTGCCGCAAATGAACGCGTGACAGCTGGTGGAACTGTCTCTGGCATCTTTATAATTATCTTTTTTTGTACAATAAATCGATAAAGTTCAGTAGATATAAGTGCAATAATCATTGCTACAAATAACCCTTGGCTTCCCATTAATACAGCTGGGATAGCGCCTTCTACAAGTACACTCTCTTTTGTACTTGGTATAATATATGCAACTTGGAATGGAGTCGCAAGTAAAAACGTCACAAGCGACAATGCCCCGGATGCTAAAGCATCCACTTTATAATACTCTCCAAGCCTGTAAGCGATTCCAAAAACAGCTATTAAAGCCATTATATTAAAAGTTGCACTAACTGGATAGCCTAAAGCTCTCTGCCAATTCTCCCCAAACAAACCTGCCATAAACTCGTTATATCCCGGTATCGGTAGCGCACTAATAATAAGGAAAAATGATCCAATAATTAAGAACGGCATCGTTAAAATAATTCCATCTCGAATCGCTTGTAAATGCCTCTGCTCTGCAACCTTCCCCGCTATCGGCATCACATACTTCTCTAAAAACCGTATCATCTATCCCACTCTCCTCATGGTTTCATTGACAAAGCTGCTTGCAAGATAGCTTCTCCATTACAAAGTCCGTAATGAACGGATTGAATGACATCAACAGGTATCCCTTTATCCTTACATAATTCTTGCATCTTCGGTAATAAATAACGTACTTGTGGTCCAAGTAAAAGTACATCGGCTTTATCAATATGGCTATTTACTTCAGAACCTGATACAGCCCAAATCTTTACCTCTATTCCTCTTGCCTCTGCTGCTTTCTCCATCTTTGTAACAATCAAACTGGAAGACATTCCCGCTGCACAGCAAAGCAAAATATTCATTCCGCTTCCCTCCCCCTTTTATTAAGCCTAAGTTATGGTGCATCCCTTGCCACCACTAGTTTACAAATATATATGTCTAGATTTCCTGCTGTATGCCGAGCTTAAAAACAAAAATTTCTTGGTTTTCACGCTATTCCATTTATCCGTATTCTCCTAGTAAAGAGGACTCTAACTCGCTATAATGATTCAGTATGAATTTTTTTAATTGATAGGAGGATATATTTATGAAGGCATATCGCTTTCCACTTATTTTATTATCTTCTATCCTAATTGGTGGTTTCATTGGTTATTTCATGGGTGCCGATGCAGTTGCTTTAAAGCCGCTTGGTGATATTTTCTTAAACTTAATGTTTACGATTGTTGTACCTTTAGTGTTCTTTAGCATCGCATCGTCTATTGCTAATATGGATGGATTAAAACGTTTCGGTAAAATTATGTCTAGTATGGCTGGGACTTTCTTATTTACAAGTATTTTAGCTGCTATTTTTATGATTATTGTCGTGAAAGTATTCCCGCCAGCACAAGGTGTTGTACTAGAACTAACACAACCTGACAAAGCCGGCAAAGCTGTTAGTGTTGCAGATCAAATCGTCGGTATTTTAACAGTATCTGACTTCTCTAAGTTACTATCTCGTGAAAATATGTTAGCTCTTATTTTCTTCTCTATCTTAATGGGGATTGCAACTTCAGCAGTTGGCGAAAAAGGAAAGCCATTCGCTACATTCCTACAAGCTGGTGCAGAAATTTCAATGAAAGTTGTATCTTTCATTATGTATTACGCTCCAATCGGACTTGCTGCTTACTTCGCAGCATTAGTTGGTGAATTCGGACCACAACTTCTTGGAACTTACTTCCGAGCAGCAATGGTATACTATCCTGCTTCTCTAATTTATTTCTTTGTATTCTTCACATTCTATGCATACCTTGCAGGTCGCAAGCAAGGTGTACAAGTATTTTGGAAGAACATGGTCTCTCCTACAGTTACATCACTTGCAACTTGTAGTAGTGCCGCAAGTATTCCAGCAAACTTAGAAGCAACAAAGAAAATGGGTATTTCTTCAGACGTTCGTGAAACAGTTGTCCTTCTTGGTTCTACTCTTCATAAAGATGGCTCTGTTTTAGGCGGCGTATTAAAAATCGCTTTCTTATTCGGTATTTTCAACATGGAATTTGAAGGACCGAAAACATTAGCAATCGCACTTGTTGTTTCTTTATTAGTAGGAACAGTAATGGGTGCTATTCCAGGCGGCGGTATGATCGGTGAAATGTTAATCGTATCTCTATACGGTTTCCCGCCAGAAGCATTGCCAATTATTGCAGCAATTAGTACAATTATTGATCCTCCTGCAACGATGTTAAACGTAACAGCAGATAACGCTTGTGCCGTAATGACAGCTCGCCTTGTAGAAGGTAAGAATTGGATCAAAAACAAATTTGCTTAATAGATAGAAAGAGGATGCTCATTTTGAGTATCCTCTTTTTGTCGTTATTTGTTGATAAGTCGATATCCCTTGTCGAAACGTCGATATATTGAAAAAATCGTTGATATATTTGAAGTTATGAACGATATATCCAAAAAATCGTCGATATAATCCATTCCGCCACAAATTTGTTAAAACCTTCACAAATATTCCACACTCATTATCCATTCTCCGTACTATAATCATGTATGGAAAAGGAGTTGGACATAATGACACAAAGCGCACCAGAATTTAAAGTTTTGCAAAGCATTGCATTCCTTGCTGTCGTTTTGCAAAGTTCGTTATTATATACAATGAATCAAGGAAATGTCTTACTTGAGCAATCTCTCATTATGGGCATGCTATTTAATCTTGCAAAATTCTCAGCACCTGCATTCATATTTATCGTTGGATTTCATTTAATTCGTCACTATACAAAGCAATTAGTATACAAAGAATATATTTCTGAAAAAGCCGCACATTTACTCATTCCTTATTTCTTCTGGTCTATTCTTTACTTATTAACAACAAACGATATGATCACATTACAAGGCGGAATAAAAAGTGTATTACTCGGAACAGCCGCACCCCATCTTTGGTACGTAATTATGATGTTCCAAATTCACTTATTGTTCCCTTTGCTGTGCACACTATTTTATTGGTTTCAAAAACGAACAGAAAATAAAAAAGACATATATAAATATATGACCATCTTTGCTTGCCTATATTTCCTCTTAATGTGGTATTCTTCGCACTACATTTTTAATGGAGAGAAATTGACTAGCTCAACCATTTTACATTATACAGATCGTTCCTTCTTCTTCTACTCGTTCTATTTCGTCATGGGAGGAATCGCTGCTGTAGCACTAAAAACGTGGCGGCTATTCGTCATGAAACATATCCCGCTTATCACAATATTATTTTTCATCTTATTTTTATTCATCAATTATGAGTTGTTTAGTTTTTACGGAGCAAACTCTATTCATTTAACTGTTTCTACCTATTTAAAACCATCTATGTTTTTATATATCGTATGCGAAATTATCATACTGTATGTGTTATCTATTATGATAGTACAGCGTCGTGGTTTCTTATATAAAACGTTACGTTTCATTGGAAATTACACGTATGGTGCTTATTTAGCTCATTTATTCTTCTTGCAACTATGCACAAAACTTCTTTCCTTATTCACGCTGCAAGAAAATACTATATTATATAGCCTATTACTATTTGTATTAACGGCCATTACCTCTATTTCAACAATGGTCATTTGTAGTACAATACCATTTCACACTTGGATTACAGGTCCTTCTCCTACAACTAAGATGAAATGGACGAAGGTTGTATTCCGAAAAAATCATAGAAAACTATTCAAACCATATATTTGATATAATAATACGCATATAAAAAAGAAAGCGAGAGACACCTATGATTAATCAAGTTGGACAAATTATGCTATATGTAAATGACCAAGACGAAACAGTACAATTTTGGATAGAAAAAGTAGGATTCCAAATCATTGCGGATGAAAATAACGGAAACGGATTCCGCTGGATTGAAATTGCGCCGGCGAAAGAAGCAGGAACAAGCATCGTCCTTCACGATAAAGCGTTAATTGCGAAGATGCAACCTGAATTAAACTTAGGTACTCCTTCACTTATGTTCTTCTCTAATAACTTAGATCAACTGTATAAAGATCTTTCTGAGAAAAATGTCACAGTTGGACAGATTGTAGATTTACCTACTGGCAGAGCATTTAACTTTGCTGATAATGAAAATAATTACTTTGCAGTAATGGAACGTAAATAAAAAAGAAGCTATCCAAAAAAATCGGATAGCTTCTTTCATTTTAAGAAACTTGTTCTGCATTCGTTTCTCTATGCTGTATATGACTCGTGACCCAAGCAATGCCACCGGCAACAACGAGATAACATAACAATATTAAAATTTGCATTTGTAATTGCGACCAATCTCCTAAAGAGATAACATCTTGTAATCCTCTAAGAGAATGGGACATTGGGAGAAACTGTCCAATTTTGCTAAGAACAGCTATGTTTAATTCTCCTGGGAAAGTACCTCCGCTCGTCGCTAATTGCAGGACAAGAAGCGTTACCGCTAAGAACTTTCCAACAAGACCAAATACTGTGACTAACATAAGAATAAATGTCATGAACGTAAAGGAAATCACAATACTTGATAAAACAAAAAGTGGCACACTTGCGACTTCTAATTTCATAACACCTAGCACAACTACATCTACGAGTAGCGCTTGAATAAGTCCAATTAAATATACCAATCCTAGTTTATTAATAAAATGTACGGTTCCACTTACCTTCATATTTTGTCTGCGGCCAAGCGGTAAAATATTCGATGCCATAATTCCGCCAACATAAAATGCAAGTGATAAGAAATATGGTGCAATGCCTGAACCGTAGTTAGGAACGTCAGAAACTGTTGACTTCACTAACTGAACTGGCTCTGAGAACATCGTATTGCGTGCATCATCATTACGAACATCCGCTATCTTCTCTGCGCCCTCTCCTAATTTCGTAGAAAGTTCTTTCGCACCATCGTCAAGTTTAACAAGTCCGTTCGTTAACTGATTAGCACCATGATTCAGCTCTGTTCCGCCACTCGCAAGTTGATTGACACCTTCTTGTAATGATGTAAATCCATTTCCCCACTTCGTAAATCCATCAGCCAAATTCGATGCACCATCTGCTATCTTTTTCGTTCCAGCAGTAGCTTCATTTAACTTAACTCCGAATGTATTCATACCTTCTTCAATCTTATGTTGACCGTCAGTAAGCTTCTTCGCACCTTGTGTCAATTGTTGTTGGCTATTATTTAAAGTACTTGTTGCTTTAGCTAGTCCATTAGACGTAGCAACAATTTTTTGAAAAGCGGGATCTTGCTGCACTTCTGGATGATTTTTCACGTACTCTTCTAATTGTTGTTTTATACTATTAGCCGCACCATCCGCTTTTACTTGGCCTTCAGCAAGCTTCTCACTTCCGCTCACCCATTTATTTGTACCAGCACTTAATTCACTAACTCCTGATTGTAACGTTTTTTCACCTTGTGCTAATAACTCCATACCACTATGAAGTGATGTCGCTCCTTGACTCAGCTCATTTGCTCCCCCCGTTAAGGCAGATTGACTGGATGCAAGTTTTTCACTTCCTTCTTTCAATTTCGATGTCCCACTACTTAAACGATCAATACCATCCGCAAGCTGATTCGCTCCATTTTTTGCATCGGTCGTTCCTTCATGTAACTTCTCAGCACCATTACTTGCATCACTCAATCCTTGTGCCAAATCTTGAAACTTTGAAAAGACGCCTTCTGTATAAGATTTCGTAATACTGTTTGAGATTTTTGTTTTCATATTTTCAACAGCTGTCGTTCCAATTTGAGCCGCTACAAAGTTTTTCCCTGGATTTACTTTGTACTGCAACGTTGCCGGCTCTGGTTTTTCATCCATAAGTGTACTTACCTTTTTAGAGAAATCTTCCGGAATCGTAACAACCATATAATATTTATCTTCTTTTAACCCTTCATCAGCATTTTTTTCTGATACGAAATGAAAAGCCAATTCCTTATTCTCTTTTAAATTTTTAACAAAATCGTCTCCTGCATGAATTGTTTTTTCATCCATCGCAGCACCCTTATCTAAATTCACAACCGCAACAGGTAATTTATCTAATTTTCCATACGGATCCCAATATCCAGCCAAGAAGAATCCTGAATAAATTAACGGAACGATTAATAAAAAAATTAAAGCGATACGTCCATGTTTATGGTGCCACATCGCTTTCCAATCTTTAAATATAAGTTGAATTCCTTTCATGAAACATACTCCTTCTCCTAATTTAACACCATTAGAATGGTTTAACAGATTTACTATACACGTCACTTTCCATACTGTATAATACATCTTTAATTATCAATTCATTCCTTTTGGTCTATAGAAAGGAGATTCGAAATGGAACTGCTCCAGTTAAAATACTTTCAGACAGTTGCACGACTAGAACATATGACAAAGGCAGCTGAAGAATTGCATATCGCGCAACCTTCACTCAGCAAAACAATTGCTAGACTCGAAAAGGATTTAGGCGTCCCTTTATTTGATCGCCAAGGCCGACAGATTACTTTAAATTCTTTCGGAAAAGTATTTTTAAAACGGGTAGAACGTATTTTTCATGAATTAAGTGAAGGGGAACGAGAAATTAAAGATTTAGCCGAATTACAACAAAGCTCTATTACACTGGCCGTTTCTATTCCGAGAATATTACCAGAACTACTTGGCTCTTTTTTACTAGAACATCCTAACGTTCGATTCCAACAATTTCTTGCATCCACTCCTTCTATGAAACGACAACTAGATAATATAGAAATTGACTTTTGTATCTCCTCTGTACCAATTGAAGGTGAGGAGATTGTTTGGGAACCACTTATTACAGAAGAAATTTTCTTAGTCGTCCCTTCAGACCATCGTTTATCAGGCCGAGAAAATATCCACCTGCATGAAGTAAAAGACGAACCATTTATTAGTATGAACACTGGCTATGGATTTCGGCACTTAACGGATGCATTTTGTAAAGAAGCTGGTTTCACTCCGCATATTGCTTTTGAAGTAGATGAACCGACCGTGATTAGCGACCTCATTAAGCAAGGTCTCGGCATCGCTTTTGTTCCAAGTTTAACTTTATTAAAAAACTCTGCTTTAGCATCAAGCAAATTGCGTATTATTGAACCCACTTGTCAGCGAACTATCGGTTTAAGTTGGTCGAAAAAACGCTACTTATCAAAAACAGCTCAGCAATTTCGTGAATTCGTGATTGATTACTTCTCCAACATTAGGACGTAAGATTATATCAACAAATAAAAGTTGCCACCCTCATATGGTGGCAACTTTTATTGTTCACTCTTTTTTAATTCCATTTCAGCTAAAAGTGGTAGTACATTATCAAAAATATGCGTATTATTATTTTCACCTGTTACATATCCACCGTAATATCTACTAAATACGTTATCATTTCGGAATGTGGCCATATGATCATACAATTCTTTCGCAAACTTTGTATCACCTGTTTGTAGTACGTACAAAATCGTTAATCCGTATGCGGCTGGCGATTCATAATTCACAGTTTGTTTTCCCGTTTCTAAATTGTAACGACCGTATAGCTTTCCATCCTCCTGGAATTTCTTCTTTATAAATTCTAAATAAGCAGCTGATGAAAGACCACCTAAACTTCGATGATATGCAACGTACGATTGGTCAATAAGATTCACTTCTTTATCGTACGTAAATGTACCATCTTCTTTATACTCTTTTGGGAATGCCCAGCCATGCCTTGGATAATCCGCTAAAAACTGAACGACTTCCTGATATTGCTGAGCAGAAACTTTGCCGTACTTCTTCATATAGGAGAATGCACGCGGATTTATGTATGATGTTGTTACAAAATTATTTTGTTTCCCTGCATCTGCATCATAATAATCAACATAATAATTATTTTTTTTATTATAACGAAGTACAGCATCACTTAATTGATCGGCAACGTTTTTATAACGCTCTTCCTTATACATTTCATAAGCACGATATAATTGTTCTATAATACGAAGATCATCTATAAGTGCATTTGTAGCTGACTGCCTCTCTCCCTTTTCAGAGAGTTTCCATAAAACGATATGATTCTTATATACGAAATTATCTTGAATAACCTTTACTTGCTCATCAAATAACGCCTGATCATCTTTATCAAGTGTATATTGTAACCATAATCCCGCCGATTCTGATAAAGCTTCACGTCCCTTAGCTTCACCCGTACCTGCCTTAGTATCTACTAAACGATACGTGGCAAGCGTTCCATTGTCATTCACCATATGTCTTAAAATAAAATTTTCTGTACGGTTTCCTTGTAAAGCTGACCAAAATACAATTCCACCTAAAGCGATTAAGAAGATAACCCCAATCCCTATATATAAACGTTTCCGCAATCTTTTCACCTCCCTAGTAAGGCTAACCTTAATTTTATCAGAACATACATAAATTTAAAAAAGACAATCTATTAGATTGTCTCCCGCATTTCTACCCCTCGCAAACCCCTTTAGAAGGTTTATATAGCGATTGTACAAGTCGATCATATTCACGACGTGTAATCTCTTTATTATATAACTTCAATAATAAATCTCTATGCTCTTTTGAAAATGCCATCTTTTTAATGACTTCAGGATACATAAAACACCCTCTCCATTTCACATAAACTTCTTTTCCGAAAAACAGAACTTATGTTCGCATAAAAGATTATAAAAGATTCCTGTGCAAAAAACAAACAAAATATAAGCAACTACTTATTTCTTTCTATTCAAAATATTACAACATTATATTATCATATTCACTTTTTAAATACATATATATTTTTGGTAGTTTTTTTGAATAAATCTTCCAATTCAATCAGAAAATAATGGCAAAAAAGAAGAGGAGTTTACATATGGATACGGTAACATTAGCAAGAGCATTTTTTGGTTCTTCATTAGCATTCCACATTATCTTTGCAACACTTGGCGTTGGGCTTTCATTGATGATTTTTATAAGCGAAATACTCTATCACTGGAAGAAAGACTCCGACTATGCCATTATGGCGAAAAGATGGACAAAGGCGTTTGCTATTCTTCTCGGTGTAGCAATTCCAACTGGAACAATTGTCGGTGTGCAAATCTCACTTCTTTGGCCTGGTTTTGCCAAAATTGTTGGACAAGTTATTTCTGTTCCCTTCCAAATTGAGATTTTCGCCTTCTTTTTGGAGGCTTTATTCATGTCGATTTACGTATATGCAGCCGATAAACTTCCTCCATTTATGAGATTAATCTCGCTATTTTTCGTCATGCTTGGTGCCACGGCATCCGCCGTTCTTATTACATCAGCAAATACATGGATGAATACACCAGCAGGTTTTTCAATGAATCCAGACGGATCTGTTTTTAACGTTGATCCGTGGAAAGCTTTCTTTAATCCGAGTTTTGGCACAAGTGCATTCCATGTCGTTATTACGGCTTATGCAACTGGTGCGGCTGTCATTGCTTCTATCGCTGGATTTAAATTATTGAAGAAAAATTTAAGTACACGTGAAATTGCTTATCATAAAAAAGGGCTACTATTAGGGCTTGTCGTTACATTTATTACAGGCGCTACGATGTGGCTTTCAGGACATGAATCAGCGATTGCCTTACATAAACACTCACCTGAAAAACTTGCATCTGCTGAAGCTTTATTTGAAACGACATCACACGCACCGTTATCCATTGGCGGAGTTGTGGATCCTAATACACTTGAACTAAACTATGCACTTGAAATTCCAAACATGCTTAGCTTATTAGTGGGACTAGACCCTAGCACTGTCGTAAAAGGTCTAAACGAATTTCCACAAGAAACATGGCCACCATTTTATACACATACTCTTTTCAACTTAATGGTCGGCACTGCTGCGTTTACCTTTGCTGTTGCAGCAATTGCGCTCTTATATTGGTACTTCGTTTACCGAAAAAAAGGAACAGAACTACCGAAGTGGCTACTTTGGGGGACTGCCGCATGCGGACCAATTATGATGCTCGGTATTGAATTCGGATGGATTTTCAGTTGTAGCGGTCGTCAGCCATGGACAATTTATGGTATGCAACGTACAGTCGATGCATCTACACGCGCTGATTTCGTCGGTCCTTTATTTGTTTTGTTCATCATTTTATATATTGGACTCGCTATTTTAACAGTCATTGTTCTACGGACATTCTTTAGAAGACATCCATTAAAGAATGATTTACAACACCAAGGAGGCGATTCTCGTGCATGAGGAAAGTATTGCAATCATCATCTTATGGGCCCTTATTTTCGTATACAGTATATTAGGGTCTATCGATTTTGGAGCTGGTTTTTGGGGCATGGTATACGCAAAACATCCAACGCTCGCTGCCAAACTTGCGAATCGGTACTTATCACCAACTTGGGAAGTAACAAATACGTTTCTCGTTTTCGTCGTTGTCGCATTTCTCGGCTTCTTTCCGAAAGCGGCCTTTACTCTTGCGACAGTAATGTTCGTACCAGTTATGTTAATTTTAGTGCTCATTGCAGTACGTAGTACATTTATGGTATTTGCTTACTCCTTGCCAAAATATCAATACCTTCTTCGGGTTATTTCAGGTATTACCGGTCTATTAATTCCAGCACTATTAATTACCGTTTTACCCGTTACAGAGGGAGCCTATATTACAATGTCTGAAGGAAAAGAAGTACTCCTATATGGAAAACTTCTTTCTAGCCCGGTTATCTACTGTTATATGCTCTTCGGACTAACGTCTGAACTATTTCTCTCCTCTCTCTTTCTTGCTGATTTTTCGAGAGAACAAAGTTCAGAAGATACGTATAGAATTTATAGAAGAAATGCCATCATCCTTGGTCCTGCAACGCTCGTCACGGCAATTATTGCCCTCGTTGTAATGGATCCAGAAACACATTGGCTTATGCAAGGATTAATAAAGCAATTCCCGTGGTTTACAGTTTCTATTGTTTTATTCGTTATCGGATACTCGTCCCTTTGGTGGACAAACAAAAAGTACAATACACTAGGATACCCTCGCATTGCCGTTTTAGCTGTCGTCGCTCAATATGCATTTGCAAGCTATGCTTACGGGGTCGCACATTTACCGTATATTATTTATCCTGACGTAACTGTATTTACAAGCTTTACAACGAAAGAAACGTTCTATGCACTGCTCATTCTATACGCAATTGGAATCGCAATTTTACTACCTGGATTTATTTTCTTCTGGAATTTATTCTTAAAAGATCGTACTTTTTTGAAGGAAAAATAATATAACCTTGGAGTCTGTTCCAAAAAGCATTTTGGGATAGACTCCTTTTGTCATGTTTTGTCGTTAAATCGATATATTTTAATAACCGCTAATATATTTTGAGTTGCGCCGATATATTTCAATAATCGCTGATATATTTTAAGTTGCGCCGATACATCTCCATAATCGCCCATATAAATCTCATTTACTACCTTACTGCCCAATCAATTTATAGACTCCTATCACAATAGTTATTTCACTACTAATGACACTTGTCCTTTAGCTTGAAAAACACATATTCGCTTCATCTCGTTATACGTCTAGTTCTTCTTATTTTTTGCTGAATATACTACCAATATAAACTTGAGACAAGCTACATCTGTTTAAGGGAAAATAGAAAGGTAGGCAAAATATGAGCATTGAAATATGGATTACTATTATTGTATTTTTCTTAACAATGATTGTTATCTTTTGGCGGCCTCGAGGTTTAAATGAGGCGTGGCCAGCGGCAATCGGTGCTGGCATTATCCTAATTACTGGACTTGTGTCAAAACCAGACGTCATAGATATTGTTAGTAAAATAGGAGGAGCCTCCATAACAATATTAGCGACCATAGTTATGGCAGTTATATTAGAAAGCTTCGGCTTCTTCCATTGGTCCGCAGCGAAACTGGCAAATCTAGCGAAAGGTTCTGGCCGCCGTCTATACTGGTATATTCAATTATTATGTTTTCTTATGACTCTTTTATTTAATAACGACGGCAGTATTTTAATTACAACTCCCATTTTAATTCTCCTTCTAAAAAACCTTCAATTAAAACCACACCAACAAATTCCTTATTTATTAAGTGGCGCTTTAATCGCTACTGCGTCTAGTGCACCAATTGGTGTAAGTAATATCGTAAACTTAATTGCATTAAATATCGTTAATATGACTCTTTATATGCATACCGCTATGATGTTTGTACCTGCAACACTAGGCTTATTATTTATGTCATGGCTCATGTATACAGTTTTGAAGAAAAAACTTCCGAAAAAATTACCTGTTTCTTCATATGATATTGAAGAAATTTTCTTCACGAAAAACTTCCATCCACTAAAAGGAAATAATTCTGTTGATACGAAACAAAAACGGACAAGATTCATGTTAAAAGTATTAGGCTTCGTCTTCCTTATGCGCTGCCTTCTATTCGTTGCATCCTTCTTATCCATCCCAATTGAAATCGTTGCGGTACTTGGTTCACTCGTTCTTCTCATTTGGAGATGGTACTACTTACGAACAAATCCTGTCGACATTCTGAAAAAAACACCGTGGCACATTTTAATTTTCGCCTTCTCTATGTACGTCATTATTTACGGACTCCACAACGCAGGATTAACAGCTGCACTTGTACAATGGCTCGAGCCAGTTGTGAATCAGCATCTACTTTATGCTAGCTTTGCGATGGGCGGACTTGTATCCATCCTCTCTAACGTCTTCAATAACCATCCTGCCCTTATGATTGGTACAATCACATTAACAGAAATGGGATTAGATCCAGTCACATTAAAAACAATCTATCTTGCAAACATCATTGGTAGTGACATCGGTTCACTATTACTACCAATTGGTACACTAGCTTCACTCATTTGGATGTATATTCTGAAACAAAACAAAATTAAAGTAAAATGGAAAGACTATTTAAGTGTATCCCTTATCGTTATCCCGCTCACAACAGTCGTCACACTATTCCTCTTATTCTACTGGGT
The DNA here is from genome assembly GCF_056033865.1 of Bacillus sp. FAU20. Lineage (NCBI taxonomy): Bacteria > Bacillati > Bacillota > Bacilli > Caryophanales > Bacillaceae > Bacillus > Bacillus sp. FAU20. The sequence goes on from NZ_JBVYHY010000022.1 coordinate 120,664, forward strand.
ACATCTCTTCTTTGCCCTCTAAACAACAGAAGCCCCATTTTGCTACCGTCTTAGCAAATGGGGCTTCTTCTATAATAAAGTTAGGTACTACAGTGTGATCAATCAAGTAAAGAGGTGTAACGTGTTATTGATATAAATGACTACCAGCTTCTTTAAATTCTTCTGCTTTCTCTTTCATTCCTTTTTCAATTGCTTCTGTCGTTTCTAAATCATTTTCTTTTGCATATTCACGAATATCATGTGAAATTCTCATACTACAAAACTTCGGTCCACACATTGAACAGAAGTGAGCTGTCTTTGCCCCTTCTGCAGGCAACGTTTCATCGTGATATTCCATCGCACGTTCAGGATCTAAAGATAAATTAAATTGATCGCGCCAACGGAATTCGAAGCGTGCTTTTGAAAGTGCATCATCACGCTGATGAGCCGTTTTATGTCCTTTCGCAAGATCAGCCGCATGCGCTGCAATTTTGTACGTAATAACACCCGTGCGTACATCATCTTTGTTTGGCAAACCTAAATGTTCTTTCGGCGTTACATAACAAAGCATCGCCGTTCCAAACCAGCCAATCATCGCAGCTCCAATCGCTGATGTAATATGGTCATAACCTGGTGCAATATCTGTCGTTAACGGCCCAAGTGTGTAAAACGGCGCGCCCTGACAAATATCAAGCTCTTTCTCCATATTCTCTTTAATTAAGTGCATCGGTACATGTCCAGGTCCTTCGATCATAACTTGCACATCATGTTTCCAAGCAATTTTGGTTAATTCACCAAGTGTTTCAAGCTCAGAAAACTGTGCTTCGTCATTTGCATCTGCAATAGACCCTGGACGTAATCCATCTCCAAGAGAGAACGAAACATCGTACTGCTTCATAATTTCACAAATCTCTTCAAAGTGAGTATATAGGAAGTTTTCTTTATGATGGAATAAACACCACTGTGCCATAATCGAACCACCACGTGAAACGATACCTGTCGTACGCTTTGCCGTGATTGGAATGTAACGAAGCAATACACCAGCGTGAATCGTAAAGTAATCAACGCCTTGCTCCGCCTGCTCAATTAACGTATCACGATATACTTCCCACGTTAAATCTTCTGCAATTCCGTTTACTTTTTCCAGTGCTTGATAGATTGGTACAGTTCCAACTGGTACAGGTGCGTTACGAATAATCCACTCACGCGTCGTATGAATATTTTTACCTGTAGATAAATCCATAATCGTATCTGCACCCCAGCGCGTTGCCCACGTCATTTTCTCTACTTCTTCTGCAATCGAAGAAGATACAGCTGAGTTTCCGATATTCGCGTTTACCTTCACATGGAAGTTACGCCCGATGATCATCGGTTCAGCTTCTGGATGATTAATATTCGCCGGTAAAATAGCGCGGCCTTCTGCGATTTCCTTACGAACAAACTCCGGCTCTACCCCTTCACGAATCGCAACGTATTCCATCTCAGACGTAATAATGCCATTACGTGCATAGTGCATTTGCGTAACATTTGCACCTTCCTTTGCTCTAAGCGGCTTACGATCCATTTGCGGGAAAACAGGTGTATGTTTCGAAGCCACTTTCACACCGTCATCCTCTGGTTTCACTTCACGCCCTTCGTATGCTTCTACATCACCACGCCCCATAATCCAAGAGTGGCGCGGCGTTGGAATGCCTTTTTCCAACTCGACCTTATACGCAGGATCTGTATAAGGACCGCTCGTATCATACACACGAATTGGCGGATTTGGAACGCCATTCGTTTCGCTTTGTTCAATCTCACGCATCGGGACTTTCATACCTTCTCGTGGTCCATCCACATATACTTTCTTACTCCCTGGTAAACTCGATTTCAATTCAATTTGCTCAGCTGAAACAGATTGTTTCATAAACTTTATTGCCCCCCTGTTCGTGACAAGGACGAGATATGGCCAGCGCATGCCAAAATAAAAAGAGCCAGGTCCATAGAAAAATAAGGACCTGGCTCATAAAGACATCATTATGTAAAGCCGTTAACTTCCCTACGCTGGTACGAGCCAGATCAGGTCCAAAGGGTTAAGAAGTTCACGCGCTTCTCTCTCAGCCTACGCATACGTTAGGCACCCCTAGTTTATCACTGATTTAATTTTCAATACTTTCCCATCATACACCATAATCTGAAAAATTCAAAGTTTATTTCTTTCGCTCTTTACGGAATCATCCACGTTATACGATGCTTTTAAACAGTTTTAACAGGAGACAACATCTTTACCCCTTATTGCTACAGGAGTCTTGGCGTTCAATACCCTTTCTAAACTGTTCCATTTAGTTACTTTATTCCATGAGAATTTACCAACTAAGGGATTAGCAACTACCACAATAAATTCAATCCATACAAGAGTTAAAATGCTATTCAAAAAGGCTTGTGAATGGGATGGGGATTTATCAAGAAGAACCCTATGGATGGCTCAAAATTAAAAGGAAAGAAACAAGAGATACAGCCTTACGATCAAAAGGAAATCATTAAGATTTTGGCTTTAACGGAGCAAAAAAAGAAATGAATAAGATGCTATTCCAATTAGCTATCGTTACTGGCATGCGTAGGGACGAGCTATTAGGCTTAGAATGGGGACATCTTAATTTTGATAATGATATGATTCATATCCAACAAACAGTTGGCAGAGCAGGCAAAGAGATACTATTAAAAGAGCCTAAAACGAGCAAATCAAAAAGAACTATTTCTATCCTTCCCGCTTTTACAGTCAAATTAAAACAATATAAAAAGTACTTGGCTGAAAAACGTATTGCCTGTGGTGATTTATAGGAAGGTGAAGAACATTTCTTCTTATTCTCAACATGGAATGGTAAACCACTTACTCCTGAAAAAGCTAGCAGTAGGTGGCATTATTTTCCCCAAAAACATGGATTACGCCATATTAAATTACACGGGCTACGTTTCACTCATGCTACCTATTTATTAACGCAAGACGAAAATTTAAAAGTCATATCAGAACGTTTAGGACATAGCGATATACAGACAATCATGAATATATACGCTCATGTATTAGAAGAAGCAAGTAAAAAAACAAGCAGCCATTTTGAAACGCTACTTGCTCAAAGGATATCTTGATTATCCGTAACTGTAGGTATTGTAGGTAAGAAAACAGTAATAAGAATACATTTTATTAGATAAGAAAGAGCATCACAGCCTAAAAGCCAACTTATTTTATCTCTGTTTTCAAAGTATAGTTCTCTAACAATTTATAGTAATACTCTTCTTTCGAACGCCAAAAAACATTACTTTTCTTTTTATAATATAAAATCCATTTCCGTAATAATAATGGTTTTTTATTTAATTTATCTCCCTCAGCTTTTATATCTTTAAATACCGAAATCCAATAACCAAAATTATATTTTCCATCTTGATAAAGGGTTGGTGGTTGAATATTTTTAATGGAGATAATAAATACATTGTTACTCGCATAAAGATTTATACATTTTTTATTAGGATCATATTTAGAAACAAGGTTAATCTCCTTAATAATATTTAATAAATTTCTCCACTGCTCTTTAAATTGCTCTTTCTCTTCCTCTAATCTTCCATTTAATTTATGGACTGTAGTTATTTTAGCCCCAATATAATCTATATTCAAAACTTTTGCTATAACACTTCTATGTGTTCCCTGCATCGAAACATAATAACTATCGAAATCCTGATAGTAATCAAAGATAATATCTGATTCCTTTTTTATAAATTCCTTAAACTCTTCAATCCCATATCTCTGAACACTTTCTAAATTCTGTCGTATTCTATTCAAACTATATAATTGTTCTAGCCAACTCCCTTCTCTTCGTTTAGAGTTATCAACCCCTTTAAGCTTTTCTAACGGAATCATTGCATATTCACTTTCAGAATATGAATCAAACCATCTTGCTAAAGGCACTTTTCCAACACTTGTATCCCTCATTCTTTGCAGATGCGCATCCTCAATAAACTGAAGCAAAAAATCCGTTGTAAGTACATCTATTTTCTTCGTCCTGATTGGAATAGCTGTCTCTTTTGGTAATTCCTTAGATTTTAAAGGTGGCATCTCCCTAACACTTTTAGACGTAACTTCTCTTAGTTTTTCTTCATATGACGGCTGCTTCTTGTTTTCTTCACTCCATTCTGGATAGTTAATTACCTTTTCGTTATCTGCTTTATCCTTTTGTAACGGCAGATTTTTCGTCTCTTTAAATTGAGAAACTTGCTCTGCACTATATTCTTTTAGTTTATATTTAATATCAATATCTCTTACATTTAACAAAATGATTCTTTTATCTTCATAATAATCAACAATATTCCCTTTTATAAGAGCTAGTTTTCGATTTCCATCTGTCTTTTTATCGATCCATTTCAGTAAACTTTTTAATGTCATTTGAAATCTCTTTTTTCCATTCCCATTATAAATCAACATAATACGTATTTGATCTGGTTTATTTTTATAGAACGGGTAAGCAAACCCATACCCTTTTTGCTCTAATTTCTCTAAGTCATTTTTATCTAAAAAACCTTCAACTATAAATGTATGATTAGGCCTTTTTTCCCATAACAATTGATAGCTTTCTCTTTTATATAGTTTATTAGTAACATATAATTGCCTTAATACGTTTCTAATGATTAAATCATCTTTACTATGCAGTAATTCAATAAGTTCACTAATAGTTCTAATATATTCATTTCTAACTCCGGGAACCTTCCTTGTAATAATTTTCTCTGGAACTGCTAAAACTTGATTCTTTGCAGATTCTTTCTTTTCTTTCGATTTTATTACTTTAGTCTGCTTGCTGCCAAACATATCTCGTTCATCTATATCCACTACTAACTTTTTGTCTTTGGGGACATCCCTAAATCGCTCTCTAACTGGAATAGTCTTCAAAATATATGAGCAGTCGATACAGTGTCCCTCTCGTCCTTCTCCCTCAGGCATCAAATTAAAAAAACGATTATCTGGTCCTCTGTTTACCACCTTGACTTCAGCTTTACAACCAGATTTAAGATGATTTTCACAATATAAAGTATACCCTTTAATATATCCTTGATCTCGTATAGTAATGGCCTCATCAGGTTCTATATATCTTACGGTATCTCCATGTGAATAAATTGCTCTCTGCATTGACTCTGTACTTCTGGCCATTTTAACACCTCGCCTATATTTTTTCAGTTCTACCACTTCTATAATTCAATTTTACTATAGATGATAAAAGTAAAAATTAAAAAATCAGACATTTTAATCATATATAAACCTAAAGATATAATATATTTCAGTAACAAGTACCACTTCTTTTTAAAAGCACTATGCGTTACATAGTTGCATATATAAAATTTCTACTAAATAATAACTGTTTCTATTTTTTATACAAATAAAAAAGCTCAAAATTATTAAAGGTGATTCACCGTCTATTTCACTTACCCTGCCAAGACAAGCTATCTTCAATTTTAGAAGAAAGACTTTCTTTAATAAATTGAGCTTTATAAACAACATTGTTCAATTATTTTATTTAAAAATTATCTTTCTTTTTCTGCTCCAAAAACCAATTCTAAAAAATTCCTTATTTACATCTGCCCCATAAGTGGTGTTTCATCATTTTAAACCCTACGTTATACAACAGTAAAATCCCTATATAACTACATTTATGCTTATTCTCATTTCTATAATAGACATTACGGAATCATCCAAGTTAAATAATAAGCCTGCACATACGTCATAATACCAACAATAATTACGAAGAATAAACTATGCTTTACTGTAAAACGGAACAAATCCGATTCTTTTCCAGCAAGTCCAACTGCCGCACAAGCAATTGCAATCGATTGCGGAGAAATCATTTTTCCTGTTACACCGCCCGTTGTATTTGCTGCAACGAGAAGCACTTCAGATACACCGACTTGCTGCGCTGTAATGGCTTGTAAATTCGAGAACAGTGCATTCGCAGACGTATCAGACCCTGTTAGGAATACGCCAATCCAGCCTAAGAATGGTGAGAAGAACGGGAATAGTCCGCCAGTTCCGGCTAATGCTAACGCTAACGTAGAAGATAGACCAGAATAGTTTGCGATAAATGCAAACCCTAGTACGAATCCGATAGATAGAATTGGCATTTTTAATTCGCTTAACGTTTCTTTAAATGTCACTACTGCATCTTTTACATTCATTTTCAAAATAAACATGGAAATGATACAAGCAATTAAAATCGCTGTTCCAGTTGCCGATAATACATCAAACTTTAGAATTGCCTCGTAAGGCGTTGGTTTATTTACAATGGGCTCTGCTTTCATTACTAAATTATGTAGACCTGGAATTTCAAACTTAAATACAAGACTTTCTAAAGCCCCTCCTGGAGCGAATAATGCCTTAAAGAAACTTTGGCTCCAAATGACTACCATAACCGTTAATACGATAAATGGAGACCATGCCTTCACCACTTTTCCAAACGTTAATTTCGGCATCGATGCTGCTGTCGTTGCTGCTACTTCACTATTTGCTTGCCCGGATTGATAAGTTTCTTTCGGCTGCCAAACTTTTAAGAACAGCGCTAAACTAATTAAACTTACAAGTGCCGATGTAATATCCGGAAGTTCCGGCCCTAAAAATGTCGCTGTAATGAACTGCGTAATCGCAAATGAACTACCCGCTACAAGTAACGCAGGCCACGTTTGTCTTATACCTTTAAATCCATCCATTAAAAATACGATAAAGAATGGAACAAATAATGATAGGAACGGTAATTGATGCCCAGCCATTTGTCCAATTTTATGTGGATCAATACCTGTTACTTGTCCAGCAACTGTAATCGGAATTCCCATCGCTCCGAACGCCACTGGTGCAGTATTTGCAATCAAACAAAGACCTGCTGCGTATAAAGGATTTAACCCAAGACCCGCAAGAAGCGCTGCTGTAATCGCTACTGGTGCCCCAAATCCTGCCGCTCCTTCTAAAAATGCTCCAAATGAAAATCCAATTAAAATAACGAGTAGACGATGATCGTTCGTAATCGATAATACCGATGCACGAATCACATCAAATTGACCTGTTTTTACAGAAATTTTATATAAAAATACGGACATAATGATAATCCAAGCAATTGGCCATAACCCGTACAAAAAACCGTACCCGGTTGCTGCCATTGCCATCTTGAACGGCATTTTATAAGCGAATAACGCTACTAAAACTGTAAGTACAACTGTAATAAATCCTGCTACATACCCCTTCATGCGGAAAACTGCTAAAGCTAAGAAAAAAAAGATAATCGGAATAAGTGCGACCGCTGCCGAAATCCAAATGTTTCCGAATGGATCATAAACTTGTGTCCATGTGTTCATTGTTCTCTCCCCCTAAAGAATCCCCTTTTAAATAGAATAACCTCATCAATAGACTATCAGGTCATCATACCTTTAAGCCTAAAATAAAAAAACGTTTAAGAAAACGTTTTCAACAACTTTCATTTATACTGTACCATAACAATTTCTATTAAAAAAGATTTTTTTGAAAATTTTATTATTTAATAGAAAATCTTACAAAATCGTCACGTTCTTGTAATGTTTATCGATAGGAAGTTTGCCAAAATTATTGCATAATAATAGTATAACAACAGAAATTATTCATGAGGTGATATATATGAACGGAAATAAAATATTAGCTGCGTTATCATACTTTAGTGTACTATTTGCCCCTATCTTATTCCCTATTATCGTTTGGATTGTGGGAGACACTGAAACAAAACCACATGCAAAACGTGCTCTATGGACACACATCATTCCAAGTATCGCTACATTCATTGGCGTAACTATTTTAGGAATTATGGGTCTTGGATCTGATCAACCAGATGTAACACTTGGAATTGGATCAATGATTGTCTTAGCTATTTGCGGAATCATCAGCTTATACTACTTCATCTGGAACATTGTAAAAGGAATTAAAGTGCTGAAAGCTTAATTTTAAACAAATGTTTGTTTAAAAAGGGCCCCTTGCAAATTGCAAGGGGCCTTTTCCAAATTCGTTCACTTTATCTCCTGCGTTTCTTCTTTTTTCTCATCATTTTCTTTCGGCGCGTATTCACTTTATCCGCTATAATGTGGAGCGTACTTGCCACAACAATTCCCATTAAGAACGTTACAATTTCAACCTCGTGTTTCTTCGCAATTTCTATTAAATTACCATCCAGTGCGATTACATTTAATAGAAATAAAAATGGAGAAAAGACGATTAACATGTACGCAATACGAATCACATCACCAAGTATAATCGTATGCGTAAAGAAAGATCGATGCGGCATTACTTTCTTATAAGGATACCAAAATATACGTAAGAAACCCCATTTGTTATAAGCATTACTGTACGTATCTAAATCTGGTGTTAAAAATGAAGTACCTACTAAAAAACCAATTGCAAAAGTTAATAAAAAATCAAAATTTGTTAATCCATACGAAAAGAGCAAAAACAAAACAACCGGAAGGGATATTAAGTTTATTTTCGTATGCGTTCTTCCTGATGGCATAATGCACTTCCTCGCTTACGTTCGTCCTGTCACCTTATGACAGGTTTCACCTATTGACCTAATTTCTGATCGATAAATGTTGTGTCTATATCCGAACCAAACCATTCTGCCAACTTCACTCGTGCCTTATTTTTCACATCTTCATTGACGTATAACGACACCTGTATTAGTGCGGCCGTTAACGCCCCCAAATCATCCGTATAGCCAATTCCAGCAATGAAATCTGGAATCGCATCAATCGGTGCAATAAAATAAGCAAGTGCTCCAATTACAATAATTTTCACTCGTTTTGGAACATCGGGTCTTTGTAAAACGTAAAACAGTAATAAACTTGCATAAATGACCGACTGCCCTGCTTGCTTTGCAACATGTTTTACTTTCTTCCAAAACGCTTCAACTGAAAATTTTTGTTTCATGTAAAAGCCTCCCTATTTTTAAAAAGAAATAAGCTAGAATATGTTATCAGTAAAAGTTCATGGAAATTACACAAAACCTATCAATGAACTTTCATTGTAACAAACAAACTAAAAAAGAACAAGTGTTCGTTAATTTTCACACGATTTCCTTCATATAATAGATTTCTAGATAACCCTTACCCATCTTCATTTCTTATTTCTCAACAAAGAAAATTTTCACTTCCACTTAACATTCTGCTCTACCTTTGTTATATTTTCTAGTTGACGGACATATAAACGAATGTTAAAGTTTTCTCTGGTAGTGACAAATCTTATACAAAAAATGTAAAATGTTATAGTGTTTCTCAGAAATGAATTTTGTTGTATAATACAGAAATGACGTTATGCTTATGAGCAACAAAAGAAACCAAAAGGGTATGCATAGTTATAGTCGTATATGGGTGAATATAGAACCTTTAATTATGGCCAAGAAAACTATGTATTTTTTATTTTAGCATTTTTCGCTCCAAAATCGACCAAGCCTGATAGAGAAAGGGTGGAAATGAATGAAAGAAACCTTGAAATCACAATTTCAAAATGTGCGTTTCACTGTATTCGTAGCTTTAGCCTTATGGCTGAAAACTTACCTTATTACACGCACAAGCTTTGATTTAAAACTTGAATCTTTCATGCAAGAATTCATTTTATTCCTTAGCCCATTAGCAGCATCATTACTGCTTGTTGGTCTTGCATTATTTGCAAAAGGGAAAAAACGTAACTATATAGCACTTGGAATTAATTTTGTCTTAACAATCGTTCTTGTTGGTAACGTAATGTTCTACGGATTCTACAATGACTTCGTTACTTTACCGGTGCTAGGACAAACATCTAACTTTGGAAGTTTAGGTTCTAGTGTAAAAGAATTATTTAACTACAAAATTATTCTTGCATTTGCAGACATTATCATATTCTTCGTTCTGTTGAAGAAAATGAAAAACTTTGCACCTACAGAGCGTGTAGCACGCCCGATGCGTTCCCTATACTTCGTATCAACAGTTGCTATTTTCTTCGCAAACTTAGGACTTGCAGAAGCTGAACGTCCAGAATTATTAACACGTTCATTCGACCGCGTTATGCTTGTTAAAAACTTAGGATTATATGTACACCAAGTATACGATCTTGGCTTACAAGCAAAATCAAGTTCACAAAAAGCATTCGCTGACGGTAGTAAATTACAAGAAACAGAAAACTACGTGAAAACAACACAAAGTAAACCAGATCCAAATATGTTCGGTACTGCAAAAGGGAAAAACGTAATTGTTGTCTCTCTTGAGTCATTACAAACATTCTTAATTGGCGCAACAGTTAACGGACAAGAAGTTACACCATTCTTAAACCAATTTACGAAAGAAAGTTATTACTTTGATAACTTCTTCCATCAAACTGGGCAAGGTAAAACATCTGATGCTGAATTCCTAGTAGATACTTCTTTATACCCACTAGACCGCGGTGCTGTATTCTTCACACACGGTAATAATGAATATACAGCAACTCCAGAAATTTTACGTCAGCAAGGGTATCACACGTCGGTATTCCACGCAAACAACGCAACATTCTGGAACCGTAACATTATGTATCCAGCACTTGGTTATGATCGTTACTACAACGAGCTTGACTACAAGATTACGCCAGAAACAAAATTAAACTGGGGATTAAAAGATATCGAATACTTCGATCAATCTATTGATATGTTAAAACAAGTGAAGCAACCATTCTATACTCGCTTCCTTACTTTAACGAATCATTACCCATTCACTTACGATGACAGTACAAAATTAATCGACGAATATAATTCTGGTGATGGAGTATTTGACCGTTACATGGTAACTGCTCGTTACTTAGACGAAGCAATGAAACACTTTATTGAGCGTCTAAAAGCAGAAGGTATTTACGACAACTCAGTAATCGTATTCTACGGTGACCACTACGGTATTTCTGAAAACCATAACCGTGCAATGGCACAGTTCTTAGGAAAAGAAGAAATCACTGCATTTGACCATATGAACTTACAAAAAACACCGATGTTTATTCACGTTCCAGGTCAAAAAGAAGGTAAAACAATTTCGAAACCAACTGGAGAAATTGATATTAAACCAACTATTCTAAACTTACTTGGTGTAGATTCTACAAATGACGTTCGATTCGGTCATGATGTATTCTCACCTGATAATAAAGGATTTGTTGTTCTTCGTGACGGTAGCTTCGTTACAGATAAATACATGTACACAAACAGTACATTCTACGATCGTGCTACTGGCGAAGTTGTACAATTACCGAAAGAAGAATCTCAACCACTAATTGATCGTGCCCAAAATGAATTGAACATGTCTGATAAAATCATTGAAGGTGACTTACTTCGCTTCTCTGAAAGTAATAAGATTAAAACTGGTGAAGTAAAAACAGTTATTAAAGAAGAAAAGAAGAGCGCTGAGTAATCTCAGCCTCTTTTTTATTTTCTTCCATACAACTACTTATATTCATTAACTTTAAAATTACATAACCTTTACCAAATGTTCACATAGCGTTAATGAAGAATCTCTATAATAAAATATGTAAACGAGGTTCTACATATTTCTTATCTTTCATCTTTCGTAAGATCCCTTAAAGAAATGTGTAAATCTTTTGTTTCTACTTTCTTATAATTGTCTTTCAACATGTTTTGTTTCCATACACAAAACATTCAACAAGACAATGTCCCTATGAAAGATAGCTACCCTCCTTGTGCAGCATTCCATAAGAATGTTGCTTTTTTTATTTAAAAGCAGGATTCTCATTCTTATTTTCGAATTTGTATATACAAAATGCTGTAAAGTGAAACTTTAATCAGCCCTTACCAATCGGGCAGTTATTCGCCCAATTCACTTCTTTGCTCCACCCTAATTTTTAAGTGGAAGTTTTACTGCCCGTTAATGCGGGGTAAATCATCCTTACTTCTCTATGATTTACAAATACATATACGGTCATATGTAGAGAATTGCTTACATAAAAATTACTATAGTGATTTTTATCTCGCATGAATGAAAGTTTCACGTTACTTACGTACTTACGAAAGGATGGGACGGAAATTGGCATACGAAAAATTTGTACTTTGGAATGATGAAGTTATTGATACAACAAAACAACAAACGTACATAGAACTTGAAGAGAGAGGTTTGCAGTTCGGAGATGGTGTCTACGAGGTGATTCGCCTATATAAAGGGAACTTTCACTTATTAGATCCGCACATAACGAGATTATATCGCTCCATGGAAGAAATAGAATTATCGCTCCCTTTCTCAAAAGCTGAGCTCATCACTTTACTTTACAAATTAATTGAACGAAATCATTTCCATGAAGATGGCACAATTTATTTGCAAGTATCTCGTGGTGTACAAGCTCGCACACATATATTTTCATATGACAACCCTCCGACAATTTATGCCTATATTACAAAAAAAGAAAGACCAGCATTATGGATTGAATATGGTATACGTGCTATATCAGAACCCGATACTCGATGGCTACGCTGTGACATTAAATCATTAAATTTATTACCAAACGTACTAGCTGCTACGAAAGCTGAACGGAAAGGTTGTAAAGAGGCACTTCTCGTAAGGAATGGTATTGTAACGGAAGGAAGCCATTCCAACTTCTTTTTAATTAAACACGGAACTCTTTACACACATCCAGCCAATCACCTTATTTTAAATGGCATTATTCGTCAATATGTCCTTTCTTTAGCGAATACTCTTCACATTCCTGTACAGGAAGAACTTTTCAGCGTTCGTGACGTTTATCAAGCAGATGAATGCTTTTTTACAGGCACAACGATTGAAATTTTACCAATGACCCACCTTGATGGGACCGCGATTCAAGATGGGCAAGTTGGGCCTATCACCAAAAAACTGCAAAAATCTTTTAATCAAATCTTGTTACAATCCAATATGGCCTCTTCTTAAACACGAATAATTTCTGTCCTTTCATATTCAATATATGCATTTAAATGGAAATCAAGGTGTAATTTTATGCCTTGATTTTTTTCTTGTAATCTTTTTGTCATATTCAGATTCCTATATAAGTCTTGACAGTAATCGACATGCTCTTTAGAATTTTTAACAGTTGGTAAATATTTCTTCACTACATTACAGACAGAAAGGAATCGACAAATTATGAAAAAGTATCTTGCCGGTCTTGCGGCAGTGTCTGTAGCAGGAGGAGCAGCACCTACACTTGATAGTGTTCAAGCTGCACCTGAACAAAATACACAAAAAGCTGCTACAACTGTCCAAGCTTCTGCATCAAACAGCTCATCTTATAAGGTAAACGCGAGCGTATTACATGTTCGTGCAGGATCAAGCACTTCTCACGACATCATCTCACGCGTTTATAACGGTCAATCATTAAACGTGATTGGCGAAGAAAATGGTTGGTTCAAAATTAACATTAATGGACAAACAGGCTTTGTTAGTGGCGAATTTGTATCAAAAAGTGGAGCAGCAAACAACAATGTAAGTACAGGTGGAAACAATAAAGTTACCGCTGATGTATTACGTGTACGTACAGCTCCTAACACATCTAGTTCTGTTTCTGGACGTGTATATGAAGGACAAACATTAAACGTAATTGGACAAGAAAATGGTTGGGTGAAAATTAACCATAATGGACAAGTAGGTTATGTAAGTGGCGAATTCGTATCTGGCGTTTCTTCTAATGCGGGTTCTTCAAACAACAATACGAATAATAACAACCAAGAAGTAAAACCAGCAAGCGGAAACTATACAGTAAATGTATCTTCCCTTCGCGTTCGTACAGGTCCTAGCACTTCTCACACAACTGTAGGTTCTATTACAAAAGGACAAGTAGTACAAGTTGTTGGAGAAGTTCAAGATTGGTTCAAAATCAATTACGCAGGACAAACTGCTTATGTAAGCAAAGACTATGTAACAAAAGGCGGTTCCAACGAAAACGTTACAGAAGGCAACAAACAAGAGCAAAACAATAATGGAACTATTCAAACTGGTGGTTCTTACGTGGTTAACGCTACATCTTTACGTGTTCGTACAGGCCCTGCCGCTTACCATAGTGTAATTGGTGGCGTTTTAAACGGTACAACATTAAACGTAGTTGGATCTGAAAACGGTTGGTTTAAAGTGAATTACCAAGGAAAAACAGGCTTTGTTAGTAGCGAATTTGTAAAATTCGTTAAAGGTGGCACTACTACTCCTGAGCAACCAAAACAACCTGAAAAACCTAACCAAGGTGCAATTGGCGACTACTACATTAATGCTTCTGCACTAAATGTACGTAGCGGCGAAGGTACAAATTATAGAATCATAGGCGCACTTCCACAAGGACAGAAGGTTCAAGTAATCTCTGAAAACTCTGGATGGAGCAAAATTAACTACAACGGTCAAACTGGTTATATCGGAACACGTTATCTGTCTAAAACACCAGTTGGAGGCGCAGTAGATAATAAGCCTAACAATAACCAAAATAACAATCAAAACAATAACAACAACAATAATAATACAGGCAACAATAGCGGCGACAGTTCTTCCGTACTTGCATACGCAAAATCAATGCAAGGTGTACCATACGTTTGGGGCGGAACTTCTGCCAACGGCGTAGACTGCAGTGGCTACATCTACCACGTATTTAAGAAATTTGGTCATAACATTAGCCGTCAAAGTGTTGCGGGATACTGGAGTAGCCTACCAAAAACTTCAAGTCCACAACCGGGTGACTTAATTTATTTCCAAAACACTTATAAATCTGGTCCTTCACACATGGGTATTTACCTTGGAGGCGGATCGTTTATCCAAGCTGGAGATAAAGGTGTCGCAATCGATTCATTAAGTAAATCTTATTGGAAGAGCCACTTCTTAGGATACACGAAAGCACCTTAATTAATAGTTTCAAAGCCTTCTAGTTTACTAGAAGGCTTTTTTGCTATGAGTTCAACATATTACTCCCTTTCTCCTACCTTCTCTCTACAAAAATAATGTATCCATTCTTCTATTTCATACACTTTATTCTGCAAAAACAATGCATAACGTTATCATAATGTATATATTTTCATAAAAAACATAACCTATTTCATGTCTATTTATTTTATATGTGTTTTTTTGAAGAATTTTCTTTTTATTTAAACTTTTCATTAGACGTTTGACCTCCGATGTCCATTATGATAAGTTACTAAAGATGTTATATTCGTAAACGTATAGACAACTGGTTTATACACTGTTTTTACTATGAGGAAGGAGCATACACTGCATGAATCTTTTATGGGGAATTGGCGGCGTGATTGGAGTATTAGCAATTGCTTTCTTACTATCTTCCAACCGCAAAGCTATTAATTGGCGCACAATTTTAATTGCGCTAGCATTACAAATGTCATTTTCATTTATCGTATTACGATGGGACGCTGGTAAAGCAGGTTTAAAACACGCTGCTGACGGTGTTCAAGGATTAATTAATTTTTCTTACGAGGGTATTAAGTTCGTTACTGGGGATTTAGTCAACGCAAAGGGACCTTGGGGATTTGTATTCTTTATTCAAGCACTACTTCCAATCGTATTTATTAGTTCATTAGTAGCAATCTTATATTATTTTGGTATTATGCAGAAATTTGTTAGCATCGTTGGTGGTGCATTAAGTAAACTTCTTGGAACTTCTAAAGCAGAAAGCCTAAACTCAGTAACGACTGTATTTTTAGGACAAACTGAAGCTCCAATCTTAATTAAACCTTACTTAGCACGCTTAACAAATAGTGAATTCTTCACTATTATGGTAAGCGGTATGACAGCTGTTGCTGGATCTGTTCTTGTCGGTTATGCAGCAATGGGTATTCCGTTAGAGCACTTATTAGCAGCTGCAATTATGGCGGCTCCATCGAGCTTATTAATTGCGAAACTAATCATGCCAGAGACAGAAAAAGTAGATAATAACGTTGAACTTTCTACAGAACGTGAAGACGCAAATGTTATTGATGCAGCTGCACGCGGCGCATCTGAAGGTATGCAACTGGTTATTAACGTAGCAGCAATGTTAATGGCTTTCATCGCATTAATCGCTTTATTAAATGGATTATTAGGATGGGTTGGTTCTCTGTTCGATATTAAACTTAGCCTCGATTTAATCTTTGGTTACTTATTATCACCATTCGCAATCTTAATCGGGGTTTCTCCTGGTGAAGCGATACAAGCAGCAAGCTTTATCGGTCAAAAACTTGCAATCAACGAATTCGTTGCATACGCAAATTTAGGACCACACATGGCAGAGTTCTCTGACAAAACAAATCTAATTTTAACATTCGCAATCTGTGGATTTGCAAACTTCTCTTCTATCGCAATTCAATTAGGTGTAACAGGAACACTAGCTCCTACTCGCCGTAAACAAATTGCACAATTAGGGATTAAAGCAGTTATCGCTGGTACATTAGCGAACTTCTTAAATGCAGCAGTTGCAGGTATGATGTTCCTATAAACTTATATAGAGTCTTCTCTTTCTACAAGAGGAGACTTTTTTCATGCAATCCAAACGTCTTTTATGTATCTATTAATCAATTTATCCTAAATATAAGTACATTATGATACAATAATGTTTAAGTCTTTTTATTTTTCTTATGAAAATAGAGATACTACTTGTTGTTGCCCTTCAAAAGAGTTTCACGGCATGGTCAATTTCTTAATAATTGCGCATACTACAAGTATCTATTGATGAAATAGCTTTAAGGAGGAAAGTTTTGTGAAAGATAAGTTCTATAAAATCCTCTCTATGTGGATTTTACAAATTGTATTTTATTTTACTACTGTATATGTGACGAAATATGAGCATGCGCTCATTTTTACAATAATATACGTAATCGTAAACGTACTATTCTTATTTTTAGCTGACAAAACAGCATTTGTTTTCTTCATACTAGGAACCATTATTTCCGTATTTTATTTGTTTTATCAAGCATGGCTTCATTTATGGAGTACATCAGATCAATGGCAATATATGATTATCCACTTCCTGATGGCAGCTAACTTCTTCATTGTATATATAACAACTCACCTATTGAAAAAAGTGATTCATGAAAATAAAACTTTAACTGAGCGTGTGAGAACATTGGAACAATATATTGGAGAATCCAAATTACTAACAAGACAAGAATTCGAGAGACGCCAAGCGTTATTAACGACTGCAATGAATCGTCGCAATGAAACAGGCTTTATCATTTACTTTGATTTCACTTCCTTTAGTAAATATACGAAGGAAAGTGTTATGGACCGTGTAGCTTCCTTATTAGTTGAAACGGTAAGGAATGATTTTGACCTTGCTGCTGAATATGATAATAATACGCTAGTTATTTTATTACAAAACACAAATGAAGCTGGTGCTGACATTGTAATGAACCGCCTAAAGCCAAAAATGGAGCAATGGCTTGCTGCTGAAGCAATCCGAGATATAAAAATTTCACGCGAGCAAATTGGAAACAAAGGACAGACCCTGTTATGATGACTCTCGTTATACTTCTTTTATTCCTTCTGTTTTGCGTACTCGTTTTTTGGATCAGTATCACATTTTCAATTAAATATGTACTTATTTTTACGGCTTTTCTATTCTCTGGCTTACTCGTTTACTACTCTTTCTTAACAATCGCGGGCCTAATTCACCGAAATAGTAAACGAAAAGATCGTACATTAGAACATTATCCGAGCGTCGATATTTTCATACCTGCCCATAATGAAGGCGTCGTTATTAAAGATACTTTAGAAGCAATGGCTAAGATTGAGTATCCTGGAAAGCTAACTATTTATTTATTAAATGATAACTCTCAAGACGAAACACCTGAAATCGGCGATGATTTTGACAAGGCTTATGCTCATATTCGCCACATTCGTGTTCCCCCTGGTGAACCGAAGGGTAAATCACGTGTACTAAACTATGGGCTTAGTATTTCAGATGGTGAATACTTCTGTGTGTACGATGCAGATAACCAACCTGAACCACACGCACTGCGAATGCTTGTAGAGCACGCTGAAACAACTGAAGATGCTGTTGGAGCTGTTGGACATGTTCGTACAGTAAACGAAAAGCGAAACTGGCTGACGCGAATGATTTCACTGGAATTTCAAATCTTCCAGCTCCTTATGCAATCTGGACGCTGGTTACTATTCCAAACAGGCTCACTGACAGGAACAAATATGCTTCTTCGTCGCTCCGCACTAGAAGAGCTTGGTGGCTATGATCCTTATGCAATTGCAGAAGATGCTGAATTAACATTACGAATTACACAAAAAGGTTATCTCTTACCAATCGTCCCAGAATCAATTACTTGGGAACAAGAACCAGAGCATTTAAAAATTCTTATTAAACAACGTACACGTTGGCTCCAAGGGAATTTATATATTTTAGAAAAAATGTTCTCATCATTAAGTTTCTTTAAAGGAAAGCTGCTTGTTCATTCCTTACAACAAGTTCTAGTGTATGTTGTATTTTGGCTATTCCTAATCATTTCAAACGTTTGGTTTGTAATTGGGCTACTCGGGATATTCCAAATTCAATATAGCATTCCGCTACTATTTATGTGGTATGTCGCATATATTACATATGTTTCTCAATTATTTAGTGCCCAGAGTGTCGAACGAACCTTTACACCGACTAATATTTTTATTAGCGTTATTATGTACTTTACGTACGCACAGCTCTTTACGTACTTATTTATTCGTAGCTTAATCTTATACTTACGTGCAAAGAGCAAGAAACAAGTCATTGGCTGGGATAAGACAGTTCGATTTAAAAAAGATAAATAATAAAAATAAGCACAGAGCGCCGTATGCTCTGTGCTTATTTATTGCCGTATAAATTATATATCAGACAATACCCCTTAGCTGAAAGTAATTTCACGTCCATCCCCCAACGAACGATCGACCTTCATTTATATACGAAAAAGTGATTGCTATTTTTGTAGAACCAATTGCTTCTCTTGCTGTTCTTTGCGCGTTTCAGTCTTAGGTTCCGTGCTTTCTTGGACACTACGATGTGCCACACGTTTCAAACAAATATGCTTCCACTTTCTTTCGTAACGTTTCATTATTCTAGATGTCCCCCTTGAATGCGCTTTAAAACTATTTGAAATCGCTTACAGGAAATAATATAGCACATATATATAAAAGTGACAACACATTTCCGACATATTTTTGACAAAAATATGAATAGAATTTGAAAGATATCGAAAATTGTCGAAACTAATCGATTTCCCTTCGTATAAAAGGCATACTACTTATATGATAAAGTATTTTATTTCCCCTACCCGCATTTCAAATTCCTTCTATATAAAGTGAAACTTTAATTAGCCATCACCAATCGGGCTTTTACAAGTAGCTCGACTTATTTGCTTTTGCTGAATTTTGAGGTGGTGTTCTTACTGCTCGGCAAATAGAGGTATAAAAAAAGAGCTGATATGAAATCAGCTCTTTTCCTTCTATTATTAATGACGCTTCCTACGTCCTTCTTTTTGTAACTCTTTAAATAATGCTGCCATCATAAAGAAAATAACAAAGACGAACGGGAATGCTGCAATGATAGCTGCCGTTTGTAAGGCTTCTAATCCACCAACATATAATAAGATAGAAGCTAGCGCGGCTAGAACGATACCCCAAATCATTTTAATGCGATTTGGTGGGTTTAAACTACCATGTGTCGTTAACATCCCTAAAACGAATGTCGCAGAATCTGCAGATGTAATAAAGAATGTAGAAATAAGAAGAATCGCTAGAACAGATAAAGCTGATCCAAAGCTTCCCATCTGATCAAACATAGCAAACAATCCTACTTCTGTTCCCATCTCTTTAATTTTTTCAAAGATATGTGCATCACCAAACAGCTCCATATGAATACCTGTTCCGCCGAAAACAGAGAACCAAAGGGCACCAATTATTGTCGGTACGAGTAACACACCGATTACAAACTCACGAATGGTACGTCCTCGTGAAACACGAGCAATAAACGTACCTACGAACGGTGACCATGCAATCCACCATGCCCAATAGAAAATTGTCCACGATTGAATCCATTGGTTTCCACCTTCGTCTAATGGACTTAAACGGAAGCTCATGCTTGGCAATTCTTGAATGTAAGAACCGATTGTTGAAGTGAAGTAATTCATAATAAAGTTTGTTGGACCCGCAAATAATACAATAATCATAAGTGCAAACGCAAAAATAATGTTCGTATTACTTAAATATTTAATTCCTTTATCAAGACCTGTTTGCGCAGATAACATAAATAATACTGTTACGATTGCAATAATAACTAACTGAGTCGTTAATGAGTTCGGGATAGATGTTAAATAACTAACACCACCTGCAATTTGTTTCGCCCCGAGACCTAATGACGTTGCAACACCAAACACAGTTGCGAAAACAGCTAACACATCAAATGAATGAGCAATACGCCCGTGTTCCCCGCCCTTAAATAACGGACCTACTGTCGCACTAATCGTACTTGCTTTTCCTTTTCTAAAGGTAAAGTAAGCAATACATAACGCTACAAACGCATATAGTCCCCAAGGATGTAATCCCCAATGGAAAAATGAAAAACGCAGTGCAAGGCGCGCACTTTCCTCAGTTGCACCTTCTCCAAACGGAGGTGCGTATAAATGGTTTAATGGTTCGGCAACGCCCCAGAAGACTAAGCCGATACCCATACCAGCACTAAATAACATAGCAAACCATGTCATATAACTATAATCAGGTTCGTCATCATCTTTACCTAAACGAATAGAACCGTATTTCGAAACAATTAAAAAGATAGACACACCTAAAATAATAGAAACGGAAATAATATAAAACCACCCGAACTTACTAACTAATGCAGTTTGAATTGCGGTTGTTACATTTCCTAAGCTACCTTTTCCAATAATAGATTCGGGAATAATCCCCCAAATTGTAAATGCAATACATAATGTTAATGAAACGATGAATGTTTTTGTCAGTTTCCTCATCAAATCCCCCTTCGTAGGTTTCGTTTTTGTAAATAACATAAATTCCGATATGTAAAATCGGATAGAAAACTATAATTTTGCGGTGATTTTCTTACTTTCACCTTCACCAATTCGAATTCTTATGGACAGCCTTACCTTTCGTATAACCTTTTCACTCTGCAAGAGCTACAAGTTAGAAATACTGCTGTCAAATTGTGTGAGAAAAACGCGGATAGGAATGTATTTTCCTAAAAAAGGATGTGTTACATATGTAAAAAAGGGCAAAGTTCTTCCTTGCAACCCTTTCGTTTTGTAACAATTATGCGGTTTTTTTGCTAGTATATAGCACGTGTTTATAGCTTCACAAACAAAATGTTTATGTTTATATAACTATATTACCCATAAAACGGTAAAATACTCAAGGAATGTAATCGTTTAGTAAACATCATGTAACACCCTTGTAATATTTTTATTTATGTCGAAAAAAACATGTTGTATTAAATATTTCGAATATAACTAGAAACCTATGAGTCATATAGAATGAAAAACGCTTTCCTATATTTTTTGTTATATTACAGGATATTAACGACTGATTACGAATGGTTTGTAATTGTGTGTTTTCCCCAAATCCGAAAAAATCTGTTGCTATAATGAGGACACGAAAACAAACGCAATGGAGGCTATCATGAAAAAATTAATTGGTATAGCAACAGCAGCAGTTTTTGGTCTTGGGATTTTCACATCATCTGCTAATGCAGAAACTGTTGTAACAACAGACGTACTAAACGTACGCGAAAACCCTACTACGGAATCAAAAGTTGTCGGTAAATTACTAAACGGTAATAAAATAGATGTTCAAAATACAGAAAACGGATGGTCAAAAGTTACTTTAGACGGTAAAGACGCATTCGTAAGTGCAGAGTTCACAAAAAGCATCTACTACGTAACAGCTAACGTATTAAACGTACGTGCTGAAGCGAACACAAACTCAGAAATTCTTGGAAAGTTGAAGAAAGACGATGTAATCGAAACAACGAACCAAGTACAAAATGAGTGGTTACAATTTGAATATAACGGGAAAACAGCTTATGTTCATGTTCCTTTCTTAACAGGTACAGCACCTGTGATTGAGAAACAAGAAACAACTGCCCCTGCTAAAGCTGAAGCACCAGCTAAGGCTCAAACACCTGCAGCACAAGCAAAACCAGCTGCTAAGCCTGCTGTGAAAGCTGCTGAAACTAGCACACCATCTGGTGGTCGTGAGTTAACTGTGGTAGCTACAGCATATACAGCTCACCCGAGCGAAAACGGTGGCACATATGGCGGCCGTGTATTAACTGCAATGGGTCATGATTTAACTGCGAATCCAAACATGAAAATGATCGCTGTTGACCCGAAAGTAATCCCATTAGGATCTAAAGTATGGGTAGAAGGTTACGGAGAAGCTATCGCTGGAGATACTGGTGGTGCAATTAAAGGTAACCGTATCGACATCCTGCTTGGATCAGATAGTGCTGCTCAAAAATGGGGACGCAAAACTGTTAAAGTGAAAATTTTAAAATAACCAATGACTGCTGAAGCCAGTTCTCCTTGTTGAGAGCTGGCTTTTATTTTTTTATAATACATATAAGGAGGTTATATCCATGAATGTAGAAGCAAAAGTAGACTGGATCGGTACACCAAAACCGTATATATATAAAGATGAAGTAGCATACGACGCTACTTCCATTGACTTTTCACTCGCTGGTGATGACAATCGATATAAATTAATTATGCTCAAGTCTGAAGAAAATACACATCACAAATTTGTCCGATATGGAATCAAACCTGGCTCACAAAAGCCATTTCCTATCGACATTCCATTTGAACAAAACATGTTACCAATTATAGAGCAAATATTACATGATCCGTATGTACAAGCGATATTAAAGGAAACGCACTCATAATTGTAAAAAAAGATATCAACGGTTTGGCACGAAATATTGATTTAGCTACAAAATAAAGAGGCTGTTCAATATTGAACAGCCTCTCTCATATTAACGAGTTGGACCAGATACATCTTCTGATTTCAACGTATTATTTGCACCAAGAGAATGATACAACATCTTTCCATTTCCATTCACAGTTACAATATGTTCGTTATTAAAACTTTTGAACTTCACAGATCCATCACCGTAACGAATATGATACTCTTCATATGTCGTTACTTTATATTTCGTAGCACTTTGACGCTCTACATTACGAACTTCCATCGTTAATAAGTCTTCTGTAATTCCTTTTTTGTGTAAATACTGTATATAATCACGGTCTTCCTTATACGATTTCCCGCTCTTATCATAATTATTTTCAATTAAACTAAAATCATTTAATGAAATTGCACGTACGTTATCATAAATATGATTTCTTACAAATTCGCCCACTGCTGAACTTGATGTTTCTTCCGGGAATTTTAAGTAATACGTGCTTTGGTCTCCAATTTTAACACTTTCAGATTTCATCACACCAAAATCAGTAGTTTTCTCTAAATGTACTTCTACTGTTTCATCTGTGGATACAGGGCCAAGCTTATAACTTCCATAATTTAATTTTCCACGTTTTTTCCCATTCACAAATACAGTTGCATCACTTTCATCAGAAGAAATACTTACATACTTGCCTTCAAGCGATAAATCCACTTTCACCTTCTCGCTCTGTTCATCCGCTAAATCTACTTCTTTCTCTGTTTCTAATTCAGTAAGTTCTGTCTTCGCCGTTGCCTTTACAACATATGTACCTGGGAAGTATGGCCCCAACTCTTTCGAAGTTTTATCACTAGAAAGCTCTGTTTCTTTTTTGTCATTCACATATATTTCTGCGTTTTTTGCAGTTGTACTAACGCTCATATAATAAGATTTCATGCTGAACTTATACTTTGGGTATAAGAACCACTCTTTTCCCTCTTCTACTATTTCCCCGTCCTTAAATGAAGGTTTATCTTTTGTTAACTTTTGATCTACTGTCTCTTTCTGTAAATAAGAAAGTAATTGTTTGTTGTAAGAAGGATTCTCTTTTAAATAACGCATGTACGCTTTAATATCCTCTGTCTTAATCTTTAAGCTTGAATCATTCGCTTTTACAAACTCATCAATTGCATTAATATCTTTCTTTTGGAATGCTTCAATCATTACATTTACTTGCTTTTCTTTTGAAAACTTATATGCTCCAAATTTATATGCCCCAAATAATAATGCAGCAATAATGGCAAAACCAATGATTAAAAATAAATTTTTCTTACTTTTCACTGGTTTTGTCTCGCTTTGTAATTCTGTATATGAAGCAGCAGTGTTATCAACGATTACTTCTACTTTACTCCCACACTCAGGACAAAAGTTCAAATGGTCTGCAACATTCTTTTTACATGTTCCACAAAACTTCAACGTGCTCTCCTCCTATTTTTTAGCTAATTTCATTCCAGCAAATGCCGCTACATATGTCACAATAAGACTAAACAAAGTTAAATATATAAATGAATTTTGCATAGATAGTACTGTTCCACTTGTTCCAAATAAACTTGTTACAGTTCCTGAAACATTAATTTGGAACTTAGAAATCATATTCATTACAATCATCATAATTGTGTAAGAACCACTGCATACCGCTAATGTAATATATATATTGGCAGTCGGTAATTTAGCTAACTTTCTTCCCGCTCTAAACATAAAGAACAACGGAATAATAAGCAGTAATAAACCGTAATGGAATACGTTATTCACTTTATCAAATTCTGCAAGGCTTTCCTCATTTGCTCCTTTTGAAATCAATATCTCTCTAAGCTCTACGCCATTTACAGAGACGCCTGATATAAATGAAAACGATAGTGTGCTCTCATATGTATTTGATTTCTTACCAATTCTAGTAAATTCCTTACTAAGTGCTGGACTTGATACTTCTAACGGCGCAAAATGAGCCATACTCCATAATTGAGGTGTTAACTCTAATGCTAATAATGTACTTTCAGATTTTAAAGTTGTTATTTCTTTTAATGGTTCAATACCATCTTCCTTACTTACTAACGCCATAATACAAACCGCTACTGCTGTTACTAAAAGTCCTTTTATCATAGCTGAAACACCGTAATAAACAGACTCTCCATATGGCATTAACTCTTGAAATGCTGCTGCCATATTGTTTTTGCTTGTATGAGCAATAAATCCTAATAAGGTAAATAATGTCCCACATACAAAACCACTCAATAAACTCTTAATCGCTGAATAGCCAACCGTAATCTTACCTGCTTCTGAGAATGGAATTGCAAAAGATTGTGATGCTATAAAACTTATAATGAATAAAAAGACTCCATAAATAATACCAACTGTTGCTGCCATAAAGATTTGATCTTTAATCGTTTTCGCAACATGCTGTTTCCCTAACCAAATTCCTGTACCAGCAAAAATAATAAATGGAATGATTAATAATAATGTAAATGGAGTATGCCAAGATAAAGAAAATATCAATCCACTATCATCGTTAGCTGTAAAACCAAGTAAATGATAACTTAACATCGTAGAAGTTGCACTCGAATAAAAACTTGGCAACATTTCTAATTCTTTCGCAAATTTGCTAAACATCTCACTTAACATAGAGGCAAATAATAAACTACCAATCCAACCAGCAATTAACATGAGAATACTTGCAACAGCCCCACCAATCAAACCTTTTTGTAAAACGGCTTTATCTGCTTTAAATTCAACTTTAGGAGCACCATCCATTGTAGGCAATTTTACAGATTGTTCTTTTTTCTTCACAACAGATAAAGAATACCCACACTTTTTACAATATAAATTTTTTTGGGCATTTTCACTGCCACAACCTTTGCAGTATTTTGCAGTATCTTTTTCTAATGTTACTGCATCTATAGCTCCTGCAATCTCCATACTACCTTCATTTGGGCAATAATTTACTTCTTCACCATGTTGTTTTCCACATGTGCGACAATACATTTAATTCACTCCCCACTTTGCTTAATTCCACAAACTGGACAGTAAGTAGAGTTTTTATCGATATGCTCATTACATGAAATACAATTTACCGTTTCACCTTCATTTTCTACTGCTAACATCGGGTTAGGCTTTCCACATGAACCACAAAACTTATCATTTATTGATAAAGGTCCACCACATTCACATGTAGCTTTTTCACCTTGTTGTTTTTGCAATTCAACAATGCGCTTTCTTGCTTGATAAATAGCTACATCAAATTCTTGAACTGGAGCAATCATTTCTTTTAAGCTCGCTTCATTTACTCCACTTCCTCTTAATTGAACATACACTTGCTGTCCAACCTCTAATAGAACCTCTGCTTTTTTCTGCATTTGCACTTGCATTCCCTTTTTCAATTGAGCAATTTCTTGTGCAACTTGCAACTTCATTTTCCCTTGTTCTATTCCTTCTTGTAACTTATTCATTCCACTACCTAACTTCGTCTGTAAATCTGACAAATTATTTCTCCTCCTATACGTATATATTCATATACGAAATTAACATTTTATATATTACCATGATTTTCAAGTTATGTAATCCAAATTTCATTTTTTCTGTTTTGAGCATTTTTTGTTTATAATGGTAAAGGAAAGAAATATGTGTACGGAGGAATATTATGCTGCAACACTCAATTACGAAAGATGAAATTATGATGATTGCGAATGAGTTCGTTCAAGGACTAGATCCACAGCAAACAGCTGATCAGGAACATGTCGCTACAGCTCGGCACCTATATCGTAGTGGTGTTGTCTATAACGTTGACTTTGATGGTTATACACTATCAGGAACTGTAGATGCGGAAGGCAACGTATATAGCGTTCATATTCCGATTCGTAACGTCGCTGAAAGTTATTGTGATTGCTTCGCACCAACACAATGTGAGCATATGCTCGCTGTATTACTATCTGCAGCTTCTAGTTTCGGGCAAGTAGGAGATGTATTAACTTTATTTAAAAATAATACGAAACCTTCCCTTCCTCCTATTCGAACTGCAAGACAAGTATTGCAATCATCAGCTTTTGAAGAAACGGATTATAAAAGTTGGGAATCTTATTTTGAAAAAGAATATGAATCATTTAAAAAAGAACAAGCTCGCCTTACTTATAAACAAATGTATTTTCTTATGAGTATCTTTACAGATTTCTATACGAAACTTGAGCGGAAAGCTCCGCGCGTCATCGCCATACATGAATTATTCAGGTTACACGCAGCACTGTACTGCTTTCAAAAATTATTAGAAGAAATTCAGGCATTCGAAGCTAACAAAACGTATTCTTATCACCAACCTGTTAATGTCATTCGCCTATTTGTAGACAAAGTGGAATCCATCGTTCGGGACTTACAATCAGAAGCGATTCCTTCAGAGTCTGAAATAATTTTGCAAGAAACAGCTCGTCTTGTTCATGAAGTATTCTTCTCTACCGACGCTTATACGCAAGAGCGATTTTTCATTTATCGTCACATATGGAGTGAACTTTTAAACAATAAAGAGAAAATACAAGAAGAAGAAAAACGAATCGATACGAAAATCAATCCACTATCCAAAGCGTTAGCGTCTTCTCATCTTCTCTTTTTAAATGACGAAGATCTACTAGCGATGGACTTACTAAAAAAACAGCCTGCTTCTGTTGTGAGTCTATACTTCTATTGGTTAGAAGAACTATTAAGTGCCATGCATTGGGATCGTGCAAAAAACTGGCTTTCCTTTACGTATAAACAAGTAAAGAAAACGATCCAAGATCACGAAAATACGATTTTCATAAAAGATGTCGTTCGGCTATTTGTAATCATGTATGAAACATATGCAACACATACAAATGAACAAGCTGGTTTCGAAATGATCTTACAAGAACTATTACCGTATAGTTTCACAAACTATGAACAGTACGTACTCGCGAAAAAACAGTATCGTACATGGGCAGAGCTTCATCTCCTATATGGATTTGAAGCAATTGAGCTGTTGAAAGAGCCACTGAAAGATATTGAAAAAGAAGCGCCAGAAGCGGCACTTCCTCTTTACCATCTTGCTGCTGTAGAGGCGATTGAAGAACGAAATCGTAAATCATATAAACGCGCAGTTCGTTACTTAAAGAAATTACGTACATTGTATAAACGATTAAAACGTACCGATGAATGGGATGCTTTCATTATTCACATCGCCAATCTCCATTCACGTCTGCGTGCACTACAAGAGGAATTACGGAAAGGAAAATTAATCGATGATCAATCAAACTGAAGTAACAATTAGGCTCCAGCATGTTAGTCAAGGTTGGTTCCTTTGGGGAGAAGATGACAGCGGTACTCCATTATCCGTAACAAGTTGGAAACGAAATGCATTCACATGGCACTCCACTTCTTTCTACGGTACTTCTCTAAAAGAAGCAACCTTCGAAGGAAAACAAGGTGTGCTACTAACAAATGCACAAGCCTTTGAATACATTGCAAACAAACCAATGAATTCATTTGCACATATGCACATAAACGGACCTATTACAGCACTTACAAAAGATGCAAATGAATTATGGAACGCCTTTACAAGTGGTAGCTTCGTACCAGATATGAATCATTGGCCTAAACAGCCATCTTGGAAAGTTCAAAATACACCAATTGAAGATGACACATTAGCATCTCTTTTCTCAGCAGCAGTTAATGAAAGCATATTACAAGATAATCGCTCAAATGACGGCTGGGAAGATGCTAAAAGGCTATATGAACATTACGACTTTACGAAAAGACAATTGGAAACAGCACTACATGAAGAAGATTGGCTTCGAAAAATTGGTTATATTGAAGATGATCTTCCGTTTACAATCGGACTAAGACTACAAGAACCACAAGAAGAATTTGAAATGTGGAAGCTTGAAACAATTGTGACACCAAAGCGCGGGGCTCATCGCATATATGTATATGAAAACATCGATTCCTTACCGAAAAGATGGCACGATTACGAAGAACGGATTACAGAAACACAAGAAGGTTTTAGTAAGCTCATACCGTGGTTAAAAGAAGGAGATACATTCCGAAATGAGCTCTTTGAAACAGAAGCTTGGAACTTCTTAACAGATGCAAGCAACGAATTACTTGCAGCCGGCATTACAATTTTACTACCATCATGGTGGCAAAATTTAAAAGCAACAAAACCGAAATTACGTGTCCAGTTGAAGCAAAATACAGCACAAACACAATCGTTCTTCGGTATGAATACGCTCGTTAATTTTGACTGGCGCATTTCGACGAACGGCATTGATTTATCAGAAAGCGAATTTTTCGAGCTCGTTGAACAAAACAAACGTCTATTTAATATAAACGGTCAATGGATGCGACTAGATCCAGCCTTTATCGAAGAAGTAAGGAAACTCATGAACCGTGCCGATAAGTACGGACTAGAGATGAAAGATGTCCTGCAGCAACATTTATCAAATACGGCTGAAACAGAAATTGTAGAAGATGATAGTCCGTTTACTGATATTGAAATCGAACTAGATGGATATTATGAGGAATTATTCCAAAAGCTGCTTCATATTGGAGATATTCCAAAGGTAGATGTCCCTACTTCACTAAACGCAACACTTCGTCCGTATCAACAACACGGTATTGAATGGTTATTATATTTACGGAAGCTTGGATTTGGAGCATTGCTAGCTGACGATATGGGACTCGGGAAAAGTATTCAAACAATCTCTTACTTACTATATATAAAAGAAAACAATCTCAAAACAGGCCCTGCATTAATCGTAGCGCCGACATCTGTTCTTGGAAATTGGCAAAAGGAATTTGAGCGTTTCGCACCAAATTTACGTGTCCAATTACATTACGGAAGTAATAGAGATAAGGGCAATTCATTTGAAGATTTCCTTCAATCAGCAGATGTTGTATTAACATCTTATGCATTGGCTCAACTCGATGAGGAAGAACTGACTTCATTATGCTGGGATGCTGTTATTTTGGATGAAGCACAAAATATTAAGAACCCACATACGAAACAGTCGAAAGCAGTACGAAACTTGCAGGCAAATCACAAAATCGCTTTAACTGGTACACCAATGGAAAATCGCCTCGCTGAACTTTGGTCCATTTTCGACTTTATTAATCATGGATATCTCGGAAGCTTAGGACAATTCCAACGCCGCTTCGTCACACCGATTGAAAAAGATCGTGATGAAGGAAAAATCCAGCAAGTTCAACGGTTTATCTCACCATTTTTACTGCGCCGAACGAAGAAAGATCAAACAGTCGCATTAAATTTACCAGATAAACAAGAACAAAAAGCTTACTGTCCTCTTACTGGTGAACAAGCTTCCTTATATGAACAACTTGTTCAAGATACACTGCAAAATGTAGAAGGATTAAGCGGAATTGAAAGACGCGGCTTTATATTACTTATGTTGAACAAGCTAAAACAAATTTGTAATCATCCTGCTCTTTATTTAAAAGAAGAAGAACCACAAAATGTCGTTGAACGCTCTATGAAAACAAAAACGTTAATGGAGCTCATCGAAAATATAAAAGATCAAAATGAAAGTTGCCTCATCTTCACTCAGTACATCGGCATGGGAAACATGCTAAAACGTGTGCTAGAAGAACAATTTGGCCAGCGTGTCCTCTTCTTAAACGGTAGTGTACCGAAAAAAGATCGTGACAAGATGATTGAGGAGTTCCAAAACGGAACGTATGACATTTTCATCTTATCCTTAAAAGCTGGCGGAACAGGATTAAACTTAACCGCTGCCAACCATGTCATTCACTACGATCGTTGGTGGAACCCAGCTGTGGAAAATCAAGCAACAGACCGCGCATATCGCATTGGTCAAAAACGATTTGTTCATGTTCACAAACTCATTACAACAGGAACATTAGAAGAAAAAATTGATGAAATGCTAGAAAGAAAACAATCTCTAAACAATGCGGTCATCACAAGCGATAGTTGGATGACTGAACTATCAACAGACGAACTAAAAGAATTACTTGGTGTATAAAGTGAAACTTTAATCAGGCCAGTTACGTAGAGTTTTACTACCCGCAAAAAAAGCGCTAATCTCAAAATGAGATTAGCGCTTTTTTCTATTCCAAAACCAATTACTTATTATAATTCCTGTTAATCCGCCGCACGTATCAAGCAATGAATCTTGCCACATTGGTGTACGGTCCCCCGTATACCATTGGTGAATCTCATCAAATGTTGCATAACCCGCAACGAAAAGAAGGGCATATATAAAACATCTTTTCCTCGAATGACCTGATCGATGAAAAGCGTAATAAATCAATGAACCTAGCATAAAGAACACCATAAAATGAGCACCTTTACGAAGGAAAAACTCAATAAATCCGCCTACACCTTTATTCGCAATACTAACAGGTGTTCCTCCACCATAATCGATAGATACCCATGAAAAATGCTCTTTCACAAATTCAACATTTACATATTGTTCAATATCTGAACGCATATCCTGCTTTTTATATGGTTGTGCCGAAGAATAGAAAATCAGCCCCATCCATAGTAATACAGGAATCCAAAATAACCATTTACGATTCATTATCCAGAATTCTCCTCTCTTAATCTTTTAAGGGTACCAAAAAAAAGAAAAAATTTCACGCCAAAACATGACATTCACGCCCTATTTATAAAGTGAAAGGAGGTGATACACATGGCAATTGAAACAATCGTAATGGATTTAACTTTACGTCTAGTATTAAACAACGGATTAGATAAGAACGGCAAAACAGTTTTCAAGAGCAAACAATTTAAACGTGTTAAAACAAATGCAAGCTTAGATCAAGTACACGACGTAGCTCATGCTCTTGCTTCCTTACAGGCATCACCACTTCACGCTGTACAACTTGTAAGCACATCAGATCTTTCTAAACTATAAAGTAAAACTCAGATCAGTGGGGATTTTATTCATCCCCATTGATTATTAGCCCGCAATTTAACCGGCAGACCCGAATCCCGTAAATAGCGGGATAAATACAAAGGAGGGAATAACACATGCAAGTACTAGAGTTGATTTTCGCGAAAGAAGATGGAAAAACAGTCGTTTTTTCTATCGATACGCCCATCACACCAATTGATGCACAAGTCGTAAATCAAGTAATGGATACAATCCTTGCCTCATCTGTATTTTCATCCATTGATGAAAATACAAGAAAAAAGGGAGCTCGCCTTATAGAAAAAAATGTATCTGAAGTTCCAATTACTCTATAAAATGAAAAAGACGAATCTGCATCATTTTGCAGATTCGTCTTTTTTCTTCGGCATTTCAATCGGAATAAAAATCTTTGAAAAACCGACGCATACGTACTTATAATGTTCTTCACCTATATCAAACTCAGTCGTATATGTTGAGAAGAATATATAATCATTTCGCTTCGTATAATGATCAATTAATAACCCAACTTGTGGCTCAACATACTTTTTCGCTAACTTTTTACCGGCCGATGCCAAGTCGCCAAGGAGACCCTCTTCATTCTCTTTTTGAACTTCATCTAGCTTCTTACTCACATCATTACGCTTCATAAACTGCTTCGCTGCCCATTCTGTATATTCGCCCTTACTCGGATTACTGTTTGCTAAATATACTAGGAGAACGACAACTAAAGCCATAATAATATACTTTTTCTTCATACTATATCACCGCCTACTCTTTTCTATTTTCATATATATGTACAAGCGATGCAAATTAGAAAGACTATCACCTATTGATTGTAAACGAATAGCCAAAATTTACAATATGAAATAGAATATTAACAATCAATTTACTTAATTTATATATAATTATATTAAGAATTAAAATTATAAGGGAGGATATAGAATTATGGATAATGAAAACAACATTTTTATTTCTAGTTCTACAATGATGCTTGAACCATGTAAACACCCTTATTACCGTACAAAAATTATCGACAGTAGCGGAAACCATCTTTACTCCTGTCAAACTGCTCTCCAACTTATACAGAAATCTTGTCTAACAAATATTCATTCTACTTATCAAGGGAGACGTAATGCCGTAAAAACAAAATTTAAATTTAAACAAAACGTTCCAATTCCGATCAATCATAGAGAATATATTTGTGCTTTCCCAACAGAATCTCCTGCTTCTCCAAATTGTATTTGGCTTTTCTTCAAACATGTTCATACAATAGAGTTTTTCAAAAAAGCTAAACAAGCTAAAATTCATTTTTCAAACGGAACTACCGTAACGATACAAATTAGTTCCCATAAGTTAAGTCAGCAATTATGGAAAGCTGGATATGTATTATCCCAAATGAACATGCAAGATTCATCACCTTAATAACAAGTAGAATGGAAGGTAGTATCTCCTTACCTTCCATTCTATTTGCTATTTTTATCCTCTTACACTATCTCGCATTTTCTCGAGTGCTTGCCGATACATCCATCTTACTTGATAATATGTCATTTCCGTCTCTAAAGCGATTTCCCCCATCGTCTTCCCTACAAAAAAGCGTTCAAAAATAATATACTTCTCCTTCTCATCTAACACGCTCATAAAATCCTTCACTCTTATTTCAACATCCTCAAAATGAAAGATATCCTCATACTCTCCTACACATACACATCTCTCCTGCACTGCGAACTCTTTCTTCAATCTCTCTAATATATAACCTCGCACCGTTACAACTGCATATGCAGGGAAACATCCCTTCTTTGCATCAAATCTTTCATACGCATGCCAAAGACCAATTAAACCACATTGATAATACTCTTCATAATCTTTACGAATACCTAATTTCTTTATTTGATTTACAATCATCCCTTCATACAAAACAACTGCCTCTTTAAAAGTCGCTGGCTTCACACAGTACCCGTTTCTAAAAGGTATACCTTTCTAGTATTCCGCGGTACCTTCACAATATAAAAACAAAGAAAAGATTTCACTGTGAGTAATTTCAAATACTACCGACAGAATTTGAAATTACACTATGTAGTATTTGAAATTTTGTTGGTGGTATTTGAAGTAAGGGTAGAAATAAAAAAGGTGACTCCTTTGAAGAGTCACCTTTTCTATTTTATTTCCTTATTGGAACATACCTTGTAAAGCTCCCATTCCAAGAGTTAAAACAAAGAAAACAATAGTAATAATTGTTGCCTGCTTTTTAGTTAAACCTGCTGTAATTTGAAGACCTAGCCATGTAACTGCATATCCCCAAATTGTAAACACTTCAAATTTACTTACAATACCTTTTACAACACCACTACTTGAAGCAAAAATCGGTTCTAGGCCAGTGTACATTTCTTGACCCGATCCACCTAAGATATATGCTAAAATCGTATTTATTAATAAACCTAGTAATGAAATAACACTTGAATATACAGTAATCGCTAATAATTTTTTATAAGAAGTATCATTGCTTATAAATACCATTAACACTTTATACACCACAGCACTAAGTAGAAAGACAAATGCCATACTAATAGCAATTATCCCAAATCCCATACCATATGTCATTGCAGCTGAAACAGTAACACCTAATTCCTTATTAAGCTCAATTGCTTCCGGTGTTAGAGAATATACATAAGCAGCAAATCCACCAACAAGCCCAGCTATTAAAACGAGTAGCCAAAATGCACCCCAAACTGCATTACTCGTTTTCATTCTCTCAAACTGCTCACCTGGAGAAGTAATCATTCCTAATAATGATGGCTTCTTCGTACCTACATCTTGCGTATTAATATTTGCTTCCATTATAACGCCTCCTTCTATTTATATAACCCGTTCTAACGGGCGGTTCACTTCCTCATGCAAGAGGCTACGAACCGCCCACTAGAACGGTAATGTGTAGTTCTACTACACTATTAATTACTCATAACGCAATGCTTCAATTGGATCTAATTTTGCAGCTTTATTTGCTGGAATTAATCCGAAAATAATACCGAGTGTCATCGAGAACAGTACGCCTCCAACGACAACTTCCCATGAAACGAGTGGCGGCCATTTTGCGAATGTAGAAACGATATATGCTCCGCCATACCCAAGACCAATTCCGATTAAACCACCTAGAAGTGTTAACATAACAGCTTCAATTAAAAACTGTAATAAAATTTTACTACGTGTTGCTCCGAGTGCTTTACGTACACCAATTTCACGTGTACGCTCCGTTACAGATACAAGCATGATGTTCATAACACCAATTCCACCAACGACTAATGAAATACCAGCGATACCACCGATAATCATTGTCATAATACCGGTCATCTTCGAAATACCTTCTTGAATTTCTTTTAAATTCATAACTTCATATTTACCAGTTGCATCAGTCGGTTTACGACTATTTAAAACATCTGCAGCTTTTTTACCTGCTTTTTCTAGATTATCTACATTTTTTGCTTGAACAGAAATATTTTGAATTTCATCTTTTCCATACAGTGTCGGCCATAACGAAATTGGAACTAGTGCTTCTGATGGTCCCATTCCCATAAACTCATTATCTGATTTGTAGACACCGATAATTTGCATCGGTTGACCTTTCATTTCAATAATTTTACCGACTGGATTGGCATCCTTAAACACCTTTTCTTCCATTTGTTTACTAATCATAACAACGTTATTACCTTGATCCACATCTGATTCTTGTAAAGAACGTCCCTTTAACAACTTTACTTTATTTACTGCAAAGTACTCGCTATCTAATCCAGTAATACTCACCATTTCTTTTTTATCTTCAATATCAAGTGGTTCCATGCTGGAATTTGTTGTTACCACATGTGAAATTTCTGGAATTTTTTTAATTTCAAAAATGTCTTCTTCAGTTATCTTCGGTGCTTCTACCATTCCCATACCGAAAGGATCGTTTATATCTGCACTATAATGAATCGGAACCGTTTGATTACCTGCCCCAACGAACTGCGATTTCAATGCAGCTTCCCCGCCTTGCCCAATCGCAACGACAGTAATAATTGAACCTACCCCGATAATAATACCGAGCATCGTAAGAGCTGAACGCAATTTATGAGCTAAAATAGAAGAGAGGGCAATTTTTATACTATCTAGTAAACTCATACCGCACACCTTCTATCTTCTGTAACTTTCCCGTCTCGCAGTACAATGCGGCGGGAAGAATACGCTGCCACTTCCTCTTCATGCGTAACCATAACAATCGTCGTACCTTCTGCATTAAGCTTCGTGAAAATATTCATAACTTGCTCACCAGACTTCGTATCAAGTGCACCAGTCGGTTCATCGGCCATAATGAACGTTGGATTATTTGCAATCGCTCTTGCAATCGCTACACGCTGCTTCTGTCCACCTGATAACTCATTTGGTAAATGATGCACGCGATCTGCCAATCCAACTTTACCTAGCGCCTCCAAAGCACGCTTGCGACGCTCTGCTTTCTTCACGCCACCATATACGAGCGGAAGCTCAACATTTTCCACCGCTGAAAGACGAGGTAGTAAATTAAAATGCTGGAATACAAAGCCAATGTATTCATTACGAATTAAAGCAAGCTTTGACTCGTCTGCTGTTAAGATATTCACGTCATTCAGCATATATTCACCTTCTGTTGGACGATCTAAACAACCGATAATATTCATAAGCGTCGACTTACCAGAACCAGACGGTCCCATAATCGAAACGAACTCACCGCTCTGAATTGTTAAACTAATACCATGCAAAATCGGCACCGCCAATTTTCCTTGATAATACGTTTTAGCAATATTATTTAACGTAATCATTTCTCTTTCACTTCCATTCCGTCATACACATCGTCGGAAGGATTTTTAACCACCTTTTGCCCCACTGTTACGCCTTCTACAACCTCTGTCCAGTCTCCATCAGTAGAACCTTTTTTCACATTTTGTTTACGAAGCTTTCCTTTTTCCTCAACATAAACAAATGCATCATCACCTTTTTCTACAATGCTTTTACTTGGAACAGCAATCATCGTCTTATTCTCTAAGTTTACTTGCAGAGAAACGTGGTAACCTGGAGATAAACCGTCTTGACTATCAAGGCTAGCTTTATATGTATATTGGGACATATTTTGAGTTGCTTCACCCATGCCGCCAGCTTGCGCCATCTCTGCACTTGTTGGGAACTCACTTACCTCTGTAATCTTACCTGTCCACTTCTTCTTATTATTTGCTTTTGCAGTTACAGTGAATGTTTGATCCTTTTGAATTTGTGACTTTTGAAGCTCAGTTAACGTACCTTGAACTTGGAATGGATCTTTAGAAGCTACTTGTAAAAACGCTTTTCCTTGACCACCTAACGCTTGAGATGAACTTTGTGCCGCATCTTTATCTAACTTTTGAATAACACCAGCAAAATTACTATAAATCGTAAGTTCTTTCTGCTTCTTACTTAACTCTTCTTTCTGCAACTTCCCTTTTTCTTTCTCAAGATCAATTGTTTTTTGCCCTATCTCTAACTCGTTTACTTGCTCGTCCATCGGATCCGTTACTTCTTTCCCAGCTCCGCTATCTTTCGCCTTCTTAATTTCTTTCTTCAACGAATCAATCTTCTTTTTCCCTTGATCATAACGCATATCTGCCATCTTCTGATCAAGCTCTGCTTGCTTCATTTGAAGGTTAATCTCTTCATTATCATAAGAGAATAACTTCGTGCCTTTCTCTACCTCTTGCCCTTCTTTTACCTCAATATCTTTCACTTTCCCTTTGGTCGGATCTGCATAGAAGCTTTCAATATTACCAGGCTTCACCTGACCAGAAATTAACTTCGTATTATTCAGCTTACGTTCTGTCACTTTCTCAAAACTTACAGCATCAGCATTTGTTGATGCACCCTTCTTCTTACCTTGCATAACAAAAATATTAATTGCCGCTACAAT
The DNA here is from genome assembly GCF_056033865.1 of Bacillus sp. FAU20. Lineage (NCBI taxonomy): Bacteria > Bacillati > Bacillota > Bacilli > Caryophanales > Bacillaceae > Bacillus > Bacillus sp. FAU20. The sequence continues at coordinate 158,408 of NZ_JBVYHY010000022.1, forward strand.
AACAATTAGTGCAATAACCCCAATAATAATCCATTTCTTCTTCTTGTTTGGAGTACGAACCGTATTTGGTAACATAGTCTCTCTCCCTTTTATAACTTAATAGTTTAATATAAAAATTGTATAAAACTTTCTGAAAATAGATTACATATTATTACAATGTTTTTACAAAGTTTTACACATCCATTTATATTGTAACAAAAATTCCAATGATTAGAAATATGACATTATATCTTTTAAGATAGATTTAAGGAAAGGAAAAAGGGTAATTTTAATTGAATGGAAGCCATTCTTTATTAACAAACTTCTTGCCAAAATGAATCATTAAAATCATTTTCCTAATTGCACCATCGCTATTTTGTCATATATATTTGACATTTTGGTACACGAGGTCTACAACCATCAATGGGAGGGTTATATTTGAATAACGTTAAACAATATCGAAAATCTGAAGGTCTATCGCAGCTAGAATTAGCTAAAAAAGTTAACGTAGCGAGACAGACAATAAATTTAATTGAAAACAATAAATATAACCCCTCTTTAGCCTTATGTATCGAATTAGCAAAAGCACTAAAAACAGATTTAAACAGTCTATTTTGGGAGGGAGATTAAATGATGAAAATTGAATGGAAAGAAAGAGTCTATAATAGTTTTGTCGGAACAATGAGTGAGAGAGATGAATATCAAAAGCAAGAAATCAATAAACATTTATCTGTAGCTGGAATTGGTTTGTGGTGGTTAAATATGTTGGTAATGCTTATTATGTTACTTGTTGATACTATGAACCACACAATATCTATAGGAACTATATTTATTTTTCTATCTAATGTGATTTACGCTAACTATTTAACCTTTAAATTTAAGAAAAAAGGTTTAAATGAGACTGAATGTGCAACAAAAGAAGAATATTTAAAACACAAGAAAAAATTAAGAAAAGCTGGCTTGAAAGCAGGTGTACTTTGGGGCTTTCAAATGTTTGTTTTTATGAATTATATCCTTCCCTATGTAGGTTCAGAAAAAATCTCTATTTCTTTATTTGATGTTGTGCTTTGGGGTTGCGCTGGCGGATTTTTCGGTATAACTATGTATCTATTTGGTTTATGGAATCTAAAAAAATTATATTAATTAACAAAAATCATTTATATATTAAACTGCAATTTTACATACTGTTTGTTTTTTCTAATATAAAAGCTATCCAATCACACACAATTGGATAGCTTTTCAAACAAAATATTACGCTACTTTAGGATCTTTTCTCTCATGTCCACGTTGAACAATAAATAAGAAGATTGTTGATAAAACCGCTCCTGTTAATAGTAAGATGAAACAACCATCCCAGCCAGAACTATCAACAATAACACCAATTGCTGCGTTAGCTACAAGACTTCCGCCTACATAACCGAATAGACCACACATACCAACTGTCGTACCAACTGCAAATTTCGGTACTAATTCCATCGCACTTAAACCGATTAAGAACTGTGGTACATAGATTAAACAACCGATAATAGAAACTGCAATACTTACAACAAGTACGCTAGTTGCTTGCCAATATATAAACGTACCAATAACAACTCCAACCATACTAATAATACATAATGGCATACGTTTTCCTTTAAATAATTTATCACTTAAAAAACCAACGATTAATGAACTTGGAATTGCCATACCTTCAAAGATTGCATATGCCGCATGCGCTTCTGCTTTTGAAAATCCTTTAACTGTCGTTAAATAAAGTGGAACCCAGTTAATAACACCGAAACGAATTAAATAAACAAAAGCATTCGCAATACATAAGAACCATACAAATTTATTTTTCACTACATACTTCATTAAAATTTCTTTTGGTGACATCTTATTAGCATTATCTGCTTTTTCAAGATTTTCATAGTCATTACGATACTCATCAATTGGAGGAAGACCTTCAGATTCTGGTGTATCCTTCGCATTGATCCAAACAAGAACTGCAATTACCATTGCGATAATCGCAGGGAAAATAAACACGCCGCCTTGCCAATGATTTTCACCGAAAATACCTACACCAATTCCGACAAGTGGTGGCACAAGCATTCCACCAACGTTATGTGAAATATTCCAAAGGCCTGTTTTCGTACCACGTTCTTTCTTCGAGAACCATTTCGTCATAACAATACTACAAGGTGGTGCTCCCATACCTTGTACAATACCGTTAACAACAAGTAATGTAACAATCATCCCAAATGATGATGCAAAGCCGAAACAAATATTTACAAGCCCTGATAAGAATAAACCGACTGCGATAAAGCGCTGGGCGAAAGCTTTATCTGATAAATTACCCATAAAGAACTTACTAAATCCATAAACAATTGCCATTACTGAACCTAGTAGACCAATTTCAGCTGTACTAAAACCATATTCTTGTACTAAATACGTACTTGATAATGTAAAGTTACTACGAACTAAATAATAAGCAGCATATCCAACTGAAATCCCGATTAACACACGAATACGTAGTAGTCGATATACACGGTCGATCATATCCGCTGGCAATCTTTCAATTGCAGGTGCTGGCTTAAGCCATTTAAACATATATTTTCGTCTCCTTTTCTCACTTCAGAGAGAGACGCTGTCTATTCCATATCTCGATTATTCCGCTATTTGATATATTTTGGTTTGTTCTTCTAACCGGCTGTCCTTCTATTTCTTTCTCATTCTTCGCAAACATCGTTGGTACGCCAAACGACACCTTTTCTAAAATATGCCCCGCTTCTTCTGATAAACAATAATCAATAAATAAATCCGCAATAATACCACCCGGTGCACGTTTTAGTTTCGAAATCGCATTAACAGATAACCCTGTTTGCTCAGGTTCGTTACTTAAAATCGGAAAGCCTTGTTTTTGAAGCATTCTCTGATCTCCCATAAAGTTGATGCCTATCATATATTCACCGCTCGCAACAAGTTCTGCTGGGATGTAACCATTCACTGTTACTTCTCCAACTTGTTCCGCCAGATTCTTCACATATTCCTTCGCTTCCTCTTCACCTAACGTATCAATAAGTGATTGGAAAAACGTATATGCTGTACCTGAAACATTTGGATCGGGCATGACAATCTTTCCTTTATATACTGGATTCAATAAATCTTTCCATCTTAACGGATACGAGAGACCGAGCGGCGCTATTTCCTCGTTCCACCGCTCTTTATTAATCGCAATTGCCAGCTTCTCCACTTCATAACCGTACCAATAACCATCTTTATCTTTAACAGTTTTTGAAATACGATTTGCATGTTGGCTTATCACAGGAATAGAAAGATTTTTTTGCTTCATCATTTGATGCGCATCTACTGTACCGCCAATAATAATATCCGCCTTCGGATTTCCAGCTTCTTCTTCCACTCTACGAAGAAGTTCTTCTGTTGAAAGACGAATAAATTCATACGTACATCCGCGCGGCTTACAAAATGATGAAAGTAACGCTTCACCAACTTCCTCACGAGCCGCTACATACGCAACAATATGACGATCATCCAAAATAGGGAGACCATTTTTACTATATTTAATAGAGGTTGTATCTCGAGAGCAACTAGACATCGCTCCTCCAATTACTAGCAAAAAGAAGAAAAAGGCTATCTTTCTCATGACGCATTCTCCTTTACGAATAACTCTGCTAGAGAGCCTTTCATATACATGACATTTCCGTTATTATCACCGAGATATTGCACAACAAAGTACGATGGATACACAGAAATCGTAAGAATATCTTCACGATCATTCTTTACACGCTTACCTGTTTTATAAGCTGTAATATAAGCAATCGGTTCATTCTGCGATTGTAATAACTTCTGAATTTCTCCGTAATCTGTAATTTGCTTTGCGTACCGAATAGAATCAAGTATGTGCGTAAGATTGATAGTACGTACCACATCACCTTGACGTACTACGACATCCTTTGCTGAAGCAAAGAAATCACTAATACGCTCTGGCGTGTAATACAGGCTTAATAAATACGTTTGAAGTGCTGAAATCATCGGATCCATGCCATTCTTTCCGTATACATTTTCCCCATACTGGAACAAGTCACCTACTGCAAAAGTACGCTTATGTCCATTCAAGTACGTTACTTCTCCAGTAAATACTTGTTCTTGGCTCTTAACGCCCTCAGGCTCTATTCGAATTCGGTCAAAGAATGAAACAATCGTATGCAAACGAACTTCATCCGTTACAACGATTTCTCCCCACTTTTCATGTCTTACTTTCACTTCAATTGGAAGAGATTCATTCACCCTTTGTAAAACGGCTTGTTTATCATTTACAATGTTGATTCGATTATATATTTGCTTCTCCATAACATAAAACAAAACAAGAGAAACAATCATACAAATGACAAACATAAGAATTTGAAATGATAGCCTTTTCATTTCTGCCTACCTCCAAGATAAAAAAACGTTGTTTCGAAAATACCGCATAATTGTTTCATAAATGTATCATTTAACCGCTTTCAAGTTTTTTATGTCTTCCATCCTTCTCGGAAGCAAAAATGTAATGAATATTGTAGTACCTATTTCTTCACTACTCTCAATCCGCATGCTTCCGCCCTGCTTACTCATAATCTCCTGACAAATATACAAACCATAACCATTCCCGTAACTAGAAGGAAGTGCCTTTCCTTTCGGAGACTCATTCCACTCTGCAAGCACCACTTCATCTATACCGATGCCATCATCATGAACAAAGACCTTCGCCTCATGCTCATTTACAATTACATTCATACGAATGTGCGAAGCATCACTATACTTAATTGCATTATCAAGCACATTTAAGAAAATTTGCTTTGTCTTATCAAAATCCGCAACAACATGTACATCCGTTAACTCATTTATCACTGCAATTTCAAACTGATTTAGACGAGGCTTCACAATTGAAACTGCTTCTTCTGCCAATTCCTTTATGTTCACAACTGTAGGTGATACTTCAAACGTACTCGTTCCATATTTCGAGGACTTAAGCAATTCCTCTACAAGTGATAATAAACGCTCACTTTCCACAGCCACATAACGAAGACTTTCCTGTACATCTTCTTTCGATTGTAACTTCGGAATTAAATCAACATAACCGATAATTGCCGTTAGCGGTGTTTTTAGCTCATGTGTAATGCGGTCTAGGAAATCTTTCTGCTTCTCTTTCTCCTCCTGCAATTGCTTAATATGCAGCTCAATTCCATCGGCCATCGCGTTAAAAGATGCTGAAAGCTGAGCGATTTCCACGTACTCATTTAACTCAATCTTACTCTTATAATCACCATTCGCGAGCCGCTGTGCCATTTGTCTCAACTGATCAATTGGTTTATGAAGAGACTTCGCCAAACGAATCGCAAAGAAAATACCGGTAGCTACTAAACAAAGAGACGTCATTAAGAAAGTCCAGCTCACATTTGTTAAAACTTCCTTCTCACCCGTTAACTCATTTATAAAACGAATACTTCCAATGACATCGTTTCCATAATATACTGGGCTTGAAAACAAAAGAATAGGAGCTGGATCCGCCTCCTCAAAAACGTAAGACTTCTTTCCCTTCAAGGAACTCTCAATGTCGATGTTACGGTGAAGCAATGCTCCTTTTTGTGTATCTGCAACAACATCGCCATTCTTCCCAATCATCTGCACACGGACATCCATACGCTTCGCTAAATACGACGCAATTAAAAGTGAATTCGGACCAAGCGTATCCACTTCTGCTTCCTTCTCTAAATAATTCATCGTATAAATTTGTGCTTCTACACTTAACTTTTCTAAAGAATCTGCTGCGTTATGATACATATTCTTTTCTAACGTAATATAAACAACTGCATATAAAAGAACAAAAATCGGAATTAACAGCCCAACTATTCCAAACACCATATTTCGCTTTAAAGACATACCATCACCACTTAACAATCCAGTTTATAGCCAACGCCATAAATTGTCTTAATATATTCTCCGCTCGTCCCAAGCTTCTTGCGAAGTCTCTGCACCATAATATCAACTGCTCTCGTATTTCCGATATACTCAAATCCCCATACTTTCTCAAGTAACTCATCCCTCATAAACACACGCTGCGGATTTGAAACAAATAACTGACATAAATTAAACTCTCGGTACGTTAACTGAATCTCTTGTCCACTCACATGTACCTTTCTCTCCTTAGGACAAATCACTATCTCTCCAGCCTCAATTACTTCATGACTTACAGCCGCCTCCGTCTTCTTTACACGCCGCGCCATATTCTTAACCCGAAGAATAAGCTCCGCATAATTAAACGGCTTTGTCACATAATCATCAGCACCAAGCTGCAAGCCAAGCAACTTATCATTCATCTGACTCTTTGCTGTTAACATAAGCACCGGAATATCTCTATCCCTCTCACGGAACAAACGAAGCAACTCATACCCATCCGTATCCGGAAGCATAACATCCAAAATCAATACATCCGGCCCTTCATTCCATCGCTCTAAAGCTTCTCTCCCATCAGCCGCTGCCAATACTTCATAACCTTCCATCTCCAACTGCATCCGAATCAAATTACGAATACTCGATTCATCATCAACCACAAGTATTTTCATCATTCTCCTCCTTCCATCATGTATTATAGTACAGTTTAGTATAGCAAAAATCCTATAAAAAAAGAGAAGGTATTGTCGAACATATTTTGTCGACGATACCCTCTCCCCTTTTATTATTTAGCTACAAAATAATCCGTTACATATTGTGCCCAAACTTCATGACCTTTAGCAGTTGGGAAACCGAATTCTTCTTTTAAATATGGTAAGATAGCCTTTGTCGATGCATCCGGCCATGCTCCCCAATGATCAATGTATGTATAATTATTTTGCGTTGCAAATTGTTTTAATGCTTCAATTGCTTTCGGGTAATTTTTCGCACCATACACTGGATTTGATGGTTGAATCATAATTGTAGCACCCTTTGCACTAGTAGAAAGTGCTTGAACGAACTTCTGTGTATTTACTACAGAGTTCCCATTACCAGTTTTACCGTTATCAGTAATAAATGGTGGCTCAAATAAAATTACATCTGGATTCTCTTTCGCAATCTCTTTATCACGCTTATTCGCAATTAACTCTTCTGTGCTTTCACCCTTATATTCCTTTACAGTCACATTCCATAAACCTTTACCGTAAGCAGTTTCTAAATTAGCTGTTAACTTAGCTGCCCAAGCACCTTTTTCAGATGAAGAACCTTCATCACCAACAATAATAAGGTTTACTGCCTTTTTATCCTCAGCAGCTTTCTTTAACTTCTCTTTCACTGCATCTGGCAAGTTCTTCGCGTATGCCTCATTAAAAGATGACTTCGCATCTTGTTTTTTCTCTTCTTTCTTCGCTCCGCTATCTTTCACTTCAGCCTTTGTTTTCGTTACTTCACTCGTTTGTCCTGTTGCATTCGCAATCTTCTTATTCCAGTACAATTTACCGCTCACAATCGAAGCAACAAATAATACAAAAACAACAAGGACAAGTACTGCTTTCTTATTCATCGATTCACCTCATCTATTAATCTCACAATATATAATACTAATATAAATCCATGCAAAAATAAACCCAACTCCTTCCAAAGGAGTTGGGTTATTACATGTTACTTAGTTAATTCAAGATGTGCTCTTAACTTATTCGTTATATCTTGTTTCGCTGCCTCTGGAACATAGTAGTACCAAATACCATCAGCGGCTTTGTGGCCGTCGCCTGGAATTTGAATTTCTTCACTGTTCTCCATACAATCTTTATAATTCTTTTGAATATCAAACATTTGATCTTGCGTTAAACTTGTTTTTACGTTTTTCTCAATTGCTTTTAATACATCACCGTAGCTCGCTAGAGAAGATACACTTGCACCCTTCTTAATTACAGCTTGAATAACTTGACGTTGGCGCATTTGACGACCGAAGTCACCACGTGGATCTTCATAACGCATACGAGTATACTTTAATGCTGTTTCACCATTTAAATGGATGTTACCTTTAGCAAAATGTTGCTCCCTTGATGTAAACTCCAAATCATTATTTACATCAACACCCCCAACAGCGTCTACAATATCTTTGAATCCAGCCATGTTTACCTCAATGTAATGATCGACTGGTACATTAAGAAAATTCTCTACTGTTTTTACAGCCATATCAATGCCACCAAAAGCATAGGCATGGTTGATTTTATCTTTTTTTCCTTTCCCTACAATCTCCGTATAAGAGTCTCGTGGGATACTTGTAATTTTCATAGATTTTGTTTTTTGGTTTAAGGTAAATAACATAAGTGAATCGGATCTACCTGTTCCATTACCTTCTTGATCTACACCCATCAGTAAAATAGATATAGGTTTATTATCCGCGATTTCTACTTTCTTATCTCGTTTATCAGACTTATCACGATCCAAAGGCTTATGTACTGTATTTAATGTATTAGATACATTAGAGTAAACAGTATATGCATATACACCACCAGCAATAACAAGAACACCAATGATACCTAGAATCCAAAATAGAATCTTTTTCTTCATCGTTTTTCCTTCTTTCGGTTAACAATTTCAACATTATAAATTTCATTCCATATAATACTATACGGATATACATATAAATTGTAAATGACTTGTAAACTAAATGCTACTCTAATATCCCATTAATAAAAAGCATAAATATATATATCAAGAATTTAAAAATAACTTCTCATAATCATTCACTATTTTCTCCCAAGAATACTCATGAATAATTCGATCTTTAGCTTTGTTGCTTAACTTATCAATTTCATCTTCAGAATAAGCCTCTACTTCTTGAATTAAATTAACTAAATCGCCTTCTTCTTTAGAAAAATAAACCGCACCTTCTTCACCGACTTCTTTATTGAATACTACATCCAAAAGCATATTCAATTTCGTCGATGCTAACGCCTCTAATAATGATGGATTCGTTCCACCCACTTCATGACCATGGAAATAGGCAAATGCATCTTCACGAATTTTTCTTAATAAGTCTTGGTCATAAACAGTGCCAACAAATTTAATACGTGGATCTTTATTAAAATTCGTTTTTGTTAATAATTCTTGATAAAATTGATTTTCTTCAACATTCGAAATGATAACAAAATCTTTTTTAGAATTTGATTTCATAAACTCACGGACCATTAATTCATAGTTATTCTCTGGAACGAAACGACCAACTACTAAATAATATTCATTCCCAGCCACATCATACTGCTTATACCATTCAATTAACTTGCTGTCGTCCTCTTTTAAAAGAGAGGTTGTAACATCCGCACCATAGGCAATAAAAGTTGTCTTTGGTTCATGCTTTTTGTAATCCTTTTGAATATATGACTCAATACCTTTAGAATCACATACCAGTAAATCAGCATGCTTGACCATTAGATTTTCAGATATTTTCCAATAAGCTCTAATAGCTGGACTCCATTTACTTCTTTTCCATTCATGACCATCTGGATTTACAAAGACTTGAACACCCATTTTTTCTAACTTCTTTTTATAAAAAGAGAAAAATGGGCCAATACGACATGCGAGTATATATACAATACAGTTTTTAAGATTATTTTTTTTAATATAACTAATACACTCTCTTAAACTTAATATATCATATGCAACAGCTTTTGCACTCCCAATTTCAGGTGTCTTCACGTTGAAGCATCTGGCCTTATTATGCTGAAACTCTTCATTGTTATCCGCTAAGCAAGATACATGATACTGAATATCTTCACTTTGCTTTCGTTCCGTTAAATACTCTACAAACGTTTCAAATCCCCCATACTTCGCTGGGATTCCTTTCGATCCAATAATAAATACGTGTTTCATCTATTCTTCTCCCGCTCTTACCTCTTGATACAGGTTTATTATTTCTTTAGTATGTTGCTCCATTAAATGAGGAAAATCCAATTTCATTAGATTTTCCTTTACATAATCTAACAATGAAGTATTGTCAAGAATCATTGATAATTTATCAATAAAATCATATCCAGTTACTTTATATATAAAGCCAGTTTCTCCATCTCGTACTAAATCCTTGAAACCAACATATTCAGAGACCATAACTGGAACGCCATACGATTGTGCTTCTAACCCAATAAATCCAAAGGTTTCCTTACAAATGCTAGGTATAATTAGTAAATCAACTTCACTAAAAATATCTTTTAATTGACTATAGTTATATCGGCCATAAAAAGTGAAATATTCCGGATTATAAATGTCCGGATCATTTACAGAGTCACCATAAACCCCTAGGTGCCAATTAGTATATCCCTTTCCCTTTAAAGAATTCAATTTATCTTTCAAATTATAAAAACCTTTATAAGTATCTATAGGCCCTAAATATCCTAATTTAACTACTGAGCTGTCCCTTTTTTTAACAAGACACTCTTGACGATAATCAGAAATATCTTGATGACTAATAGAGACTATCTTCCCATTCACATCAAGATATTTTTCAAATTGCTCTTTTGCTATAGAACTATTGAAATGGAAGTAATCTACTAATTTAAATATTTTTAAATAATAATTTCTTAATTCTATATACTGCGTCGCTAAATACACATCTATTTCTCCAACCCCTTGTTCCACACTAGGAGCTGCATTATTATTTTTAGTTTGATTCTTTTTAATTTTCCTTAGCGATTTCACTATACTACTATCTTTTAAATAACGATATGGATACGATTGCATCACATGAACCATCGGAAGACTTAATGCATTCACATTACATTCTATACAGCTTTTCCCATCATTAAAATCATTACAAATGTTACCTTTTGAGTCCATCAAATTTACTTTTGGGCAAAGACCAAAATAATCATGTGTAGTAAATACAATTTTTATGTTCAATCTCTTTGCTGTTTCAAAAAATTCTTTGTGTATCCCCATTAAGGTATGTACATGAATTACCTCTGGTTTTAATTCTATTAAAAATTCCTCATATACCTTATGATCTACTTCCTTCATAAAATGTTCAGGTTGATTAATCCCATTTAATAAAGGAATTGGTAAAGGATTAATTAATTCATATACCGATATACTTCCATATGGTTTATTTTTCTTAACAGCTGTCCTTTTCGAGAGCGTAAATTTCCCTGGATACAAAAGAAACACTTGATGCTCTTGTCCTTGTGAATGCATTAAATCTACTGAGTATTTTGTTAACCCACCTGTGCGATAAGGTGGTAATCCCAGTGAAATATGCAATATTTTCAATTTGTTCTCTCCTTAGTTTCGTCATAGGATTATAAATTTCCCACATTATTATTTATAAAAAATGAAGGTAATAAAATCTATCACCTTCATTTCAAAATCATTCTATTGAATGGTACTCATATTAATAGCCTCTATTACTTATAGAGTTGTATACTGCTTCGCAAAGTAACTCTTGTATTCACCTGATACAATCGCTTTCCACCATTCTTCATTATCTAAATACCACTGAATTGTTTGAGCAATTCCTGTTTCAAATGTATAAGTTGGTTTCCAACCTAACTTTTCTAGCTTTGTTGGATCAATTGCATAACGTTTATCATGACCTAAACGATCTTGAACAAACTCAATTAATTCTTCCGATTTGCCAAGTGTACTAATGATAGTTTTTACTACTTCTAAATTTGTACGCTCATTATGTCCACCAACATTATAAACATCTCCATTTGCACCCTCATGCATAACTAGGTCAATTGCGGCACAATGATCAATAACGTGTAACCAATCACGAATATTTTTGCCGTCCCCATATACAGGAACCTTTTCATTATTTAATACACGTGAAATTGTTAATGGAATTAATTTTTCTGGAAAATGGAATGGTCCATAATTGTTTGAGCAACGTGTAATGTTAATTGGTAATCCAAATGTTTCATGATATGCTCGAACTAATAGGTCTGAAGAAGCTTTACTTGCGCTATATGGGCTATTTGGTTGTAAAGGCGTCTCTTCTGTAAAGAATGTAGTTGGATCAAAATCTAATTCACCATATACTTCGTCTGTCGATACATGAACAAATTTAGTAATACCAAACGCTTTTGCTGCATCTAATAATACTTGTGTCCCTAATACATTGGTACTAATAAATACTTCAGGTTCAGCAATAGAACGATCCACATGACTCTCTGCAGCAAAATGCACAACATAATCGAATTTTTCTTGTTCAAATAGTTGGTTTACTGCTTGACGGTCTACAATATCAACCTTAGCGAACGAATAATTATCTTTGTCCTCAATATCTTTATGCTTTGTTAAATCTCCCGCATATGTCAATACATCTAAATTTACAATATCATAATCTGGATATTTATTTACCATATACTGTACAAAGTTTCCTCCGATAAAACCTGCGCCACCTGTTACTAATACTTTCTTTTTTTCCATCTTATTTCACCTCTTGCTGTAATTGTGTAATATAATGTTTTGTCGCTTTCTTCCAATCTTGTAATGGCTCAAATCCATTATCAATTAATTTCTGCTTAGACATACGTGAATTTTTAGGACGTACTGCACGAGTAGGATACTCTTCTGTTGTAATACTATTTACTTTCACATCTTGTCCTGCTATTTTAAAAATTTCTTGTGCAAATTCAGCCCAACTACAGAAACCTTCATTTGTAGCATGATATGTACCATATTTCTCTGTTACAACCATATCAACTAACAACCGAGCTAAATCATACGTGTAAGTTGGTGATCCTATTTGATCTCCCACAACGTTCAGTTCATTACGTGTTTCACCTAAACGAAGCATCGTTTTAATGAAGTTATTTCCATTAATACCGAATACCCATGAAATACGCACAATAAAGTTGTTATCTATTAAACTTCTAACTACTTTTTCCCCCTCATGCTTTGTTAAACCATAGTACCCAACCGGATTAGGCGCATCAGTTTCTACAAATGCATGAGTTCCTTCTCCATCAAATACATAATCTGTACTAATATAAACAAATTTAGCATTTAATTTTTTTGCTGCTGTCGCAAGATATTTTGTACCTTCTACATTCACATTCCAACAAAGTTCTTTATCATCTTCAGATTTATCAACAGCCGTATATGCTGCACAATGAATAATTGCATCTGGTTTTACTTTATCTACAAATTCATCAACCGCAGCTTCGTTTGTAATATCTAAATCTTCTATTCCAATACCTTGCATTTCTAATCCTTGCTTCTCTCCACGTTTTACTACGTCATATCCAAGCTGACCATTATAACCGGTTACTAAAATTTTCATTTTTTACTCCCCGTATACAAAGTTATTTTCTGCTTCTTTTAATGAAGGTGCTTTTTCGTCTTTTTCAGATAGCACTGGTTGAATTTCCATTGGCCACTCTACACCAACCTCAGCATCGTTCCATATGATTCCTCGATCGCATTCAGGTGCATACAATTCATCAACCTTATACTGCACCTCAACATCATCCGTTAATGTCATAAATCCATGTGCAAATCCTTTTGGAATTAATAACTGTTTTTTATTCTCAGCACTTAACTCAATACCGAACCATTGACCGTATGTAGGGCTTCCCTTACGAATATCTACTGCAACATCAAATATTGACCCACGTGTACAACGTACTAGCTTGGTTTGTGCTTTAGGGTTTAATTGATAGTGTAAACCACGAAGTGTTCCTTTGGTTGCAGAAAATGATTGATTATCTTGTACAAATTGTAAATCAATACCTGCTTCTCTCATTGCCTGATCACTAAAAGTTTCCATGAACCAACCACGGTGATCTCCAAATACTTTTGGTTCAATTACCTTTACACCTAACAAATTTGTATCTACAATTTTCATTATGTTCACTCCAAATTAGTATTTAATACCACCGTTTGCTACTTTTAATAAATATTGACCATAGCCATTTTTAGAGCATTGATCACCTGATTCAATTAAAGTTTCTTTATTAATCCATCCATTAATAAAACCAATTTCTTCAAGTGCTGCGATTTTAATTCCTTGATGATCTTCAACTGTTTTTACAAAGTTTGTTGCATCCACAAGACTTTGATGTGTACCTGTATCTAACCATGTAAATCCACGTCCTAATAATTCAACCTCTAATTCACCCTTATTTAAATACGCTTCATTTATAGATGTAATTTCTAATTCACCACGTGCCGATGGCTTAACATTTTTCGCAATTTCAACTACACGATTATCGTAGAAATATAGACCAGTAATTGCATAATTCGATTTTGGCTCTTCTGGTTTTTCTTCTACGCTCAATACCTTCCCATTCTCATCAAATTCAACTACACCAAAACGCTCTGGATCATGTACATGATAACCAAATACTGTAGCTCCACTTTCTTTTTGAGCTGCACGCTGTAACATTTTTCTCATCCCGCTACCATAATAAATGTTGTCTCCTAATACCATAGCTACAGAATCATCACCAATAAATTCTTCACCAATAATAAATGCTTGTGCTAATCCATCTGGACTAGGTTGTACTTTATATTGAAGAGAAATACCAAATTGAGATCCATCTCCTAACAAAGATTCAAAACGTGGTGTATCCTCTGGTGTTGAAATAATTAAAATTTCACGAATTCCCGCTAACATCAATGTAGATAGTGGGTAATAAATCATTGGTTTATCGTATATAGGTAACAATTGTTTACTTGTTACCATTGTTAATGGATATAATCTTGTTCCACTTCCACCTGCTAAAATAATGCCTTTCATTCTTTACAGCTCCTATTCTAGTTTTTACAATCTATTAAAACTTCAAAATCACTGAGAATTATTCTTAACTTTTAACGCTCCTAAAATTAATTTTTTCTGTGTAAAGTAGGACATGGAAATAAATACTACTCCACCTATAATCACAAGAATAAACAATTCAACTATAGAATATAAATCTAATTGCATTAAAACCTTTTTCGATCCAATTACTAACAAACACATCACAAAACCATTAAGTATAAGAATACAATGGTTTTTTAACATCTCTTTTCCACTATCTAATGGACCAATTTTCCTCTTGAGTTTATTATAGGATAGTACTAATGATATAATTGATGAAAGGACTGGTCCTATGGCTATAGCATAAACTTTAACGAAAGGAATTAAGAGAATAATTAAAATAATATTAATCGCTACCACAAATAATGAATTACGTGATGGAGTCCGCGTATCATTTAGACAATAGAAACTCCTGTATATATAGTCCCTAACAGTGTTAATGGGAAAAGATAGAAATAAAATTGCACTCATTAAATATACTTGTTTTGTATTTTCCGAACTAAAATTACCCCGCTCGAAAAGGATTTCTATAATGATATCGCCTACAGCAATAAACCCAAATACAATTGGGATAACTAATAAATTTGTCAAGCTTATATACGTAATCAAAGATTTCTTAGCATTATCAATACTCTCATCAAATTTTCTTGCCAAATTAGGATATAGTATCATAATGATATTTAAGATTATTAAGCTATGGAATATATTCACAACTTGATTTCCATATCCAAAGATTGATACATATCCAGTCCCAAAATAACTAGCAATAAAATTAGAAAACACTAAAGAAACTTGAAATGCTGCCGAACTTAATATAATGGGTAAAGTATTTTTCATTAACAATTTAAAAGTAGGATTGGAGAGCTTTAAACATAATTTCAATTCAAATGCTATCTTTCTTTGCTTTATCGCAACATAAATTGCTTCGACAATAAATGAAGCCCCTAATACAATTGTTATAGCATGCATATTAGGACTTGCTGAAAAAACAAAATAACTCACACTTACTATACCAGCCAATAAAGTTGCAATTTTAGGGTTAATAAAGTCTTCATTTGTCTGTAAAAATGCTGTAGAAATTCCTGTATACACCTTAAACAATTGTGAGATAGCTAAAATTAAAGTTAATTGAAATGTTAATACTTGTATTTCCCTAGCTTGTCCAGGTGTAAACAAACTAATTAGCGGATAACCAAGTATAAAAAAGAATAAGATAAGAGACAAGCTAAATAGCCCTAGTACTGTTATAAATGTATTAATGGATTCTCTTTTTTCTCTAGAATCATCTAAATTTGACAATAACGGTATCAAAATAGTCGTAACGGCCGCTGAAACAATTCCCATAGTACTAACAGTAAGTACATTAGCTAAATTGTAAGAATCCATTTCAGCGCTAACACCAAAATGATTTGCCATTAACATATTTCTAAACATCATTAAAAGCTGCGTTATTATTGTTATAAGCGCTAATACTGAAAAAGATTTAATCAACTTCATAAATGTTCCACTCATTTTCTCAATAAATTATCTAAATGTAAAAAATGTCCTTGTGCCTTCTTTTCCAATTGAACAATTTCATCTTTTCTATATGCTTCTTCATCTTCAATAAGATTCTTTTTTACCTCTGCAACATTACCTATTGATATCTCTTCAAGCCTCATATACTCTACATCTATCCCTAAAAATTTCATTGTATTTAATGTTTTTTCACTATATATCACAGGATAAATAGTTTGACCATTAATTAGAGATATAATTAGTGAATGGAATCTAGCTGTTATCATCGAGTCACATTGAGAGTATTTTCCTAAAAAGGATTTTATATTTCCATCATAAGAAATAACCTCTACTTCTTTTTGAACATTATTGTCCAATTTCTTAATTACTTTATTTATAATTTTATAATCACTAATCTCACTAGTATTTTGAAAGGCAAAAATTCTTATTTTTTTATTTTCATTTACTAACTCTTTAATCAAATTTACATTAAAATCAATGTAGCCTTTTTCATTATTATTCTTAGGCCAATTGATTATTGAAATCCCTACAATATTAGATTTTCCACTCTCTCTTTCATAACATTTCTTCGACAAGACAATATCCGGATGTACAGTAATATTAATACCTTTATCTTTTAGTAAGTCGAAAGAATATTGATCCCTAACTGTCATATGTGTGAGTTTCTTAAAGGTTCTCAAATATTTTTCTTTATATTCTACCGTTTCATATGGACCAAAATTACATCCTAATACAAATGTAGATTTTTTAAATAATTTAAATATAGAAACTGTTAAATTAAATTTCCTCCATGCTTTCTTCCAATATTCAGGTTCTTGAAACATTGAACCTCCAATAAATACATAAGCATCATATTTTATAATATTTCGCAAAACTTCCTTGCGGCTTTTATAATTTACACGAGGATGATTAGTAAAAGCCTTACATGCCATTTCATCACATAGCATAAAATCAAAAGTAACATTTTTATATCTATCTACTAAAATATCGAGGAATAAATCATCCCCCAAATTATTATTGAAATATGCATCTACTGCTACTCTCACTCTATTCACACTTCCTTTATATCTCGCTCTAATAAACTTGCTTCTTCTTAATGATTTTATTTTTTAATATCACCATTTTTTTCAATAGTCTTTTTCCTTTAGAGGAATTAATTATATAATTAATATATCTTAAATATGGAGCAATTTTAAAAACTGGGATATCCAAATTATCTATATCATCAGCATCATATTTTAAACAATAATTCACAAATTGCTTCATTATTTTCAAATCTCTAATTAAAGATTTAGAATCAACTTCCTTTTTAATCCTTAATAATATGTAAAACTCACCTAATAACATATTGCGGTAATCTGTCATTGTGTTATTTTCATGAACAAATACATTAGCTCCATAATAATCTGTCTGTGAAAATATATTTACCTTTAATAATGTTTTCACCCAGAAATACCAATCTTCACAATAAGATAACTTTTCGGGATAATGGCCTGCTAATTCTTTTTTAAAAATAACTGAGTGAATTGGAAATAAATTTTTCCTTAATAATAACTTGTCCATTTTTTTTCTAGAAAGAGATTTAGCTTGTATTTTCGTTATCAATTGATTTCTCTTCCAGTAATTAGTTCCACATTGTACCGCATCAATTTCGGAATTCCCTTCCAATAAATGTATTGCTTTTTCAATTTTTTTCGGATCTATTGTATCGTCCGAATCTAAGAATTGAATATATTTCCCTTCAGCTAATTTCAATCCTGTATTTCTTGCTATAGATCTACCTTGATTTTCATAAAAGTTATATTTAATTCTAGAATCTTCAATTGATTTTACAATATTACCTGTGTTATCACTTGAACCATCATCTATAACAATTATTTCTATATCCTTATATGTTTGATTCAGGCAAGAATAAATAGTGCTTTTTATTGTATTCTCTGAATTATAAGCAGGAATTATAATTGAAACCTTACTCAAATTTAAATTCCCCCCTCTAAAAATTTTTACTACTTTCAACTTAATAAATGGCCCACATAAATAAAAAGTCCCTAAAAATTTAAAGGGACTTTTTATTTATAGGCAGATTCTTTTCAGTCAAAAATTATAATTTTTCAATTAATCTTAGTATTTCCTGTTTCTGTTTTACTATTGTTTTTCACAAAAAGTGCTACAAATAAAATTAAAATCGCTACCATAAACATAGTGTAATGATCTCTAAACGGTTGCGTTACGAAAGATAGAAAAGCAAATATAACGATGAAAGTTATATATAAGCTAACTGCTTGAATATCAAATTTCCGCTTTAAAGCCCCAACTGCAACTAAGGCATAGATATTCAGATTAACCAGATAATACCAAATACCACCTTGAATTAGCATTAAAGAAAAACTATTTATGCCTAAATTTTTATGAATCATTTGAGTTTTAAAATCAATATTATTTATCCCCAATCCTAAGCCATCCGCATGATAGTATTTAAATGCTAGATAATTCAAATAGGCACGTTCATTATGGGTATTCAGAGCAGCATTTGTATCAAAATCTAAAGCTACTTCAATTAAACTATCTACCTGTTCCTTTACTATTTCTATATACTCATACATTATAAGCCCAATTATAACGCCTATGCCACCTAGAATAAGTAATTTAACAACAGCCTTAACAGTGATTTTATTGCATAAAAACACATATCCTAAAATTACTGCTATAAATAAAATTGCAGTTGGGATAAACGCCTTATTTTCATTAAAATATGATAAAAGTAACATAATCGGAACCTCTAGTACAAACATAAGAAACCACTTTTTATTGCGAGTTATCAAGTAAAATAATATGTTACCTATTAACAAACTCACCCAAAAAACATTTAAAATTCCTGTTCCAAATGGTCCCATAAATCCTGTCATATGATCAAAATTATACATTCCCCATGATAGAAAACGTCCCATCATAAAGTTTTCAGTTAAAAATTGTATTACTATAATAGGAGTGTTTATCCAAAAATAAACATTCAAAAATAGTATCACTTTTCTGGATGTTTGTAAAAGAATATCAAAAGAATATTTCTGATTTAAATATGAAAAATATATTATTAATGTGATTGGCATAAGGGCCATCATAATATTATCAGAAAAGACTTTACCCGCTCCATATTCCATCACATTTAAAGACACACAGAAAATAAAAATACACACTGATATAAAATACCAAAGGTACATCCCTAAACTTTTCTTATTAATTTGTACAAGATTAACAAAAACATATATTAACAGAAATATATCCAATATATACCATTGTTCGTAGAAGACCTTAATATACCTTAAAAAGAATACTCCTATAAGAAGCATGAAAATGATGAACTGATCTACTTTTTTCATTTTCCAAACCTTTCAAAATTAATTATTCATTTCGTCCTGAATTTTACTACATATATTCTTCACATTTTTATCAAATAATAAAAACCTCTTCACATTAAAAGGATGAATCCAGTGCTTCTTATAAAGCTTTTTCTTATTCTGAGCGATTAGATTTGCTTTTTCGCCCTTAAAAGATGTACTACCATAATGAAAAATAAATGTATCATCCGCTAAAACATTTTTATAACCACTTTTGATTACTCGACATGAAAAATCTTCTTCTTCTCCATATCCCATTCCAAAAGAATCATCATCAAAAAAACCAACCTCATTAATTATGCTTCTTTTAATATACATTGCATGTCCTACAGCTGTAGGTAGAGTTGGATATACCCTTTCTGAGACTCTCTCCACTAAATTGGAAAATTCTCCAATTGTATACCCTTCCGGTAATTTATTATCTTGGTTAAAATACGGAACCGAAGCGATCGTACCATTATTAGTTAACGCTGTCACTGTACCAACTTTTTCATTTGAATATGCAGCATTATACATTTTATCAATCCAATTTTCTGTAACAACAGTATCAGAATTTAATAAAATCACATCATTCTCAGATAATTTCATTCCTCTATTGACAGTTTTAACAAAACCTAAATTACTCTCATTATTTAAAATCGTAACACGTCTATCATCAATACTATTTAATAATTCAAAAATATGCTCATTTGGTGACTTATCATTTATAAAAATAAAATGATGCTCTACTAAATTTTTAGATTTCAATAACGATTCAATGCACTCTCTTGTTTCTTCGTACCCATTATAAACAGGTATAATCACATCTATCATTTTACACCCCTAAATTATGCTCTAATTTCTAGCTTATCTTTTTTCACTAGTTTTCATTCTTTATACATGCAGGAAGATTTTTATCTCTAAATTTATATATTCACGCTCTTTTTTAAAATAAAAGGAACTAAGAATCTTAATATGCTTCCTTACTACAAAATACTTCTTTCACTGTTTTAAAAATAATAAAAATATCAAATAGAATCGAACCTTTTTCTATATATTGTAAGTCTAATTGAACCATTTCTTTAAACCCAAGATTATTTCTGCCACTTACCTGCCAAAGTCCTGTACAACCTGGAATTACTAATAATCTTTGTTTATCATATGCTGTATATTCCTTTACCTCACGTGGTAAAGGGGGCCTTGGACCTACAAGACTCATTTCACCTTTTAAAACATTAATTAATTGTGGCAACTCATCTAAACTCGTTCTCCTAATAAATTTCCCTATTTTTGTTATCCTTGGATCTTCTTTCATTTTAAACATTGCACCGGATACTTCATTGTATTGTAATAAATCTTTGAGTCTTTCTTCCGCATCCGCAACCATAGAGCGAAATTTATACATATGAAACTCTTTTCCATCTTTACCTACACGAATTTGCTTAAAAAACACCGTTCCTTTTGGATCTTCATATTTAATAATCAACGCTATAACTAAAAAGAGCGGTGATAATAAAATCAAGCCACATAAAGCCCCTATAAAATCCATGCAACGTTTAGTAAATAAATACCCTTTACGAGCATTTACAACTTCCCAATCTATTTTTTTCTCATTTACTTCTGTGACATCCCCATCAGATAATTTTACTAAGGTCAAAACTCTTCCACCCCACTTTTATATATGTATATTTTCTTTTTCAACAAGGCTACTCATATATTCCATTAATTCGCCTTTCAGCTCTTCATTCTGAAGTGCCATTTCAATCGTTGTTTTAATAAACCCAAACTTCTCCCCAACATCATAACGAGTTCCTTCAAAGTCATAAGCAAACACTCTTTGTATTTCATTTAACCTTTGAATCGCATCTGTTAATTGAATCTCCCCACCAGCACCTGTTTGTTGATTTTCAAGGAACATGAAAATTTCTGATGTTAATATGTAACGACCCATAATAGCTAAATTAGATGGTGCTGTACCTTCTGCCGGCTTTTCTACAAATTGACGCACTTGATAACGACGGTCATTTTGCTCAATCGGATCTATAATTCCATAACGATGCGTCTCATTTTCAGGCACCGTTTGTACACCAATTATAGATGACTGTGTACCTTCATATTGATCCATTAATTGGCGTAAACATGGTGTTTCTGCTTGGACAATATCATCACCAAGTAGTACTGCAAATGGTTCATTTCCAATAAATTTACGAGCACACCATACTGCATGCCCTAAACCTTTTGGTTCTTTTTGTCTTATGTAATGAATGTTAATTTTTGAAGAAGCTTGTACTTTTTCTAACATCTCATGCTTCCCTTTTTCTAGTAAACTTTGCTCCAATTCAAAAGAATGATCAAAATGATCTTCAATCGCGCGCTTTCCTTTTCCAGTAACAATAATAATATCTTCAATTCCTGATTCTATCGCTTCTTCTACTATGTATTGAATTGTCGGCTTATCAACGATCGGTAACATTTCTTTCGGCATTGCCTTTGTTGCTGGTAAAAATCTTGTTCCCAGGCCAGCTGCTGGAATAATTGCTTTTCTTACCTTTTTCAATTGTAGCCCTCCTATATCTTTTTATTCATATGTAACAATAACAAAAACCCTACCTATAGAGTCATATTTATAACTCTATAGGTAGAGTTTCTATTACAAATAAAATTATGGGCATCTAACCCATCCTCACGTCATACTCCCGACGACAAGCGTCTAAGGTAGGTTCGAAATAAAAATTTTCTACCCACAGCACGACCGAGTGCCCCCATTGATAACGGTTAGGAGACATCACCAATTTTTATTTAAAAAATACCGAACAATTTTTTACGACGAATTTGTTCCGGATCTTCTTTGTAAATTGCCTTCCCGCTAATTAATAAGTACGGATTTTCTTTCAAATCACTCATAACATTCATTCCGAATTCTTTCTCAATTAATTCATAGCTTTCCGCTAAATGAAATCCTCTTGATGTCGTGTTATGTGCATCTGAAGCGACCATATGTGTTAAATTATGTTCTACAAGTTGAAGTGAAAACTTTTTAATTTTTTTACCGAATTTCCCTAATAAACTACCTGCCGTTACTTGCGTTAATGCCCCTTTATTTACAATGTTATATAACTTATCTGGCCGCTCGATTAACTCGGCATTACGTTCCGGATGAACGATAATTGGAATCATTCCCTTTACACGCAGTTCATATAGTAGTTGTTCTGCATAACGAGGTACATGATTTGATGGGAATTCAATGAATATATATTTATTCGTCTCATTCAAGGTAACGATTTTACCAGCTTCATAGTCTTCTAATAAATCTCCATATAACCTGACCTCTTGCCCAGGTAAAATGGTAAGTGGAATATTATGGTGTTGTAGTTCATCATTTAATTGTTTTGCGTGATGAATAATTGAGGTACGTTCATTTACATATTTGCCATTTTGATGGTGCGGCGTTGCGACAATTGTATGTATTCCTTCCGCTACGGCTTGTTGCGCCATTGCTAAACTATCTGTTACTGTTTGTGCACCGTCATCGATGCCATGTAAAATGTGACAATGTAAATCAATCATTTATTTTATCCTCCCTCTCTTCTACTAATCTTTTTTTCCTTGAATATGAGACATCTCATATTCAAGGAAGAAAAGGAGATATGTTTCAACCATATCTCACTCTTTTAATTAGTTTGCACCGTAATAATAATATAATCCTTGTTCACGTTCACGGTCATTTAAAACAACACCTAACAATTTACCTTTTGCAGACTCCAATAACCCTTTTGCTTTTACTGCTGTTTCTTTCTCTGTTGATTCACTACGAACTACAAGAATAGAAGCATCACATACATTTGCCATAATTTGTGCGTCGGTAACAGCTAAAATTGGCGGCATATCAAAAATAACTAGATCATACATACTGTATGCTTGTCCAAGAAGTTCTTTCATTGATTTTGAACCTAATAATTCAGCTGGATTTGGTGGGATTGGACCACATGCTAAAAAGTGTAGATTATCAACTAATGTTGTTTGCACACATTTTTCTAAACGTTCACTATGTGTTAGTACATTCGTAAGTCCAAAAATGTTATCTACTTGGAACATTTGATGCATTGCAGGTTTACGCATATCTGCATCAATTAATAAAACCTTTTTTCCTTGTTGAGCAAAAACAACTGCCATATTCGCTGTCGTTGTCGTTTTCCCTTCACTTGGGTTTGCAGACGTGACCATTAATGAATGTAAATTCGTATCAACAGCTGCAAATTCAACATTCGTTCGAATATTACGATATTGCTCTGAAATTGGTGATTTCGGTTGTTGATGAGCAATTAATTGACGGCGTTGACGATGATTCTTTTTCTTTTTAAATAAATTAAGAGCCAATTGTTTGTCCCCTCACTTTTCTTGATGATGGAGCGTGTGATTTCACGTTCATTGTTTCTTCATCCATACGAGCTACAATCCCTAATACCGGTAAGCCAAGTAAGCTTTCTACATCCTCTTCCTTTTTCACTGTGTTATCTAAGTATTCTAGTAAGAATGCAAGACCTATTGAAGCCATTAAACCAATAACGAAAGCAATTGCTACATTTAGCATTGGACGTGGTTTAATTGGAGATAAATTTTCTGCAACTTCTGCTTTTGATAACACTGTTACGTTATCAATACTCATAATTTTAGCAACTTCACCTTTAAACACTTCTGCAGTTGTGTTAGCAATATCACGAGCTAGTTTTGGATCTTTATCTTGCGCAGTTAACGCCACTACTTGTGAGTCTTTCTCGTTAGCTACTTCAATTTTCTTGTTTAGCTCTTGTACTGTTATATTTAAACCTAGCTTTTCTTTCACTTGATCCAAAATAACAGGGCTCTTAATAATAACCTTATATGTATTTGTTAATTGAATATTTGTTTGCACTTCATTAAATTGAATTGCAGATCCTTCTTGCTTCTTCTGATTAACAAGAATTTGCGTCGAAGATTGATAGATTGGTGTCATGAAGAAAAAGCTAATGATAGCACTTACAATAGCTGCACCAAATGCAATTACGAGGATCATTGCTAAACGTTTTTTTAAGATATGAAATAACTCTTTTAAACTAATTGTTTCTTCCATAAGTTCCTCCAACTTTCTAAAATTTACACATAGGAAAAATTATAACATATAAATCTTACATTTTTTATTTTTAATAATTCAGTTCTATATTTGTTCACAAGAAACAAGTTTAATCTTACAAAATAATCTTAAATATGACAACACATTCCAATGATTTCCCAAAAATTTTATCATATCATGCTTTTTACATTGTATAACTTGATAAATAATTTTCAGAAAACAAAAAAGCCAACATTTTTTTTGTTGGCTTTTTCATATTTTAGTAATAACCATACTGCTCTTTTTCTTCTCTTTTATCGTTCAAAACAACACCTAGTAGTTTTCCTGATGCTTTATCTAATATTTGTTTCGCTTTTACGATTTTATCTTTTTCCGTCTTTTCACTTCGTACAACGAGTACGATTCCATCACATTTATTCGCAAGTATTTGTGCATCCGTAACCGCAAGGACAGGTGGTGTGTCAATTAATATAATATCAAACATGTTATATGCTTCTAGCAACGCCTCATCCATTGTCCGGCTCCCTAATAGTTCTGCTGGGTTTGGCGGGATTGGACCTGCTGCCATTAAGTATACGTTCTCTATATCTGTTTTTTGAATGCATTGCATAAGTTTTGCTTGTCCTGATAATAAGTTCGTTAACCCATTTGAATTATGAATGGCAAATAAGTTTTGTATCGTCGGCTTACGCAAATCAGCTCCAATTAATAAAACTTTCTTTCCTTGTTGTCCGAAAACAACTGCTAAGTTTGCGATTGTTGTTGTTTTCCCATCACCTGGATCGGCTGAAGTAACAATAATAGAACGAACATGATTATCTATAGATGTAAACTCAATGTTTGTGCGAATGTTGCGGTATTGTTCTGTAATACGCGATTTAGGCTCTTTATGTGTAATTAATTGTCGTAATGGTTTTCTTTTCTTTCTCCCGAACATATTCATAATCTCCTTTTGTGAAATGCGACATTTCCCTTTTCTCTCTCTTATGCTCGATTTCATACGTCTAATTAATATTCTTGCTGAGTTCCCCACATTTCATCATAATCAATAACCTTCTACTTTGTCTTATTTAAGTACCTTAACAATATGACAATGCCCTTATTTCTTTATTACCTTTATCACTTATCCTATTTTCTAGATAAATAATAAAGTAAGTATATGGTAATTACCATCTATTTACAAGATATTTTCTGATTAGTTTGTATATTATCGTCTCATCGTTATATAGCAGAAATTAAAAAATCCCCTTGTCTTTTCACAAGGAGATTTTTCAGTACTATCTATTCTTTTTTATCACCAATCGCAAATGTAATTTCTGCCTCACATGCAACTTCACCATCTACTGTTGCGATTGCTTTTCCTTTTCCAATTGGGCCGCGTACGCGTGTCATTTCTACTTCTAGACGAAGCTGATCACCTGGGCGTACTTGTTTTTTGAAACGGCAATTGTCGATACCTGCAAAGAAAGCAAGTCTTCCGCGGTTTTCTTCTTTCTTTAATACTGCAACTGCTCCGACTTGTGCTAATGCTTCTACAATAAGTACACCAGGCATAACTGCATAGTCAGGGAAGTGTCCGTTAAAGAATTCTTCGTTTGCGGATACATTTTTAATCCCAACCGCTCTTTTGCCTTCATCTACTTCTAATATTTTATCAACAAGTAAAAATGGATAGCGGTGAGGAATGATTTCTTTAATTTGTTCTATATTTAGCATGTAACAATCGCCCCTTTTGTAATATTGGTCTTACCACTTGGACATATTGCTATTATCCCATTTTGTTTATTGTTTGTCATTACAAAGTAACATTTTATATTTAGCACAACTTCCTAAAAAAAAATGCACACACTCTATTCCATTAAAATAGTTGCACATTTTTGCAACTGACACGGAGGTAGAAAAGAGTGTATGCCCAAATTAGGGAAAGGCAATATGTATTGAAACATTATTTGCCTTAATGTCGTATTCGACTCATTATATTATAAACGTTTTCAAATAAGGAAATATTAAATTTAACCATATATATGAATATTTTACCTGTTTCCTTCATATTTCTCTATTTTCCTTCCATTTTCGCAAAAAAACAAAATAAAAAAATATAAAAACGAAAAAAGAACTAAGGCATTAGCCTTAGTTCTTTCAAATTATCTCAAAGCACGCTTTGGTAATCTGTCGATATTCTCTAACATAATACCTGTACCAACCGCAACGCAGTGCATTGGGTTTTCAGCAATTAATACCGGTACTTTTAGTTCTTCTGCTAGAAGCATGTCGATACCGTGTAGTAAAGCTCCGCCACCTGTTAGAATAACACCGCGGTCGATGATATCTGCAGATAGTTCTGGTGGTGTGCGCTCTAATACGCCTTTTGCAGCTTGTACAATAACAGCTGCATTTTCTTTTAATGCTTCTGTAATTTCTTCAGAGCATACTGTAATTGTACGTGGTAAGCCTGTTACCATGTCACGTCCGCGAATTTCAAGCTCTTCGCTACGTGCACCTGGGAATACTGTACCAACTTTAATTTTAATATCTTCTGAAGTACGTTCTCCGATTAATAGCTTATACTTACGTTTAATATAGTTTAAGATCTCCATATCAAACTTATCGCCAGCCATTTTGATAGAGGAAGAGGTAACAATATCACCCATAGATAGTACAGCGATATCTGTTGTACCTCCACCAATATCAACAACCATGTTACCGCTTGGTTGGAAGATTTCCATACCAGCACCAACTGCGGCTACTTTTGGTTCTTCTTCTAAAAATACTGTTTTACCACCTGAACGCTCAGCAGCTTCACGAATTGCTTTTTGTTCTACTGATGTAATATTTGTTGGACAACAAATTAAAATACGAGGTTTTGAAAAGAAGCTCTTTACGTCCAATTTGTTAATGAAATACTTTAACATTGCTTCTGTAATTTCGAAATCTGCGATTACACCATCTTTAAGTGGACGAATTGCTACAATATTACCAGGCGTACGTCCCACCATGCTTCTCGCTTCTTCACCTACTGCTAATACTTTACCACTATTACGATCAATCGCCACAACAGATGGCTCATTTAATACAATACCCTTACCTTTAACATGAATTAATACGTTAGCCGTACCTAGGTCAATTCCGATATCTCGCGCAAACATTCCCGTTTTTTCCTCCTCGATATTCAAAATCAGGTTACACCCGAATTCTTTTCACCTAATTTCTGATTTTATCATAAATTTAACAGAAACGTAATATTCGCAAAAAGAATTCTTCTGAAAAATATTACCGAATGTGAACGGAATGTTTGCTACTGTAACATTATTGACGTACAGGCTTCTCTACATCTTCTTTTCTATACTTTTGTTTTGTTGCTTCTCCCCCTCTTAAATGACGAATAGACTTATGATAATCAAGAATTTCTTTCACTTCATTTGCGAGCTCTGGATTAATCTCTGGTAGACGTTCCGTTAAATCTTTATGGACTGTACTCTTTGATACCCCAAATTCCTTTGCAATGACACGCACTGTCTTTCTTGTCTCCACGATATACTTACCAATCTTGATAGTTCTCTCTTTGATGTAATCGTGCACACCACTCGCCTCCCTAATTTGGATGTGAGAAGGGTGAAATGAGCCTCGCTGCATACGACTAAGAAGTAAGTGTGAGTGCTGTTTGTAAGCGTTAAACATTCTTGGATTTATAATGAAATGATTCACGATTTCTCACCTCAAACACTCTCTTTGCTTTGGTTTATACCATTGTATTGCCCGCACTACTGATATATGCTACATGTTCACTATTTTTGCGGACTAAGTTAAGAAAAATTACATTTTTTTGTGAGAAATACGTTAACAGTGACTATTTTGGCGAAAAAAAATGACACCTTATATATAAGGCATCATTCTTCTCTTTCAAACTCTTCTTCTAATAATTGATGGTGGGGAACCTCTTTCTTACCGGCAATATAATAATATAAAGTGAATAAAACAAACAATAAAATAATAGCAGTCGACAGAACAAATAAAAATGACACAGTATCCCCTCCCTTTTGTAATATATATTCGAGAATCTCGTCATTTTTCCTTGTTATTGCAACTTTTTTCTCGAAATTGAGTATTTTTATATGGAAATAAAAAAATCAGCTCCCCTAGTGGGAGCTGATTTTTTCACTTTCTTATTCTTGTGAAGAAGAATCGTTAGATGATTCTGTAGAACCATTTGTTGATTTTTCTTCTTTCTTCGGTTCTTCTTTTTTGTCACTAGTTGAACCGCTTGTTGATTTCTCTTCTTTTTGAGACTTGTCTTCTGTTTTACTTTCTGGTTTCGTACTCGTTGACTTCTCTTCTTTTTGAGATTTGTCATCAGCTTTTTTACCAGAAGCATTCGTAGCCTTTGCAGCACCTGCATCAGCTTTAATTTCTGTTACTGATTTATTTAAGTAACGTTCAGGGTTCACAGCCACATTGTCTTTACGTACTTCAAAGTGAACGTGAGAACCTGCCTCTTTATTCATTGCACTTAGACCGGATGTTCCTAATACTTCACCTTGTGCAACTCTTGCACCTTTTTCTACTTTCACACTGCCTAAGCTTTGATAAGATACCGCTACACCATTTCCACTATCAACTGTTACAACATAACCAAGAAGTGAATCTTTTTCAGCTTTCGTTACTGTACCACTTAAAGCAGCAGCAACATTGAATTCTTTTCCATTCTTCGCAGCAATGTCAATTCCTTTGTTTGGGGAATATGTGTTGTTATAAAAGACAAGTGCTTTTTCTTGTTCCGCCTCAGTTGCTGCATCTTCATAGAATTTCTTCTGTACGACTACTTCCGCATTCGCGGCAGCTGGCATTTTCACTACTTCTGAAGATTTTGTTACTGGTACTGCTGGATCTTCCGATTGTGTATACGGTGTTGCTTGATCGTGGTTTGGAGTCTTCTTCGGATTAGCTCCTTGGAACCATAGCGCAACCATTAAGATTACCGCTGCACAAGCAATGTATAGTGCCGGAAACACCCATCTTTTTTGAAATAAATGTACTACCTTTTGCGACTTTTTATTATTTCTTCCTCGCATTCCATCATCACCTCAGCAATCATTTTGAACAATATTCACGTATCCTATACAACGTATAACTAATTACTTTTCGACAAAATCTGTAAAAATATGTATGAGAATTGCAAAATTTCCGAGGAAATGATAGAAAAAAGAAAAAACTGAGCACTTTTGGCTCAGTTTTTAATCTAATTGTTTCTTTTTATAAACAATAATACAAAGAATGATAAGGCATATAGTCCAAATTGTATTGTTTAAAATATGTTCTTGAATCGCAATAAATCCTTCTCCCTTTATAACTTTTTGCAATGCTTCCATAACATGATTTGTTGGAAGAAGATTAACTACTTTTATAATAAATTCATTCTTAACCATTTCCTTTAACATCGGCCCCATTATGAATATTAGAAAAATCGGGAGCCCCACTATGGATGTTTGTGCTATATTTTGGGATAGTAAGCCAACTATAGTACCTAAAACGACACATAACAATGTTCCTATTAAAATAATAATAACTAGCATACCAATATTTCCTTTAAAAGTATCTAAAATCACTAAACTAATAAAACTAGATGCTAGTACAAAAAATACAGTTAATACACTTTTCCCTAAAATAACTTCTATTGGACTTGCTGGAGACAACATTAATACTCGTAACGTGTGTTTTTCCTTCTCCTCTGCAATAATAATTGCTTGCAC
The DNA here is from genome assembly GCF_056033865.1 of Bacillus sp. FAU20. Taxonomy (NCBI): domain Bacteria; kingdom Bacillati; phylum Bacillota; class Bacilli; order Caryophanales; family Bacillaceae; genus Bacillus; species Bacillus sp. FAU20. Next base: position 188,906 of record NZ_JBVYHY010000022.1, read on the forward strand.
ATAACTTCCCACCATGGTAATCGTCATTACAATAACAAAACCTGCAAAGAACTCTTTTATAGAATCCATATTACTATAGAATACAGCAAGTAGAATAGGTAATAGCGCCATTAATATAACTTGTGAGTTTTTACCTGCATCATTTATTTCTTTTCTTACAATAGCCGAAAACCGTTTCATTGAAAATGTCATTATAATCCCCTCCCAGTAACTTCAATAAAGATATCGCCTAGCGTTGGTTCGTGTGAATGAATAGATAACAGTTCGCCCTTTTTCATCCATTCTGAAATACGGTTTGCGCCTAATTCATCTTTTTGCACTACTTCTTTTTGTTTATCTTTTAATACGACCTCTATTTGATCCTTAGCGTATTGTAAGCGCAGGTTCTCTGGCGTATCCAGTGCTACAATTTCTCCGCCACACAGGAAGGCAATGCGGTTACAAAGCGTTTCTGCTTCATCCATGTTGTGAGTCGTTAAGAAAATCGTCGTTCCTTCTTTATTTAAGTCGTTTAAGATTTTATGAATGTTTTGTACGTTTACTGGATCAAGTGCAGATGTTGGTTCGTCTAAGAAGAGGATATCTGGTTTATGAAGGATTGCTCTCGCTAGCGTGACGCGTTGCTTCATTCCCTTTGATAATTTTTTTACTGGTGTTTTTTTATCATCTAATAGATTCACTTGCGCTAGTACTTCATCGATTCGTTCTTTTTTGCAATCATATAAGTCACAAAATAATAATAAGTTATCATAAATGCTAAGTCTCTCATATAAACCGCTGTTATCTGTTAAAATACCAATTCGTTTGTAATCGATGCTACTTGGTCCTGTAATATCTTTCCCTAATACTCTTACCGTTCCAACACTATGGAGCACTTGAGAAGTTAAAATTTTTACTGTTGTCGTCTTACCAGATCCACTCGGTCCGAGGAATCCAAATATCTCTCCTCGCTTCACCTCAATATTTACATTTTGAAGTGCCGTTTTTCCATCGAAACTTTTCATTACATCTTTCATTTCAATTGCCAATGTCATTTCTTCATCCCCTTTGTTTTTCTTCTTTATAGATGAAAGTCGCTTTAGCGCTTTTCGTTCGTTTGTTTCGCTTTTCTTGACTCAATCATATGAAAAACAAAGGGTTTACGCAGTAAAATACCGGTAAAAGGAGTATTTTTACCGTTGAATAAATCGCATGTTGAGCTTATTGGAGCACTTTTACAGTCCAATCACGCCTTTTAATTCATCCATGCGTCCTTTCGAAAGCGGGATTGAACTTTTTCTTTCGTCATCCAAAATTAAACTAAAACTATTACGAGTCCACGTAATCACTTCTCGTACTCTTTGTAAATTCACAAGATAAGAGCGGTGACATCTAAAGAAACCAAAACCTGTTAATCTTGCTTCTAGTTCACTTAATGTTAAGGCACATACGAAATCACCTTCACGAACGTGAATATGCGTTACTCCGTTTTGCGTTTCAATGAAATGGATTTCCATCGGATCAAGTAAAATGATTTTATCGTTCACTTTCGCAGGTATTCTTTCTAATTTCATTTGCGGAATCATTTGAATGACTTTTTCTTCACCGACTTCTTCCACTTCCTCTTGCTCAATTTCTATCTTTTTCACACCATCGTTGTTTAATATGTATACATCCTCTGTTAACGAAAGGGCATCCGATAGAAATGATGACGTAATAAAGATTGCCTTTCCTTGCTCTTTCATTTTCATAATTGCTTTTCGAATAATAACCGTACTCTCTATATCTACATTTTGCTCCGGTTCTTCCAAAATGATTAAATCCGGGTTATGAATCATCATTCGTCCAATATGAAGACGACGCTTCTCTGAAAATGATAGTTTTTCTATTTTAACGTTTAGCTTATCTAGGAGACCAACAGACTGCACAACTTCTTCTATACTTATCTTTGATTCATAAAGCCCTATTAAAAACTTAAAGTATTCTTTCACCTTCAAACGATCATATGCCTCATCTTTCAAAAAACAAAAACCGATGCGGGAATAATTTTTCTTTCCAATCACTTCTCCTTCAAACAGTACATTGCCAGTCGAAGCTTCTTCTTCACCAATAATAATGCGGTGTAACACTTTAGCTGTATGATTATTGCATTGCAAAACAATACATTGTCCTTTCTCAACCTTTAGCTCAATTGCCGGTAACTGGTTCGTCTTCCCTAATTGTTTCAACTCTAGTAACGCCATTTCATTTCCCCCAAATGCCTTTTTATCCTATTATATCAAACAGTTAATGGAAAATTATGATATTTTAAACAGAAAAAATAGATGCCAGAGTTCTGACACCTATTTCTTCACCATCAATTTTCCTTCATAATCATTCATCGTCTTTATTTCAACGCCTTTATAGTAATGAGCGACGATATCTGTATATTTCTTTCCTTCCGCTGCCATGCCGTTCGCCCCGTATTGACTCATACCAACGCCGTGACCGAAGCCTTTCGTCGTAACGATGATTTTATCTCCCTGTTGTTTCCACGTGAAATCAGACGAACGTAAATCTAACTTTTCACGAACTTCTTTTCCTGTTAATGTTTTTCCTTGAAAAGCTACATCCTTTACACGCTTTCCTTCCGTAAGGTCTTTAATATTTCCAATCTTCCCGTCTGCTAGCACTTTCACACCGAGACGTTTTTGAAAATCAGCTACTGTAAATGTTTGCTCGCTCGTAAACTTTGGAGAGGCTTGATCCCACGGACTATCTACACTTTTCAAGTACGGATAATCATTTCCCCAATAGTCAGCTGCATTTTCTGTTCGACCATTACTCGTTGAAAAGAAGGATGCTGAAATTGGTTTTCCATCATACGTTAAAACTTGTCCTGCTGTTTTCGAAACGGCTTCTTCGATTTTCTTCAAATTATTTTCGTAGTTATTGCCCCATTGCTTCTTCAATTCATCTTTGCTTTTGTACACTTGATCTTTCACCGTATCTGTCACGTCCGCATTATTTTTCTTCCCTCCGCTTAGCATACGTTGTACTACAAATGTTCTTGCTGCTAATGCCTGTGCCTTTAGTGCCTCTATTTCAAAACTGGCATTCATCTCAGAAGCTACTACACCTGTCACATACTCCTCCATAGGTAATGATTCTACCTTCTTTTGTTTCTCACGATATACAGCAACTTGAACAGCTGTATCTACTTTTCCTGGAGCTGGTATACTTTCTATCGCTGGAGGAGTTTTAGAGGCCGTTTCTTCCCCTACTTTTGCTTTCGCAAATGGAATAACAAGGGCTGCAGGTACAATAATAACGAGCGCTATTAAGAGCGCTACTGTAATAAAAAGTGGCTTTGAAAATTTCATCCTATTTTCCCCCAATATAAAAGCTTTACTCCATTTATTCTTATGGAACAACTCTTTCTTTTAGAACATACTTAAGGGGGAGAGTATAAAACAGAAATTTTCTAAATATTTTTACTGGTACGTGCATAAGTATAGAATTTATTGACTATAACAGTAATAACCCAAAAAAATAGCCCCTATGTCAAAAGACATAGAGACTATTTCAATTAAGCGTGAAGATCAGAAACTTCTTGTTCTTTCACTTCTTCTACTTTTTCGTTTACACGTTCAATAGTTGCACCTAATGCAGCTAATTTCTTATGGAAGTTTACATAGCCACGGTCAAGATGTTTTAACTCAGTTACACGAGTATAACCTTCTGATACTAAACCAGCTAAGATTAATGCAGCTGCAGCACGTAAATCAGTTGCTGCTACTTCAGCACCTTGTAAGCTGTTTGGACCGTTCATAATAACAGAACGACCTTCAATTTTAATATCAGCATTCATACGACGGAATTCTTCAACGTGCATAAAGCGGTTTTCGAATACCGTTTCTGTAATCATGCTTGTTCCATCAGCTTGTAGTAATAATGCCATCATTTGTGATTGCATGTCTGTTGGGAAACCTGGGTGAGGCATAGTTTTAATATCAACCGCTTTTAACTTATCTGGGCCGATAACACGTACACCTTCGTTTTCCTCAATAATTTTAACACCCATTTCTTCCATTTTCGCTGTAATTGAGCGTAAATGTTCAGGTACAGCATTTTCAATTAAGATGTCTCCACCAGTAATTGCTGCTGCAACCATGAATGTTCCCGCTTCAATACGGTCAGGAATAATAGAGTGGTTTGCACCATATAATTTATCAACGCCTTCGATACGAATCGTTCCAGTTCCAGCTCCGCGTACTTTCGCTCCCATCGCATTTAAGAAGTTAGCTAAGTCAACGATTTCTGGTTCTTTCGCTGCGTTTTCAAGAATTGTTGTCCCTTTTGCTAATGTAGCTGCAGACATAATGTTTTCTGTCGCGCCTACGCTTGGGAAGTCTAAGTAGATTTTAGCTCCTTTTAGTTCTCCCTCAACATATGCCTCAACAAAACCGTTACCAACCTGTACTTTTGCTCCCATTGCTTCGAAGCCTTTTAAATGTTGGTCAATTGGACGTGAACCAATTGCACATCCACCAGGAAGTGCAATACGAGCACGACCGTTACGTGCTAATAATGGTCCCATTACTTGAACAGATGCACGCATTTTACGTACATATTCAAATGGTGCTTCAATGTTTAGTTCTTTAGAAGAATCGATTGTTACTTGATTATTTTCAAATACGACTTCAGCATTTAAATGACGTAATACCTCATTAATTGTGTATACATCAGACAAAACTGGTACTTCAGATAGTACATTCTTTCCATCACTCGCTAATAGGGCTGCAGCGATTATAGGTAATACAGCATTTTTTGCGCCCTCAACACGCACTGTGCCGTTTAACCGCTTTCCGCCACGGACGATGATCTTTTCCAAATTATTCCCCTCCGTGTCCTTTTTTCAGTATCTATTCACTCAATACTCAGAAGTTATGATCGGTGTGCCAACCACAATTGTATCTTTGTTGTCTGTAGAACGTATTGCTATTTGCACATTTATTTTCTCTCTATTTGTTGAAAGAGCGTCATCCCACTTTTTATTGTATGCGGAGACTGACACAAATGCTCTTTCTTCTACTTGTTCGATCGCTCTTGCTGAAAGATCTTTCAAAACCTGATTGGTTTTATTTTGCAAAACACCTTCAATCTTATCATTCAGTACACCTTGAACACAAGTGTAAATTATAGGTTTTTCACTAAAAATTTTATTGATGTTTTGAACATACTTCGGGTCCCATTTCGCCCCACTTACTTCAAAGATAATGAAAGTGTTTTCTTTAGTATTTTCTTTACTCCAAGTTACTACTACTCGTTCTTCATAAGAAGAAAGCTTTTTATAGGATGTAGCTTTATATCCATCTGGAGATTGCTCTACTTCCCACTTTTGAATATTTGCCTTTTCCTTCACATCGTTTAACAACTTTTGAAACGTATGTATGTTAGAAATTGTTTTTGTTTCTCTCGCTAACCATGACCATTTTTCTACTTTAGCATCATTTTTCTCTAAAGCCTTGATCATGCTCTCCATTTTCTGTTCATCGCTTATCGGTTTCATCTCTCTATATCCAACCAAAAATAAAACAACACTAAGTGCAACAATAAGAATGGCTTTAAGCTTCAATTTCATCCCCTCCTATCCCCATTGTTAACGGAGATTTGAGGTTCTATACACTTACTTTACTAAATACGTTAAACTCTTCGAATAGCCTAAATAATCAAGGAAAAAGTTACTTACAGATGTCCCAATTGCAATTGTAATTAAGATGAGTAATACTCGCGTCTGCAGCACTTTTCCGGACTTCATTAAACGCTCAATGTGAATGCCTTGTAAGGCCCACCACGTAATGGTAATAAACAATAAATGCGAAACAATGGCAATCAGTGCTTGTTGCCCTAAAAGTTGTGCCAAAAAATCGACCCCTTTTTACTCAGCTACTACTTATGAAAGAATATAAAAACGATACCATAATAAGTAGGAGCTACACTTTTTCAAATGCACATAGACATCTTACATTTTACATCGTGATTTTCTTTCCAAAAACGTATATCTACATTACAAGTTAACACAAAATAAAAAGCGCAGAGTACTGACTCCACACCTTTTATTTTCACTATTGTACCACGTTCCCTAAGAAGAAGAAATCTTTCATTAATGGAAAATATTCATAAAAGAAATTGTACCCAATCATCGGCATAATCCCTAGTATTACAATCGAAATTGCACAAAGACTCATAACAACCTTTATATTTAACGGTAACCGTATCCTCTCTTCTGTCTCTCCCGTGCAGAAAAACATTTGTTGTAAAATACGGAAATAATATACGAATGAAACAACTGTCGTACCCATCATAATCGAAGCTAGTACGTAATGTGCTGGCTCTACATGAAGCGCGCCTAAAAAGATGTTAATCTTTCCAATGAAGCCAGCCGTTCCTGGTATCCCAGCCAGCGATAAAATAAAGATTGTCATCATAATCGCTGCAAATGGTGACCTTTTATATAAACCTGTGAAAATCGTTATATTTTCCTCATCATTTTGTAAGATTAAGCCGTGGATGATAGCAAATGCACCTATATTCATAAGCATGTATGCCAGCATATAAAACCACATGCTATCCATCGTAAATGGTGATAATGTCACAAGTGGAACGAGTAAATATCCTGCATGAGCAATGCCCGAATAAGCAAATAAACGCTTTATATTGTATTGTTTTAACGCAACTACATTCCCAACAATCATCGTAATACTTGCTAGCACCGCAATATATATACTCATATGCCCATATAAAGATTGCATATCTCCTTGTATTAATACACTTGCAAAAACCATAAGGAACAAACGAATAATGAGTAGGAACCCAGCAATTTTAGAAATCGTTCCAAGAAAAGCAGTAACAGGTGTAGCCGCTCCTTCATACACATCAGGTGCCCACATATGAAACGGCACTGTGGCAATTTTAAATGAGAGACCGACTAGCAATAAAAGAAATGCGAGAGCTAACAATAACTGAATACCACTAGCAAGCTCCCCAGTGAGTACCTTTTGCATATCTACAATGTTAGTTGAACCTGTAATACCGTATAAATAACTCATTCCGAAGAGCGTGATCGCTGTTCCAATTCCTCCGCTAATGACATATTTCATTGCCGCTTCATTTGATGCACGGCTCTTTTTTCGTATTCCTACTAAAATATAGGAAGAAAGTGAAAGTAACTCCAAACCAACGAAAAGGGTAATAAAATCAACACTAGAAGCCATGAACATCGCGCCAAGAAGTGCCATTAAAAATAAGTAATAATATTCACCCTTATCTTCAATTGGATTCTTCTTATCATCGCTCATTGCGGTGCATAAAATGAGAGCTGAGGCACCTAATAGCAACGTTTTAAACCCTTTTGAAAATCCATCTAACACAAACGATCCATTTAAAATATCTCCCGCTGGTTCGCTATATAGAGTAATTAATGACACGATTGCTAATACGATGGCAGCAATCGCACCAAGAGCTACATATCTATGGTTCAGCTTAAAAAACAAATCACATATGGAAAGAAGGATGGCGGCGCCGAGAATAATAAATTCTGGCACCATTAGATGCCACGATAAGCTAAGTAACGTATTCATATCCATCCTACTTCACCCCCAATGTTTTCAATGTATTTTGAAGCGGATCCCCTAGTATTTCTGGCATAACTCCAATTGCAATAATACAAAAGATAAGTAGTAAAACAGGGACGTACTCCCATCCGTGTATATCAGATTTTGCTTCCCACTCTTTCTTTCCAAATGTCACTTGAAGTGTCACCCTTAATACATATACAGCGGTTAAAATGATGCCAATCACACCGACTGCAGCAATGACGGGCTCTCCTTGAAATAAACCGAGAAAGGCAAGAAATTCACTAACAAACCCAGACATCCCTGGTAATCCAAGCGAAGCCATTCCTCCTGCTAAAAAGAATCCGCTAAGTATCGGTACACTTTTCGCAAGTCCGCCTAGCACCGTAATATCCGAAGTTCCAAACCGTTGTTCTATAACACCGAGTAGGAAGAAAAGCAAGGCTGCAATTAAACCATGTGATACAACTTGGAATAGTGCTCCTTGTGTACCAGGTGCATTAAGTGAAGCAAGTCCCATTAACACAATTCCCATATGCGAAATACTAGAGTAAGCCAGTACTTTCCTAAAGTCCGTTTGGATGAGCGCTAAAAAGGCACCGTATAATAAATTGATTACGCCTAATATAGCAATTAGCGTTGCAATATCGTGAAAATATTCCGGGAATAGCCCTTTCCCGAAGCGAATAATACCGTACGCTCCAATCTTCAGCAAAACACCCGCATGAAGCATAACTACAGCTGGATGCGCTTCTATGTGTACATTGACCATCCAGCGGTGCAACGGAAAAACAGGTAGTTTAATTGCAAAAGCAATCATTATGGCAATAAATACACTAAGCTGCAAACTACTTGGGATGACGAGTGCTCCCTCTGCGTTTACGCTTCTTAATATCTCTTTCAGCTCCACAATATTTGTTGTACCTGTTTTCGCGAACAAAATTGAGAAAACAATGAGCAAAATAGCTGAGCCAATACCGTTATATATTAAATAACTATACGCAGCCTTTTCACTCGACAATTTTCCCCACTTTCCAATTAATAAGAACATTGGTGGCAACGTAATTTCAAAGAAGATAAAAAACAACATTAAATTTTGAGCAGCAAAGACACCGAGCATTCCTATTTCTAGCATGAGTAACAACATATAAAATGCTTTTAAATTTCTTTTAATAGAAAAGGCTGCAATTGCTGCAAGCATCGCTAGAAGAGCCGTCAGTACCATCATGACAAGTGACAAACCATCAATACCGAGCTCGTAATAAATAGAAAACCACCTTTTATCCACCGCTGTTAAATCTCCGAACTTAATCCATTTCACCTTTTCATCAAATAGTGACAAATTCTTTCCAGAAGCATATGTACAAGCGAGGACTATAGCGATTCCAAATGGAAGTGCCGTCCCAAATAAGCCAAGCGCTCGCACTGTACGCAATTCCTTTTTCGGTGTTAATACAAGCAATAAAATTCCTAAAAGCGGGGAAAAAATGAAGAACGTTAACAACAAATCATTCATCGTAAATCCCCTCCCGTATAGAGCAAAATAATGACGAGTACAGCGAGCGAAACCGCCGTTACAGTACCGTACACTTGTACATTCCCGTTTTGAAGTTTCGAGCCAAGATTACTTGTGCCTTTAACTACACTTCCAATTAAAACTGCAATTCCTTCGACTACATACACTTCAAATAAGCGAAGCACATGAGTGATTCCTTTCGTAATAGAGATCACCGTCATGTTGTATAGTTCATCGACATAATATTTTTCTTTCAAAAGATTATAAAGCGATGTTTCCGTACCCCCAGCCCAATCTCTAGAAATTGATTTCTTTCCATATATGAAATATGCAAGAGCGATTCCCGCAAATGAAACGAGTGTCGCAACAATCATAATCCAAACTGGTCCATGCGCTTCTTCAACCTTAAACCCTACATCTTTCGTCAACCAATCTCCGAGAAACGTCCCAAACCAAGGTGTATTTATATATCCTGCCACTACCGCAAGAACGCCGAGAACAAGCATTGGATACGTCATAACGCGAGGCGATTCATGCACTTCTTCCTTCGTCTTCGCTTCTCCGGTAAAGACAAGAAAGTATAGACGGAACATATAAAACGCTGTTAAAAACGCTGCAATTACTGCTAAAGTAAATAAAACGTAATTGCCATTCATCCAAGTCGCCGCTAAAATTTCATCTTTGCTGAAAAAACCGGAAAGCAGTGGAACACCGCTAATGGCGAGGGTACCTGTTAAAAATAGCATACCAGTTACTTTCATCTTCTTCTGTAAACCGCCCATTTTATTAATGTTTTGCGTATGCACAGCATGAATTACACTTCCTGCTGCCAAAAATAGTAGTGCTTTAAAAAAAGCGTGTGTCGTTAAATGGAATATACCAGCTACATAGCCGGCAGAACCTAACGCAAGCATCATATAACCGAGCTGGCTAACTGTCGAATAAGCAAGCACCCTCTTTATATCTGTTTGCACAAGACCGATAGAGGCCGCAAAGATTGCAGTGAAAGCTCCAACGATTGCCACGGTCTGCATCGCCACTGTACTTGCTGAAAATAAAGGGAACATCGTTGCTACTAAATATACGCCAGCTGCGACCATCGTCGCTGCGTGAATAAGTGCCGAAACGGGCGTTGGCCCTTCCATTGCATCTGGCAACCATGTATGAAGCGGGAATTGACCTGATTTCCCCATCGCCCCGATAAAAATTAATATCGCTGTTATTGTAATCATGTAAGGAGGTAGATCACCTGTATAAATCGCCCTAAATATTGCGTCATATTCAAAACTACCTGCGTACCAAAAAATTAAAATCATCCCGATAAATAAACCAACATCACCAATACGTGTCATAATAAAAGCCTTTTTTGCAGCAGCCTTCGCTTCTTCTTTAAAGAAATAAAAACCAATAAGTAAAAATGAACCAAGGCCAACTAATTCCCAAAATATATAAAGCTGTAATAAATTCGTTGATATAATAAGCCCTAACATCGCAAATGTAAAGAGTCCTAAATATGCGTAAAAGGTTGGTAATCGTTCATCACCTTTCATATAACCTTTCGAATACACATGTACAAGCAGACTCACAAGCGTAACGATAAATAACATTAAAGCTCCTAATGCAGTCACTTCAAAGCCGAATGATATATCCACATCTCCAGCTCTAAGCCACACCCACCTATGCTTCACGCTTGCTTCTGAAAACCTTTCTATTAACACAAGTACCGCAAGTATGAAGGAGAGAAAGACGAAAAAAATACTAAGTACGCTGCTTCCTTCTCTAATTTTCTTCCCGAATATAATAAGTAACAAAAACGAAACGAGTGGGAAAAGCGGTATGAGCCATGCATAATCGATCATTGTTTCCTTCCCCCTTTTTCGGTCACAATGCTATCCTTTGAGCGTATCCATTTCATCCACCTGAACTGTCGTACGATTACGATATAAAGCAATTAAAATGGCGAGTCCTACCGCCGCTTCCGCTGCCGCTACAGCCATCGTAAACAGTGAGAAAATTTGACCTGTTAAATTCGGAAATAAGCCTAATTTACTAAACGCCACTAAGTTTAAATTGGCAGCATTCAGCATTAATTCGATACAAACTAATACGATTACTGTATTCCGCTTTGTTAAAGCTCCAAATAGACCGATGCAAAACAAAATAATCGCAAGTGTTAAATATGCAGAAGCTGGAACGCTACTCATTGGATTCCTCCTCTTTCTCGTCCTTTTTCGCAAGTATAATCGCGCCAACGAGTGCTACAAGTAAAATAACTGAAGTTAGTTCAAATGGGATAATATATTTTGAATAGAGAAGCGTACCGATTTGAAGTGTGTTGTTTTCATGGAGAGGTAAACTTCCTTGTGTGCTTTCATTTGCAAAATCAACATTATTAACAGCGAAATACATAACCGCTCCAAATGCTACAACTGCAAAGAAGATAATCCATTTTCGAAGAGTAAGACGCGATTCATTTTCCGCGTTATGTTTCGTTAACATAATGCCGAAAATCATAATAATTGTGATTGCACCAGAGTAAAGTAAAATTTGTGCAACGCCTATAAATTCGGCTGATAAAAGAAAATACAAACCTGCAATGCTGAGGAATGTTAGAACGAGAGCTAGCATCATGTGCATAACTTTCGTTAAGTTCAACATAAGAACACCGCCGATAATTGCAGACAAGGATAGTATAAAGAATGCTACAAACTCGCCATTCATGCCTTATTCTCCTTCCTGACGTTTTCGTCGTTTTCGTCAAGCCACTGCAAATTTTTAAATAAATCATCACGTGAATATTCCGCGAGTTCAAAGTTATTTGTCATGACAATTGCCTCTGTCGGACAAACTTCTGTACATAAGTCACAAAGAATACAAATTTCAAAATTAATATCGTACGTGTCGATAATTTTCCCTTTTTTCGTAGGATCCGGATGTTTCTTTCCTGTTAACTGAATACAGTCTGTCGGACAAATGTTAGAGCATTGGTTACAAACAATACATTTCTCCGGATAAAATTTTTGAATCCCCCGAAAACGGTCTGGCAACGGCAACGGTTGATTTGGATAATCATACGTTACCTTCTTCTTACTCAAATTACTTAATGTATATTTTAACCCTTTAAATAGTCCTTTCATCTCTTACTGGCACCCCCCTCATAGATTAGAAGAATAACTCCTTAATCAATGCCGTTAAGAAAATATTTGCAAGTGCAATCGGCAATAATACTTTCCATCCAAATTCCATTAACTGGTCACCTCTTATACGCGGAAACGTAACGCGGAACCAAATTAATAGAAAGACTACACTGCTAAATTTCAAAGCAAACCATACGGCACCTGGGATAAATCCAAGAAACATGACTGGATTCCATCCTCCTAAAAAGAGCACTGTAATTAACGATGCCATCCCGAAGAAATATACGTATTCTGAAAGCATGAAAAACGCCCAGCGAAACCCTGAGTATTCCGTATGATATCCAGAAACAAGTTCTGACTCCGCTTCTGGCAAATCGAACGGCGTCCTATTTAACTCTGCAACTGCTGCGATTAAGAAAACGACGAAGCCAATTGGCTGTACGAAAATGTACCAAACCTTCTCCTGCGCCGCTACAATCTCATTTAAATTCAGGCTACCAGCTAACAAAACGATACCAATTACACTCATTACGAGCGGAATCTCATAAGAAATCATTTGCGCCGCCGCACGCATCCCTCCTAAAAGGGAATATTTATTATTCGATGCCCATCCCCCAGTTACAACACCTATCGTCGTAATACCGGAAACAGCAATATAATAAAGTAACCCGACTCCAATATCTGCAAATTGAAATTTATCAGTGAACGGGATAACTGCAAGCACCATAAATGCTGGTGCAAATGCAATGACAGGCGCTAATATAAACAGCGGTTTATCTGCTGCTTTCGGAATACTATCTTCTTTCAATAATAGTTTTAAAACATCAGCTACCGTTTGCAGTAAACCGAATCGGCCTCCAACCTGGTTTGGTCCAATCCGCCCTTGCATAAACCCCATCACTTTCCGTTCTGCCAAAATTCCATATGTAACGAAGCCAAGGACTGCAAATAGTAGAAGTACCGCTAATCCGAAAAAAATGAAGAAATTCGTCCAGCTTGAAGGTGATTGTAAGAGCGTCTCAATCATTAGCCATCAACCTCCCCAAGTACAATATCAACTCCACCTAAAATCGTAATTAAATTAGCGATGTTTTCACCTTTCAATAACTTCGGTAAAATTTGCAAGTTATAAAAAGATGGCCTACGAAACTTCAAACGGTACGGCTCTTTCTTTCCGTCACTAGCGATATAACAACCAATCTCTCCGCGCGGCGATTCGATACGTACAAACGCTTCTCCCTTAGGTGCCTTAATAATTTTCGGTACTTTTGCCAGCACAGCTCCATCTTTCGGGAACTGCTGAACCGCTTGCTCAACAATCTTTAAAGACTCCTCGATTTCTTGCATTCGGCAAACGTAGCGATCCCAAGCATCTCCCACGCTTCCAACAGGAATATCAAAATCAAAACGATCATAAATCGAATACGGCTCATCTTTGCGGAGATCCCAGTTTACTCCAGTGCACCGCAAATTTGCTCCGCTTAAAGAATACGAAATCGCTTCTTCCGCGCTATATATACCAACGCCTTTCACACGATTTAAGAAAATCTCATTACCGCTAACAAGATCATGATAACCTGCCAGTTGCTCTCTCATATACGGAACAAACTCTTCCACCTTTTCAATCCAACCATCTGGCGCATCCCACTTCACACCGCCAACTCTCATATAGTTAAAAGTAAGCCGTGCCCCGCATAATTCATTTAATAAATTTATAATCATCTCTCGTTCACGAAACGCGTACAAAAACGGGCTGACCGCTCCTATATCAAGAAGATTCGTCCCCCACCAAACGAGATGGCTCGCAATTCTTCCTAGCTCCATCGCAAGTACTCGCAAGTATTCGGCACGCTCCGTAATTTCAAGCCCCATCATCGTCTCTACAGCATGGCAAATGACGTAATTATTCGTCATGGCTGATAAATAATCCATTCGATCTGTATAAGGGATAATTTGCGTATACTGTAAGCTCTCAGCAATCTTTTCCGTCCCGCGATGCAAATACCCAATAACCGGTGTAGCTTCTTTAATAATTTCCCCGTCAATCTTAATTACGAGCCTGAACACACCATGTGTACTCGGATGCTGAGGTCCTACATTCAAAAGCATCTCTTCCGTGCGGATCATAGCTACACCTCCACATCATACGGTTCATAGTCTTTTCTAAGCGGATATCCTACCCAATCATCTGGCATTAAAATACGCGTTAAATTCGGATGCCCTTTAAATACAATACCGAGCAAATCGTACGCTTCTCTCTCCGGCCAGTCAGCCCCTTTCCAAAGCGCTGTCACAGATTCGACTTGCGGCGCTTCCCGGTCTAGCTTTACCTTCACCGCTACCGATTGTTTCTTACCATATGAAAACAAATGAACATACACTTCCATATGTGTCACAAAATCCGTCGCATGTAGCTCTGACATATAATCAAAAGCAAGTCCCTCATGGAATCGCAGTAACTCCATCACTTCATAATATTTTTCGGGATCCACCACAAGAGTTGGCACATCCTTTGACAGTTTATTAATATAGGAATCTACTAATGCACCCTCTCCTAACTTCTCCCTAATAGCCTCAACATACTGATTTAAATACGGCTGATTTACGGACAGTTCTTCCTGCTTCGGCTCATCCTCTTTCTTACCTTCAGCCCCCTTTGTCTTCGCTCTTGCAGCCGCTGCTGCTTTCGCTTTTGCCGCTGCAATTGCCTTTGCCTTTTCATCTCCCGAATCCCCATCACCTTGCGAGGCTTTCTGCTTCGCCAATGCTGCCGCTTTTGCCTTGGCCGCTACCACCGCCTTCGCCTTCGCTTTTTCTTCTTCCGTTACTTCCTCGGTTCCTTCTCTTTTCTGCTTCGCTAACACCGCCGCTTTTGCCTTGGCCGCTGCCTTCGCCTTCGCTTTTTCTTCTTCCGTTACTTCTTCTGTTCCTTCTCTTTTCTGCTTCGCTAACGCCGCCGCTTTTGCTTTGGCAGCCGCTGCTGCCTTCGCCTTGGCTTTCGCTTTTTCTTCTTCCGTTACTTCTTCTGTTCCTTCTCTTTTCTGCTTCGCTAACGCTGCCGCTTTTGCTTTGGCAGCTGCTGCTGCACGTCGTTTTGCTTCTTCTATAGTAATATCATTATTTTTTGGTAGCGCTTTCTCTTTTTCTTGACCTTCTTCCTCAAGCTTACTTATTTCCGCCTCGTGTTTCGCTACAAGGCGTTTTCTCGCCTCTTCTTTTGCACGCCTAGCTGCTTCTTTTTTCAACTCCTCTAAATCTTTATTTGGATTACTCATTTATTCGTCACCTGCTTCCCGGTCTTTGCTTCGTAACGAATTTTTTCTTTTAATTTATTAATTCCATAAATTAAAGCAGCTGGATTTGGGGGACAACCAGGAATATACACATCAACTGGTACAATTTGGTCTACACCTTTTACAACAGCATATGAATTTACATACGGACCACCTGCTGTCGCACAAGATCCCATCGCAATAACCCATTTCGGTTCGGGCATTTGATCATATAAGCGCCGAACAATAGGAGCCATCTTCTTCGTTACCGTTCCCGATACAATCATGACGTCCGATTGCCTTGGTGAAGTCCGAAAAAATGACCCAAATCGATCTAAATCATAATGTGATGAGCCTACTCCCATCATTTCAATTGCACAGCACGCCAGTCCGAATGTCATCGGCCATAAAGAATTGCTCCTCGCCCATCCTTTCAACTGTTCCAATGTAGAAAAAAAGATATTTCGTTCTAATTCTGCTCGTTCATTTGGATGTAATTCCTCAAAATTTATAACCATTGTAACACCTTCTTTTTCCAAGCATACGCTAATCCAACTAGCAACATTACAACAAAGATGAGCATTTCAATTAATGCAAATAAACCTAGCTTGTCATACGCAACAGCCCAAGGATATAAAAATAAAGTTTCTACATCAAAGATCACAAACAATAAAGCGAAAATATAATAACGAGCATGAAACCGAATGTTTGCATCATGAAAAGGCTCAATTCCACTCTCATACGTCGTCGCCTTTGCTGCACTTGGTTTATTTGGGCGCAGCATCCTGCCTAATGTAAGAGCCACTACCGGCAGCAATATACCTAATAGCAAGAAAATCAAAACGATCATATAACTATTTTCATATACACTTGCCATTGTGAAACCCTCCCCCCTAAATTAAGAACAAGTTCACATAGTAAACAATATGTCCTAGTTGCAGTAATTATTATTTTTAAATTTTTCTAAATAATGCAACTATTCTAATCATTATAGCAAACTTCAAATTCCTATGTCGATATGTTGGGAGACAGAAACAAGAATTATTAAAATCTATCTTTACAACTTGCTATAATTGTGCAAAATAAATATAAAACTTATATATGCTTTTCAAGAAACCGTAGGTGATATAAATGAAAAAACAAACACATGTAAGTATTCTTATAAGCATTGTATTGCTGTCTATAACGCTTCACTATGTAGCGATGCCTTTTCTGTATGAATACTCATTTCCTTTTCAGCTATTAATCGGAACGAGTACCCTATTAATTGATATTATCGCTTGTAGTTATATACTTTATTTTTCAAACATGAAAGAAGGGCTATCTCGTTTATTTTGGATCATATTATCTGTTGGAGCTCTCTCTTATTTTATCGGTGATATAGTCGTTGCCTATCAGCGTTTAATTGTAAAAGACTTCTATACGTTCGTTGATCCATCTGACTTTTTTTACTTACTTTTTTTAGTTAGCTTTACGTTTGCCTTTCTATACGAAATCATTTACAACCGAGATTTATTAGAAAAACTTTTTATGCTATGTGATATTTGTATTATCGTTACAGCCCAATTTACTTTAAGTTACTACTTACTTATTGAACGAACTATTCACATCTTTACAACATCCTATATCGACATATTTGTTCAACTTACCTATCCAATGGCTGATTTACTCTTTCTCTTAATAGGAATCAACCTTTTATTTAAACCACTATCCTTATTACCTAAAAAGGTCGGTGCACTTCTTGGCAGTGCTTTAATTTTATATGCTACTACAGATGCGATTTATGCTTATATAAAATACTTCATACCAGAGTATTCTATGTTTACAGTTACTCCTTTCTATCAAGTAACCTTAGCACTAGTAGCAATCGCCTGTATTCTCCATACAAAAGAGCCTGAAAAACAAGAACAAGTACTACTAACACCTAAAATTGGTGAATCAATCCGATTATCATTACCGTATATTTCGGTAGTAATGCTTATTGTTTTTATATTAGTTGAATACGTTTTTGCGCCTATTATAGTAATCGGACTTATAATAACTTTCTCTTTCGTTCTCATACGTCATAGTTTAGTTCGAAAACAAAATAAAATATTATTGCTAGCTCAAATGCAATTCAACTCAGAACTCGAGAAACAAATTAAACTACGTACAGAAGATTTAGTAGAACAGAAAAATGAACTTTATCATAATCAACAAATGTTTAAATCTTTATACGAGCATCATCCAGATCCAATCTTCACATTAGATTTGTACGGCAATTTTCTCAAAGTAAATAACGCTGGTACTACTTTACTCGGTTATCAAACGAATGAATTATTAAACCAGCCTTACTACTCACTCATATACGAAGAAGATTTAGAAGAAATGATTAACGCCTTTCATCGTGTGAAAAAGGGATATTCTATCTCTTTAGAAATACGGGCATACCATAAAAACAGAGATATTTACTACTTGCACGTTACCGCCGTACCGATCTTTTTAAAGGAGAAAATTTCTGGGGTTTATTTAATGATTAAAGATATTACGGAAAGCAAACAACAACAAGAACAAATCAACTTCCTAGCATACCATGATACTTTAACAGAGCTTGCAAATCGTCGTGCATTTCATCAACATTTAGAACAAGCAATTGCACGAGCAAAAATATCGAAAAAGCCTTTTGCTGTTATGTTTCTCGACCTAGACCGTTTTAAAGTTATTAATGATACCCTCGGTCATCGAGTAGGAGACCTATTACTCATCGCAGTAGCAAAAAGGCTCGAAAAAATAGCAACATCAAATATGAAACTCGCACGGCTAGCTGGGGATGAGTTCACAATCCTTATCGAGAATTACAAAAAAAAGCCAGATGTCCAAAAAATAGCTGATAGGATTGTGGCGGCCATGAATGAGCCATTTGAAATCGAAAATCAACATTTACAAATCTCACCGAGCATCGGAATTGCAATATATCCTGAAGCAGGTGAAGATCCGCTATCCATTTTGCAGCATGCTGATATGGCCATGTACGAAGCAAAGAATAAAGGAAAAAACGGTAGCTCTCTTTACACGAAAGAACTATATAAAAAAATGGAACGAAAAGCTCGAATCGAAAAAGATTTGCCAATCGCTTTAGTAAACAAAGAATTTTATCTCGTTTATCAACCACAAATTGATACGACAACAAATAAAATTATCGGTGCTGAAGCTTTAATACGTTGGAAACACCCACTATTAGGTGACATTTCACCATGTGAGTTTATTCCAATTGTAGAAGAGACGCCACAAGTAGTCCCACTTGGACATTGGGTATTACAAGAAGCTTGTCTCCAATTAAAAATATGGCATACCTTTGGCTACCAAAATTTAAAAATAAGTGTTAATCTATCCGCAAAAGAGTTCCGGCAAGATCAATTAATCGAAAGCATTTCACAAATATTAAACGACGTGCAAGTTGATCCAAAATATGTAACCCTTGAGTTAACAGAAAGAATTGCAATGATTGACGAGAAAGAAACGTTATTAAGACTGAAGCAATTAAAAGAGTACGGTATCCAAACTTCCATTGATGACTTCGGTACTGGGTATTCTTCTCTTGCTTATTTATCAATTTTTCCAATCGACACATTAAAAGTACCGAGAGAATTTACACAATTAGCTGATCATCGTCCTGAAGAACGAGCCATCGTTTCTACAATACTTTCCCTCGCAAATACTTTAAATCTTTCAGTCGTTGCCGAAGGAATTGAAACCGAAAAACAACTTAAGTTTCTGCAAAAACATAACTGTAAATATATGCAAGGTTACTATTTCAGTAAACCACTTACTAGTAATGAGTTTATAAAGTTTCTACAAAAAACCCCCAGTATGAACAAATAATTCATACCGGGGGTTTTTTAGTGCTAAATATTTTTCTCATAATATTCTTCTGCGATCTCTTCGTAAAAAGCTGCAGATGTTGTATAGAAATATGGAATTAACCATAAGAATCCAATCCCTAATGTAATACAACTTAATATAAACCAGCCAATAAAACTTAAACATAAAATGAAATACTCCATCTTATGTCCATCCATCATACGACGACTTTCTGTAATAGCCTGGTTCAGTGAATAATCAGGATGATCGTTTATAATAAAGTATGTCATCGCATAAGAAAATGATTTAATAATACCTGGAATAATGAACAATAACATCCATAAGAAAAGATAAAGATTTACTAATAAATATAATAAAAATGATTTTAGAAATCTCTTTCCCTCTGAAAACCAAACGAATACATTACCAATACTAGCTTGCTGTTCACGAAGGATATTTAAACCAAGGTAATATCCACCTAAAGTTAACGGTCCAGTAACAAAAAATGTAAGAATATTCGTTGAAAGTGAACCATTTGTTTTTTGCCAACCGAAAATTAAAGAAAATCCCCAATCAACACTAAAACTAAAAGCCGTGATAAGAATTGAAATGAGTAGTGTAGCTCCAACAGCTAATCCCCATTTTCCCTCTAATGAATCTAGTGCTTCTCCTTTTAAATCACTAATCATGCGTAGCCTCGCCTCCTATACACAATAATTCTATTAGTATAGCATGTTCCTATTGAAATTCACCTTTTGAAATATAGCGATAAAAGTGTGCTGTCGTCGTACTCATATACGGACTAAGCCAAAGAAATCCTATTCCAAAAGTAAAAAGCGCTAAAATAGCCCATCCTATGAAGCTCAGCCATAAAAGAAACAAATCTAACTTATGACCCTTCATAAGATTCTTACTTTCCTTCATCGCCTGCGAAACACTATATTCTGGATTTTCAATCATCACATAATACGTCAGTGCATAAGAAAAATACATCACAATCATACCAACAATTGAAATTGCTAATAGTACGAAGAAAGCTATTGCAAATGACGTATTCCCTTCTTCACCTAACAATGCAAATAAGCCTATTAACAGCATCGGAATCCATGTACCTGTATATAACAAAATAGCAAGCATTGCCCACATTGTTTTCATCATTCTTTTAAAGCCACGAAATCCTTCAAATAAGTAATCTACTTTAGCATCTTCTCGTTTACTAATCTGTAAAAATACATTTGTATAACCATATGATGTAATCCCATACGATGCGTTACTCAAAATTATCATAATGAAATAAAAAATCCCAAAGGTAATACCTGCTCCAATTGACATCGTTTCCTCTTCAAATGATCCAGTTAAGCTTGCAACTGAGAGAAATATAATAATTCCTGGAATTAATAGTATAAGCATTGCAGCCATCGAAACGACATAACTTAAAATAAAATATAAAATTGTTGATCCAACACCTAGTCCCCATTTTCCCTTTAAAGAGTACAATGCTTCTCGCTTCATTTCACCAATCATTGATTCATCCCCTTTATGAAATATAAATTGTTGTACACTTCTACTTATACAAGCATCAATATAATTATACCAGTTTTGTAAAATTATCCATAAAACAAACAAAAAAAAAATCCGTAAAGGCAAAGCCCTTACGGATTTTTTTACTTCATATCGGAAACGTTTAAACGGTTCACGGCACGTTGTAATGCCATTTCTGCACGTTTAAAGTCAACATGTGCTTGTTTATCTTGCAGACGTTGCTCAGCGCGACGCTTCGCTTCATTTGCGCGATGGATATCGATATGGTTTGCTTCTTCAGCAGATGATGATAATACAGTCACTTTATCTGGACGAACTTCGATAAAGCCACCGCTTACTGCTACATAATCAGTGTGTCCACCATTTTTCAGACGAACTGCACTAATTTTTAATGGTGCAACAGTTGGAATGTGACCTGGTAAGATCCCCATTTCCCCACTCTCTGCTTTTACACTTACCATTTCTACTTCTTTTTCGTAAACCGGTCCATCAGGAGTTACAATACTGACTGGAAATGTCTTCATACTTCGTCCCTCCTAAGGCCTTACGCCATCATTTTCTTCGCGTTTTCAATAACTTCTTCAATGCCACCTACTAAGCGGAATGCATCTTCTGGAAGGTCATCATATTTTCCTTCTAGAATTTCTTTGAAACCACTAACTGTATTTTTTACAGGTACGTAAGAACCTTTTTGACCTGTAAACTGCTCAGCTACGTGGAAGTTTTGAGATAAGAAGAATTGAATACGACGAGCACGATGTACAACTAACTTATCTTCTTCAGATAACTCATCCATACCTAAGATAGCGATGATATCTTGAAGCTCTTTATAACGTTGTAAAGTTTGCTGTACTTGACGAGCTACTTCATAATGTTCTTCTCCTACAATTTCTGGAGAAAGTGCACGAGATGTAGATGCTAATGGATCTACGGCTGGGTAAATACCCATTTGTGTTAAACGACGCTCTAAGTTTGTTGTTGCATCTAAGTGAGCGAACGTTGTAGCTGGTGCTGGGTCAGTATAGTCATCGGCTGGTACATATACCGCTTGGATAGACGTGATAGACCCTTTATTTGTAGATGTAATACGCTCTTGTAATTGACCCATTTCTGTTGCAAGTGTTGGTTGGTAACCTACCGCAGATGGCATACGACCAAGAAGGGCAGATACTTCAGAACCCGCTTGCGTGAAACGGAAGATGTTATCGATGAACAGAAGTACGTCTTGTCCTTGCTCATCACGGAAATGCTCAGCCATTGTTAAACCTGTTAATGCAACACGTTGACGTGCTCCAGGTGGCTCGTTCATTTGTCCGAATACCATCGCAGTTTTCTTGATTACGCCAGAATCGCTCATTTCGTGGTATAAGTCATTACCCTCACGAGTACGCTCACCTACACCAGCGAATACAGAGATACCACCGTGCTCTTGTGCGATGTTGTTAATTAATTCCTGAATTAATACTGTTTTACCTACGCCGGCACCACCGAATAGGCCGATCTTACCACCCTTAATGTAAGGAGCAAGTAAGTCTACTACTTTAATACCAGTTTCAAGAATTTCTACTTTAGTAGATAATTCTTCGAATGCAGGTGCTTGACGGTGAATTGGATCACGATGTACATCTGCAGGAACCTCACCATCTAAGTCAATTGCATCACCTAATACGTTAAATACGCGACCAAGTGTTACATCACCAACTGGTACAGAGATTGGTTTACCAGTATCTTCTACTTCTGTGCCACGAACAAGTCCATCTGTGGAAGACATTGCAACTGTACGAACTGTATCATCACCTAAATGAAGTGCAACTTCAAATGTTAAGTTAATACTTCCGTTTTCGTTGCTTTGTTTTACCGTAAGGGCGTTGTAGATTTCTGGTAGCTTTCCGCCATCAAACTTAACGTCTACAACCGGACCCATGATTTGCGTAACGCGCCCTTTATTCATCGGGTTCCCTCCTAGCTTTCTTTTAATTAGCCAACTTTCTACGAGCAGCTAGCTTTTAATTTTTTATTGGTTTATAGCTTACGCGACTCTTTTGACAGAGCCGCTTCCACTTTTTATTGAATCTAGTTCCAGCGGCTAGAACAGTCGGTCATTTCGCGCCTTCCTGTGAGGCAAACTACGCCTCTTCGTCAGGAGCTCCAATGCCCTCCTGTTCTGGACGAGCCGCTTCCACTTTTTATTACTATTCTAACGCTGCTGCTCCACCAACGATTTCCGTAATTTCTTGCGTAATCGCTGCCTGACGCGCACGGTTGAATGAAAGTGTAAGTGAATCGATAACTTCCATTGCGTTGTCTGTAGCACTCTTCATTGCTGTCATACGCGCTGCGTGTTCACTTGCTTTACCATCTAGTAATGCACCGTACACTAAGCTTTCTGCGTATTGTGGCAATAGTACTTTTAAAATTTCTTCTTCAGAAGGTTCGAATTCATAAGCTGTCGTTGGTTTGTCAGACGCCACATCAGTAAGCGGTAAAATTTTATTTTCCGTTACCTCTTGTGAAATTTTACTTACGTAATGGTTGTAGTAAATGTACAGCTCATCATAAGCACCATCTGCGAACATCGCAATTGCTCGAGAAGCAAGGTCTTTAATATCAGTAAATGATGGATGGTCAGATAATCCAACTACTTCATCAATAATGTTAAAGCCGCGACGTTTTAAATAATCACGTCCTAGTCGTCCAAGCACAATAATAGAATATTGGTTTGAATCCATATTATGACGTTCACGAATTACGTTACTTACTGTACGTAATACGTTACTGTTATAACCACCTGCTAGTCCGCGATCAGACGTAATAACGATGTATCCTGTACGCTTTACAGGACGCGCATTTAGCATTGGATGATTAATCCCTTTGCTTCCTTGCGCAATGCTCGCTACTACTTCTTGAATCTTTTCCATATACGGAACGAAAGATTTAGCATTTTGCTCTGCACGGTTTAACTTAGAT
Source organism: Bacillus sp. FAU20 (assembly GCF_056033865.1). Classification (NCBI taxonomy): domain Bacteria; kingdom Bacillati; phylum Bacillota; class Bacilli; order Caryophanales; family Bacillaceae; genus Bacillus; species Bacillus sp. FAU20. The sequence goes on from NZ_JBVYHY010000022.1 coordinate 212,775, forward strand.
GCAGATACCATCTCCATCGCTTTCGTAATTTGACTCGTTTTCTTTGTCGAGTTAATCTTCGCTTTTATATCGCGTAAAGATGCCACAGGTTTTCACCACCTTTTTTCCGGAAGTTGGCACGATTAGTAAGAATCCTCTTCCTAATCTACGTTGCAAGATATTCTTGCTCATGATTGAAGGAAAAGAATAGGTGCACCTACTCTTTTCCTTTACATGACCTTTAGCAATCTCAGAGCCCGAGATGCCTTTTATATATACTATCTAGCTCCAGCGGCTTGAATGCTCGGTGGCTTCACTTCTTCCCCTCACATTCAGAACGAGCCGCTTCCGCTTTTATTAATCTAGTTCCGCCTCCTAGCCCCTTTCGTCTAAGAACCTTCCCCACAAGAAGGTAAAAAGCACCTTCTGTGAGAAAGAACCTTAGCCGATGGGGCTGAACAGTCGGCTTCACTTTTTATTATTATTCAGAAGCTACGAATACTTTTTTAAATCCGTTAATTGCTGCTGCAAATTTGTCGTCATCCGCAAGTTTCTTAGTTGTGCGGATTTCTTCTAATAAGTCAGTCGCATTAGAATCTAACCAAGCATGGAATTCTTCTTCAAAACGAGTGATATCTACTACTGGGATATCATCTAGGAATCCACGTGTTAAAGCGTAAAGAATGATAACTTGTTTCTCTACACGTAATGGTTTGTGTAATCCTTGTTTTAATACCTCAACAGTACGAGCACCACGGTTTAATTTCGCTTGAGTTGCTTTATCAAGGTCAGAACCGAACTGAGCGAACGCTTCTAACTCACGGTAAGATGCAAGGTCAAGACGAAGTGTACCTGATACTTTACTCATCGCTTTAATCTGAGCAGATCCACCTACACGAGATACAGAAGTACCCGCATCGATCGCTGGACGTACGCCAGAGAAGAATAGATCAGATTGTAAGAAGATTTGTCCATCCGTAATAGAAATTACGTTTGTTGGGATGTATGCAGATACGTCCCCTGCTTGTGTTTCGATGAAAGGTAGTGCAGTTAAAGAACCGCCGCCTCTTGCATCACTTAATTTTGCTGCACGCTCTAATAAGCGAGAATGTAAGTAGAATACATCCCCTGGGTAAGCTTCACGACCTGGAGGACGACGTAATAGTAATGACAGCTCACGGTAAGCCGCTGCTTGTTTTGATAAGTCATCATATACTACTAATACGTGCTTACCATTGTACATGAACTCTTCACCCATTGTTACACCAGCGTAAGGAGCTAGGTATAATAATGGAGCTGGTTGAGAAGCAGATGCAGTTACAACGATTGTGTACTCTAATGCACCGTGCTTACGTAGTGTTTCTACTACGTTACGTACAGTTGATTCTTTTTGTCCAATTGCTACGTAGATACAAATCATGTCTTCATCTTTTTGGTTAATGATTGTATCAAGTGCAACTGCTGTTTTACCAGTTTGACGGTCACCGATGATTAACTCACGTTGACCACGACCAATTGGTACAAGGGCATCGATCGCTTTAATACCTGTTTGAAGTGGCTCATGAACAGATTTACGATCCATTACACCTGGTGCTGGACTTTCGATTGGACGAGTGTTTGTTGTATTGATTGGGCCTAAACCATCAACTGGTTGACCTAATGGGTTTACAACACGACCAATTAGTTCTTTTCCTACTGGTACTTGCATGATGCGACCAGTACGACGAACTTCGTCACCTTCACGGATTTCTGTGTAAGGTCCTAAAATGATAATACCTACGTTGTTTTCCTCTAAGTTTTGTGCTAGTCCCATAACGCCGTTAGAGAACTCTACAAGTTCACCAGCCATAACGTTATCAAGACCATGAGCACGCGCGATACCGTCACCAACTTGGATAACTGTACCAACATCACTAACTTCGATTTCAGACTGATAGTTCTCGATTTGTTGCTTTATCAGTGCGCTAATTTCTTCAGCTCTGATGCTCATGTGCTTCACCCCTATCTATTCTTCATTAATTCACGCTGAATACGTGCTAATTTTCCTTGTAAACTTCCGTCATAAATGCGATTTCCAATACGTACTTTAATGCCGCCTAGTAAATCTTCATCTACAACATTTTTCACGCGAATTGCATCTTTGCCCGTTCTCTTTGCAAATGCTTCAGCAATGTTAAGCTTCTCTTCTTCTGATAGAAGACGAGTAGAATATACAGTTGCATCCGCTACGTTACGTTCTTCATTAGCAAGAACAACATATTCATCTGCAATTTCAGGTAAGATATCAATGCGTTTGTTATCAATTAAAATATATAACGTATTTAAAATAGATTCAGAAACAGATCCGAATACGTTTGCAAGAAACGTTTTCTTCTGCTCTTTTGAAATGTTCGGTTGCGTTAAAAAGCTATGTAGTTCTCCGTTCTTTACATAAACGTTTTGTACAAGGCGTAATTCCTCTTCAAACATTTCTAATACGTGTTTTTCTTTAGCAATTTTAAAAAGAGCGACAGCATAACGTTTTGCTACAATCCCATTGCTCATCGCGCTTCTCCTACTTCTTTAATATAATCGCGAATTAACTTCACTTGATCTTCTTCTTTTAATTCTTTTTCAATTACTTTAGAAGCAATTTGAACAGATAAAGAAGCGACTTGTTCTTGTAAAGCAGCAATTGCTTGCTCTTTTTCGCGTTGAATTTCTTGTACAGCAGATGCTTTAATTGATTCTGCTTCTTCTTTCGCAGCAGCAACAATAACATCTTTCTGATCTACAGCTTGTTTTTTCGCTCTTTCAATTAACTCTTGTGCTTCAACACGTGATTGTTTTAACATTTCACGTTGTTCTTCTACTAACTTCTTCGCTTCAGCGTTACTTCTTTCTGCAGCGTCGATTTCATTAGTAACATGCTCTTCACGTTCTTTCATAATCCCCATTAAAGGACCCCACGCAAATTTGCGTAGCATCACTAACAGAAGTAAGAAAATGAACAATGTATAAGCAATCGTTCCAAATGGAATGGCAGCCCCTAATAATAAAGTTGGCACAAGGATTCACTCCCTTCAAAATATCTAGATTGATCATATGAAAAAAAAAGACATACGTTTCGTTCATAAAGCAATGGCGAAGAAAGTTCGGAAAAACACTCTTCGCCATCTATGTAAGGGGAGTCTCCCTTATTTGTTCATTACGATGAATGCAATAACTACACCGATGATTGGAAGTGCCTCAACTAAAGCAACCCCGATGAACATAATTGTTTGAAGTGCGCCTTTTAATTCTGGTTGACGAGCAACACCTTCGATTGTACGTGATACGATAAGACCGTTACCAATACCTGCACCTAATGCTGATAAACCAATTGCAATTGCAGCTGCGATTACACCTAAACTCATTTAATTTGTCCTCCTTTGTATTATAAAAAAATAAATTTTTTCTTACTTAAATTATATTAATGGTCATGGCTTACTTTATGAGCCATATAAACCATCGTTAACATAACGAAAATAAATGCTTGGATTGATCCAACGAATACACTGAATCCCATCCATGCTAACATTGGTACAAGCGCACCTACTGCCCCAAGGACTGATGCTCCGCCCAACTTAGCAAGTAATCCTAATAAGATCTCACCTGCATAAATGTTACCAAATAAACGAAGACCTAACGTTAATGTGTTAGCAAACTCCTCAATAACCTTTAATGGGAATAAGAATTTCATAGGTTGGAAATAACCTTTTACGTACTCTTTCGTACCCTTCATCTTAATTCCATAATAATGGGTGAGGGTAACTACCATCACGGCTAATGTTAATGTAACTGCTGGATCAGACGTTGGTGATCTCCACCATGCAATATGTTCGCCAGCTTCAGTTGCTGAATACATGAATGGTAAACCAAGGAAGTTCGATACGATGATAAACATGATAAGCGTAACGCCAAGCGTTAAGAAACGTCCACCTGTTTTCCAGTCCATCGTACTATTGATAATCCCTTTCACGAAGTCAAACACCCATTCCATGAAGTTTTGCATCCCGGTTGGGCGAAGAGCTAAGCTGCGAGTTCCGATAACAGCGATTAAGAAAACAATAACTGCTGCTACAGTAACCATCATAACTGATGACAAATCGAACGTTAAACCTAGAAATTCAACTAATTTACCGTGTTCCACTAGTAATTCACCTCTCTTCCCTGCTCTTATACTCTAAATAAAGAAAATCTATGATCATGACAAGGTATCCTGTCAGCAATCCTACACCTAGGCCCCACATCGCGATTAACTCTTGATATTTGGCTGCAAATAAAATTAATAACCCAATCGTGGCGAATCTTGAATATGTACTTACCGCTGTTGCCTTGAACTTCACGTTTTCTCCATTTGTTACGCGATCTAGCAGCTTGTCTGTTCTACGTGCAATGATGCGCAAACTAAGAAAACTGAAAATCGTACCGATAATCAGTCCAAGAAATACATCCTTGTAAGAGGTAAATCCCCATCCTAGCACTAGAAGCGCAAGCAAGTAGTACATATATTTCTTTTGTCTTTGGACAAGTCCATGTACGTCTATCATCATTGCTCTCCCGAATAGTAATGTCGAATGAGTCGAATCATTGCGTATACCCCTGTTCCTAGTCCGAGTAATAACCCTATAATAAGAAACAACGGAAACGTTCCAACCTTATTATCAATCCACTGCCCACCAAAGGTTCCAACAAGAATAGAACCGACTAACTGAGCGAGAATACCTGACATTAAAGCATAAGCTTTTATATGGCTGCGATCGTTTTTTTGCAAGGATTCATCCCTCCAATATGTAACCCTCATTCACGATGTGTTAATAATAACTCATTTTTTTGCATAAATCCTATACAAAACAAAAAGTTTACATTTTCGTCACGGAATAGATGTAATTTTGTCACTGAAAGCCCTACCATCTATCCCCGTTGTTAGCATACAATAGGGTATTAACAGTGTCAACGAGAAATCGTAAAAAATCTAAAAATTTGAGTATTAGGCATTTCCTCCCAAAAATGAAAACGTTCCCCTTCTAAATACTGGTTACATATATGCAATTTCTAACAGTTTTCTCTTTATAATAGAAGGAAATGTTCACAAGTTTGTCACTATTATATTTTCGAGATATAACGCTTTTCTTCCATAATATAGTGTTCCTCAGACGTAAGACTTCTATATTATATGTGAGGTGTATGCAACTTATGTTGTATATACGATGTATATTTATCCTCTCCCCCTCCCCTACTTGCTTACAGCAAAAAAAGACGAGCTGGGGAATCTCCCCTGCTCGTCAGTTGTCTTACTTCGTTCCGAATAAACGGTCACCAGCATCACCAAGACCTGGTACTACATATCCGTGGTCATTTAATTTCTCATCTAATGCTGCTACATAAATATCAACATCAGGATGTTCTTCTTGTACTACTTTTACCCCTTCTGGAGCTGCAACGATACACATTAATTTAATTTGTTTCGCACCGCGCTTTTTCAGAGAGTTAATTGCTTCAGCCGCAGAACCACCTGTTGCTAGCATCGGATCTAGTACGATAAAGTCACGCTCTTCTACATCCGTTGGAAGTTTCACATAGTATTCTACCGGTTGCAATGTTTTAGGGTCACGGTATAAACCAACGTGTCCTACTTTTGCTGCTGGAATTAATTTCAGAATTCCATCAACCATTCCTAAACCTGCACGTAAAATCGGAATTAAACCAAGTTTTTTACCAGCGATCACTTTTGTTGTCGCTTTGCTTACAGGTGTTTCAATTTCAATGTCCTTAAGTGGAAGGTCGCGAGTAATTTCGAAAGCCATTAAGCTTGCTACTTCGTCCACTAATTCACGAAAATCTTTCGTACCTGTATTCTTATCGCGAATATATGTAATCTTATGTTGAATTAACGGGTGATCAAATACATACAGTTTTCCCATGTGAATCTCTCCTTTAGATGATATTCATGCGTTTGCACGCTTTTTTACACTATTTACGATTGTAAAGAAAACGCTACTAATATTCAAGGGCAAATTTGGCAAAATCATGATTTTACGATGAATCTATCTAGTATCTTTACCAATTATGGGAGCTGTATCCTTCATTATATCGCCAAAATTTATTCATCATTTGTATACATACTTTAAAAATAATATATGTCCACAAAAAAGACCGCCAAAACAATTAAGTCTCGGCAGTCTTCTTCAATCTATTATAGATTTGGATACATTGGGAATTTGCTAGTTAACGCTTCTACACGCTTACGTACTTCTTCTAATGCAGCTTCATTGTCATGATTTTTTAATGTATAGGCAATAAGTGACGCAATTTCATCCATTTCTTCTAAACCGAAACCACGAGATGTTACAGCTGCTGTACCGATACGTACACCACTTGTTACAAATGGGCTTGCTGTTTCAAATGGAATTGTATTTTTGTTCACTGTAATACCAACTTCATCTAATACGTGCTCTGCTACTTTACCTGTGATTTCTAAGTTACGAACATCAATCAAGATTAAGTGATTGTCTGTTCCGCCAGAAACAAGTGTAAGTCCTTCTTTTTGGAGACCTTCAGCTAAGCGGTTCGCATTGTTAATGATATTTTGTGCATATGTTTTGAAATCATCTTGAAGTGCCTCACCAAATGCAACAGCTTTCGCAGCGATTACGTGCATAAGTGGACCACCTTGAATACCAGGGAAGATTGATTTATCAATTTGTTTTGCAAATTGCTCTTCACATAAAATCATACCACCACGCGGGCCACGTAACGTTTTATGTGTTGTCGTTGTAACGAAATGTGAATGTGGTACTGGATTTGGATGTAAACCAGCAGCTACTAAACCAGCGATATGTGCCATATCAACCATTAAATAAGCGCCCACTTCATCTGCAATCTCACGGAATCGCTTGAAATCGATAACACGAGGGTATGCACTTGCACCTGCAACGATTAATTTTGGTTTATGTTCTTTCGCTTTTGCTAATACATCATCGTAATTAATACGGTGAGAGTCAGCATCCACGCCATATTCTACGAAATTATATTGTACTCCACTGAAGTTAACAGGGCTTCCGTGTGTTAAGTGACCACCATGAGATAAATTCATACCAAGTACTGTATCGCCTTGCTCTAAAATCGTGAAGTATACTGCCATGTTCGCTTGTGCACCAGAGTGTGGTTGAACATTGACGTGCTCTGCGCCGAAAATTTCTTTCACACGATCACGTGCGATATCTTCTACTACGTCTACGTGTTCACAGCCACCATAGTAACGTTTTCCAGGATATCCTTCAGCATACTTATTCGTTAAAACAGAACCTTGTGCCTCCATTACTGCTTCACTTACGAAGTTTTCCGAAGCAATTAACTCAATCTTTGAACGCTGTCTTCCTAGTTCTGCCTCAATTGCAGCAAATACCTTTTCATCTTGACGTTTTAAATGATCCACCAAAATCCCCCTTTTCTGAACGAATTACATCGATTCCCAATAGTTTTTTCTCATTTATTCAGAAAAAACGAAAATTCAGGTTGTAATTCTTTCGAACCTTCATGTTTTCAACTACATTCTAACATGACTTTCTATATCATAAAAGAAAAAAAAAGACCGAAAATCGGTCTTTTCTTTCTTCTATTATAAAGTCAGACAACATACCTTTTATCTTATGATAAACAGTTACTATATGACTTCCTAATTTCTCATATTTAACGGCAAGTGGTAGTCTCTTCCGCTGCCGCATAGACAGCACGTGCCCCACCAATTAGTTTTCCACGTGTTTTGGCCATCGTTACATGCGCACTTCCAATTTCCTTCACACTTGTACGAACCGGAACAGCTACATGCTTTAAATGCATACCGATAAATGTATCACCAATATCCATTCCTGCATCAGCTTTAATAAACTCAACTACTACCGGATCTTTCAAATTGTGATACGCGTATGTCCCCAATGCACCACCTGCTGATCTAACAGGCGTAACTGTTACAATTTCAAATTGATATTTTATCGCTACTTCTCTCTCAACTACTAAAGCACGGTTTAAATGCTCACAACATTGAAACGCTAATTCAATACCTGTTTGCTCTTGAAATTGTTTTAACTCAGAGAAAATCGCCTCTGCTACTTCCATCGTTCCTGATGTTCCAATTCTTTCGCCTAGCACTTCGCTCGTGCTACAACCCACTACAAAAATTTGACCGCTTTGTAATGAAGCTTGTTCTTGGAAATCAGAAAGCAACATTTGTAGCTGTTCTCTTACCTTTACGATTTCTGTCATTACGCCTCTTCCTTTCACAGGTTGGTTCACCAAATTATATTGCACACTACTGATAGTTAGAATCTATTACTTTGTTTCGTATGTTTTAATTTTTCCTACGCGGTTTTCGTGACGACCACCTTCATAGTCAGTTGTTAACCAGATTTTCGCAATATCACGCGCTAGACCAGCACCAATTACACGCTCGCCCATTGCTAGCATGTTAGTGTCATTATGCTCTCTCGTTGCTTTCGCGCTGAAAGTATCATGAACTAACGCACAACGGATACCATTCACTTTGTTTGCTGCGATTGACATACCAATGCCTGTCCCACAAACTAAAATACCACGATCTACTTGACCATTCGCTACCATTTCAGCTGCTGGAAACGCAAAGTCAGGGTAATCAACAGAACCAGCTTCACATTCGCAACCTAAATCAATATATTCAATATTTAACTCTTCTAATAAACTTACAAGTTCTTTGCGGATATTCATACCGCCGTGATCAGATGCTATTACTACTTTCATTTTTACCCCTCCAAAGTTTCAATCCATTATCTTCATTTCTCACTCGATCCTTTAATGGGACGAAGTGATCTCCAATATCGTATTATACACGAAACATCAACCTTCTGAATGGTTTTTCAGTAAAGTTTGTACAAGTTTTTCCATCTCTTCTAACGTTTCTTTATAAATAGAAAGTGATCCGCCAAATGGATCTGAAATATCCTTACTTATTCCCTCAGCTACTCCATATAATGTATCTACTTTCTCTTCGACACTCGGATAATGCCCAAGGACAATTTGCTTATGGTTTTCCGTCATTGTTACTACAATATCTGCCCAACCAATCAAAGTTTCGTTTACCTGCTGCGCGGCATGATCGATTGCAATTCCCTTTTCAGCTAAAGCTTCCTTCGCATGTACCGATGCATCGCTCCCAGGATAGGCGAAAACACCAGCAGATTGCACTTCAAACTTATCTCCTCCGTGATGACGAAGCAACGCCTCAGCCATTGGACTACGACATGTATTGCCAGTACAAACAAATAACACTCGTTTCATTCAAACCCACCCCTATATTCCATTTCTTATCACTCATCATAACTTACATTAGAATAGAACAAAAGAAATGTGAATATACAAAAGGCGCATTTCTCTTATATTTTTTCTAAGAAAAATGCGCCTTATCCACATATATGTGAAGCCCTATTTCCAAGTGCCTAGAGTATTTTAACATACCTGCTGAACATACAACAAAAATAAGGAATCCATTTCATACAAAACGGATTCCTCTTATATAGCAATTATTTCATTGTAACTTTCATTACTTCTGTTGAACCTTTTGTAGCTGCTACGCCTACAGTTGTCTTAATAGACTCAGCTGCATCTGTGTTTGTAATAACAATTGGAGTAATTGTGCTTTTCGCTTTTTCACGGATTAATTCTAGGTCGAATGAGATTAATTTATCTCCAGCTTTTACAGCTTGGCCTTCAGAAACGTGAGCTTCGAAACCTTCGCCTTCCATTTTTACAGTTTCTAATCCAACGTGGATTAAAATTTCTGTACCGTTTTTCGCTTTAATTCCGATAGCATGTTTTGTGTGGAATAATTGTACGATTTCACCATCAACTGGAGATACAACTACACCTTCAGTAGGATCGATTGCAACACCGTCACCCATCATACGACCAGCAAATACTGGATCTGGTACTTCTTCAATATTTTTCACTGCTCCAGTTAATGGAGCTACGATTGTTTCTTCATTTGTTTTTGAACCAAGACCGAATAATTTTTTAAACATAGGATAGTCCTCCTTATAATTTACCTAAAAGTTTATAGGGCAATCCCTAGTAAAGCTCGGGATACATGTAAGACTTCATACTTCGAATATTATACTGTAAAAACGCTTTCGAAATAAATTACGTCATTACTAATAGACTCTTATTGTAGCGCTTCACAAAATTCCAGTCAATTCTGATTGTCTGAATAACAATTAGAAGTTAACTTCTATTTATATTTTCTCTTTTTTTGCCCAACTTGTCTAGAGGTCTTTACTACATTTTATTTTTTGTTGTTAATTTGTAAAATTTAATTCAAACTTTTTTCAAAACCCACTTGACTAAAGTAAGTAACTATTTTATTATTACTTACGTAAGGTAAGTTAATAACTTTTTAGGAGGTTTTGAAAAATGATGGATTTCGGTCTACTTATTATTCGTCTTATTATAGGAATTACATTCATGGGTCATGGTGCTCAAAAATTATTTGGTTGGTTCGGCGGTTACGGTTTAAAAGGAACAGGTGGCTGGATGGAGTCAATCGGTTTACGCCCTGGTGTATTTATGGCATTTATGGCTGGCGCAACTGAATTACTAGGTGGTTTCTTATTCGCATCAGGTATTTTCATTGTAGTTGGTTCATTATTTATCGGCGGAACAATGTTAATGGCTATCTTCACTGTTCACGGAAAAAATGGTTACTGGGTAACACAAAACGGATATGAATATAACTTAATGTTAATCGCTGTCGCTGTTGGTGTAGCTTTAATCGGACCTGGGGCATACGTTTTACTTTAATTTTTATCTCAAATTTGAGATTCTTGAAAAAAGAACTTACTTCATTACAATTGAAGTAAGTTCTTTTTATGAAACAAAATATTATTTCCAGCAGGATTTTCTCATCGTTATCTTGTAAACAAACAATAAGTATTCATATTTAGAAAGGGGATTACAAGCATGTTATCCATTAATCCAGATGAACAAACTGAAAAAGATAATTACAAATTACTTACTGGAAGTATCATCCCTCGTCCTGTAGCATTCGTTACTTCTGTAACAAAAGACGGTGTATTAAACGGAGCGCCATATAGTTATTTCAATATTGTCGCTGCTAATCCACCACTTATCTCAGTATCTGTACAACGAAAAGCTGGAGAAAGAAAGGACACTTCCCGAAACGCAATTGAAAAAGGAGAATTTGTTGTACATATTTCTGACGAATCATATGTAGCAGCAATTAATGAAACAGCAGCTAACCTCCCGCCAAATGAAAGTGAAATTGAACTAGCAAAACTAACACCAATCAAAAGTGAAGTCATCTCTGTTCCAGGTGTAAAAGAAGCAAATATTCGAATGGAATGCGTATTAGAACGTGCAATTCCACTTGGCGGAACGGAAGACTCACCAGCTTGTGATCTACTAATTGGACGCGTCGTTCGTTTCCACATTGCCGAACATCTATATGAAAAAGGGCGCATTCACGCCGAAGGACTCAAACCAATAAGCCGCTTAGCAGGACACAACTATGCAAAATTAGGAGAACAATTTGAATTGGTTAGGCCAGTTTAAAAGTGGAAGTGGCCTGTTTAGCTCTGACCAGCTAAGGTTCTCTCGCACAAAAGGTGCTTTTTACCTTGAGTAGCAGAGGTTCTTAGATGCGAAGAGCTGGCCACTGGAACTGGATAATATCTAAAAGCGGCAGCGGCTCGCTCAGAATGGGAGGAGGATGGAGCTTCTGACGTAGAGGCGCTTTTTGCCTCGCAGGAAGACGCGAAGCTACCGACCATTCTAGCCGCTGAAGCTGGATAATATCTAAAAGCGGCAGCGGCTCGCTCAGAATGGGAGGGGAATGGAGCTTCTGACGTAGAGGCGCTTTTTGCCTCGCAGGAAGACGCGAAGCCACCGACCATTCTAGCCGCTGAAGCTGGATATATTTAAAAGCAAGGCGGCTAGATTCCTCCCATCACTCAAATATAAAATCCCCTGCTTTTTAGCAGGGGATTTTATCATTGTAATTCTTCCTTCTTTTCCTCTAAAGTAGGCATTTTCTCTTTTTTCGGCTTCCCTAGCTTAATTACGAAGAAGTATAGGGAAAGCAATGTAATAAGAAAAACAATTAAAAACGGGTACGGAGAGTAAAAAGCACGCGCCGCCTCAGTCTTTCCCGCAACAAATTTCAATGACTCAATATCTAAAAACTCAGCAAACATTTGTACACCGAGCATACTAAACCAAAAAACAAAAAAACTAATAATAATACCAAAAACTTGCTTCAATCTCGTCATTCATCTCATCCTTTCTATATCTGTAATTTTTAGCGCAATAAATATAGTACAAACAAAATATTCACAGAAAGGAACTATCTCACCATTCACGAATTAACTTAATCCAACCTAGCATCGAAATTTGCAAAATAATACCCCAAATTATAAGTCTTCTTAGCCATCGAGGAAAGAAGGTTAAAAATTTAACATACCATTCCAATAACTTGTTCATAATTCCCTCCTACATAAAATTATATAGGAAAAAGGATATATAATCCAAACCCAATCAAAATAATACCACCTACTATCTCACCATATGTACCGAGCATATCTTTCGCATGTCTCCCAATTAATAAACCAATCCACGCTAATAACATGCTAACAAATCCAAAAAGTAAAATCGTAATAATTGTTTGTGCCCCATAAATACCAAGACTAAGTCCTACTGAGAAGCTATCTATACTGACGCCAAATGCAAATACGAATAAACCAATTCCAATAGGGGCTGTTCTAGTCTCTTCATTTTGTAAAATGGTCGAATATACGATATAAAACCCTAGTCCAATTAATAAAATAGCACCCGCAAAATGTGCGATATCTCCATACTTCTCTGATAAAAAATGACCTAGTACCATTCCTATAAACGGCATAATAATATGAAATATCCCTATCGTCATACCAATATACAGGATTTGTCTTAACTTTAGGGGCATCATCCCCATACCAAGACTCACCGAGAACGCATCCATCCCTAAGGCGAACGCCATAATTATTAAAGGTATTAGCTGTTCAAACGTCATTCATGCCCCTCCTTGGACGTGCTACTTCACAATATGCTTATCCAAGGAGAAATATTCTGTTTGCTAATCTTACCTTATCATTCAATAATAATATGATGTCCTGCCGCTTTTGTTAAACGATTCATAATTGCATTCCCTATTCCTTCATTAGGAAATGACTCACTAAAAATAACATCCACTTCACTTGCATCAAATGTTCTAAGTACATCATATAATTTAGTCGCAACAATAGCTAAGTCACTTCTAACACCACAAGATAATATAACATCTGCACTATATACATGCTGATACTCTTCTGTCGTTAATACGCCTACTTTAAATCCTTCTTCCTTTTTCTCATCCACAAGATGCTGAATAAACTCACGTGAGCCCTCAACAATACTAAGTGGTGCTTTCGGTGCATAATGTGTGTATTTCATTCCAGGTGATTTCGGTTTTTCCTTCTCATCCTTTAAAGCTGGATCTAAAGAAACCGTACCTATCACCGCTTCTAATTGTTCTTTCGTAATCCCACCTGGACGTAATATTGTTGGAACCGCGCTTGTACAATCAATTACAGTTGATTCAACGCCTACTCCAGTTGCACCACCATCAACAATACCTGCAATCTTCCCATTCAAATCTTCATATACGTGAGAAGCTAATGTTGGACTTGGACGCCCTGAACGATTCGCACTTGGTGCCGCAACAGGTACATTCGCCTCTTCAATAAGAGCAAGTGCAATTGGATGATCAGGCATTCTTACTCCAACCGTATTAAGTCCTGCCGTCACCTTCTCTGAAATCCCTTCTTTTCTCGGCAAAATAATTGTTAATGGTCCTGGCCAAAAATGCGCCATTAACTTCTCTGCAACTGGTGGAATTTCTTTCACAATCCCATCTAACTGAGATTTTGTACCTATATGGACAATGAGTGGATTATCACTCGGTCTTCCTTTCGCTTCGAAAATTTTCGCGATTGCTTCATCATCCATCGCATTTGCACCTAACCCATATACTGTTTCCGTAGGGAAAGCCACCGCCTCATTTTCTCTTAATAATTTTGCTGCTTCTTGTAACTGTGGATAATATTTTTTTCTTTCCACAACATTATCCACAACCCACATATTTGTATGCATTTTTTTCCACGTCCTTTTCTACCCTTAAATACTTGTCTATTTTTAGTTTACTATGAGATTTATCCAAAAGACAAACAAGGTTTATCCACAAAATGTGGATAAACCTAATTAATCCGTGGATAACTTTGTGTATAGCTGACAATTTAGTATTATTGCATTCTGCTCTTTTATATTTTTACAAAAATGTTCTAGCTGTTGAATTCCCTCTGAAACCTCATCCTTTTCTATAGTAAAAAAGTCAAAGAACTGAAAGATCGGTACAGATTGTGGATGATTTGTTAGTAAGTACAATTGTTGAACACTTTTTTCTTTCATATACTGCAAAAACATTTCAAAAAAATATAAGAAAGTCTGTTTATCCACATGAGGTGTGAATAAACAAGAACGAATAAGCACATCTTCCCCACTTTGTTCATAACCAATTACAGCTCGTATTTCTTCCGCCTCTTCCAAAATCATAAATTGTGCGTACAACTCATTTATTTTATCATCTTTTTTATTAGCTTGTCCGAAAAAAGAATGTAATCTTTCCACATCTGCTTTCGTAGCAAAATACACTTTCTTCATAATAAATCCCTCCTCATTTTTATATATGAAGAGGGATTTATTAATAGTACTATTTAGAGAATAAAGATGTAAAAGCTTCTACAATAAACAATTTAACTTCTGGCTTTTCTTCTTCCTCTTCTACTTTTACATACTCATTTTGCTTTTCTTGTTTTTTCTCCACAGGTTTCTCCACTTTTTCCACAGTTTTCATTTCTTCTTTACTTACAGGCTGCTCTTCGACTTTTGTTTCATTTTTTACTACTTTCTTTTCAGAAGCTGTTACTTTTTTTACTACTTCCTGCTTTACAGCTTTCGTTTCTTTTACCTTATCTACTTTCTTCTCTTCTTTATCTATTACTTCCTCATCTAGTTGTTTCACCTGCTCCTCTTCAGGAGATTCCGCCTTCACAACGTGCTCTTCTTTTCTTACAGCTGTCCCGCTCGAAAAATCTAAGAAACACATTGGTGGAAATAATACACACCACCAGTTCGCCCCTTCACCTTCTCCAATTGTGATTAATACTGCTTCATATTCTCCTGCTGGATAAATAAAATTCCCGTATACCTTTGTAGGAAACTTTACATTCTTACTAAATTTCACTTGAAATGAATCTTTACTTCCTTCTCTTTTTAACGTATTTTCCACCGTTTTCTCGATTTCTGGAATATGACTTTGAATTACTTTGCGTGCCTCTTCAAATGAAGTTAAATCCGCTACCCACCCATCAATTTGTGCTTTTACTTCATCACGCACTTTACGTTTCAATGCCTGGTCTTTATCTGAATCACTATTTGCTAAAATTCGTAATCGAACGGCCTCTTTCGGAATAACTGAAGGCCCTTTCGCATCAGCTTTCATATATCCAAACTGCACAAGTAACTGTGCACCAATTAATAGTATAAGAAGATAAGCAATAACTTGTTTTTTCATTTCCTCCACCGTCCCTTCTACAAACAGTGTGGACAGACTTTCATCTTTCTAAACTATTAAATTCAAAATCTATATGAATTTTTCCACAAAAAAATAGAGTAAGGTGTGAACCTTACTCCATCTCTGCAAATACCATACGATCTTTTCCGTTAATATCGAAAACAACCTCAACATGAGCATGTGGAAAAGCTTGTTGTAACAATCTTTTTACATCCTCACCTTGTCCTACTCCAATTTCAAACGCCACAATCGCTTTCTTCTGCAACACATTCGGCAATTCTTCCATAAAACGGCGATAGAAATCTAATCCGTCTTCACCACCAACAAGTGCTCTCTTCGGCTCATGCTCTTTCACAACAGGAGAAAGACCACGCCAATCCTCTTCCGGTATATATGGAGGATTTGAAACAACAACATCTAGCTTTTGACCCGTTTTATGAAATGGTGACAATAAATCACCGTGATAGAACGTTACTTCTGCACCTAAAGCTTTTGCATTTTCTTTTGCAACTTCAATCGACTCTTGTGCAATATCTACTGTATAAACATGAAGATTTTCATTTTCTAAAGCAAGCGTAATAGAAATCGCTCCACTACCTGTACCTATATCTGCTACATGTAGTTTCTCATCACCAAAATGGTGCTCGATTCTTTCTAATACTCCCACTATAAGCTCTTCTGTTTCCGGTCTTGGTATTAATACTTCTTCATTCACAAAGAAAGACCGTCCATAAAACATTTCATAACCAATCATATATTGAATAGGAATACCTTCTACATGCTTGTGGATAAACTCCGTAAAGCTTTTCTCTTGATCCTCAGTTATTTCTTCACGCATATTCATAAGTAATCCTGTTCTGTTCACCTTTAATACATGACAAAGGACAATTTCTCCCGCATTTTCATCTCGTCCATTTTCCTGTAAAAAAGAAGAAGCCCATTTCAGGGCTTCATAGACACGCATTACTCAGCTGCCTCCATCTTTTGAGCCTGATCTTCCATCACTAAGGCATTGATGAAATCATCTAACTTACCTTGTAAGATTTGATCTAGCTTTTGAATCGTTAAACCGATTCGATGGTCTGTAACACGGTTTTGCGGGAAGTTATACGTACGAATACGCTCTGAACGATCTCCCGTACCAACAGCTTGTTTACGGTTTTGATCATACTCAGCTTGCGCTTCTTGTCTAAACTTATCATAAACACGTGCGCGTAATACTTTCATCGCTTTTTCTTTATTCTTGATCTGTGATTTCTCATCCTGACAAGATACAACTACACCAGTCGGTAAATGCGTTAAACGCACCGCTGACATCGTTGTATTAACGCTCTGTCCACCAGGTCCACTAGAAGCGAATGTATCAACACGAACATCTTTCTCATGAATATCAATTTCTACTTCTTCTGCCTCTGGTAATACAGCTACAGTTGCTGTAGATGTATGAATACGTCCACCAGATTCCGTTTCAGGAACACGTTGTACACGGTGAGCACCATTCTCGAATTTCAGCTTCGCGAAAGCACCTTTACCATTAATCATAAAGATAATCTCTTTATATCCACCTAACTCTGTATAGCTAGCCTCAATAATCTCCGTTTTCCAGCCCTGTACCTCAGCGTAACGGCTATACATACGGTATAAGTCACCAGCAAATAAAGCTGCCTCGTCTCCACCAGCAGCTCCACGAACCTCAACGATAACGTTCTTATCATCATTAGGGTCTTTTGGAACAAGTAAAATTTTCAGACGCTCTGATAATGTTTTATCTTGTGATTCTAACTCAGAAACTTCTTCTTTTACCATTTCACGCATTTCTGCGTCTAACTTATCTTCTAACATTGCTTTCGCATCTTTTAATTGCTCACGAACATCCTTATACTCACGATACACCTCTACCGTTTCCTGTATATCAGACTGTTCCTTTGAATATTCACGAAGCTTATTTGAATCACTAATAATCGCTGGATCACTTAACAATTCATTTAACTTCTCATAACGGTTTTCTACAGCTTGCAAACGATCTAACACATCATTCACCTCTACATCCTAGTATCTAATACAAATAGTATATGGTACTTACTCAAAAAAACGCAAATTATATTTAAAAGCGCAAGCGGCTCGCTCAGAATCGCAGGCCACTTTCAACTCTCGACCTTGAAGCGCTTTTTGCTTCGAGCGAGAGAGCGAAATGGCCGGAGATTCTAGCCGCTGGAGCTAGATAATATATTTAAAAGTGGCGGTGGCTCTTTCAGCTCTGACCAACTAAGGTTCTTTCGACCTAAAGGTGCTTTTTACCTTTCGGGCGGAAGGTTCTTAGATGCGAAGAGCTAGCCACCGGAACTAGATATATTTAAAAGCGTAAGCGGCTCACACCGCTCATTCTCTCTATTTTGAAAAAAACCCGCCTTGCGCAGCGAGTTTTACTTATCTTTGTTTGCAGGTACTGCATGACAATGACGACAACGTGGTTCATACGATTCTGAAGCTCCAACTAAAATAATTGGATCATCAAATGCCGCTGGTTCTCCATCAATTAATCGTTGTGTACGACTTGCTGGAGATCCACATACAGAACATACTGCTTGTAGTTTTGTCACATGTTCAGCAATCGCCATCAGCTGAGGAACTTGTCCAAATGGTAGACCACGGAAATCTTGGTCTAAACCAGCTACAATGACACGATAGCCACGATTTGCCAATACTTGCACCACTTCCACAATGTCCCCATCAAAAAATTGCACCTCATCGATTGCAATAACATCCAGCTCTTCTGTAATATGTTCAAATATATCCTTTGAAGCTGAAACAGGAACTGCTTTTACCTTTAATCCGTTATGTGATACAACATCTTCTTCACTATATCGATTATCAATACATGGTTTAAATACAATTGCATGTTGTTTTGCAAATTGCGTACGGCGCACACGGCGGATTAGCTCTTCTGACTTGCCAGAAAACATACTACCGCAAATCACTTCAATCCAGCCATTTTGATTTATTAAGTACATGAAGCTCTCCTTTCATCTACTTTTCAGTTAAAAGTAGGGTAAAGGTATAATATTTTCGCAAAAAAAACAGACAAGCGAATACATACACTTGCCTGTTTTATGTTTTTATTACTTAAGACCGTATTTCTTATTGAAGCGGTCAACGCGTCCGTCTGCAGTAGCAAACTTCTGACGTCCAGTGTAGAATGGGTGAGAATCAGAACTGATCTCAACTTTTAGTAATGGATAAGTGTTACCATCTTCCCACTCAACAGTTTCGTTAGATCCTTTAGTAGATCCGCTTAAGAATTTGAAGCCTGTGTTTGTGTCCATGAATACAACTTTCTTGTAATCTGGGTGAATTCCTGCTTTCATTCTTTTCATCTCCTTCCGCCCTGAATCATTTTCGAAACAGAGTTTTTCATCTTCAGCTGCATACACAACTATATTGATGAAACACATATGATGAAATTATAACAAGGCTAACTTCATTTTGCAACTACCTGTTTTTGTCTTTTTAATTTTAAAAGCGCAAGCGGCTCGTTCAGAATGGGAGGGGGATGGAGCTTCTGACGTAGAGGCGCTTTTTGCCTCGTAGGAAGACGCGAAGCCACCGACCATTCTAGCCGCTGGAGCTGGATATTAAATTGAAAGTGGAGGTGGCTCGCTCAGCTCTGACCAGCTAAGGTTCTTTCGCCCTAAAGGTGCTTTTTACCTTTCGGGCGGAAGGTTCTTAGATGCGAAGAGCTAGCCACCGGAACTGGATATTATCTTAAAGTGGAGACGGCTCGTTCAGAATCGCAGGGCACTTTAAACTCTCGACCTTGAAGCGCTCTTCGCTTCGAGCGAGAGAGTGAAATGACCGGAGATTCTAGCCGCTGGAGCTGGATATTAAATTGAAAGTGGAGACGGCTTGTTCAGCTCTGACTGGCTAAGGTTCTCTCCCATAAAAGGTGCTTTTTACCTTTAATGCGGGAGGTTCTTAGACACGAAGAGCTAGCCGTCGGAACTGGATACATTTTAAAAGCAGAAGCGGCTCGTTCAGAATCGCAGGGCACTTTAAACTCTCGACCTTGAAGCGCTCTTTGCTTCATGCAAGAGAGCGAAATGACTAAAAATTTTAACTGCTGAAGCGGCTCATCCAGCTCTGACTAACTCAAGTTCTTCCACTTATTTCCCTCTTTAATATCACCTAAACAGCATAAAAAACTCGCTTACTATAAAATAAGCGAGTCCTGATTTTTTCCCTTTACTTAGTTGTTACATACCTTTTCGAGTCTGCAACAATGTTTTGTAAAAACTCTTCATTTGTCTTCGTTTGACGAAGCTTACGTAAGAAACTTTCAACGAAGTCTGGTGTATCACGCATTGTTTTACGAATGCCCCATAACTTGTCTAAATGTTCTTTTGGAATTAATAGATCTTCTTTACGTGTACCAGAACGACGAATATCGATCGCCGGGAAGATACGACGTTCAGCTAATGAACGATCTAAGTGAAGTTCCATATTTCCAGTTCCTTTAAATTCCTCGTAAATAACATCGTCCATACGGGATCCTGTATCAACAAGGGCTGTTGCTAAAATTGTTAAGCTACCGCCTTCTTCAATATTACGCGCAGCTCCAAAGAAACGCTTCGGTCTATGGAAGGCAGCTGGATCGATACCGCCTGATAATGTTCTACCACTTGGTGGAATAACGAGGTTGTAAGCTCGAGCTAAACGGGTAATACTATCCATTAAAATGATAACATCTTTCTTGTGCTCTACAAGACGCATCGCACGTTCTAACACAAGCTCAGCTACTTTAATATGATTTTCTGGTACTTCATCAAAAGTAGAACTTACAACATCCCCTTTAACAGAACGTTCAATGTCTGTTACTTCCTCTGGACGCTCATCAATTAAAAGTACAATTAATTCTGCTTCCGGATGATTTGTTGTAACACTGTGCGCGATTTCTTTTAATAGACTTGTTTTACCAGCCTTTGGAGGCGCAACAATTAAACCACGTTGTCCAAATCCAACTGGTGCGATTAAATCCATGATGCGTGTCGGTAACTTTTTCGGTTCCGTTTCCAATTTCATTTGGCGATCTGGGTATAATGGTGTTAATGCAGGGAAATGCACACGCTCTTTTGCTGAATCTGGATCATCTCCATTTACAGCTTCAACTTGTAATAACCCAAAATAGCGTTCATTTTCTTTCGGAGGTCGTACTTTACCAGAAACCTTGTCTCCATTACGTAAATCGAAACGACGAATTTGCGAAGCTGAGATATAAATATCTTCTGAGCTTGGAGAATAGTTGATAGGACGTAGGAATCCAAATCCTTCTGATTGAATAATTTCTAATACACCTTCCATGAAAAAGAAACCTTCTTTTTCTGCTCGAGCTTTCAAAATAGAAAAAATTAACTCTTTTTTCGTTAACTTGCTATAATACGAAATCTTAAATTCTTTCGCAAGCTCGTATAACTCTTTTAATTTCATGTTTTCTAATGCTGCAATTGACAAATTCATTCAGACACCACACTTTAACATTATTCTCTTTTTTCATGGGTAAAGGGAAAAAATACGGAAGGCAAATAATTAATAATGAAAGGCAATAAGTTCAAGTAGGGTAATATTCACTATTGTAACCCTTTTATCTAGTTTTAATCAATACGTTGGAACACAAATACAAGAAGCGAAGACAAGAAAATTTGTCTTCGCTTCTTATTTAATTTAGTTCCAGCTTCAACAGCTAGAATGGTCGGTGGCTTCGCGTCTTCCTACGAGGCAAAAAGCGCCTCTACGTCAGAAGCTCCATCCCCCTCCCATTCTGAACGAGCTGCTTACGCTTTTTATTTAATCCAGCTCCGGTGGCTAGAAGGGTCAGTCATTTCACCCCTTCCTGCGAGGCACAAAACGCCTCTTCGTCAGGAGTTCCAATGCCTTCCCCTTCTGAGCAAGCCACCTCCGCTTTTTACTTAAATCCAGTTCCAGCGGCTAGAATCTCCGGTCATTTCACTCTCTCACTCGAAGCAAAGAGCGCTTCAAGGTCGAGAGTTCCAATGTCCTGCGATTCTGAGCGAGCCGCTTCCACCTTTTACTTAATAACCAAGTTCGGTTTTTTATTTAAGCTATGACGGCCATCTACGAAGCGAACTGTGCCTGATTTTGCGCGCATAACAAGGGATTGCGTTGTGCCTACGCTACCTTTAAATTGAACACCGCGTAATAGTTCTCCATCTGTTACGCCTGTTGCTGCAAAGATTGCATCGTCACCTTTTACTAAGTCCTCCATACGAAGGATACGATTAATGTCTTCTATGCCCATTTTTTTACAACGTGCTAATTCAGCTTCGTTTTGTGGCAATAGTTTTCCGTGAATTTCTCCACCTAAACATTTTAAAGCAACTGCTGCTAATACACCTTCAGGTGCTCCACCAGATCCAAATAAAATATCTACACCTGTACGATCAAATGCTGTATTAATTGCTCCAGCTACATCTCCATCATTAATTAATTTAATGCGAGCACCAGCTTTACGAATTTCTTCGATAATTTCTTGATGACGTGGACGATTTAAAACTGTCGCTACAACATCTTCAATATCTTTATTTTTTGCTTTCGCAACTGCACGTAAGTTATCAATAATAGGCGCATCAATGTCGACCGCCCCGACTGCTTCTGGGCCAACCGCGATTTTATCCATGTACATGTCAGGGGCATGTAACAAATTACCGTGGTCTGCAATTGCAATAACAGCAAGAGCATTCCAGCCACCAGCTGCTACGATGTTTGTCCCTTCTAAAGGATCAACCGCAACGTCTACACGTGGTCCATATCCTGTACCTAATTTCTCTCCGATATATAGCATTGGTGCTTCATCCATCTCACCTTCACCAATTACAACTGTACCTTTCATCGGAATTGTATCAAATACATCACGCATAGCTGATGTTGCTGCACCATCTGCTTCATCCTTTTTCCCGCGCCCCATCCAACGCGCTGATGATAAAGCTGCAGCCTCTGTTACACGTACTAACTCCATAGATAAACTTCTTTCCACGATAATCCCTCTCCTTTAAGCCTTTATATTTCTGCCGTATTTTGTGAACCATGTTTTTCTATAAAGTGTACTTCCGCAAGTAGTGATGCTTCGCTTCCCCCTTGCGGAAGTATCACTTATGCGTTCTTCATCTCTTCAATTTCTTGCTTTGTCATTTGTTCTCGCCAAATGTTTGCTCCAAGCCCTTTAAGCTTGTCCACTATATTCTCATAACCTCGATCAATATGCTCAAGTCCTGTTACTTCTGTAATTCCATCTGCCATTAACCCTGCAATAACAAGTGCCGCTCCCGCTCGTAAATCACTCGCCTTCACTTTTGCACCTTGCAGTAACACAGGACCAGTTACAATTGCCGAACGACCCTCTACTTTAATTTGAGCATTCATACGACGTAATTCATCAATGTGCTTGAAACGGGCACCGTAAATTGTATCTGTTACAACTCCCGTCCCGTGCGCCTTTGTTAAAAGCGTCGTAAACGGCTGTTGTAAATCCGTTGGAAAACCTGGATATACAAGCGTTTTGATATCAACTACTTTTAGCTTTCTATTACCGTTCACCGTAATTTGATCATCGTTCGTTTCAACTTGAACACCAGCTTCTCTTAGCTTTGCAGTAACTGATTCTAAATGCTGAGGAATAACATTATCAACCGTTACTTCTCCTCCTGATGCAGCTCCTAGAATCATATACGTACCAGATTCAATACGATCTGGGATGATAGTATGGTGACAACCATGTAAAGAGTCCACACCATCTATTCGGATTACATCTGTACCAGCACCTTTAATACGTGCTCCCATGCTTGTTAACAATGTAGCTACATCAATGATCTCGGGCTCTTTCGCTGCATTTTCAATAACAGTTCTACCTTTCGCTCGTACAGCTGCTAGCATAATATTAATCGTAGCTCCTACACTAACAACATCTAAATAAATACGTGCCCCACGTAGCTCATCTGCTCTTAAATAGATGGCACCTTGTTCATTCGTAACATGTGCACCTAGCGCTTCAAACCCTTTAATATGCTGATCAATCGGCCTCGGTCCTAAATGACATCCACCCGGAAGCCCAATAACAGCTTTTTTAAAACGGCCAAGCATCGCACCCATTAAATAATAAGAAGCGCGCAATTTTTTCACTTTTCCATTTGGCAAAGGCATTGCAACCATGTTAGAAGGATCGACTACTATCTCCTCCTCCTGTCCATAAGTTACTTTCCCTCCAATTTCCTCTAGTAAGTCTCCTAACATTTTCACGTCCGAAATATTAGGGACACCACCAATAGTTACTGGAGTATCTGCTAAAATTGTCGCTGGAATTAATGCAACGGCACTGTTCTTTGCACCACTTACTCGAATTGTTCCATTTAAAGCTCTTCCGCCTTCAATTAGCAATTTTTCCATATTGAGCTCCCTTCTTGTGAATGTATTTACTTTCTATCTTTTTATAGAAAGCTCCCCTTAAGAATCTCAATTACTCTTTCCATCCCAAAACTCAATAAATAGGAAACCATTATCTTCATTTCTCCTATAGCACGAATAGATAAAGATCAACTATTCATCGAATTCACTTTATCAATTTAGATACGTTATCACATTTATTAATAGGACTATGCACATTATTTTCTATTTAAAAACCAAAAATGATAAAATCTTTAGACTTGTTCACGCTTTCATTATACAACGAAAGGAAACCGTCTAAAAGACTAGACGGTTTCCAAAACGGAATTTTATTCTTACGCTTTACCGTTAGAACCGAATTCGCGAATTTTACCAATAACAGTTGCTTTGATAGCGTCGCGGCCAGGTCCGATAAATTTACGAGGATCGTAAACTTCTTGGTCTTTGTTTAATACTTCACGAACAGCTTTTGTAAACTCGATTTGATTCTCAGTGTTTACGTTGATTTTTGAAGTACCTAAAGAGATAGCTTTTTCGATATCAGCAGTTGGGATACCAGTACCACCATGTAATACTAAAGGTACGCCAGTGAAGTCACGAACTTGTTCCATTTCAGCGAATCCTAAGTTAGGCTCACCTTTGTAAGGACCGTGTACAGAACCTAAAGCTGGAGCTAGGCAATCGATACCTGTTGCTTCAACAAGGTGCTTACACTCTGCTGGGTCAGCGTAAATTACGCCTTCAGCGATTACGTCGTCTTCTTGTCCGCCAACTGTTCCAAGCTCAGCTTCAACAGATACGTTACGAGCGTGTGCGTATTCTACTACTTGTTTAGTAGTTTCAACGTTTTCTTCGAATGGGTGGTGAGAAGCGTCAATCATTACAGATGTGAAACCTGCATCGATTGCTTCTTTACATTTTTCGAAGCTTGAACCATGGTCAAGGTGAATCGCTACAGGAACAGTGATGTTCATTTCTTCGATTAAAGCTTTAACCATAGCTACAACTGTTTTGAAACCAGTCATATGACGAGCTGCACCCTCAGATACACCTAGGATTACAGGAGATTTTTCTTCTTCCGCAGCAGCTAAGATAGCTTGAGTCCACTCTAAGTTGTTCATGTTGAATTGACCAACTGCGTATTTTCCTTCTAGTGCTTTGTTTAGCATTTCTTTCATAGAAACTAAAGGCATGGTGAATCCTCCTAAAAAACGTTTTTTGTATCCGATAAGTTCTTATCGCTGGTAGTATGACCAGAATAAGGTAAAATATGTATATCTACATACCGGACTTTTTTCTACACTCAATAGGATAACAACTTGTACTCAAAAACTCAACCGTATTCACCTGCACAATAGTCCATGTAAACGCTTTTTTCCATATTTTTTATAAAAAATTCATTTTTATGCCTCTACAGCGAGCTCATTTCTCACAGCTTGACGAATTTCATCAATATCAAATGGTTTAGCAAAATGCATTAAAGCTCCTAAATCTTTTGCTTCTTGGATCATATCAAGCTCTCCATAAGCAGTCATTAAAATTACTTTAATACTCTCATCAATTTCTTTTACATGCTTTAAAATCTCTATACCATCCATGCCTGGAATTTTCATATCTAACACTACTAAATCTGGATTATCTTTTTTCACGATATCTAAAGCTTGAAATCCATTTGCTGCTTGGAATGTCTGATAACCTTCTTTTTGGAACACTTCATGTAATAACACACGAATCCCATATTGATCATCAACGATTAAAATTTTACCTTCCATAATTCCCAACCTTTCTGTGTAAGTACAAGATTTAAAGCTTCTTATATCTTAACGATTTATTTTCGCTATTCTTTGGCAAATTCCTTCCTATTCTTTCTTATTTTACCGTTTCCTATTTTGTTATGCTACCCTACGATTTCACCTTTCTAAAAAAATAAACTATAATGAAAGCCGGCAAACACGTACGAAGGGAGTAACATTATGTTAAAAATTTTTTCAACTCAATTAAGTGGTTATTTCTCCAGAGTTTCTCAAAAAGAAGAAATGAATATAGAAGATAGCGCTCGTTTACTTGCTCAAGCACTAGTTGGCGATGGTTTCATTTATTTATATGGTACAAATGAGATGGAGGGCGTTATTGCCGAAGCACTATTCGGTGCTGAACCAATGAAGCAAGCAAAACGCTTATTTGAAAATGGTAAAGAAGCAGAAGTAACCTCTGCGGATCGTGTACTTCTTATTAGCCGTTTTTCAACAGATGAAGCGGTTGTAGAAATTGCAAAAAAACTACAAGAAGAGGGACACTCTATTGTCGGCATTTCTGCTCTTCAAGAAGGTACGGAATCACTCGAACGATATACAGACGTACATATTGATATAAAACTGTTAAAAGGTCTTATTCCAGACGATGAAGGTAATCGCTACGGATTCCCAAGTTTAATAGTAGCTTTATTTGCTTATCACGGAATCAAATTTACAATCGATGAAATGTTAAACGAATATTAAAAAAAAGCGCCTTATTTCAGGCGCTTTTTTTATTACTTGCTCTCTTTATTCGTAATAGAAGCTCTTACGAAGTCATGGAACAATGGTTGTGGACGGTTTGGACGAGAAACAAGTTCTGGATGGAACTGTGCTGCCACGAACCAAGGGTGGTCTTTTAATTCAATGATTTCAACTAGACGGCCGTCTGGGCTTGTACCAGAGAATACAAATCCTTCTTTTTCCATATCCGGACGGAACTGGTTGTTGAACTCATAACGATGACGATGACGCTCATATACAACCGGCTCATTATAAGCATTGTAAGCATTTGTTTCTTCAGCAAGCTTACATGGGTATAGACCAAGACGAAGTGTACCACCTAGGTCCTCTACATCTTTTTGTTCTGGTAATAAGTCGATGATTGCATATGGTGTGTCAGGGTTGATTTCAGAAGAGTTAGCACCTTCTAAACCTAATACATTACGCGCGAATTCGATTGATGCAAGTTGCATACCTAAGCAAATTCCTAAGAATGGAACTTTGTTTTCACGAGCATATTGAATCGCAACGATTTTACCTTCTACACCACGATCACCGAAGCCACCTGGTACAAGGATACCATCTGTATCACCAACTAATTCTTTTACGTTTTCTGCTGTTACGTGCTCAGCATTTACCCATTTCACTTCTACATCTGTGTCGAATGAGTAACCAGCATGACGAAGTGCTTCTACAACAGAAATATAAGCATCTTGAAGTTCTACATATTTACCAACAAGAGCGATTTTTGTTTTCTTAGAAAGATTACGCACTTTGTTAACTAGAGCAGTCCACTCTGTCATATCTGCAGCTGGATTGTCTAATTTTAAGTGGTCACAAACGATTTGGTCCATGTTTTGTTCTTGAAGAGATAATGGAACCGCATATAAAGTATCTGCATCGCGAGCTTCGATAACTGCTTTTGTATCGATGTCACAGAACAATGCAAGCTTGTCTTTCATATCTTGAGAAACAGGCATTTCTGTACGAACAACGATAATGTTTGGTTGAATACCTAAGCTACGAAGTTCTTTAACACTATGTTGTGTTGGTTTTGTCTTCATTTCACCCGCTGCTTTTAAGTACGGGATTAACGTACAGTGAATGTACATTACATTGTCACGACCGATGTCGCTCTTAATTTGACGGATTGCTTCTAAGAATGGTAGAGATTCGATGTCACCAACAGTCCCACCGATTTCTGTAATAACAACATCCGCATTTGTTTCACGACCAGAACGATATACGCGTTCTTTAATTTCGTTAGTAATGTGAGGAATAACTTGAACTGTTCCTCCTAAATATTCACCGCGACGCTCTTTTTGAAGAACTGAAGAGTAAATTTTACCTGTTGTTACGTTGCTGTATTTGTTTAAGTTAATGTCGATAAAACGCTCATAGTGACCAAGGTCTAAGTCAGTTTCTGCGCCATCATCTGTTACGAATACCTCACCGTGTTGATATGGGCTCATAGTCCCTGGGTCTACGTTAATGTATGGATCAAACTTTTGAATCGTTACGTTTAAACCACGATTTTTTAAAAGTCTTCCAAGAGATGCTGCTGTAATACCTTTTCCTAAAGACGATACTACACCGCCTGTTACAAAAATATACTTAGTCATGAAAAAGCTCCCTTCTATTTTGCTGTTATATAATCACCGTTGCAAAACGCAACGTATGTAGATAACACTGTATCCATCTTATTGTTAGACTCTTTTTATTTTCTAAACAAAAAACAAAAAAGAAAATTGCTCCCCTCATCACAAAAAGTAATAAGTAGGGAGCAATTTTCTTTTATATTTACACTTTAAAAGTATTATCGTCCTTTTTTAAAGAGCCCAAAAATGATTCTACATGGACGATAATGAAAAGTCAAGAACTACAGTTCTTCCTCTTCTTCTTCTTCAGTTTCATCATACTCAAGTTCTTCTTCAGCGAAGTCGTCGTCATCTTCGTCTAAATCATCAAGATCGTCGTCATCTCCGTCTTCTTCTTCAAGAACCTTGTCCAAATCTTCTACATCGTCTTCATCTTCACTTACGTCTGCATCGTCGAAGTCATCTTCATCTTCTTCAATGTAGTCGTCAAAACCGTCTTCTTCAACTTTACGTTTCTTCTTCGGTTTTGGTTGAGGCAAGATTTCTTCATCAATTTGCTCGTATGGGTACCAGCTGCGTAGTCCCCAACGATTTTCTCCTAAATTAATGAAACGTCCATCGATGTTTAAGTCTGTATAAAATTGTGCGATTTTCGCATTAACTTGCTCTTGAGATAGTCCCAGCACTTGAGCGATTTCTTGAACCAACTCGTTGAATGTCGTTGCTTGTTTTTTATCCCCTAAAACGCTATGTACAACTTCAATCATTGAACATTCTTTTAGCTCTTCTGGTGAATATTGCTTAAAATCCACTTATGCGGCACTTCCTTTCATCAAATATAACCTTATATATAACGGCCTGCTTAAAAAAATCCATACTATTCATTATAAACAAAAGTCGCACAAATATGCTACAAAAAAAACGGGAAACTTTTATAGGGTAGTAAAATTATAATTTGTCTGTTCCTTATTTCGGAAGCATATGGGCCCCTTGCAATACATACCTAATTTGCATTTCTGTATATTCTTCGAGCGTATACAGTTTTTGCAACGCCCAGCGTCTAAATCCCCACATCTGCCCTTGTATAAAAATATTATGGGCAAGAAGCTGTATTTCTTTTTTATTTAATGTAAATGTTCCATTTTCCGTACACTGTTCTAAAATATCCTCGAACATTCCTACCATTTGAAACTCCTTTTCTAATACATACGGAAGTGATTCTTTCGGTAAAAAGCGTACCTCTTGATACATTATCAATACTTCTTCCTGCAATTCGTCCATCACTTTAAAGTAATTCGTTATTGCTATCTTTAAACTTTCTACACTCCCTTTTTCTGTACACACTACTTCCTCTAATCGTTCTTTTACATGTTCATATATACTATCACAAACTAAATATAAAACATCGTCTTTTGTACGAATGTACTCATAAAGTGTCCCTATACTAAATCCAGCCGCTTTTGCAATTTCTCTCGTTGTTGTACGCGGAAATCCTTTTTGTTTAAACAGTTGCACCGCACCTTTAATCATTTGTTCACGTCTTAACGCAACTAATTTTTCATCTTTCACCGATGCATGTACATTATGTTTAACCATTCCCTTCACCTCTCTCTATTATTTTTTGGAAGGAAAAAGCGTAGGAAAATACCTACGCTTTCGTTCCTACTTCGTTAACATACGAGAAATTACAAGCCTCTGAATCTCTTGTGTTCCTTCATATATTTGTGTAATCTTTGCATCTCTCATATAACGCTCTACTGGATAATCTTTCGTATAGCCGTAACCACCAAATACTTGCACCGCTTCAGTCGTCACCTTCATAGCTGTATCCCCTGCAAATACTTTTGACATCGCTGATTCTTTTCCATACGGAAGCCCTTCTGATTCAAGCCAAGCCGCTTGATATGTTAAAAGGCGTGCCGCTTCTACATCTGTTGCCATATCTGCAAGTTTAAAGCCAATCCCTTGCTGCGCCGCAATTGGTTTTCCAAATTGATGGCGCTCCCTTGCATATTCTACAGAAGCATCTAAAGCCCCTTGTGCAATACCAACAGCTTGCGCCGCAATACCGTTACGACCTCCATCTAATGTTTGCATCGCAACTTTAAACCCTTGCCCCTCTTCTCCAAGTAGATTCTCTACAGGAATACGGCAATCTTCAAACATAATTTCAGTCGTTGGTGAAGAGCGAATCCCTAGCTTGCTCTCCTTCTTCCCAACTGAAAATCCCGGTGTATCACTTTCTACAATAAATGCACTCGTACCGCGCTGCTTCGATTCAGGATCAGTTAGCGCAAAAACAACATAAATATCAGCAATACCGCCATTTGTAATGAAAATTTTTGATCCATTTAAAATATAATGGTCTCCATCTCTCTTTGCAATTGTCTTCATTCCACCAGCATCCGATCCAGATCCTGGCTCCGTTAAGCCGTATGCACCAATTTTCTTCCCTTCAGCCATCGGTCGTAAAAACTTTTGCTTTTGCTCTTCCGTCCCAAATTTAAAAATTGGCCATCCCGCAAGTGAAGTATGCGCGGACAGTGTTACGCCTGTTGAAGCACAAACGCGAGATAATTCTTCAATAGCGATTACGTACGCTAAGTAATCGCTTCCAATTCCGCCGTACTCTTCAGGCCATGGAATACCAGTTAAACCAAGCTCTGCCATTTGATCAAATAATTCTCGATCAAATCGCTCTTCCTCATCACGCTCAGCTGCTGTTGGTGCCACTTCATTTTTAGCAAAATCTCGAACCATTTTTCTTATCATTTCATGTTCTTCTGATAGTTTAAAATGCATCTCCGTCTCCCCCTCGCCCTTTTATAAAGCACGGCTAATAACAAGTTTCTGTATTTCACTTGTTCCTTCATATATTTGCGTGATTTTCGCATCACGGAAAAATCGTTCTACTGGATAGTCTTTCGTATAACCGTAACCACCAAATACTTGCACTGCTTCAATCGCGACTTCAACCGCTGTCTTAGAAGCAAATAATTTCGCAATAGATGCTTCTTTACCGCATGGTAATCCTTGTGCCCTAAGAGATGCCGCTCTATATACGAGTAACCTTGCTGCCTCGACACTTGTTGCCATATCTGCAAGTTTAAAGCCAATCCCTTGCTGCGCCGCAATGGGCTTCCCGAATTGTTCTCGTTCTTTTGCATAATCAATCGCACATGCAAGCGCCGCTTCAGCAATTCCTAACGCCTGTGCACCGATTCCAATTCGCCCAACATCTAAATTCGCCATCGCCACCTTGAATCCTTGTCCTTCTTCCCCAAGTAAATTCTCAGCTGGCACTTTCATATCTTCAAAAGTAAGTTGTACTGTACGAGAACCGAGAAGTCCCATCTTATGTTCATCTTTTCCGATGATTAAACCAGGTGTATCTTTCTCTACTATAAATGCAGAAATACCACTTTTTCCTGCCTCTGGATTTGTAGAAGCGAATACAATGTATGTACTTGCTTCACCACCATTTGTAATAAACACT
This sequence comes from Bacillus sp. FAU20, assembly GCF_056033865.1. NCBI lineage: Bacteria > Bacillati > Bacillota > Bacilli > Caryophanales > Bacillaceae > Bacillus > Bacillus sp. FAU20. Next base: position 244,524 of record NZ_JBVYHY010000022.1, read on the forward strand.
TTCGATCCATTAATAATATAATGATTGCCTTTTTTCACAGCTCTTGATTTCAAACTCCCTGCATCTGATCCTGCATTTGGCTCTGTTAAAGCAAATGCGCCTAAATATTCCCCGGTTGCAAGTTTAGAAACATATTTTTTCTTCTGTTCTTCTGTTCCGAAATATAAAATCGGATTCATTCCAACTGACGTATGTACAGCTAAAATTACACCAACTGTTGCACTGACCTTTGAGATTTCCTCAATTGCTAGAATGTAAGAAATAAAGTCCATTTCTGCCCCGCCGTATTTTGCAGGCGCTGGAATACCCATTAATCCAAGTTCACCCATCTTTTGCAAAATCTCTTTCGGGAACACCCCTTGTTCCATGCTAGGAACAAAGGGAGCTATTTCCTTCTGTGCAAAGTCCCGAACCATTTTCCTCATCATTTGCTGCTCTTCATTAAAACGAAAGTTCATATATTCCGCCTCCATTTGCTATATATCCTTTAAATAATTTGGTAAGACCACTATGTTGTAACAAAGGGGGCATTTATTCGTAAACGTAGAATCCACGACCTGTTTTACGCCCTAACCATCCTGCATTCACATACTTACGTAATAACGGACATGGGCGATATTTACTATCTCCTAATCCTTCATGCAACACTTCCATAATGTATAAACACGTATCTAAACCGATAAAATCAGCGAGTGTCAAAGGCCCCATCGGATGGTTCATACCAAGCTTCATGACTTCATCAATTGCTTCTTTCGTCGCTACACCTTCATATAACGTATAAATCGCTTCGTTAATCATCGGTAGCAAAATGCGGTTTGATACAAAACCTGGGAAATCATTCACTTCAACTGGTACTTTCCCAATTTTTTTCGTAATATCTTCAATTGCTTCATATACCGCATCATCGGTAGCCAAACCACGAATAATCTCAACAAGCTTCATAACTGGAACTGGATTCATAAAGTGCATACCGATTACTTTTTCCGGACGCTTCGTTACCGCTGCAATTTCTGTAATTGGCAGAGATGACGTATTCGTCGCTAAAATTGCGTGTTCTGGAGCAATTTCATCTAGATTCGCAAAGATTTTCTTTTTAATATCCATTTTCTCAACAGCTGCTTCAATAATAAGATCCGCTTCTTTCACACAATCTAAATCAAGCGTTACTGTAAGACGATTTAATGTCGCTTCCTTCTCTTCTTCCTTCATGCGTCCTTTTTCTACTTGGCGCGCTAGGTTTTTCGTAATGATAGCCAATCCTCTATCTAATTGCTCTTGTTTTAAATCTTGTACCTTCACGTCATATCCTGCCATTGCACATACTTGTGCAATTCCTGATCCCATTTGCCCTGCACCAATTACAACAATGTTTTGTACACCCATTTTTTCTTCCCCCTTAATTGTTAATAAATTTTATACCCTCGAACTTTAATTAGTGAACTTCAATCATCACTGCGTCCCCTTGACCGCCACCGCTACAAATCGAAGCAATTCCAATTCCGCCGCCGCGCTGCTTAAGTGCATGGATTAGTGTAACGATAATGCGCGCTCCGCTTGCTCCAATCGGATGTCCCATCGCCACTGCGCCGCCATTTACATTCAATTTTTCTGGATCAATTCCTGCGATTTCTGTACTTGCGATTGCTACCGCTGCAAATGCTTCATTAATCTCGAATAAATCGATGTCTTCAATTGTCTTGGCTGTTTTTTCAAGCAATGCGTTAATTGCATAACCTGGCGTTCTTGGGAAATCTTTAGATTCCACTGCAATTGCTGTATGCGCCAAAATTGTCGCTAATGGCTTTCTTCCTTCTTGCTTCGCTCTGTCTTCGCTCATTAATACAAGTGCGGCACCACCATCGTTTAGTCCTGGCGCATTACCAGCTGTCACCGTCGCTGTCTTATCAAATACAGGTTTTAACTTTGCTAACTTTTCAATCGTTGTATCTTCACGTGGCGCCTCATCCTTTGCAACGACAATAGGATCGCCTTTTCTTTGCGGAATCGTTACTGGTACGATTTCCTCTTCAAAACGCCCTTCTTTATGCGCTGAAACCGCACGCTGATGGCTACGATATGCCCATTCATCTTGCGCTTCGCGAGAAATTCCATCTTCCTTTGCAACTTCTCCGCCATAAACGCCCATGTGTGTACCTGAAAATGCGCATGTTAAACCGTCAGCAACGTTTAAATCAATAACTTCGTTGTTGCCCATTCTGTATCCCCATCTTGCTCCACGTAAAATGTAAGGACTGTTACTCATCGACTCCATACCGCCAGCTACAATCAGTGATTGATCGCCAGTACGAATAATCTGATCCGCTAAAGTAACCGCACGAAGCCCTGATGCACAAACTTTATTCACTGTTTCCGTCTGCACTTCCCAAGGGATTCCAGCAGCCCTCGCAGCTTGGCGCGATGGAATTTGTCCCTGCCCACCTTGAATAACCGTTCCAAATATAACTTCTTCAACATCACTAGCCGCAACATTTGCTCTTTCAAGCGCTGCTTTAATTGCAATTCCTCCAAGTTCCGTCGCTTTTACATCTTTTAAAGATCCTCCAAATTTTCCAACTGGTGTTCTTGCAGCACTTAAAATAACTGTTTTACTCATGTTTCTTTCCCCCATTTCATTTTTTAACACTGAGCGCTCGCTCGGTATCCCTACGTTGAGAAGAGGTGCAATCATTGCACCTCTTTCTAAAGTTGTATACATTCTTACAAACTACATCGCTTCTTTTTTCTGTCCGATAACAGATCGTTCTAAAATCTCTGTCACATCAAGAGTTTGAACTTTCTCTTCTACCTCTTTCGCTTTCGTTCCATCACTGATCATCGTTAAGCAATATGGACAACCTGTACCAATAATGGATGGCTGTACAGCTAATGCTTGTTCTGTACGAGCAACGTTAATACGAGAACCTGTTGTTTCTTCCATCCACATTAAGCCACCACCTGCGCCACAGCACATTCCCGTTTCACGATTACGTGCCATTTCTACAAGATTCACTCCAGGAATCGCTTTCAAAATGTCACGTGGCGCTTCGTACACTTCGTTGTATCTTCCTAAATAACAGGAATCATGGTACGTAACTGTTTCTTCAATAGCGTGAACAGGCTTTAAGCGCCCTTCTTTCACCCACTGAGCTAACAATTCTGTATGATGATAGACTTCTGCTTGCAAGCCAAAGTCCGGATACTCATTTTTAAATGTGTTATAAGCATGAGGATCAATCGTAACGATTTTCTTCACTCCTGCCTTTTCAAATTCTTCGATATTCTTTGTCGCCATCTCTTGGAATACAAATTCATTTCCGAGGCGGCGTGGTGTATCTCCAGAATTCTTTTCTTTATTACCGAGAATTGCGAATGAAATGCCTGCTTCGTTCATTAACTTCGCAAACGATATCGCAATCTTCTGACTACGATTGTCGTATGATCCCATTGAACCAACCCAGAATAAATACTCGAATTCCTCCCCAGCTTTTGATTTTTCTTTTACAGTTGGAACTGTTACTTCGTCATCACCTTGGCGCCATGTTTCACGCTCTTTACGGTTCAGCCCCCACGGATTTCCTTGACGCTCGATATTTGTCATCGCGCGTTGTGCTTCCGCGTCCATTTTTCCTTCTGTTAAAACGAGATATCGACGTAAATCAATAATTTTGTCAACATGCTCATTCATAACTGGGCATTGATCTTCACAGTTACGACACGTTGTACATGCCCAAATCTCTTCTTCTGTAATAACATCTCCGATTAAACTCGGATCGTAAGCGAGTGTTGTAGACGCTGATTCTTGTTGTCCTTTTCCAGCTGCCATCATCGCTAACTGATTTCCTTGTGTATTATTGAAGGCAACTACTGGAACCCACGGTGCTTTTGATGTTACCGCAGCTCCTTTATCAGTTAAATGATCGCGAAGTTTTAAAATTAAGTCCATCGGCGATAACATTTTTCCTGTTCCTGTTGCCGGACACATATTTGTACAACGGCCACACTCTACACAAGCGTATAAGTCAATAAGTTGATTTTGTCTAAAGTCTTCAATTTTACCAACACCAAATGTTTCTTGCGTTTCATCTTCAAAATCAATCTTTTCAAGCTTCCCTGGGTTTGAAAGACGACCGAAGAATACATTAGCTGGTCCCGCAATTAAATGCGCATGTTTTGATTGTGGAACATACACTAAAAACGTTAACAAAATTAGTAAATGCACCCACCAAGAAAAATAGAACACTGAAATGGCTACGGTTTCATTTATCCCGCTAAAAACGTAAGCGATTGCAGAAGCAATTGGTTCACTCCATGAAAGCTCCTCGCCATGCCATATAATTCCCATACCGTTACCAAGTAGCACAGAAATCATTAAGCCACCGATAAAGATAAGAACAAGACCTGATTTGAAGTTACGTTTTAAACGAACAAGCTTTTCTACATAACGTCTATGAAAAGCCCAAAATACTGCAATTAAAATAACAAGTGTGACAATTTCCTGGAAGAATGTAAATGCAGGGTATAGTGGTCCAAGTGGAAGATGTGATCCTGGTGCGAGTCCTTTCCAAACGAAGTCAATTGCTCCAAATTGGACAAGAATAAATCCGTAAAAGAACATAACGTGAATGATGCCGCTTTTCTTATCTTTCAGCAGCTTTTTCTGACCGAAAACATTGACCTTAAGGAGATCCCAACGCTCTTTAAAACGACGGTCAAATTCAATTTTTTTCCCTAATTGTATGTAGGCCATTCTCGTCCGTATAAGATATACAAACAAATATCCTGCATAAGCAATAACAGCAATGGCAGCCAGCCAATTAATGATCAGTAAGCTATTCATTTTTATGCTACCCCTCTCTTTGTAAGCCCTCTTTCTTTTTTCGAATCTTCAAAAATATATAATTTTCTGAATTATATCCCCTATCCCCATTATATAATGAGTGAGCATTCAGTCAACAGTTTTTTGTTATAGAACAACACATTTTTTCATAAAGCTGTTTATTTCGGTGAAACTATAAAGTGAAACTTTAATCAGTAGGGGTGGTTCATCCCCCCGCTGATTATTAGTTGAACCAATCGGGCTTTTACGGGCAGTTGATTTCCAAACTAACTTCTACTTATTCAACAGTTTTGAGTTGAATGGCTTACTGCCCGTTAAAGCGGGATAAAGTGAAACTTTAATCAGTAGGGGCGGTTCATCCCCCGCTGATTATTAGTTGAACCAATCGGGCTTTTACGGGCAGTTGATTTCCAAACTAACTTCTACTTATTCAACAGTTTTGAGTTGAATGGCTTACTGCCCGTTAAAGCGGGATAAAGTGAAACTTTAATCAGTGCAACATACTATCCTCTAATAAAATTTATAATAAGAGCCATGCTACCCGTATCATTTGTAACACACTGAAGGTGAAAAGAATGCGAAGGAGGGAATTCACTGATGCTCTACTTATCTCTTTTGTTAATATCCGTTGCTCTTTGGATTACAATTGACCTTTCATACGGGCGACTTCTTCATTTAAAACGAGTAAGCCCTCGCACTTTCCCTTTACGTCAAAGTGATTTTCACCTTTATACATACGGGAAAGATTTATATGACGCTTTATTTACTGATATAAAACAAGCACAGCATCACATTCATATTTTATTCTTCATTGTAAAAAACGATAAAATCAGTCGTGAATTTTTAAAATTGCTGATTGATAAGGCTCAGGAAGGAATTGAAGTACGACTTTTACTTGATCGATTTGGCAGCCATTCTTTATCAAACGAAGCTATTCGCTCCCTGCAAAAACATGGTATATCTTTTTCATTTTGTCATAAGGTAAAATTTCCTCTGCCTTTCTTTTCTGCTAATCAAAGAAATCATAGGAAAATTACAGTGATTGATGGGAAAACCGGCTATATCGGGGGATTTAATATCGGCGAAGAGTATCTAGGGCATAATGAATATTTAGGATTATGGCGAGACTATCATTTACGTCTTACAGGAGAAGGGATTCAAGATTTACAAAAGCAATTTTTGCATGACTGGTTTGATGATACGAAACAGAATTTATTGGATGCTTCTCTTTATTTTCCAAAACAAAAACCAGGTACCATCCTGCATCAATTTATTCCGACTGATGGTGCTTATTTACAACATACTTTTTTACATTTAATTAACGGGGCAAAAAAAGAAATCTGTATCGGTACACCATATTTCATTCCTGGAAAAAAAATTATGAATGCCTTATTAAAAGCAAGAGAAAGAGGGGTTCAAATCACAATTCTTGTTCCAGAAAAAGCTGATCACCCTCTCGTTCGAGAAGCAAAATTCCCGTACTGCCGAAAATTAATACAGGCTGGTTGCAATATTTATGCATTTCAACAAGGATTTTTTCACGCCAAAATTATTATAGTGGACGATGATATTTGTGATATCGGAACGGCAAACTTTGATATGAGAAGTTTATATATTAACCATGAAATAAACTGCCTGTTATATAATAAACATTTCATTCAAACAGTAAAAAATAAATTCCATGAAGATCTAGAGAATGCATCCGTACTTTCCTATAGTGATGTAAACCCGCCTTCTCTTATCGATAGAGGAAAGGAATGGATTGGAACAATGCTTGCTTTCTTTTTATAGGAAAAACAATGAATAAAAGGGGGTATCTCATATGATTATACGGTTTGGATATGTCTCACATGCAATGGCACTCTGGGACTGTTCTCCTGCCAAAACAATGACGTTTACAAGCTTTAAGAAACTCAGCAAGCAAGAACGAGAAGACAAACTGTACCATGTTATAAGGCAAAATTTAGAGCACACAATACGTATCCTTCATTACAATATAGCACATGAAATCCCACTATATCGCCTATCATCTTCCATCGTCCCACTTGCAACACATCCCGAAGTCGAGTTTGACTATATTGGGGTATTCACACCACTTTGGCGTAAAATAGGGGCTTTAATTAAAGAACACAATTTACGAATAAGTTTTCATCCAAATCAATTTACGCTATTTACAAGCGACAAGCCACATATTACTACTAACGCTATTACGGATATGACTTATCATTATAAAATATTAGATGCTATAGGCATTGCAGATTCTTCTTACATTAATATTCATGTAGGTGGAGCCTATGGAAATAAAGAAAAGGCAATTGAGCGCTTCCATGAAAACATAAAAAAACTTCCTACACATATAAAAAAACAAATGACTCTTGAAAACGATGATAAAACATATACAACTGCTGAAACTTTATCAATTTGCCAAAAAGAAAATATTCCATTTGTATTTGATTATCATCATCATATGGCCAATCTTTGCGAAGAACCACTAGAAGAGTTGCTTCCTGCAATTTTTGAAACTTGGTCACATACAAATATTTCTCCTAAAGTTCACATTTCCTCCCCGAGATCGGAAAAAGAATTTAGGGCCCATGCTGAATATATCGATTTAGAGTTTATTAAGCCCTTCTTACACATTGCGAAAAAAAACAATCATAATTTCGATATTATGATTGAAAGTAAACAAAAAGACTTAGCACTATTCCAATTAATAGACGAACTTTCTGCTATAAGAGGAATGAAAAGAATAGGTGGTGCAAAGTTACAGTGGTAAATTGTAACTTTGTACCATTTTTTCAAAAAAGTAATTTTTATAGTAAAAAACATTCTATTTTATATGCTATTATTTAAATTAGCATTTTCTCCCCGAGATTCAACTTTATTGAAACGGAGTCATAATATGATTAATCAAAAAAAGTATATACAATCTGTCATAATATACATATTTATATTTGCTCTTTGGATATTCCTTATACCAAATGAGTTGAATATAAAAGAAACCGGGATTCTTTTCTTATTCTGTTTCGCTGCACTTTTTTCTTGCTATTGCTTATGTAAAGCGATTAGAAAAATGACACATGGTGATAAATTATTTTGGATTTTATTATTATGTACTTGTCTATGCGGGTTAGCTATGGAGATAACTTTATTCCTTCATTCACTTTCCATTCATGAGCAAGTTATATTCTCATATAAAGCATTACCTTTTTTTATCATACAATATGTTTTACTCTTTGTTGGATTTGCTATAAAGTTTATAAAAATTTACTCTATTAAGGGTCTTGCTCAATTTTCATTCGATAGCATCTTTATTGTTATTATGAACATTTATTTCACTTTAACTTTTATCTTGGACCTTTCAAGCTTCCGTATGTTAACAAAGGAAACTTGGATTTTAATTGGCTATTTTATTGCACAATCATTAGTAATTTACGCCGTTATTAGTCTTTATAGAAGAGAACAATATTCTTCTAGTAGAATCGCATTAATTATCGGTTTCACTATTATACTCGTATACGGTTACATTCATCTGTTTCAATTAAATTTTGGGATGAAAACTTCTCCTGAATTTAATTATTTAATACACACTGCTTCTATTTTATTAATTGGACTTTCTTCCATACTATATATATTGGATAAACCAATGCAGCATGAAACGAAAGCAAAATATTATCGATTCGATTATGTACGTTTTATACTACCTTATTTTAGTATAATTATTACTTTTTCCTTTATTATCATTCAACCTTGGGATGATAAATTTATGTTAATTGGTCTTGTATTATCACTTATTTTGTTATTCTTGCGGCAACTTTACATGTGGAAAGATAATCAAGCACTAATCCTTACATATGAACAGTTGACTACACAACTAGAGGACGAAGTTGAAGAAGGTGCATTTGCATTATCAAAAAGTGAACAACGCTATAAGTCTTTATTCGAAGATCATCCCGATGCCGTTTTCTCTTTAAATATGAATGGCATTTTTCAACAATCTAATAAGGCATGCGAAAGCTTATTTACTGCCTATTATTGTGAAGTAGGAAGCTATTCTCTGGTACACTTCATTGATTCAAAAGACCACGAACTACTAAAGAAGGCTTTACAAATTACAAAGGAAGGTAGGCCACAAACGTTAGAAGTTCGTACAAAAGAACAAGAAGGCTATTATTATTATCTTCATATTACACTTATCCCTACTTTTATAAACAAAGAAGTGGTCGGAATGTTTGGGATAGCGCGTGATATTACAACTTTATATGAAAAACAAAAACAAGTAGAGCATTTAGCCTTTCACGATGCACTTACTGGATTACCAAATCGCCGAAAGTTCGAAAAAGATTTAAAAGCCATTTTAAATACAGCCCAAACTAACGCAAATGATGTTGCCGTCATATTCCTTGATTTAGATCGATTTAAAAAAATTAACGATAGACTTGGTCATGACGTCGGAGATTTATTATTAATTGAAGTAGCAAAAAGATTACGCGGTTGCTTGCGTTCAAAAGATATCGTCGCTCGCCAAGGTGGAGATGAGTTTACAATTCTATTACCAGAAATGTACTCAGAAAAAAGTGCAATTTTTATAGCTGAACAGATTTTAACTATTTTAAACAAACCATTCTTCATTCAAGGCGAAGAACTCTCTATTACACCAAGTATCGGAATTGCGATGTACCCTGATTATGGAACTAATGTAAATGAGTTAATGAAAAATGCTGATATGGCTATGTACCGTGCGAAAGCAAATGGAAAAAACAGATTTGTTTTCTTCTCAAAAGAAATGAGTATCGCTCAAAATGAAATTCAATTCTTAGAAGGTGAACTTTCAAAAGCATTACAACAAAATGAATTTTTCCTTGAATACCAGCCACAAGTAAGCACAAAAACAAAACAAATTATCGGTTTTGAAGCATTAATACGTTGGAAGCATCCAAAACTCGGTATCGTATCTCCTGCCCAATTTATCCCTCTAGCAGAGGAAACTGGTTTTATTATTGAACTTGGCAATTGGATTTTACGTACTGCCTGCTTAGAGGCAAAAAGATGGCATAATCAAGGTTTTTCTCACTTAAAAGTTGGTGTAAATTTATCTGTTGTTCAATTTAACCATGCAGATTTAATCCCAACTATTTCAAAGGTGTTGGAAGAAACAGAACTGAAACCAGAAGCACTAGATATTGAAATTACGGAAAGCATCGCAATTAATCAAAATCAATCTGTAGTTGCAAAACTAGAACAACTTCAAAATCTCGGTATTCAAATTTCAATCGACGACTTTGGAACTGGTTATAGTTCTTTAGCTTATTTAACAAAATACCCAATCAACACATTAAAAATCGCTCGAGAGTTTATTTGTGGAATTACAACTAGTCCTTTAGAAGAAGCAATTGTCTCTTCCATTATTACACTATCAAAAGAACTAAATTTAAAAGTGATTGCAGAAGGTGTAGAAACAGCAGAAGAATGGGAATTTTTACATAAACAAAATTGTGATCACATTCAAGGATTCTTTATTAGCAAACCTGTTTCTAGTAAAGACGTTTGGATGTTACTCCATAAAAAAACAACCGCCTAAGTAAGACGGTTGTTTTTTAATATTCAAAAGGTAAATCTTTAGCTAATTGTACCTCTTGATCGTTATGAGAAATTATATGGCTTTTCTCTAATGCCGTATCGCCTAATGAAATACCCCATGCCATCGCTAACGTTAATAAACTACCAATAAGTAATTTCTTCATATTCCATCACCCACATTTTTTATTTTAATATATCATGAAAATTTATCCCTATTATATGCAATTATGCATACCCATTTTTTAGGATATTTATCTACTGATTTTATTTACGAGCGCTTCTTTATATGCATGCATTTCTAATATATCAAAAAAGAAACTTGCCTTTTTATATGCATCTTCAACCTCTGCCTCATCGTACTCCAACTTCCCTAGGCATTCACCTCTTTGATAATATAGCTGTCCAATTAATGCCATACTATTAATTCGGCATGATATTTCAATCGCTTTATTTACTTGATAAAGTGACTCTTCATATTGATTATCTAAATATAATGCTTTTGCATGATTATATCTTACCTTCACTTCAAATTCTTCATTATCATGCAATACATCTAATTGTTTTAATATATCTTCAAATAACTCAATACTCTTCTTAAAATAGCTATTTTCAGCATAAATATTTGCAATCGCATTTTCTATATAAAGATTTTGGTATACGTCTATTCCAGCTAACTGTTGATTTAACAATTTTTTCAATTCTAAAATACAATATTCGTAATCGATTTTCTTTAATATGTAAGCTGCTACATGATATTGCCATTGAAGAAACTGCTGAAATTCAGGATGATATTCTTCCTTTTTCAGCTCATTCCATACTTTATTATAAATTTCTTTATATCTTTTTTGCTTACAAAGCATAATGATTTGATCTTTAAACTGTTTTTTTCTTTCAATATCAGAATAAATGAGTACCTCATAAAAATGAATAATGGGAACTTGTAATTTTGCTGCGATACCTTGCAATATATCCATACTTGGGTATACCGCGCCCGATTCAATTCGACTTACTTCCGATTGATGACATATGTTCTCGGATAACTGTTTCTGTGTTAATCCTCTCATCACCCTAATTCTCTTAATTTCACTTCCTAATTTTTCTGCGTGCATACTTACTCACCATCCCATTAGAACAATCTAATTTTTTGAGTTGTCATACCACTACAATAATGTGAATTCGACAATTTTTGATATGAAATAATGCATAATATATATAAAATTCGGCAAATTTTTCATACAATTCATCTCACATACAATAATAGATTAGGAGTGTTATAGATGAATTATAGAAAACTTGCTAGTGCTTTCGTTACATTCGGTCTTCTTTGCCCTTTATCAACAGAAGCTATTCATGCTCAAGAATTAGACAAAGGTGCAGTCAAAGTTGAAATTGCTCAGCCTGGTTTAACAATCGGTAAATTAACACAACCTCAAAATGATACGAAAGAAAATATTGCTAAAAAGTATTTAAAAGGTGAGGTAAATGGGGCGAAAGCTCAACAAGAACAAGTCACTACTGAAAAAAATGTAGATTTCCAACCTACAAATAAAGAAACCAAAGAAAATCAAACCGAAGTTCGCCTTGCACAAACATATAAAAACTATAAAGTATATGGCCAAGATCTCATTGTAAAAGTAGATAAAAATGGAGTAATCACAACTGTTAGTGGTAAAGTTGTTCAAAATTTAAATCAACAACCTAATCTTACTATAACAAATTTTTTGTCGAAAAATGAAGTAAAATCTAAATTACGCGATATAGTTCAAATTCCAAGTGATGCAGTTGAGACAGAATTCTCTAGCGAAACCGTTGTTTATAAGAAAAAAGATGGCTATTATACATTCGCAACTGTTATTACATTTACTTATGAAAACAATGAACAAATTATAAACGGCAATGCTATAGTTGATTTAAAAACTGGCGAAGTACTTTTCCAAGAAAAATTCATTAAAAACAAAGAGAATAAGACTATAAATCAAGTAACATCACCTAGATTATCCCCCGCAAGTGAGCAAGGAACTGGGAAAAATGCACTTCAAGAAAACATCTATTTCAATATTGCCAAAGGAACTGATGGAAAATTTTATTTAGCGGATTTATCACGCGGAAATGGTATTTATATTTATAATGCAAACTACGCCGATTCCCTCGGGGGATATAGTCAAGCTGGTTATCCAGGGACACTAATTTCAAGTAGTACTCCTAATTTTGCAGATAAAGAAGCCGCGGGCGCTATGAAGAACATGAGTGATATTTACGATTACTTTAAGAAAGAACATAATCTAAAAAGTTACGACAATAAAGATTCAAAAGTTGTCGCTAGTGTACACGGTTTTGATTCTACTGAAGTTAGTGATGGTGTAAAAGAAGACTATGTAAATGCATTTTGGCATCCCGCTTGGAACCAAATGGTATTTGGTGATGGTTTAGACGGAAAACTAACATCCGCTCTTGATGTAACAGCTCATGAATTTGGACATGCTGTATTCAGTGGCACGACGAAAAATAAAGTCGTGAGATATCCAAGCGCTGAAACATCTGCACTAAACGAGGGATTAGCGGATTTCTGGGGTACACAAATCGAATATTACGTAAAGAAAGATAAAGGAAACTGGATTATGGGCGATACATTAGGTGGCCTAACAATTCGTGATATCCCAAGGGAAATTGGTGACGGCGGTCATAAATTATATACAAATTTACAAGATTTCTATAACGATGGTAATAATCAAGAATCACACGTGAATTCTGGTATTATCAGTCACGTATTATATCAATTAGCTGAAGGTAAAACATATAACGGTGTTGCTGTTCAAAAGCAAGGAAATGAAAAAGTAAGTAAAGTTGTTATGCGTACATTGCAAAATTATGCAACTTCCGCTGAAGACTTTGAATCACTTCAATCTCATATCGTACAAGCTGCAAAAGATTTATATGGAACTGCCGTATCAAATGAATTTGCAAAGGCATTTGAAGCACACGGTTACAAACCGTTACAAAAAATAAATAAAGTAATAGCGGTACAATAATAAAAAAAGAAGTTTACCAATCATAGGTAAACTTCTTTTCATATCCAACCCTTTTCTTCTGCAATTGTAATTGCCTCAATTCTATTTTTCGCATCGAGCTTCGTTAATACTTCAGAAATATAATTACGCACTGTACCCGGCGAAAGATAAAGTGCCTTCGCAATTTCGTTTGCCGTCTTTCCTTCTTTCGCAAGCAACAATACTTCCTTTTCGCGATCTGACAACGGATTTTGCTCCTGCCATAGGCCGAACATTAAATCTTGGGAGACCTCTCGTTTTCCCTTCATTACATTACGAATTGCTGCTGCTAAATCTTCACTTGGGCTATCTTTTAACAAATAGCCGTGCACACCAGCTTTCATTGCTCTTTCAAAATATCCCGGCCGTGCAAATGTTGTTAAAATCATTACTTTGCATGATGATTTTTCTTTCTTTAACGCTTCAGCAACATCTAATCCACTTTGAATCGGCATTTCAATATCCATAATACTTACATCTGGCTTTAACGATTCAATTAATTTTAACGCCTCTTCCCCGTTCGCAGCTTGCCCAATTACTTCGATATCATCTTCTAGATCAAGCAGAGCCCCTAACGCACCACGAAGCATCCGCTGATCTTCTGCAATAATAATTCGGATCATGCCCTCACCTCATCTTTTCCTGTTCTAATAACAACTGGAACTTTTACTGTTAACAACGTCCCTGGATTGATTGTACCTAGTTCAACAAATCCATCAATAAGAGCAATTCGTTCTTTCATGCCACGGATACCATTTCCATCATGATTTTGATCTGTTAAACCGATTCCGTTATCTTCTACTTTCAAAATCAGCTCACCTTGCGATTCTAATACAGAAACTGCGCATCGCGTTGCCTTACTATGTTTTACAACATTTGTAACGGCCTCACGTAAACACATCCCGACAATATTTTGTTCAATTGGTGATAACGAGCTCGATCTTGCTTCTTGCCTCACTTCTAATTCAATATTAGCTGCTTGTAAGATCGCTTTTATTTGCTCTAGCTCTTCTTCTACCGTAATCATACGCATATCAGAAATTAATTCTCTCAGCTGTTTTAAGGCTGTACGAGACGTTTGTGTAATTTCCTTCGCTTCCACACTTGCACGCTCCGGATTTTTCACAATTAACTTCTCTACAAGCTGGCTTTTCAAAGTAATAAGAGATAACGTATGTCCTAATGTGTCATGAAGATCTCTTGCAATCCGCTGCCGTTCTTCACGTTTTACTAAGTCTTTAATTTGCTCGTTTGCTTCATTCAGTTGGTTCTTTAACATCTTTTTCTGATTAAAATTGCGCATACCAAATGGCGTAAGAAGCATTAAAATAAACATCGGAACGATATTTACTAAACTTGTAGTTGTTAGTTGATTCATATTTACAAATAAAAATGCTCCAAGCATGATAACTAACGAACATAACAGCACTCGAAATACTTTCTTATTTGGCGCAAATCCCATCGCACTTGCTGTGAAAAAGCCAAAAAATATCATAAAAGGATTATAAAATAAAGCAAATAAAAAGATGAGTATCATTTGAATGCATGCCCAAAAAACAAACGTCCTCTGAACAAAATATAGCTGACGGTATGTAATAATAAAAAGTATCAACATACCGCTTCCTAGCACAAGCTTCCATCCTGATGCTTGTGCTAAGTGATAAATTGGAAATAATAGATAAACAAACCACATGTATGGAAAGAATCCCATATGTTTCGGAAAAATCTCAACCCTCTTCTTCTCTATCATTTATACCGCTTCCTGTCTTTTTCTTATATATATTGATACTACAACAAATATAAGGAAATAACCTCCTAATACCGCGATATTTTCCCATCCAATTGATTTTCCAGCTACAATATCCCACGCACCACTTCCGAAATGGTATGTCGGTGTCCATTCACCAATCGTTCTTAATATTTTTGGGAATACTTCAATCGGCATCCACAACCCGCCAACTATAGCTAAACTCATATTTAAAATATTTGCTAAGCCAGCAGCTGCGTCCGCCTTCTTAATGGAACCTATTACTGTTCCTAACGCTAAAAATGGTGTTACCCCTAACAATAACCATAACCCCGCACCAATCCATTGCCCTACCGTTAACTCAACATGATTAATTAGTATCCCTGCAATAAAGATAACTAATATTGAAAAAGCATTTACTACTGTTTGAGCGATAATTTTTGCTGTTAAATATGCTCCCTCTGGAAGCGGTGTAATTTTTAGAAGATGTGTCCATCCTTGCCCTCTTTCCTGAGAAAGTCTCACACCGAAACTAAAGAGTGCAGTCCCTACAATACTGAAAGTTGCCATCGAAATTAAATAATGTGCTTTCCACGCATCTCCGTTTTGTGGTACTTGAACAACATTTGTAAAAATGTAGTAAAACATAACAGGCATTAATAATGAGAAAAAGATAAATAATTTATTGCGGAATGTACGTAAAATTTCTATTTTGCACTGCATCCATAACGCTCTCATGCGATTTCCTCCTTCTGATTTGCGACAAACTGTTCAAATGCCTCATCAAGGCTTCCACGTTCAACTGAAACATCTGTTACAGGTAAACTCCTTTGATAAATGGCTTTTAAAGTTACATCCGTATCCTCCGTTGTTAAAATGAAGCGTCCTTCGTTTGACTTTACTTCTGTTACATTTGGTAATTCCTTTAGTAATTTTGTAGGAATGCTTTCCTTCGAATAAAATGTGATTGTTTTTCTCGAAATCGTTGCTTTCATTTCGTCTGGTGTACCATCTGCGATAATCTTTCCGTTCGCAAATAATAAGATACGATTTGCTAAAGCATCTGCTTCTTCTAAATAATGCGTCGTTAAAATAATCGTTTTCCCTTCACTTGCTAACTTTCGAATCGTTTCCCAAAACGTTCTTCGAGACGTAATATCCATTCCGACTGTCGGCTCATCTAAAAATAACAAATCCGGATTTCCCGCAAGTGCAAGCGCAAAGTTTAATCTTCTTTTTTGCCCACCTGATAATTTCTCACATCTTTGCTTTCGCTCTGATTCTAAATTTGATAACTGCAGTAACGTTTCTTTCGCTATAGGATTCGTATAATAACTACGGAATAACTCAATTGCCTCTTCCACCGTAATACTATCAATGACACTTACTTCTTGCAGCATCGCACCGAAGCTATTACGAACATCCCTATGCTTTGGACTCTTTCCAAATATAAAGACCTTACCTTCTGTTGGATCCTTTAATCCAAGCATCATCGACATCGTCGTTGTTTTTCCCGCACCATTCGGACCAAGTAACGCTACTATTTCCCCTTTATTTACATGAAATGAAACATTATTTACTGCGCTTTTATGTTTAAATGTTTTAGAAACACCATTTACTTCAATAATCTTTTCCATCTCTCCACCCCCGCTGTTTCTTATATTTACATTGTATTACTTGGAAAACTTAGGAAACAGTATGATGCGTCATGACATCGATATGACAATTGTCATGTATTCTTTATGAGAGGAATCAACCCGCATACCGCAAGCGAGTAGCAGGACGAAAATAAACATGATACAATCGGATAAGATATATATTCGAGGAAGGACAGTGGTTTTCATGATTATTCGTAATGAACAAGATTTAGAAGGCTTACGAAAAATCGGCCGCATCGTTGCGCTTGCACGTGAAGAAATGAAAAAACAAGCGAAGCCAGGTATGACAACGAAAGAGCTTGATTTGATCGGTAAAAAAGTATTAGATGAGCATGGTGCTATTTCTGCACCTGAAAAAGAATATGATTTTCCAGGTGTAACTTGCATTAGTGTAAATGAAGAAGTTGCTCACGGTATTCCAGGAGATCGTGTATTAAAAGAAGGCGACTTAGTAAACGTCGATGTATCTGCTGCACTTGATGGCTATTATGCAGATACAGGTATTTCATTTGTACTTGGAGAAGACGAGGAAAAAGAAAAACTTTGCCAAGCAGCGGTTGATGCATTTTGGACAGCAATGAAAAAGGTTAAAGCTGGCTCAAAACAAAATCAAATTGGTCGTGCTGTTTCAAACTTCGCACATAAAAGTGGGTACAATGTTATTCAAAACTTAACTGGTCACGGCATTGGTCTTAGCTTACATGAAGCACCAAATCACATTTTAAGCTACTATGATCCAATGGATAATGCGCTTCTAAAAGACGGTCTTGTTATCGCTGTAGAACCGTTCATCTCTATGAAAGCTGATCATATTATTGAGCGTGGTGACGACGGTTGGACATTCGTTACACCTGATAAAAGTCTTGTTGCACAATGTGAACATACCGTTGTCGTAACACGCGGTGAACCAATAATTTTAACAGAAATCTAATACCAAAAACGGCTGTTTTGTAGATTTATTCCACATAAAACAGCCGTTTTTATTTTTGGGAAAATATGTGAACTATTGTTGAACTCTTTATCATTTAAGTATATAATCTTTAGCGGAGGTTACTTAAGCTTATCTTTACTAAAAAGATATTGTAACTAAGGAGTAAAACACCTTCTTTCTTATTGTTTAAACAGGCTCAAAAATGACCGTAGTAACGTGTTAGTCGAATATTCTGTAATCCTTATATCTCTCTAACAATGTAAGAAACTATCATCTTTCAACTTCGGTCCACTAATCGCACAACTCTCTTTAGACAAAATAAATGACTATTTTCAAAGTACATATTGTCTTCATTCTGACCAAAACCAACCCTATCTAGATTTTTATTTCCACATAACTTTAAGGCAAAAATAAGCCTTCACAAAGGGATACACTACCTTGGTTAGTATGTATCGTAAAACTTACCTTTATAACCATTCTTTTTTACTAGATATACATGAAAACTATCTCACATATGAAGGTCTGATATCATTCTTTATATCAGTATTTTTTTCGACATTTTTTGTCGAATTGTGTATATTTCCATAGAACTGTGTAAATATACATTTTGTTTTACGTTAAACAATTTTACTTTGAACATAATCCTGTTTGTCTGAGAACGCGTATAGAAACGGAGGGATAACAAAAATAAATAGCTTATAACAAATACTTTTAATATTCCATTTGTTCATGTGGAATAAGTCCCCAATGGACAAATGAATGTTCAGAGGAGGAAAAATGAAAAAACTTTTTAATGTATGTTTAATTGTATTCGTACTATTTTCGCAACTTGCTAGTTTTCCATACAATCAAGTAAGAGCGGAAACGTTAACAGGAGATTCCTTATTTGACACTGTTGAAATGAAAGATGCAACGAATCATATTATTGACGAAGCAAAAAATCCTAGCAACTTAGTAAAGATAGGATCAACCATTGAAGTAGAATACGCTTGGTCAATAAAGGATCAACAAGTTGCACACGCAAATGATACAGCAGTAGTTCAAATACCACTTGCATTAAAAGTATCTAAAGATTTGCAAGGGGATTTAGTAACAGATCAAAAAAATATTGGTCAATATTTTATAACAGCTAAAGATAATAAATTAAAATTAATATTTAATGATCAAGTAGAAAATTTGAAAGACGCTAAAGGAAAAATTAAAGTTGATACCGTGTTTAACTCAACTTTAAAAACTGGGGAAAAATCAGTTCAAATCGCTTTTCCTTTAGGAACAATGGTTCAGCCTATATCAGTTCCTGTTCAGGTAGAAGACTCTAAAGAAGATGGCACCAAACAGGATACTAATAAACCAGTGCAAGATCCAGTAGCTAAACCTGTTACTGACAATCCGGAGCAAGATCCAACAACTAAAACTGTTACTGATAATCCGGAACAAAACCCAGCAACTAAAACTGTTACCGATAATCCGGAACAAAACCCAGCAACTAAAACTGTTACCGATAATCCGGAACAAAACCCAGCAGCTAAAACTGCCGCTGATAATCCGGAACAAAACCCAGCAGCTAAAACTGCCACTGATAATCCGGAACAAAACCTAGCAGCTAAAATTGCTACTGACAATCCAGAACAAAAGCTAGCAAGCGACCCTGCTGAGAATACAAATTCAGGTCCAAAGCAAATAACAACAAACATTTTAACCGGTGTAAAGTTGACGGATAAAGACGGAAAACCATTTACAGAGGATAACCGTCCAAGTACAGATTCCCCTGCCAATATTGAGTTTACATGGGAACTTTTAAAATCAATGAATGTGAAAAATGGAGATTACTATATTTTTGATCTTCCTAAACATTTTAAGATTTACAATACAATTAACAGTCCTTTATATGATAGTGAAAACCATCAAATTGGTAATTTTACTGTTACAAAAGATGGAAAAGTCACGATGACATTCAACGATTATGTTGAAGAGCATCCAGATGTTGCTGGTAACCTACAATTAAAGACAGAATTTAATAGAGCTGAAATTAAAGGTACAACAACACAAGAAATTCCTTTCCCAATTAAAGATAAGGATGTTTCTATTACAGTTGACTTTAAGCCTAATGTACAAACAGCTACGAATAAAAAAGGATTACCTGATAGACCAATTAATACAAATGAAATTAATTGGAAAGTAGAGATGAACAAAACGCAAGACACCCTTAAAAACGCTATTTTTAAAGATAGCATTCCACAAGGTACAAACTTAAATAAAGATTCTATTAAAGTTTATTATTTAGAAGTTGATGTTAATGGGAATGTAACGCGTGGTGCAGAAGCTGAGCCAACAGATTACAATATTATTTCATCAGATGGCTCAAAATTGGAGATTGCTTTTAAAGATTCTATCAATAAAGCATATCAAATCGAATATGCCACAAAAATTACTGATGAAAATATTAAAAGTTTCCGAAATAACGTTACGATAACGAGTGATAATCAAAAGCAACAAAACGCAAGCTCTACTGTAACGGTTTCTCGTGGTACACACTTAAATAAAACAAGTAAATATGATCCAAAGACGCAAACAATTGAGTGGACAATTACTTACAATGGTGATCAAAGAGAGATCAAAAAAGCAGATGCGATTTTAAAAGATATTTTTGACGATACACACGAACTAGATGCAAATTCTATTGTTGTAAAAAACGCTTCATATAATGAAAAAGGAACGCTTGTAACAGGTGACGCTGTTAATAATTACACTGTAAGTAACAAGAAGAATGGATTCGATTTACAGTTTAACAATGATATTAATAGTGCTTATGTGATTACCTATAAAACCAAGCCAACTAATAAAGTTATAGAAGATGGAAAAGTAAAAAATAAAGTTACAGCTGATAATGATTCAAGTAAAGAAAATGAAGCTAGCTTCAAGCAGCAAAATATTATTAAATCTAATAATAAAGCTGAAACAAATTATAAAGACAAAACAACAACTTGGACAATTATAGTAAATAATAACAACTATCCATTAAACAAAGCGATCATTACGGACACCTTTGATCACGGTGGATTACAATTAAAAGATAAAAAACTAGAAATTAAAGACGGAAATTATATCCTTCAAGCTGGGACTGACTATGTTTTAGATGCAACAGATAAAGGCTTTACAATTACTCTTATAGGTACATATCAGTCTAATATGACAAAGACATTAGTCGTAAAATATACGACAGACTTTGATTATACAAAGCTAGAAAGTGGTAAAACTTCATTTAAAAATACAGGTAACCTATCTTGGATAGATACGGATTCTAATCCACAATCAAATAAAGTTGAAGCTAATTTCGATCCTGATACTTTCACAAAGGCAAATGGTTATAAATACGGTTCTTATAACGCCCAAACGAAGGAAATTACTTGGATAATAGGCTTTAACTATAATAACGTTGAGATTAAAGATCCTTACGTTATAGACGTAATACAAGATAAACAAAAGTTAGTTCCTGGATCCATTGAAGTGCGCGACATGATTTTAAATGGAAATCCTGATAATGCACAACCTGGTAATGCTGTACCAACTGAGAAATATGAACTTGAAGAACCTACAGAGAAAAATAAAAACACCCTAAAGGTTCATTTCAAACAATCAATTAATTCACCCTACTATATTATCTTTAAAACAAGCCTTGATGGTGAACTTATCCAAGGTACCTACAAAAATGAGGCAGATTTAAAAGATGGCTCTAAAATTGTAAACACCCTTACAGGTGACACTCAAGTAAATAAAGGTGGCAGCTTTGTTACTAAAAAAGCTGTGCAAGACGACAACTATATTAATTGGAGTATCGCAATTAACGAAAGCCAATCAACCATTGCGGATGCGGTTGTAACAGATGACCCAACCGAAAATCAGGTAATTGTGGAAGATTCATTCCACTTATATCCTACAACTGTTGATCCATATGGAAATTTAACAAAAGATAAAGTAAACGAATTAAAAGAAGGAACAGACTATAAACTCAAAATAACAACAGACAATAATACCGGAAAGCAACATTTCGAAATTGCCTTCTTGAAAAAAATTGATCGAGCTTATATTTTAGAATATCGCTCACTTATTAATGCAGACGATAAAGAAAAAGTAAGTAATAAAGCGAAAATCACAGGCAATAAGTTGACAGTTAAAAACACAGAAACTACTGAAACAATTGAAGTGAGAATGTCTTCTGGTTCAGGTGGAGGATCTGCTACCAAAGGTCGTGGAAACCTTGAAATTATAAAGGTAGATAACGACAATAAGAACGTACTATTAGCTGGGGCAGAATTTACTTTATACGATCGTACAGGTAAAACTGTTATCCGTAAAATTACAACAGACAAAGACGGTATCGCTAAATTTAATAATTTAAAACGTGATAAATATTTATTAAAAGAAACAAAGGCTCCTGAAGGCTATGTAATTAGCTGGGATTTAAAACAAGGGAAAATTGTTGAACTTGGTACACAAGAGACTACAACATATAAACTTGCAAATAAGAAATTTGTCGGGAAAGTAGTTTTAACAAAATCTGATGACCTGAACAAAAACGCAACACTACAAGGCGCTATTTTCACACTACTGGATAAAGATAAAAAAGTAATTCCAGAACACAAAGAATTAACAACAAATAATAACGGACAAATTATTATAGATAAACTAAAACCAGGAACTTACTACTTACAAGAAACGAAGGCTCCTGAGCATTATCAATTAGATAGCAAACTTATTCCGTTTACTATCTCTATAGATCAAACAACAGTAGTAAATCTAACTGCGACAAATAGTTTAACTAAAGGATCTGCTCTTTTAACAAAAGTGGATAATTATAATAAAACTTTAGCAGGGGCAGAGTTTACTGTTCAAGATCGCAACGGAAAAAATATTCCTGGATATGAGAAATTAACAACAAATGAACATGGACAAATCGAAGCAAAAGATTTACGTCCTGGTAAATATCAATTTGTCGAAACAAAAGCTCCTGAGCACTATGAATTAGACAAAACACCTATCCTATTCGAAATAGAAAAAAGCCAAACTACAGCTGCTTCTATTAAAGCAAAAAACACTTTAATTAAAGGTGGTGTTACTTTAACAAAAGTTGATGATGTAGATGGCAATACTCTTGAAGGTGCGGTATTCAAAATTGTTAACAACAAGAACGAAGACGTGCGTACAAACTTAAAAACAGAAAAAGATGGAACTTTAACCGTTGAAGATTTAGAGCCTGGTGAGTATCAATTTATTGAAACAACACCACCTAAATACTATGAGTTAAATAAAGAACCAGTTCCATTTACAATTGAAAAAAGTCAAACAAGTATCATTCCAATTACTGCAAAAAACAGTTTAACAACAGGTGCCGTTGAGTTATTAAAAATCGACGAATTTGATAAAAAGACTCCTCTTGCTGGAGCTATATTCAAAATCGTTAATAAAAAAAACGAAGACGTGCGTACGGACTTAACTACCGATAAAAACGGAACTATTAAAGCTTCTGACTTACGTCCAGGCAAATATAAATTTATTGAAACGAAAGCTCCTGAACATTATGAACTGCGATCAACACCAATTGAATTTACAATTGAAAAAGGTCAAAAAACACCAATTGTTATTACAGCTGAAAATAGTCTACTACCAGGCGATGTTGAGCTAATAAAAATCGATGATGTTGATGGCACTCCACTTACAGGTGCCGTATTCAAAATTGTTAATAACAAAAATGAGGATGTCCGTACAGAATTAGTTACGAATCAGGAAGGTAAAATTATTGCTACTGGTTTACGTCCAGGTAACTATAAATTTATCGAAGTAAAAGCTCCGGAGCATTATGCCTTAAATAAAACACCGATTGAATTTACAATTAAGGTAAGTCAAGCAACTGCTATTAACGTTACTGCTACTAACAGCTTAATAAAAGGCGGTATTGAATTAACAAAAGTTGATGATGTAAATGCTAAGGAAACCCTTGAAGGTGCGGTATTTAAAATAATTAATGACAAAGGCGAGGATGTTCGTACGGAACTTACTACCAATAAAGACGGTAAATTAGTAGTACAAGACTTACGTCCAGGTAATTATAAACTAATCGAAACAAAGGCTCCTACTTATTACGATGTAAATGAAGAACCTATTGAATTTACAATTGAAAAGAGCCAACAAAAACTCATCCCTATTACTTTCAAAAATAGTTTAACGAAAGGAAAAGTTAAACTTATTAAAGAAGATGATGTGGAAAGTAGTAAAGCTCTTGCCGGCGCTGTATTCACATTGCAAGACACAACTGGCAAAGAAATTATGAAAGATTTAACAACAGATGGTCACGGAGTATTAGTTATTCCTGATTTAGCACCAGGGGATTATCAATTTATCGAAACAAAAGCCCCTGAACATTATAAATTAGACAAAACACCTATTAAGTTCACAATTAAAAAAGGTAGTAAGGAAGATCTTCCTATCCCTGTTACTATAAAAAACAGTTTACTTACAGGTGGCGTCACTTTAACAAAAGTTGATGATGTTGATGGCACTACTCTTGAAGGTGCAGAATTTATAATCGTTGACGCTCATGATACTAAAAAGGTAATTCGCAAAGGTTTAACGACTGATACAAACGGTAAAATTACTGCTTCTGATTTACGTCCTGGAGACTATCAATTTGTTGAAGTGAAAGCTCCAAAAGACTATACCTTAAGCAAAGACCCTATTCCGTTCACTATCGAAAAAAGTCAAAAAGAGAATATTACTGTTACTGCTACTAACAGTTTAAAGAAAGGTGCAGTAACATTAACAAAAATCGATGACATCGATCGTACGATGCTCGAAGGTGCAATCTTTAAGATTGTGGATATGAATGGTAAGGAAGTTCATACGAATCTTGTTACAGATAAAAACGGTAAAATTTCTGTTTCTCATTTACGCCCTGGAGACTATCAGTTCATTGAAACAAAAGCTCCTGAGCACTATGTATTAGATGAAACAACGATTCCATTTACAATTGAAAGAAGTCAAACGAAAGAGATCAATGTTACAAGCAAAAATGCTTTAAAAAACGGTAGCGTTGAACTAACAAAGATTGACGATATTGATATAAATACAAAACTTGCTAATGCCGTATTTAATTTATTAGATGCAGACGGAGAGTTGGTTGAAGAAGGCTTAAAAACAAATGATGAAGGTAAAATTGTTGTTGAAAATCTACGTCCTGGTACGTATCAATTCGTTGAAACAATTGCTCCTGAACATTACGATTTAGATAAAAAACCTATCGTATTTACAATTAAAAAGAGCCAAACTGAAACTCTTCATGTCACTGCTACAAATGCTTTAACAAAGGGTGCAGTTAAACTTTCTAAAACAGATGATGTTGATGGCACTGTTCTTAAAGATGCAGTATTTAAAATTGTTAATATGAATGGTGATGTAGTTCATAAAGACCTTGTTACAAATGAACAAGGAATAATCGAAATTAACGACCTACGTCCTGGTGATTATCAATTCATCGAAACGAAAGCTCCGAAGCATTACGTTTTAGATGAAACACCAATCAAATTCACTATTGAAAAAGGACAGAAGAAAGCTATTTCTTTAACTGCTACAAATAGCTTAAAACAAGGTAGTATCGAATTACTTAAAGTTGATGATTTAA
Source organism: Bacillus sp. FAU20 (assembly GCF_056033865.1). NCBI lineage: Bacteria > Bacillati > Bacillota > Bacilli > Caryophanales > Bacillaceae > Bacillus > Bacillus sp. FAU20. The sequence goes on from NZ_JBVYHY010000022.1 coordinate 269,999, forward strand.
ACAATCAAACAAAACTTGCCGATGCGGTATTTAATTTACTAGATCAAGATGGCAAAGTACTTAAAACAGATTTAAAAACAAACAGTGAAGGTAAAATCGTTATCGAAAACTTACGTCCTGGTACGTATCAATTCGTTGAAATAACGGCTCCTGAACACTATGATTTAGACAAAAAACCAATTATATTTACAATTGAAAAAAGCCAAAAAGATATTGCTACCGTTACTATGAAAAATAGTTTAACAAAAGGCGGCGTGGAACTTTCTAAAATGGATGACGTCGATGGCACTACTCTTGAAGGCGCAGTATTTAAAATTGTGGATATGAATGGCACCGTAATTCACAAAGAGCTTGTTACGAATCAACAAGGTAAAATTAGCGTTTCTGACCTACGTCCTGGTGATTATCAATTCATCGAGACAACGGCTCCGAAACACTATGATTTAAACAAAGAGCCAATTCCATTCACAATCACAAAGAGCCAAGCTGATCCTATCTCCGTTACAGCTACAAATAGCTTAACGAAAGGCGCTGTGGAACTTTCTAAAGTGGATGATGTAGATGGTACCGCTCTTAAAGATGCGATATTTAAAATTACTGATATGAATGGTAACGACATTCGCACTGAGCTTACAACAGATGTAGATGGAAAAATTTCTGTTTCTGATTTACGCCCTGGGGACTATCAGTTTATTGAAACGAAAGCTCCTGAACACTATAAATTAGATAGTAAACCTATTAAGTTTACAATTAAGAAAAGCCAAAAAGAAAAGCTCCAAGTTACTGCTACAAATAGCTTAACTGAGGGTTCTGTAGAATTAATAAAAGTGGATGATATAAATCCAGATACAAAACTTTCTGATGCAGTGTTTAACATCATTGATGCGAATGGTAAAATTGTTCGCACGGATTTAACTACTGATAAAGATGGTAAGATTACTGCTACAAACTTACGCCCTGGAGACTATCAATTCATTGAAACGAAAGCTCCGAAAGATTACGATTTAAATAAAACACCTATCAGCTTCACTATCGAGAGAAGTCAACTATCTCCCGTTTCTGTTACTGCTAAGAATGGCCTAACAAAAGGTGGCGTGGAATTAACTAAAGTTGACTCTATAGATAAGAAAGAAATGCTAGAAGGTGCGGTATTTAAAATTACTGATATGAATGGTAACGACATTCGTACGAATTTAGTTACCAATAAAGACGGAAAAATCATCGCGAAAGACTTACAGCCAGGAGACTATCAATTTATTGAAACGAAAGCTCCTAAACATTACGACTTAAATGAAGAACCAATTAAATTCACAATCGAAAGAAGTCAAACAAAGCATGTCTTCGTTACAGCTATTAATAGCTTAACGAAAGGTAGTGTGGAGTTAATTAAAGTTGATGATGTTGAAGAAAACACAACACTTGAAGGTGCAGTATTTAAAATTGTTAACAAGGATGGGCATGACGTCCGTACCGATTTAACTACTGATAAAAACGGCCGTTTAGTCATTGATGAATTACCACCAGGACACTATGAGTTTATCGAAACAAAAGCTCCTGAACACTATGACTTAAACGAAACACCTATTAAGTTCACAGTTAAAAAAGGCCAAGAAAAAATCGCCTCTGTTACTGCTACGAATAGCTTAACTAAGGGCACAGTTGAATTAACTAAAGTTGATGACATCGACGGTACTACTCTTGAAGGGGCTATCTTTAAAATTGTAGATATGGACGGCAAGGATGTTCGTTCAGATTTAACTACTGATAAAGATGGGAAGATTTCTGTTTCTGATTTACGTCCGGGAGATTATCAGTTCATTGAAACGAAAGCTCCCACTGGCTATGATTTAAACGTTAAACCAATTCCTTTCACAATTACGAAAGGACAATCTCAGATTACCTCTGTTATAGCTTTAAATAGTTTAACAACAGGTTCAATTGAGTTAACTAAAGTTGATATTGATCACCACGGAACACTTGAAGGTGCCATTTTCAATATTTTAGACCAAGATGGAAAAGTAGTACGAGAAGGTTTAAAAACAGATGGGCATGGTAAATTAATCGTAAATGATTTGAAACCTGGTAATTATCAACTAGTGGAAACAAAAGCTCCTGAAGGCTATCAATTAGATGCATCACCAATAAGCTTTACTATTGAAAAAGCCCAAGCTTCACCACTACAAATTACAGTTTCAAATAAAAAAATTGAATCTTCTTCAGGTGGAGATGACAAGCCAGTTACTCCTCCAAATAAAGAAGAAAACAAAGGCAATGAGAAATCTGAGAAACACGAAAACGGAACTTCTGAAGAAACATCGAATAAAACAGATAACAAACAGCAAGATGATCAAAATACGGATAAACACCTTCCAAATACAGGTCATAAAGAAGACCCTACACAAACAGTAGGTATCGTTCTTCTACTAGCTGGATTATTAAGTATTTTAGCTACAAAACGCAAAAAAAATTATTAATAATTTTTTCACATCCAATCAATCTCTCAATTGATTGGATGTTTTTTTATACAAAAAGGACGATACATAAAGTATCGTCCTTTTAACGGGGTGAGGCTGCCCAAAAGTACGGAAAACCTTTGAACAGCCTCTTATTTTCATATGGATGCCTTACATATATCACTGATAATAATTATGAAATGCGGAAACATAATTACCATCAACTGATTCAAACATGAGAAATGAAACCCTACAGTGATTCCATTCCTCTACATAATCTAAAGTTTGGGTACACTAGATTCATGCAATGTAGGAGCTTTCAGAGTAGAAAGCGAACCTTCGTTTAAAATGATAGCATACATATCTCCCTCAAAAATATGCAAATATGCATATATCGTTTTTATTTATCAATGTCAGAATATTGAAAAACAAAAGGCGCGAAGGTAAAATAAAGTCATTATCCGTCTTCTTTTGTCAGTCAGAGAGAATAGAAGAATAGGAGAGGAAAAAATGAGAAAATCATTGAAACAAAAAATAGTAAGCTCTTTGCTTGCTGTATCACTCGCTGTTAGCTTAGCTCCAATCGGGCAAGCGAAAGCGGATTCCACGTCAGAGGTTACACAAACTCCATCTATTACAAAACAGATTGATCCAAACCGCGCGATTGAACATGTTCGTTTCTTGTCTGAAACAATTGGTCCTCGCCCCGGTGGGACAAAATCTGAAGAATGGGCTTCTCGTTACATTGGTATGCAGCTTAAATCAATGGGCTATGACGTAGAATATCAACCATTTCAGGTGCCCGATCAATACGTTGGATTCATTGAATCACCACTATCAACAAAACGTACTTGGCAAGCTGGTGCTTCTCCTAATGCACTAATTTCTACAGAAGCTGTTACAGCTCCCCTTATCTTTGTTCAAGGTGGGACAAAATTAGAAGATATTCCAAATGAAGTAAACGGTAAAATTGTTTTATTTGAAAGAGGAACGACAGTTACAGACTATAATAAACAAGTTGAAAATGCTATTAGCAAAGGTGCAAAAGGTGTTCTTTTATACAGTTTAATTGGCGGACGCGGAAATTATGGACAAACCTTCAATCCCCGCCTAACGAAAAAGCAATCTATCCCTGTCTTTGGTCTTGCTTATGCACAAGGAAATGCATTTAAAGAAGAAATCGCTAAAAAAGGGACAACAATTCTTTCCCTAAAAGCGAGACATGAATCTAAATTAACATCTCTAAATGTTATCGCCAAAAAGAAACCAAAAAAGAGTACAGGTAATGAAAAAGCAGTCGTTGTAAGCTCGCACTATGATAGTGTTGTCGGAGCACCTGGCGCAAATGATAATGCTTCTGGAACTGGATTAGTATTAGAACTAGCTCGTGCTTTTCAAAATGTAGAAACTGATAAAGAAATTCGCTTTATTACCTTTGGTTCTGAAGAAACTGGATTACTTGGTTCGGATTATTACGTGAATAGTCTATCCCCAAAAGAACGCGACCGTATTTTAGGTGTCTTTAACGCCGACATGGTTGCAACAAATTATGATAAAGCAAAGAATTTATACGCTATGACACCTGATGGCTCTACAAACTTTGTAACAGACGCTGCCTTGCAAGCAGGTAAACAACTAAATAATGAACTCGTCCTACAAGGTAAATTCGGTTCTAGTGATCATGTTCCATTTGCTGAAGCTGGTATTCCTGCTGCTCTATTCATTTGGATGGGTGTCGATAGTTGGAATCCATTAATCTATCATATTGAGAAGGTATACCATACACCTCAAGATAACGTATTAGAAAACATTTCGCCTGAACGAATGAGAATGGCATTAGACGTTATCGGAACAGGAGTTTATAACTCGCTTCAAAAACCTGTTCCTCAAACTGAACAGAAAGCTGCTTAATCATTTAAAAGACCACTGATTTTATCAGTGGTCTTTTATTGAGAAAAAATATATATGCATAAAAGCATATTTTATCCTACCCATTATCGTATACAATATTAATTGTAACAAAAACGATTACAACTAATAAGGAGGCTTTTTCTATTATGAAAAAAATGATTTTAGCAGGTGCATTAACTTTAGCAGGAATTACTGGAGCTACTGCGTTTATCCCTGAAACAAAAGTCGCTGCTGCCGCTCAAGAACAAAGCTTTACAAAATTTTATTCTTTGCAAACTGGAGGTAGTTCTGAACAAGAACCTATTTTCCTTCAAAAAGGACAAGAACTAACAATTCATCCTAACAGCAAAACTCCTAGTTACAGTGTTTATGACTCAAATCATAACCTTATTGGACGTTATTCTGATGGTTACGGCCGAATTTTCACTGCAAAAACAGATGGAAATATGTATGTTCAATTTCATGCACCTTACGTTTACTATAGTCCTGTTAGTTTTTCTGTTACTTATACTATTCAATAGAAAAGAGGTCCTTTATAGGACCCCTTTTATTTCTCTTCCCAATTCACTTTTACAAATCCATCTTTTACTTTTAATCCGCTTATATTCAATACATATTCTTCATTTGCTTTTAAAGTAACTGTAAAAGTACCTTTTTTCGATTCACAAATTTCCTTTAACTCTTTTATACCTTCTCCTTGTCTTTCATACACACTAAAACATAAGTTCCCTCGTTTTGCATCTGTCTCATAAGAAAATGTCACTTCTGTATCCTTTTCATATTGAAATTTAATATCCTTACCGGCAATATCCCATGATGAGAATTTTGCCTCGTAACTTGTTTTCCCTTGCTTCTCATTTTCTAAATATATATCTCCTGCTCTCCACGCATCATCTAACGTTTGTGCAAAAGTAAAACCACTAAGTAATACAAACATTGTACTTGCCAATATCGCAACTAATGTTACTTTCTGTTTTTTAACAAAATTCACCTTACATTCTCCTTCAACCTTCTTTTTACTTCTTCTTACCATATATAATAAAAATCCAATAAAGAATGGCAATATAACTGCTAAAATACTCCATCCTTTGCTCATTTGATGTGCTTTAGCATCTGTATATACCCATGATGCAACACATATTAAAAGTGCTATAAAAGCCAAAAACATTGTAATTCCAGCTATCTCAAATACTACAAATGGATTAGCGAACTCTATCATGTAATTTATACTCCTTCTTTAAAAATGACTGTATTACAACATATATCGGAATGTATACGTGCATCATAATCAAACTTGCTATCAGCATAGGAGTTTTATGATCCAAATGAGTGATAAATTGTTCTATAACAATTGTTAACAAAACAATCCAAATGGCATGAATACTAATTAGCCACCTCTTCTCTAACTTCTGAGCCTTTCGCACACCCTGCTTCGTGTTATTGATTAGCTCTTCGCTTGGAATTATCTCTCCTGCTAAACTGCTCTTTATTTTCTGTTCAAGTTTATCTTCCCTCATGAACGAACCCCTCCAAATGTTCTCGCATTTTCTTTTTCCCATAATTAAGCCGATACTTTACCGTACCAATTGGTATATTTAATATTTCACTCATTTCCTTGTAAGAATATTGTTCATAGTAATAGAGTACGAGTACCGTTTTATATTTTTCATTTAATAACTGTATAACTTCCCGTATCATTTCGGCTTCTACCTTTTGAATGATTTCCTCTGATATATTCACATCATCTACAAACTCTACTTCTCCACCACCTTCTTTATGAAATAAATCTAATACGCGATTTTTCCATCTTTTCTTCTTGCGGTAAAAGTCATAAAATGTACGAACGCAAATTGTAGTAATCCACTTTTTATAATTATCCACATAAGAAAGTTGGTGCCTTGATGAAAAAACCTTTATCCACGTCTCTTGAAAAATATCTTCCGCATCTTCTTTCGTTTTCGCTAATTTATAGCATAAGGAATATATTTGCTTCTTATATATATCAATTAATTCTTCTATCTTTTCTTCCATCATAAGCCTCCTAACATTTACATAAGACGACGCAAATTCCCCTTTTGTTTGATAAAATTTTATTTTTTTTATTATCTCCACATAAAAAGGCAATCACAACATCGTGTGATTGCCTTTTATTTAAAAACGAAAGCCCGCTTCCGCTTTTCTTCATTACATTTTTTCTGGTGCAGATACTCCTACGATTGCTAATGCATTTTGAAGTGTAGTGCGTACTGCTTTCATTAACTCGTAACGAGCTTTACTTAATTCTAAGTTATCTTGGTTTAATACTTTTTCCGCATTGTAGAAGCTGTGTAATGTTGCTGCTAATTCAAATGCATAGTTTGTAATACGGTGTGGCAGACGTTTTTGTGCTGCATCCGCAACTACAGCTGGGAATTCACCAAGTTTTTTCAGTAACTCTACTTCTTTCTCAGAAGTAACAAGTTTATAGTTCACATCTCCATCTGCAGCTAATCCTAATTCTTCGCCTTGACGAAGGATACTGCATACGCGAGCATGAGCATATTGTGCATAGTATACTGGGTTTTCATTAGATTTTGATACCGCTAAGTCCATATCAAAGTCTAAATGAGAGTCACCGCTACGCATTGCGAAGAAGTAACGCATTGCGTCCACGCCTACTTCTTCCATAAGCTCACGAAGTGTAACTGCTTTACCCGTACGCTTACTCATCTTCATTTTTTCACCGTTTTGATACAGTTGTACCATTTGGATGATTTCTACTTCAAGCGTGTCTTTATCGTAACCAAGTGCTTGAATAGCAGCCTTCATACGAGGAATGTAACCGTGGTGGTCAGCACCCCAAATGTTGATTAACTTATCAAAACCACGCTCTAATTTATCACGGTGATAAGCGATATCTGGCGTTAAGTATGTGTAAGAACCGTCGTTTTTAATTAATACACGGTTTTTATCGTCACCGTAAGTCATTGAACGGAACCAAGTTGCTCCATCTTCTTCAAAGATCTCTTCGCGCTCTTTTAATACGGCAAGAGCTTGATCGATTTTTCCGTTTTTGTATAGTGATGTTTCTGAGAACCATACATCAAATTTAACACGGAAGCTTTCTAAGTCTTTTTGAAGTTTTGCTAATTCATATTTTAAACCGTACTCACGGTAGAATTCATAGCTTTCTTTTTCATCAGCTTTCGCATAACGATCGCCGAATTCTTCAGCTAAACGTTTACCGATTCCAATGATATCCGCACCATGGTAACCGTCTTCTGGCATTTCTTTATCTAAGCCTAAAGCTTGCATGTAACGAGCTTCAACAGAAAGAGCTAAGTTATGAATTTGGTTACCAGCATCATTAATGTAGTACTCACGAGATACATCATAGCCTGCTTTTGCTAATAGGTTACATAAAGTGTCACCTACTGCCGCACCACGTGCATGTCCTAAGTGAAGGTCACCTGTTGGATTCGCAGATACGAACTCAACTTGTACTTTTTCACCTTTACCAGTATTCGTTTCACCGTAAGCTTCACCAGCGTTTACGATTGTTGGAATTAAATCTGTTAAATAGCTATTATCCATATAGAAGTTAATAAAACCAGGACCAGCGATTTCGATTTTTTCAATAGAAGCTTTTGCTTTATCAAAGTTTGCAACTAGTTCTTCTGCAATCATTCGAGGTGCTTTTTTTGCAACGCGTGCAAGTTGCATTGCCATATTTGTAGAGAAGTCACCATTTGTTTTATCTTTTGGAGATTCTAATACAACGTTTGGAATCTGTTCTTCTGTCGCTAATTCTGCCTTTAATACAGCAGCCTGAATTTCTTCTTTAATCAATCCTTTTACCTGTTCTAAGGAATTCATTATTTTGCCTCCTTCAAATTAATTGTAATAGTATATCTGCCAGCTTCTTGTTCACTTAGAAGCAATGCGTAAGTTAAGAAGAGTTGTCCTTTTTTCTTTTCATCCGACCATTTAAAAAGAACGTTATCAGTCTTTGTTTGCAATGCAAACGTACCAAGTTCACTCGTATACGTACCAGTTGTCCATTCACCTTTCACATGCGTCTGACGCATAGAAACAGCACCTGAACGCATAATGAGAACTTGTTCATCTTGAATTTTAATAATTGTTTTCACTTCGCCTTGTTCGTTCGGCTCCTGGAATGTTACATATGTACCTTGACCTTTTACATAGTATTGACCATTTGCTTCAAAAGCAACGGTTTCCTTCCTCGCCCCTTCACGGATTTCTGTTACGAAATGAACGTGTACCGGCAAGCCTGCAAGTTGTTTCTCCACGTCTTGCACACCTTTCAAATGTTATAGATATTAAATACTACTTATAATAAATCACTTTTCCTATCATATCAAAAAAAGACTCTGTCTGTCTGCTGAAAAATCAGGAAAACTCCATTTCAAAAAATAATTCACTTATACTTTATTTCATATGATAAAATGTTTTTTAAATCTAAATATTCTTTTAATTATAGAGGTGAATTTAGTGATACCAACAAAATTAATAAAAGGCGATGAAATACGAGTGATTTCCCCATCGTGTAGTTTAAGTATTGTTTCAAATGAAAATAGAAAACTTGCTATAAAAAGATTAACTGACATGGGCTTTCAAGTTACATTCTCAAAATATGCCGATGAGATAGATCGATTTGCTTCCTCTTCTACTTCTTCCCGCATTCAAGACCTCCATGAAGCATTTGGAGATCCTAATGTAAAAGCTATTTTGACTACACTTGGCGGATACAACTCAAATGGTTTATTAAAACATCTCGATTACGATTTAATTCGTGAAAACCCGAAATTTTTCTGTGGTTATTCTGATATTACTGCCTTAAATAATGCAATTTACGCAAAAACAGGACTTGTTACATATTCAGGACCCCATTTCTCTTCATTTGGAATGGAGAAAGGACTCGAGTATACAGCCGATTACTTTTTACAATGCTTAACCGCTAATGAGCCTATTGAAATCGTTCCGGCTGAAACGTGGAGCGATGATTCTTGGTATATAGATCAGGAAAATCGAGAATTTATTAAAAATGAAGGATACGTTTCAATTCATGAAGGAGAAGCTACGGGAGATATTATCGGTGGCAATATGAGCACATTTAACTTACTGCAAGGTACACCATATATACCAAATTTAAAGGACAAAATTTTATTTATTGAAGAAGATAGTTTAACTGGAACATCTACTCTTAAAACTTTTGATCGTTATTTACATTCCCTTATGCAGCAGCAAGATTTTGAATACATAAAGGGAATCGTTATAGGAAAGATGCAAAAAGGTGCAGAATGTACGATAGAAGACATTCAAGAAATGATTGCTTCAAAACCTGAACTTGCACATATTCCTATCATTGCAAACGCAAGTTTCGGGCATACAACTCCGATTTTCACTTTCCCAATTGGTGGAAGTGCAAAAATTATTTCTAACAAAGAAAAGACATCTATCACTATTTTAACGCACTAAAGAAGGAGCGAATGAGTCGCTCCTTTTATGGTTTTTCTATTTTTTCCAACGCTTTTTGCGGTATTGACTCTTTCGTTATTTCAGCCCATCCTTTTCCTTGCATACCTTTTGCATAAATTTTTATAAAAGCACCTGCATGCAATTCACGATTTACCATTCTTTTAATAATTTGTTGCTTTCCGTCCTCTGTATACCCTTTAAATGTATACAAATATTCACCGTCTTTTTTCTCACCTTTATCTACAACCGCATAATAATCTTGTATTTCTTTATTTGAAAAGAAGTTGTCTACAAAAGCATGTACACCTTCTGTTTTTGTGTTTAAATAATACGCTGTTCCACCTAGAATAATGGCGAATACAGCTAAAACTTTAATTACCAATTTCATACATGAACCTCCTGTTTGCACTTCTTTCTCGCTAGTATTATATCTATACTTGTATTATACGGAAAAGAGCATACTATACTCTATCTAAAAGTCTTACACTTTCCTTACATTATTGTAAGGGATTTTTTCTTACAGCAAGTTCCCAAGAAAAAATTTTTCCGTTTCATACACTTTTATATTATTATTGAATGATACGAATTTTTATTACAAAAATCAAAGGAGACAGTTTTCAAATGGCTATCTTGCAAGGTTTAGCACTATTACTCGTTGTACTTTGTCTATTTACACTTTTCAGTTACCGCGCGCCTTACGGAATGAAGGCGATGGGCGCTTTAGCTAATGCAGCAATTGCAAGTTTTCTTATTGAAGCATTTCACCGTTATATAGGTGGAGAAATGTTTCATAATGACTTTTTACAATCAGTAGGAGAAGCTTCCGGTAGTATGAGCGGTGTCGCAGCAGCGATTTTAGTCGCATTAGCAATCGGTGTTTCCCCCGTATACGCTGTTTTAATTGGTATCGCTACTAGTGGATTCGGTATTTTACCAGGATTTTTCGCTGGATACGTTTGTGCCTTCGTCGTGAAATTTCTCGAAAAGAAATTACCAGCTGGTGTGGAATTTTTAGCAATCCTATTTATCGCTGCACCAATCTCACGCGGAATGGCAATGTTTATGGATCCGCTCGTTAACGCAACACTCGGTAAAATCGGTTCTATGATTTCAGTTGCAACTACAGAAAGTCCTATCATTATGGGTATTATGCTTGGTGGATTAATAACAGTTATTTCTACCTCTCCACTGAGTTCTATGGCACTAACTGCAATGCTTGGATTAACAGGTTTACCAATGGCAATTGCTAGTCTGGCCGTTGCAGCCTCAGCCCCGATGAACTTTATTTTCTTTAAACGATTAAAAATTTGTTCAAAGAAAGATACAATTGCTGTAGCAATCGAGCCTTTAACACAAGCCGATGTTGTCTCAGCAAATCCAATTCCAATCTATATGACAAATTTCGTTGGCGGTGCACTTGCTGGTATTATTACATCGCTATTCCAGCTTGTTAATAATGCACCTGGAACAGCATCACCAATTCCAGGTCTTCTTGTCCTATTCGGATTTAATGACGTTATAAAAGTAACGATTGCTGCCGTACTATGCGGAATCGTTACCACTATTGTCGGATACATCGGATCTATTGTTTTCCGTAAATATCCGATCCGCTCTGCTGATGAAATTCGCGGCATTGCTTCAGAAGAGAAAGTTGCATAAGAAAAAGAGCTATTCCCATCATTTGAGAATAGCTCTTTTTTATGTTGCATAACGGTAAATGAAATTATATCGGCGATTTTTTAAATATATCGACTTACCGACACATAACGACAAAATAAAAGCCCTCTAATCATATAGAGGGCTTTTACTTTATCTAGCTGCAGCGGCTAGAATCTCTGGCCATTTCACACTCTCGGCCTGCGCCAAAAGTGCTTCTCGATCGAGCGTTCCAATGACCTGCGATTCTGAGCGAGCTGCCTCCGCTTTTATTACTATCCAGTTACGCCTCCTAGACCATTGCGTCTAAGAACCTTCCCTGCCAAAAGGTAAAAAGCACCTTTTGCAGGAAAGAACCTTAGCCACCGGGTCTAAACAGTCGGCTTCACTTTTATTTCACCCAACCGAGCAGCATTTCCCGCACGAATTTGCTTGCTGCGACTGGTGTTTGATCACTATGGTCGTAGACTGGAGCTACTTCTACTAAGTCTGCTCCAACTACATTTATATTTGAATTTGCAATTGCTACGATGGAATCTAATAATTCTTTAGATGTGATACCGCCAGCTTCTAACGTTCCTGTTCCTGGAGCGTGAGCTGGGTCTAATACATCAATGTCGATTGTGACATAGACTGGGCGTCCTGCAAGTTTCGGTAATACTTCTTTTAACGGTTCTAATACGTCAAACTTGTATAAGTTCATACCCACTTCTTTCGCCCATTCAAATTCTTCCTTCATTCCAGAACGAATTCCGAAAGAATATACGTTTTCCGGACCAATTAAATCACACACTTTACGAATTGGTGTAGAGTGGGATAAAGGCTCCCCTTCATACGATTCACGTAAATCAGTATGAGCATCCATGTGGATGATTACTAAATCCGGATATTTTTTTGCCATTGCCTTAAAAATTGGCCAAGACACTAGGTGCTCACCGCCGAGACCTAGTGGAAACTTACCGGCATCTAAAAGTTTTGATACATATTCTTCAATCATGTCTAAGCTGCGTTGTGCATTTCCGAATGGTAATGGGATATCACCCGCATCAAAATATTTTACCTCTTCTAGTTCACGATCTAAATACGGACTATATTCTTCAAGACCGATTGATACTTCACGAATACGTGCAGGGCCAAAGCGAGATCCTGGACGGTAACTTACTGTCCAATCCATAGGCATCCCGTAAATAACTACCTCTGACTCTTCAAAACTTGGATGACTTTTAATAAATACTTTACCTGAATAAGCTTCATCAAAACGCATATTCTTTTCCTCCTTATGTGGAACTTAAGGTATCCCAACCTTTCATTATTTCTCAAATTTGGAGCGAGTTGCTCCTCTTTCTCGATTTACCGGGTCTTCTGTTTCATACAAGAAGACAATTTTCTTTACAGAAGTGTAAATAGCTAGCATGTTCAAGTCTTCTGGACAAACACCTTAAATGAGCTACTTACACTTTATTTGTTCGATACGATTCTCTTACTTAATTAGATCGCCAACAAATTTCGGTAATGCGAATGCTGCATTGTGTAATTCTTTTGTGTAGTATTTCGTTTCGATTTCGTGGAAACGCTCTTCACTTACTTCTAATGGATCATGTTTTTTAGATCCGATTGTGAATGTCCAAAGACCACTTGGATAAGTTGGAATATTCGCTGTGTATAAACGAGTAATTGGGAAAATCTCTTTTACATCTTTAAACACAGTTGTAATTAATTCTGGTGTAAACCACGGGTTGTCCGTTTGAGCAACGAAAATACCATCTTCTTTTAACGCTTTTGAAATTCCAGCATAGAAGCCTTTTGTAAATAGGTTTACTGCTGGTCCTACTGGCTCAGTAGAATCTACCATAATTACGTCATATTCATTTTCGCTTTCTGCGATATGTAGGAAACCGTCTCCTACTTTCACTTCTACACGCTCATTATCTAATGCGCCTGCAATTGATGGTAAGTATTGTTTAGAGTACTCAATTACTTTTCCATCGATTTCAACAAGAGTTGCTTTCTTTACGCTTGGGTGTTTTAACACTTCACGAATAACACCGCCATCACCGCCACCAACAACTAATACGTTTTCAGGGTTTGGATGTGTAAATAAAGGTACGTGCGCTACCATTTCATGGTAAACGAACTCATCTTTTTCTGTCGTCATAACCATGCCATCTAAAATAAGCATGTTTCCGAACTCTTCCGTTTCAACCATATCAAGTTTTTGGAATTCTGTTTGCTCCGTATGTAATGTGCGGTTAATACGCGCCGTAATCCCAAAATGTTTTGTTTGTTTTTCAGTGAACCATAGTTCCATCGTACAATCACGCCTTTCAATGCAAATTTATAATAGGGACATCATTAATGTCCCCTAACAAAAATAAAACAAAACATCCAAAATGTATAGTTAAAAGTACAAAAATACCGAAAATATATTTTAGTCAGAGGGTTCTAACATATGTGCAGAAAGGGTTTGCACCGTAAAAGGAAAGAAAACCCTTTCTTAAGAAAGGGCTTTTGTCTCAATTTCTACTGGTTTACGAATTGGAATTAGGATCATAATACAACCAACTAATACCACAATTCCACCTACTAAAAATGGACTTTGTGGTGAAACAGTATGACCGATAACTCCTGATAAAATCGGAGCAATTGCGCCCCCTAGCCAACGAACGAAGTTATAAACACCTGACGTAACAGATCTTTCATAAGGTGAAATATCCATTACATAACTTGTATATAATGCATTGTTTAAACCAGATGCCAATCCTGATAAAACGATAAGAGTAATTTGTAACCACATAATTTTCACAAAGAATAGTGCAATTAAGAAAATCGCAAATACAAGTAAACTACCCTTCAATAATGTTTTTGGTTCATATTTCCCTTCTAGCTTATGTGCTAAAATTGCAGAACCGTAAGCTAACGCGAGTCCCCATCCGCAAAATACAAAACCTAATTGAATAGCTGATAAATGCATAATAAGTGGTGAATATGCTAACACGACAAAAAATCCGTAGTAGTATAGCATCCCTGAAATGGCACCTTGCATAAATGGTTTATACTTCACCAGGTTAAGTAATTCCCCTACGCCAGCAGCCTTACGCTTCACTTTTCGCTCTGGTTCTTTTACAAAAAAGAATACTAAAATAAATGCTAAGAAAATTAAAATACTCGTCGCGAAAAACGGATAACGCCAAGAATGACCACCTAATATCCCGCCTAATAATGGTCCGCCAGCCATGCCTAAACCGATAGCTGCTTCGTATAATCCTACTGCTTCATGAACTTCTTTACTTAATGCTATTAACAGCGTCATTGCTGTAGCAAAAAACATCGCATTTCCTAATCCCCATCCAGCGCGGAAAAGAGATAATTGAGCAATCGTTTGCGATATACCACATATAAACGCAAATACAGTCACAATCGCAAGACCGATTGTCATCATCCGTTTATCACCAAATCTCGATGCAAATATACCAGCTGGTAACATCATGATTGCCATCGTTAAAATATAAGCGGTAAATAACATTTCAACTTGCCAATGTGTTGCACCAATTTTCTCTGCAATAATTGGCAAAATTGGGTCGACTACTCCTATACCCGAAAAGGCAAGGAAGGTAGCCACCACTGTAATCAATCTCCCTAGTTTTTGTTTGCTCTCCATTTTGATTACTCTCCTTTTGTGCTCTCTAAAAATGTTACTGCACGATGTAAACTATCTTCGAGTTCTGCCTTTACACGTTGCATTTGCTCCATTTTTTCGTCTAACGTTTGCACTTGTTTTTCAAGCATATCTTTAATTTCTTGAATCACTTCACGATCACGAGGGTTCTCGCTATTTCTCCTTTGCTCCATTCTTTCTTTTAGTGATAAGAAATGCTGCATTTCTTGAAGTGTGATTCCTAGCACTTCTTTCGCTTCTACAATTCTTTTAATTCTGGCAATATCCTCATCAGTATACAGACGAATATTTCCCTCACTACGTTCTGGGGGATGAATTAAACCAATTTCCTCATAATAACGAAGTGTACGTTTTGTTAAACCGACTTGCTTTGTTACTTCATCAATTTTATACATGTTTATTCCTCCCTTCACTTGATTATTACATTTTACGTTAACGTTAACTTTTCTGCAACTGTTAGACTTTTGTAAATGTTTGTCATATTCAATTGTATTTTCCCTAAAGCAGTTCCATAATGAAAGAAATGAGATAATAAGGAGAATTTCACATGATTAAACCACTTATTTTCGCTCATCGCGGAGTAAAAGGAACACATCCCGAAAATACGATGATTGCCTTCCAAGAAGCAGAACGCATTGGCGCTCACGGAATTGAACTCGATGTCCACTTATCAAAAGATGGTGAACTTGTCGTAATTCACGATGAAACCGTCGATCGCACAACAAATGGCGTTGGACTTGTTTCGGAAAAAACGGTGGAGGAACTACAATCATTGGACGCTGGTAGCTATAAAGACCCTTCTTTCCATGAAGCAAAAATCCCAACATTGCGCGAGGTTTTCATTTGGCTTTCCACAACGAACTTACAACTAAATATTGAATTAAAGACAGATGTTATTCATTACCCAAACATTGAGGAAAAAGCTGTCGCACTTGTGCGTGAATATCATCTTTCTAATCAAATTGTATTTTCATCATTTAACCATGACTCTGTTTCATTATTAGCAGAAATTGCTCCTGAAATCCCAAGAGCAATTTTATATGATACACCACTTGCTGATCCAATTGCCGAAGCAAAACATAGAGAAGCAAATGGATTACATCCAAACTTCCAGTTATTAACGAAAGAATTTGTGCAGTTAGCACAAGAGCAAGGGTATGTTTTCCGTCCATATACAATTAATGAATACAAAGATTTACAAACTATGATTGATTATGGTGTAGATGTCATCATTACCGATTGGCCAGCACGTGCCTTTGAGCTCCTTTCTTAATGGAAGGGGCTTTTTTATTTTCGAAATTTCATTGTTTAAAATAAACGAAAACCCTCAATACTAATACAATAACGCTTGTATTAATGAGGGGCTGAAAAAAGATGGATCAAACTATGAATCCAAAACTTAAAAAATATAAACGTCTTTTCTTCACCGCAATGTTTTCTTGCGTCCTTTTCTTCGTTTTTTCTTTTTTTGTTATTATTATAGTTGCAAAAATTATGGGACCTCCTCCTGTTGCGGTCCCGCAAACAAGCGTCTTTTACGCAAATGATGACACTGTTATAGGACAAAGTAATGAAATGCAAAAACGTTACAATGTATCTCTTAATGAAATTTCACCTTATGTAAAAGAGGCGACACTATCTATTGAAGATCAACGATTCTACAAACATCATGGCTTTGATATGAAACGTATTGCTGGTGCCATTGTTGCCGATTTAAAAGCGATGGCAAAAGTCCAAGGTGCTAGTACGATTACACAACAGTATGCTCGTAACCTTTACTTAGATCATGATAAAACGTGGAAACGTAAACTATTAGAAGCAATGTACACAATTCGCCTTGAGGTGAATTATAATAAAAATCATATTTTAGAAGGATATTTAAATACAATTTATTACGGACATGGCGCTTATGGCATCGAAGCTGCGTCCCGTCTATATTTCGATAAAACGGCAAAAGAGTTAACATTAGCAGAAGCTAGTATGCTCGCAGGTATCCCGAAAGGGCCAAGTGTCTATTCTCCCTTTTTGAAAGAGGATCGTGCGAAAGGACGACAAGCTCTCATATTAGATGAAATGGTAAAGCAAGGATATATTACGAAGCAACAAGCAGCCTTAGCGAAGAAAGAGCCACTAACTTTTGCCTCATTAGATACGAAAAAAGTAGCAGAGGTCGCACCATATTTCCAAGATGCTGTACAAGCTTCGCTCCTTCGTGATGTTGGATTAGACGAACAAGCTTTACAACGGGGTGGCTTGCGAATTTATACAACGCTAGACCCTAAACTACAAGCTGTAGCAGAACAAGCTGTAAAAGATCACATACCTGACACAACAAACATACAAACTGCTCTCGTCTCTATGAATCCAAAGACAGGTGAAGTGGCTGCTCTTGTTGGTGGAACTGATTATACTACGAGTCAATTTAACAGGGCTACACAAGCCATTCGTCAGCCTGGTTCTACATTTAAGCCATTTCTATATTATGCGGCATTAGAACGAGGATTCACGCCTGCTACACGCTTAAAAAGCGAATATACTGTATTCACCTTAGGTGACGGCGTTTCAAAGTATAAACCGAAGAACTATAAAGATTATTATGCAGATGATTTCGTAACGATGGCACAAGCTCTCGCAGTCTCTGATAACATTTATGCTGTGAAAACAAATTTGTTTTTAGGCGATGACGCGCTTGCAAAAACAGCGAAACAGTTTGGAATTACAAGTGCATTAAAAGATGTGCCTTCTCTAGCTCTCGGTACATCACCAGTAAAACCAATTGAAATGGTTAACGCTTATAGCATGTTCGCAAACGGTGGAAAAGAAGTAAAACCTACTTTCATTCGCCGCATTATGGATCATGAAGGAAATATATTATACGATGCTCATTTAGAGAGTAAACAAGTTCTCGACAAGAGCAAAGCGTTTGTAATGGAAGAAATGATGACTGGTATGTTTAATAAGAAACTAAGCAGCTATGCTGCTGTAACTGGTCAATCGATGTTATCCAAACTATCAAGAACATATGCCGGCAAATCTGGTTCTACTGAAACGGATAGTTGGATGATCGGATTTACTCCGCAAATCGTAACAGGTGTATGGGTCGGATACGATCAACCTAAATCTATTTCAAACGTAGCAGAACAAGGGTATGCGAAGAAAATATGGACTGATACGATGGAGAAGGGCTTAGATGGACAGCCTAAAAAAGAATTTAAACAACCAAGTGACGTCGTAGCGGTTAATATCAATCCAGAGAACGGTAAAATTGCTACAAAAAATTGTCCTATTTCTGTGAAAATGTATTTCGCTAAAGGTACCGAACCGACTGAATATTGTATGGATCACGTCGATGATAAAGAAGAATTTGAAAAAACGACTGAAGAAAAGAAAAAAACAAGTTGGTGGAAAAAATATCTTCCTTGGTAAAAAAAATAGCTGACGGGCACCCGTCAGCTATTTTTTATTCACTTAATAATGCACGGCGCAATTCTTCACTAGATTCGTTCCAAATCGCTTCATTATGTTCTTTTAAGAACGTACCAAGTACCTTTTTAGATGACTCGTCCATATGGTCAACCATAATGTGACGCTTCAATGATTTATCCATTTTATTTACGTGCTCTGGAAGTGATTTATATCCGCGGCGAATCTCACGGTCAACTGTCATTTCACAAGCTGTTACACCTGCGTAATACGCACCCGTTGCAGTTCTTTCAATCGTTACCCAAACAAGCCAAAACGGTTTTCCGTTTGGAACCTCATCTTTATTTGTTAAAAACTTAATACCTTTTTCTACTGTACTACGCGCATGCATCGCACCGATATCAACGAATGCAGTCTTCTCTAGTACATCAACAAATACAGGTGAAATGTTTTCTAAGCTTAATGCTCCAACACCAAATCCACCATGTCCATCTGTTGAATCATTTTTCACGATATTAAAACCGATTTTTTTCTTTTTCTCTGTCATATGTAAAATCCTCCTCACTTAAAAATTATAAAAGGCCAAAAATAGGCGCAATGACGCTATCTAAAAATACAAATACATGCGGAATAACTACCTGAAAAATAGGTTGAATTGTGTAATTACTAAGCGGTGTAATAACGAGAATTAATAACGCAATTGCCCCGTATTTTTCATACTGTGTCATTTTCGCGCGAATATTTGCTGGTGCTAAATCTTCCACTACGCGATACCCATCAAGTGGTGGGATCGGTAATAAGTTAAATACAAGTAAAACGATATTCAGCATAATAAAAATCTGGAAAAATTGAGCTAACGTATCTGCCACTGCAGATGGAATTGAGTATAATACACCAAATTTTAATAAGCTATACCAAATAATTAAACCAATTGCGCTTAAAATTAAGTTACTAATCGGCCCTGCAATTGAAACTAATATACCTGCAAGACGCGGTCTTTTAAAGTTATATGGGTTAACAGGAACCGGTCTTGCCCAACCGAATCCAAGAATTAATACTGCAATCAAACCTATAGGATCTAAGTGTGCCATCGGTGATAAAGTCAAACGGCCTTGTCTCTTTGCTGTATCGTCTCCAAATTTATATGCTACATATGCATGTGCAAATTCATGAACTGATAATGCGATAATAATGGCCATTGCTACCAAAGGAATTTGGTGCAACGGGTATCTAAATAACTGATCCATGCTTCATCTCCTCTTCCATATGTCAAAAAAAGAAATTATTTGTTTTTTCGATTGTTCTTCCCCATAATCCGCTATAATAAGAGTGTAACTTACATAAAAGGAGCGATTGTACATGCCATACGTAACAGTGAAAATGCTAGAAGGACGCACAGAAGAACAAAAGAAAGCTCTTGCTGAGAAAGTAACAGCAGCAGTAAGCGAAACAACTGGTGCTCCTGAAGAAAACATCGTTGTTTTCATCGAAGAAATGTCTAAAAACCATTATGCAGTTGGCGGAAAACGCTTAAGCGACAAATAATTTCAAGTTTTTTCATAAGAAGCAGCCATTAGCTGCTTCTTATTTCTTTCCTTCTAACAACTCAATAATTCTCTCTTTATATTTTCCTTTTCTTCCATCTTCATAGATTAAATCATGTGGATAGAATAGCTTTTGATCCGTTCTTTTCTTACCTGTAATCGCCTCAACAATATCCGACTCACGTGAAAGCTCTCTAAGCTCTCCGTTTGGCATAAGAAGTAGGATTGGTAGACGCTCTTCTTCTTCTCCTGCACGATAAAAGTCATACGGTAAGTCTGATGTTGAATCAACTACTAAATAATACTCCGGATCAAGTCCAATCTTTTTAAATAAACTACTTAATTCCATCCAATTATCTAAACCGTGTTTATCTGTAAACTCTACATATTTAAATAGATTTCGATTCATAAAACGGCGGCATAAATCGCTTAAAATTGGATCTTCTTCTTCCTGCCATACTTGGAAGTAGTAATACATAACGTTCTCGTCTAACTTTAAATAATCCTCTACTGTTACTTCTTCTTCAAATAAAGAATAGAAATGAACAGGATGATTTTTAAATGTATAATACTTCTCGTGCAGTGATTTCGCACGGTGTAAAATCTTCGTTAAAATAACTTCTGCACTTCGCGTTACCGGGTGGAAATATACTTGCCAATACATTTGATAACGACTCATAATGTAATGCTCAACAGCATGCATACCACTATTTTTAATGACTACTTGATTCCCATACGGACGCATTACACGCAGTATACGTTCCATATCGAAGTTTCCGTACTTTACGCCTGTAAAATAAGCATCTCTTAATAAATAATCCATACGATCCGCATCAATTTGGCTCGAAATCATACTAATCGCTAATTTATTAGTAGACGTTTTTGCAATTACATCTGCTACCTTTTGTGGAAACTCCTTATCAACACGACTTAATACATCATTAATCTCCGTATTGCCAACGATAATCTTTTGCGTAAATTTCTCATGATCTAATGAAAATACTTTTTCAAACGAGTGAGAAAATGGGCCGTGGCCGACATCATGAAGTAATGCCGCACATAAACATAACAATCTATCTTCAGCATTCCAATTTGGTCTGCCATCAAACACATCATCAATCATACGACGAATAATTTCGTATACACCTAACGAATGAGTAAAGCGACTATGCTCTGCACCGTGAAATGTAAAAAATGTCGTTCCAAGCTGCTTAATACGGCGCAAGCGTTGAAATTCTTTCGTTCCGATTAAATCCCAAATAACACGATCACGCACGTGCACATATTTATGTACTGGGTCTTTAAACACTTTTGTTTCGCTGAGTTTGTCGTTTAAATATACCACTTTCCGACATCCCCCTTTCTTTACTACATTCTTACTTTATATTATAAACGAAATGAGAAACAGAAAGAAATGAAAGACTATATTAATTCCCTTTATAAAAAGAAAAAATCACCTTTACCGAAGTAAAAGTGATTTCCTTTATACATTATTTACCTAAAACGAATTCAGCAACTTCGTCTAAGATCATATCTTTCCCTAGTGGGAAGTAACCTTTGTTTAAGTCTTCATTTTTAATTGTAAATACGTGGTTATTTTTAACAGCGTTCATGTTTTTCCAAATTGATTCTTCTTGGAATTCTTTTAAGCGCTGAGAACCGTCACCAGTTGTAAATACGAATAAGTAATCTGGGTTGTAATCGATTAAAGCTTCTTTTTGTACTTGTACTAACGGTTTATCAGTTGGTGTACCTTTAACTGCTGGTAGTTTTAAATCATTAAAGATTACGCTACCGTAACCGTAATCACCATATACGCGGAAAGCATTTGGATATGCAGCCATTTTCATAAATGTTGCTTCACCAGTTTTAGCGACGATTTTGTCATGTAATTTGCTTGCTTTTTCATCATACTTTTTGAACCATTCTTTTGTTTCTTTTTCTTTACCGAAGATTTGACCTACTTCTTCGAATTTTGGACGCCATTGATCTAATGGAGTGTTTAACATAACTGTTGGTGCAATTTTAGATAATTGGTCATAAATCTTTTCTTGACGATTATTTACAAGAATTAAATCTGGTTTTGCAGCAGCTACTGCTTCGATGTTAATTTTATCGCCCCAAGCAGAACCAACTGGTTTAACATCTTTTAGTTTCTTTTCAATATGTGCATCAATTTTTTCTTGAGATGTATTAGCAGTAATAACCGGTTTCATACCGAAAATTAATAATTCTTCTGTTGAACCACTAAGGTCAGCAATTTTCTTTGGGTTTGCAGGAATTTTAATTTCCCCTTTTGCATGTTTTACAGTGCGCTCTTCAGTCTTTGCATCTGCTTTCTTTTCTTCTTCTTTGTTAGAACAAGCTGCAAATAGTACAGAAGTCACAACTAGTACCATTGCTAATAGTGCCATTTTAAAATTCTTCATGTTCCCACTCCTTCTAGCTGTATTTATCTTATAAGTTACAATGAACTATAAGAAACAAAGATAACAATTAATCAATATATGTTTATTAATTGTTGTTAATAACCCATTCTAACGGGCGTTCAACTTCCCATTCTTATATAAGAAGCTCAACGTCCATTAGAAGTCCCCCTCTTCACGAGGGGGGTTCTACTTATGCTTTTTTACGCAATTGATTACTAATCATCGCTAAATCATATGTTAAACAAATTGGCTTACAGTTTACTGGGCATGGAACGATTTGAGCTTCAATCTCAAATACGTTACGAAGTGTTTCACTTGTCATAACTTCATCTGGCGTTCCTTGTTTCATTAACTTACCTGCTTTTAATGCAATCATATGATCTGAGAAACGAGAAGCGTGGTTTAAGTCATGGATAACCATAACAATCGTTCTACCTTCTTCTTCATTTAACTTTTTCAATAAGTTTAATACTTCTAATTGATGGGCCATATCTAAGTACGTTGTCGGTTCATCTAATACGAGTAATTCTGTCCCTTGTGCAAGAGCCATTGCGATCCACACACGTTGACGTTGACCACCTGATAGCGCTTCTGCTGGACGATTCGCAAATTCTTTCATTCCTGTCACTTCAAGTGCCCAGTTAATGTAGCGATAATCCTCTTCTTTCAGCGTGCCAAACCCTTTTTGATGAGGGAATCTTCCATATGACACAAGCTCAAATACAGTAAGACCCGTTGGCACTTCTGCAGTTTGTGGTAAAATCGCCATTTTCTTTGCAATTTCTTTCGTTGGCTGTTTCTCAATTGCTTTTCCGTCAAGATAAACAGTACCTTGCTTTGCCTTCAAAATACGAGACGCCGTTTTTAATAATGTGGACTTCCCACAACCATTTGGTCCAATAATTGTTGTAATTTTGCCTTCCGGAATTTCAACTGTTAATCCATCAATAATTAAACCTTCATTATAGCCAACAGATACCGCATCCACCGCTAAAGTTGCCATACGAAAAGCCTCCCTTTATTTTGTCCTCATAAGTAAATAAATGAAATACGGTGCACCAATTACAGAAATAACAAGACCGACTGGTATTTCTGAAGTTGTTAGTACACTTCTTGAAATTACGTCTGCGAATAAAAGTAAAAACGTTCCTATTAGCGCAGCTGTGGGCAACATAATTTGATGTTTACCACCAACAAGGCGCCTTGCTAAATGCGGGGCCATTAAACCGATAAAGCCAATTCCGCCGGCAACAGCAACAGATGCACCTGCTAAACAAACTGCAATAAATAATAATTTACGTCTTTCTTTTTCTACGTTTACACCAAGGCCAACTGCTGTAGAATCGCCTAGGTTCATTACATTTAATATGTGTGCTTTACTTATAGCAAGCGGTAAGAAAATAACCATCCATGGAAGTACACTTAATACAAATTTCCAATCTGTACCCCACAGACTTCCCGCTAGCCAAATCGTAGCAAAACGAAAATCGTTAGATGTCATCTTCATAGAGAAAATTAAACTAACAGCTCCAAATCCAGCTGCAACGGCAATACCGACAAGTATTAATCGAGTCGATGAAACGCCATCTTTCCATGCTAGTAAATAAATAATTACCGCTGCTAATATCGCTCCAACTAGTGCGAAGAATGGAAGAATGAATACAGATAAAAATGTACCAGTCCCTACTTTCCCGAAGAAGAAGTAGACGAATATAACAACTGTTAATCCCGCTCCAGCATTAATACCTATAATACCTGGATCAGCAAGCGGATTTCGCGATAAACCTTGCAAAATCGCACCTGACATAGCTAAGGCAGATCCGACTAGTATAGCAATTACCATACGCGGCATACGGAATTCAAATAAAATAACAGACTGATCTTCAGCCCCTAGTCCAACCAATGACTTTAATACGTCCATTGGCGGGATTTTAAAAGTTCCTGTATTTAAACTAATAAGAAATATAGAAATGATTAGTCCTACTAAAATCGTTAATATAGAAATGTTCTTTTTTGTTAAGACACTCGTCCTCACATCTTTCCTCTCCCTTCATTACGTGCTAAGTAGAGGAAGAATGGAACCCCAATTAGCGCTGTAATTGCTCCAATTGGCGTTTCAAATGGTGGGTTAATAACGCGAGATAACATATCTGCACATTCAATTAACAGCCCGCCTAAGACCGCAGAACATGGAATAACCCATCTATAGTCCGAGCCTACGAGGAAACGAGTCATATGCGGGATTACAAGACCGACAAATCCAACTGATCCTGCCATGGAAACTGCAGAACCCGTTAAAACAAGAACAAGTACTGTTCCGATAAATTTAATCAATGTCGTATTTTGACCAAGTCCAATTGCAATTTCTTCACCGAAGCTCAAAATTGTAATATATCTCGACATCATAATTGCGATAAAAAGACAAACAAGGCCAATTGGTACTAACATATTAATACTTTGCCATTTCACTCCAGCAACTCCGCCTGCATTCCACATGCTCACCTCTTGGGCAAGATTGAAATACAATGCGATTCCAGATGAAATTGCCCCTAATAAAGCACTAATAGCTGCACCTGCTAAAGCTAATTTCACAGGTGTTAATCCACCTGGTGAAGAAGACCCAATTCCATATACAATGCTTGCACCAAACGCAGCTCCAATAAAAGATGCGATTACAAACATTAAATAAGGTGAATTAGGGAAAAATGCATACATAATTGCAATTCCAAATACAGCCCCATCTGTAATCCCCATTAATGATGGTGAAGCAAGTGGATTTCGCGTCATACCTTGCATAATTGCTCCTGATACCGCTAAAAAGGCACCTGCTACTACGCCCCCTATTGCTCTAGGCATGCGAAGCTCTTGAATTACGTTATGATGTGTAATAGATCCATCAAACTGAAATACAGCTTGCCATACAGTCTTTAAACTAATATCTGCAGCCCCAAAAGAAATAGAAACTGCCATGCTTAAAGCTAACAAAATTGTACCCGCTACTAAAATAATAGAAGCGATGAGCGGTCTGCTCTTAATCTCTTTAACATTCTCTTCTTGCTGTTCTATACTGCTTGCACTCGCTTCCATCCCTCAACCATCCTAACCAACAACATATATTTATTAAAATGAAATTTATTCTCAAATAGTAATAAAAAAATTAGGTGAATTGTTATTTTCCTGATAATGATTCTCAGAATCAGACACTTCTATTCTACCTATCGCTTTAAAAGACTGTCAACCATTATTTTGAAATATAAATTTATATAAATTGGAATTTTAATACAAAAATTATGTCCATCCTTTAGAAAACGTTCGTACACACAAGATTACTTTTGCAGAATAAACCATTCCTCTTATGGGCATAAAAAAAGAAGAGTAATCTTTTCACTCTTCTTTTTCTTACTTATTTAACTTTGCTTCAATTTTTACGATTAACTCATCTTCTGTTGGAGCCGCAACTGGACGGTTATTTACAAATGCGAATGATTTTTTACGACCAGGACCACAGTAAGACTGACATCCAACTTCAATCGTTGCACATGAATCTACTTTTTTTAACTTCGGAACTAACGTTTTAACGTTCGTTGCCTGACAGTCATCGCACACGCGAAACTCGTTTCCCATTACATAACACTTCCTCTATTTTAAACTTTTCTCAAGTACATTTAAAAATAAACACTAAATGGTATTTTACCGCTCTTTGAAGCTCGTTGCAAGTTTCCCTACAAAGCCTATTCTCTACATAATGCTACATATTTATATGCTCTCCTACAGAAGCGCTCACCATTCATGGGAAAATTTTTACCTTTCATCGAAATCTACCATATTTTTAAAAGCTTTGTATAAAAGTTTATTTTTTTGCCCATTATAAAAATAGGAAGTTCATAAAAAGAAAGGGAGTTGAATCTATGAAAGTAAGACAAGATGCTTGGACAGATGAGGATGATTTATTACTTGCTGAAACGGTACTTCGTCATGTTAGAGAAGGAAGTACACAATTAAATGCATTTGAGGAAGTAGGGGATCAGTTAAATCGTACATCTGCTGCTTGTGGTTTCCGCTGGAATGCTGTCGTTCGCTATAGCTATGAACAAGCTCTTCAACTAGCAAAAAAACATCGTAAAGATAAAATGCGTGCTGCAAGCGGTGAACAAGCGAAAAAACGTTTACTTTATACACCACCAGTTTCAGATTCGATAACTAATTATGAAGAGTTAGTACAAGAAGATTCAATCGTACAATATAAAGAAGCTATTCCATATCAAGAATCTACTGCTGCAAGAAGCTCTATGACAATGCAAGATGTTATTTATTTTTTACAAACAGTCGGATCTTCAAATATAAAAGTGACAGCTCTTGAAAACGAGAATACGAGATTGAAACAAGAAATTAAAGCACAAATTCTTAGGAATGAGGAACTAGAAAAGAAACTAGAAAAATTAGAAAAGCAATCTCATACTGTACAAGAAGATTACGAAACACTTATGAACATTATGAACCGAGCTCGTAAATTGGCAGTCATGGATGATGAAGAACGTTCTCAAACATCTTTCCGAATGGACCGAAACGGTAATTTAGAAAAAATTGCAGAATAAAAAGGATGCATGTAATGCATCCTTTTTATTATTTCACCTCTAAGCTCCCCTTTATATGTGAGAAAACTCCATTCTTCATTTTTTGCTATAATAGAGATTGTCATTTTAAAGATAAGGGGTTAGTTATATGAGCAATTCCCGTTCCATTTTATCTCAGCCAGAGTGGCGCATTGTAGATCAATCTAGTTTGGGACCAACATTCCATGCACTTCAGTCATTCGCAATGGATGACACATTATGCACAAGCATTGGAAATGGCAAGTCAGCCGCAACAATGCGTTCTTGGGTTCATCACAATACAATTGTCCTTGGTATTCAAGATTCACGCCTTCCGCATTTAGAAGAAGGTATTTCTTTTTTAAAACAAAACAACTTCAATGTTATTGTTCGTAATTCTGGCGGGCTTGCAGTCGTGCTTGATGAAGGTGTTTTAAACGTATCACTTTTATTCCAAGAAACAGAAAAAGGTATCGATATTGATCTTGGATACGATACGATGTGGCATTTGATTAAGGAGATGTTAAAGGATTACGACGTTACTATCGAAGCAAAAGAAATTGTCGGCTCTTACTGTCCTGGTAGTTATGATTTAAGTATTCGCGATCAAAAATTCGCTGGTATTTCACAACGTCGTATTCGCGGCGGTGTCGCTGTCCAAATTTATCTTTGTGCTACAGGAAGTGGCTCTGAGCGTGCCGCACTCGTTCGTGATTTCTACAACCTAGCAATTCAAGGGGAAGAAACACGCTTTACGTACCCTGAAATTGTACCAAGTACGATGGCCTCACTCTCAGAATTACTTGACGAAACCATTACAGTACAAGATTTAATGATGCGTCTTTTAAAAACATTGCAGCAATTCGCTCCAAAGTTAACTCCATCTCAATTAACAATAGATGAGATTCCTTTATATGAGACGAATTTACAACGTATTATTGATCGTAATAATAAAGCACTTGGCTTAGAAAAATAAAGACCGTCGCTATAATAGCGACGGTCTTTATTTCAATTCATTATAGAATTAAAGTGCTTGAGCTGCTGTAATTAAAGCTAACTTGTACACTTCTTCTTCGTTACATCCACGAGATAGGTCATTTACAGGCATGTTTAAGCCTTGTAAGATTGGTCCTACTGCTTCGAAGTTACCTAAACGTTGAGCGATTTTGTAGCCGATATTACCAGCTTCTAAGCTTGGGAATACGAATACGTTAGCATCACCTTTAATTGTAGAACCTGGAGCTTTTTTCTCAGCTACAGATGGTACGAATGCAGCATCGAATTGGAATTCTCCATCTAAAGTTAACTCAGGAGCCATTTCTTTTGCAATGCGAGTTGCTTCTACAACTTTTTCTGTTTCTGGAGATTTCGCAGAACCTTTTGTAGAGAAGCTTAACATAGCAACGCGTGGATCAATGCCGAATAACTCAGCAGTTTTCGCACTTTCGATACCGATTTCAGCTAAATCTTGGCTGTTTGGTGCAATGTTAATTGCGCAATCAGCGAATACATATTTCTCTTCTTCACGTACCATAATGAATACGCCAGAAGTTTTTGTAACGCCTGGTTTTGTTTTAATAATTTGAAGTGCTGGACGAACTGTATCAGCTGTAGAGTGAGCTGCACCACTTACTAAACCGTGTGCTTTTCCCATGTATACAAGCATTGTACCGAAGTAGTTTTCGTCTTTAAGGATTTTGCGAGCGTCTTCTTCAGTTGCTTTACCTTTACGGCGTTCAACGAAAGATGCTACCATTGCATCCATTTCTTCGTATGTAGCTGGGTCGTAAATATCAACGCCTGCTAATGTTAAATTCATGCTAGCAGCTTTTGCGCTAATTTCTTCCTTATTACCAACTAAGATTGGTTTTACTAACTCTTCTTTTGCTAAACGCTCTGCAGCGCCTAAAATTCTTTCATCAGTTCCTTCAGGAAGTACGATAGAAATGCCTTTTCCTTGAACTTTTTCTTTTACTGTTGTAAATAAGTTGCTCACGAATAAACCCTCCTACATATGTTAAAAATACTCTATCTTTAAGAATACTGCTTTTCTTCTATATTTTAAACTTATAGCTCCCAAAAAATAGATAAAATAAAAATGATTATATTTTCATAAAATTCAGCCGTTAAATTCAACTTGCTTAAACACTTAAATGTGACAATTTTATGCGCCAAGGTTTTATATAGATGATTTTAAAACTATATATGCTATAGTTAACGTGTAAAACTATCATTAACTGAGGTGAATAGAATGAGTGAAGCAACAACAACGTTAGATGGCTGGTATTGTTTACATGATTTACGTTCTATTGATTGGGCTGCATGGAAAACATTATCTAGCGACGAACGCGGACAAGCAGTGTCTGAATTTTTAAATGTCGTTGAAAAATGGAACGAAGTAGCTACTGCGAAAAAAGGTAGTCACGCAATGTATACAGTTGTTGGCCAAAAAGCTGATATTATGCTTATGATTTTACGTCCAACAATGGAAGAGTTAAATGAAATTGAGACAGAATTGAATAAAACAACTTTAGCTGAATATATGGTTCCTGCATATTCTTACGTATCTGTTGTTGAATTAAGCAACTATCTTCCAGCTGATGAGGATCCATACCAAAACCCACAAATTTTAGCTCGCTTATATCCTGAATTGCCGAAAGCAAATCATATTTGCTTCTATCCAATGGATAAGCGTCGCCAAGGTGATGACAACTGGTACATGCTTCCTATGGAAGAGCGTAAAAAAATGATGTACAGTCATAGTAAAATTGGTCGTCAATATGCAGGTAAAGTACGCCAAGTGATTTCAGGATCTGTTGGATTCGACGATTTCGAATGGGGCGTAACATTATTCGCTGACGATGTTCTTCAATTTAAAAAACTTATATATGAAATGCGCTTCGATGAAGTAAGTGCTCGTTATGGTGAATTTGGAACATTCTTCGTTGGAAACATTTTACCAGACGAAAAAGTAGAGAAATTTTTACACATATAAATGGTGAAAAGGAACGAATTTCGTTCCTTTTTTTATTCTTCTCTATATTTATCCTCAAAAATCTCCTTTTTTCTGCACTTTTGAAGAAAAACCGACATTTTTTCAAATTTATTGTAAAATTGTAACCTTTTTATATGTAAAGATATGCTAAAATGATACGAGCTATATGCTAAATAACGATGCGAAGGTGATAATCTATATGAAAAAAATCTTGTCTATTTTACTATTGCTTGTATTGTCAATTTCTTCCTTAAGAGTAACAACATCCCATGCGGAAGAAAAAATACATATTGAGGCGGCGGCTGCACTTTTATTTGATGCAGATACAGGAAAAATACTTCACGAGCAAAATCCAGATGAATTGCTAGCTATTGCTAGTATGTCAAAATTAATTGTTGTTTATGCTGTTTTAGAAGCAATTAAAGAAGGAAAAATCACATGGGATACGAAAGTAAATATTTCTGATTACGCTTATGAAGTCTCTCGTAATAATGAATTCTCTAATGTACCGTTCGAAAAAGGACGTCAATATACTGTAAAAGAATTATATCATTCTATTGTTATATTCTCTGCAAATGGATCTAGTATCGCTTTAGCAGAACTTCTTGCAGGAAGTGAGAAAAACTTCTTAAATCTTGCAAATGAACATGCTAAAAAGCTAGGATTAAAGAAATATAAATTTGTAAACGCTACTGGCTTAAATAACGCTGACTTAAAAGGAAAACATCCTGAGGGAACTGATCTAAATGCAGAAAACTCTATGTCAGCTCGTGATATGGGTATGCTTTCAAAAGCAATGATTACAAAGTATCCAGAAATGCTAGAGGATACAAAACAAAGATTTAGAAACTTCCCAGACAATCATCCAAAACCAATTCGTATGGAAAACTGGAATTGGATGTTACCAGGAGCTGCTTTCGCTTATGAAGGTACTGATGGTTTAAAAACCGGAAGTTCTGATACAGCTGGATACGGATTTACTATTACTGCTAAACGTGGTGATGTACGTCTTATCTCAGTTATTATTAAAACAAAATCAATGGATGAACGTTTCACAGAATCTCGTGAATTAATCGAATATGGATTTAATAACTTTGAAAAACAAAAACTAAAAGTTAATAAGAACAATACAATCTCTGTAGTAAAAGGGAAAGAAGACCAAGTAACTGTTGCACCCGAAAAAGAAATAACAGTAATTGCGAAAAAAGGTAGCAAAGAGCCTTATAAAATTGGGACTGAATTAGATAAATCTCTTGCTGAAGATGGACATTTAGTTGCTCCTACTAAGAAAGATGCCAAAGTAGGCTCAATTACTTTAGAATCAACTGATAAATATGGTTTCTTAGACGGTAGTAAAAGTATGAAAGTTACTGCAAAAACGACAGAGGAAGTTGAAAAAGCAAATTGGTTTGTGTTAACAATGCGCTCTATTGGTGATTTCTTCTCAAACTTATGGTCTAAAGTTTTTTAATAAAAAAGCTGGCTCACGCTAGCTTTTTTATTTTCCACTCTCAATGTAAAACTTCGTTTGGTTGTCATATCTGAGTCCTTTTCCTCATACGTATGAACTAGTAATTGTTACACACTTCATCTAGAGATAAACCTCTTTCCAAAAGGTATTACAAAAAGAGAGGTGACACATAATGGGCGTTATTGCTTATAACGAAGCAGATGTAAAGTTGTTAGCTAGACTGATGCGTGCTGAAGCCGAAGGAGAAGGGCAACAAGGAATGTTAATGGTCGGAAACGTTGGGGTAAATCGTGTCCGCGGAAATTGTTTAGACTTTAAAAGCATTCGTAATTTACGTCAAATGGTTTATCAAAACCCCGGCGGTTTTGAAGCAACGCAAAAAGGATATTTTTATCAACGGGCACGTGAACAAGATATTGCCCTGGCGAGACGGACCATTCAAGGGCAACGTTTTTGGCCTGCCAATTTTGCCTTATGGTTCTTTAGACCTGAGGGTGCATGTCCGCCAACTTGGTATAACCAACAAAACTCTGGTCGCTTCAAAAAACACTGCTTCTTCCAACCATCTGGCGAAGACTGTCCTAGCGTATATTAAGAGATGAAAATGAGGAGGGATTTTTGAATGGCACAGCAACAAAATCCGTACTATGGAACAGGTTTTTATCAACCATCTGGAACTTATGTACAACCGCAACAAATGACTCAACAACAACAGCAAGCAATGCAACAACAATCAGCTCAAGCTGCACAAGCTCAATATGCAATTTCTCAAGGCATGTTACCTCTAGAGCAATCCTATATTGAAAATATCCTTCGCTTAAACAAAGGTAAGCAAGCTACGGTTGTAATGACTTATGAACGTGGCAGTTCCCTTGGTACACAATCTTATACAGGTATTATTGAAGCGGCTGGCCGTGACCATATCGTTATTAGTGAACCACAATCAGGAAAACGCTATTTACTACTAATGATTTACTTAGATTACGTAGAATTTCCAGAGGAAATTACGTATTTACCTAGTCAACAAGCAACTTATGCTCCAAGACCATAACAAAAGCTGGCATATGCCAGCTTTTGTTTTTTTATAATCCTTTTACAACTGCAGTTCCGACTAAAATCCATGCCACAATAAATGCTACACCACCAAGAGGTGTAATTGGACCAAAGAACTTAATGCCTGTCGTACTTAATGCATACAAACTACCTGAGAACATAATAATCCCAGCTACCATTAGCCAACCAGCAGTAGTTAAAAGTGATGATTGGACCTTATCCATTAATAAAGCAACTACGAATAGTCCACCTGCATGAAACATTTGATATGTAACGCCTGTTTTCCACACTTCTAACATTTTTGCAGAAATTTTATTTTCTAAACCGTGTGCTCCAAAGGCCCCTAACGCAACAGATAGCCCCGCTGCAATACAACCTAGTAAAAAGAAAATTTTCATCTTAATTCCCCTTTTTTACCTTTATCATAAGCAATTTTTGCATATAAGCCAAACGATTTATCTTCTAAAAATCAAATAAAGAATTACCGTTTGCATCACTTTCTTTTATATATACTGGCTCCCCAGAAACAGGTGCAATTGGTTGCATAGTTGTTACTGGTTGTGATCCAATTACTTTCGATGGAATTTGTGGTTCTCTATATGTAGATGTTTCAACTTGTTCATCTAATAATAAGTCACATAAAGCGCGCACAACTAATAAATGTTCTTTTGACTTTTGTCCTTCACTACTTTTTGCCTTCGCAATTTCATTCGCCATTTTATTTAAAATCTTGTCGCTAGATATTTGCATTCCTTATCACCTCGTACTTTGTAATTCTTTCTCGAATTGTCCCAGTTTCTCTACTGAACCAAATACTATTATCATATCACGTTCTTTCAATTTTTCCTGCCCCGCTGAATTATGTATAATATTACCATTTCTTAAAATCGCTAATATTGTTACATCAAACTGATTCCTTACATTACTCTCTAGTAACGATTTACCAACTAATATTGAATCTTTTCCAACTAGAATTTCTTCAATGACAAATGACTGTTCCACTCCATACAACACTGTATCAATATAATGAACGGTTAATGGATTGGCAATACCTTTTGCGATATGAATACCTGCCATACTAGATGGATTAATAACCTTATTTGCACCAGCACGCCTTAATTTCTCTTCAGTTTCTGGCTTTTCAGATCTCGCCACAATTTTAATCGTATCGTTTAATCCTCTGGCTGTTAATGTAATAAATACATTTTCGGCATCATTTGCAACAATAGCAACTAAACCAGCTGCTTCTAAAATTCCGGCATTATGTAATACTTGATCTTCCGTTGCATCTCCATGTACAAATAAAAGCTTTTCCTGCCCCGATATACTTTCATCTTTATCAACAACGACAAATGGAATATTCTTTTCTTGCAATTCATGTACAACTTGAAGCCCCACTCTACCGCAACCACATACTATAATATGATTTTTCAACTGCGCTATTTGTTTATCCATCTTCTTCCTCCGTACTGCATGAAATAAATTCCCTTCAATAATCATAGCTGCCACTACCCCAATTGCATACGTAACAATACCTACGCCAACAGGAATAATAAGGAGCGCAAATACTTTCCCCGCTTGCGTTACAGGAACGGCATCCCCGTATCCAACAGTCAATACAGTAATCATCGTCATCCAAAATGCTTGAAACAAACTAATCTCTTCGATCGTCATAAATCCTATCGTTCCTAGAATTACAACAAAAGTCATACATATAACTGCTATCCATAATTGCTTACGTGCATTCATACCTTGTTTCAACTCTTTTCTCTATCTACAATCTTTGCCAGTGGAAATAAAATACGTATATACTAGATACGGAATCTATGAAAGAGGTTGATATAATGAAGACATTTCTTTCCGCCTTACAATGGGCACTATTTATTTTAGCTGGAAGCCTTATTGTACCAATTAGTGTCGCAACTAGTTATGGTCTTGATGGGGCTGAAGCTATCGCATTCGTACAAAGAACGTTATTTGTTCTAGGCTTTGCTGGTCTCTTGCAAGCTATATTTGGGCATAAACTCCCTATTCAAGAAGGTCCTGCTGGCCTTTGGTGGGGAATTTTCTCCCTTTACGCAAGTTTAGGTGTCGTATTATTTGGATCCAGCAATGAGACACTTAAAGTTCTTCAATATGCTTTCTTATTAAGCGGTATTATTTGTATTATTCTTAGCGTTTTTGGACTTATTGATAAACTTGTTCGCTATTTTACACCGACAGTCATTGGAACGTATTTATTTCTTCTTGTCGCGCAGCTTAGTGGCTCCTTCTTAAAGGGAATGTTTGGCCTTGATGGAAAACATACAGAAGTACAACCTAACGTATTTATTCTTTCACTCATTGTTATTTTACTATCCTTTTTCATCATGAAGCTACCTATTATTGGACAATATTCCGTTCTTTTCAGTATCATATGCGGCTGGATATTATTCGCATGCTTCGGATTATCTAATCCAATAACACCAGTGACAGACATAATCCGTTTTCCGTCCTTATTTGTTTTCGGAATGCCTCGTGTTGAATGGAATATGGTAATTACAGTCATTTTCGTTACACTCTTACTTCTAACAAATATGTTAGCAAGTATTCGCGTTGTACAAAAGGTTGTCTCTAAATATGAAGAAAATGCTGCATCAGATCGTTTTAAACAAGCTGGCATTATAACAGGAATCAACCAATTGCTAGGCGGCCTGTTTTCAGCTATTGGGCCTGTCGCTATTTCTGGATCAGCAGGTTTTATTGCAACGACTAATATTTATAAACGTCTCCCGTTTATATTAGGGTCAAGCTTTATTATTGTCGTTAGTATATTTCCAAAGATTACTTCATTCTTTGCAGCAATCCCTGTTGCAGTTGGTTATGCCGCTATTTATCCTGTATTCGCAAGCATGATTGGCCTCGCCTTTCGAGAATACGAAACTGTCCAGGATAAAGAACGATTATTTAAAGTAGCCGGTCTTTCAATCTTTACAGGAGTCGGAGTTATGTTTGTTCCAGCAGGAGCATATTCCACACTTCCACCATTTCTAGCATCGTTTTTAAGTAATGGTCTCGTTCTTGGATCTGTAATGGCAATCTTGCTAGAAATACTATTTTCTCGTTCCACAGCAAAACAAATATCGTAAATTGGAAAACTTCCATTATTGCACTCTACCTTTAGAGTTGTTACGATAAAATCAAACTTGAATCATTGGGGTTTTATTCATCCCCAATGATTATTAACCAATATTATGAGCAACACACTCATAATAATTTATCTACTTCTTTTCAAAGAGGTTTGATGTCTTACTATTATTCCTCAACATCTTCATGAACATGTATTTTGATTTCAATTAAAGAAAGGAATTTTCTATATGACTTATAAAATGATTGTTTTAGATTTAGATGATACTTTATTACGTGATGACCATACTATTTCACCTCGTACGAAAGAAGCGTTAATGACTGCACAAGAGCAAGGGGTAAAGGTTGTACTTGCTTCTGGACGTCCAACGTTTGGTATGCGCAATGTAGCCAAAGAGCTTCGTTTAGAAGAATACGGCAGTTTCATTCTATCTTTTAATGGTGCAAAAATTATTAACTGTAAAACAAACGAAGAAATCTTTAGTAGTACGCTATCTCCTGAAATCGTTCACAACCTATTTGAAATTAGTAAAACTGAAGATGTATGGATTCATACTTATATGGGCGATGATATCGTAACGGAAGAAAATAATCCTTATACTGAAATTGAGGGCGATATTACTGGTATGCCAATTGTTGTAGTAGATGACTTTAAAGCCGCAGTTAAAGAGCCTGTAGTAAAAGTATTAATGAATAAAGAGGCTGAACGCCTTGTTGAAGTTGAAAAGAAACTACAAAAACAACTAGAAGGCCAATTAAGCGTGATGCGTTCGAAACCATTCTTCTTAGAATTTACAGAAGCCGGTGTTACAAAAGGAACGAGCTTAAACAAACTGATTCAAAAGCTTGGCATTAAGCGTGAAGAAGTTATCGCAATGGGCGATAGCTATAACGACCAAGCAATGATTGAATTTGCTGGTCTTGGCGTTGCAATGGGCAATGCACCTGATGATATTAAAGAAATTGCAAACTACGTAACAGATACAAATATGAACGATGGTGTTGCAAAAGTTGTAGAGAAATTCGTTTTAAAAACGGATGTACTTGTTTAATATTTTCATTCACAAAACCTATTTGAAGTCAAATACTTCAAATAGGTTTTTATTTAAATTCTCATGCTTTTGTGACTATATTTTGAACTTTGCACTATTCTCGTAGTGTAAACTTTCTTTTTGTATATAATGAAACAAAATAGACTATTTTATTTTGAAAAAGAATACAAATTTACTATATACAAGCATACGTTAAAGGAGGCTACTTTATGTTATCTACACCAATCGGACGATTAAGAGCAATTGGACTAGTTGAGGGTATTTCTTTCCTATTACTATTATTTGTAGCAATGCCATTAAAATATTTCGCAGGATTTGCAACAGCTGTTAAAATTACAGGCATGGCTCATGGTGTTCTATTTATTCTATTCATCTTTGCAGTAATTCAAGTAACAATCGTACACCGTAAATCAATTTTATGGGCACTTGGAGCATTCGTTTCATCAGTTATCCCATTTGGTACTTTTGTACTAGATGCAAAATTAAAGAACGAGCAACAATGATAATAAAAAGGTAGTTAACGACTGTTAACTACCTTTTCTATTTATAAATTTGGAATTTCCCAATCAATTTCTCTTTCGCCCATATTAGCTAAAATCGTATTTACTTTAGAATATGGCTTACTACCAAAGAAACCACGTCTTGCCGATAATGGGCTTGGATGTACAGATTCGATAATATGATGATTCGGATTCGTAATTAACTTCTTCTTCGCCTGCGCATGGCGCCCCCACAATATGAAAATAACTGGCTTTTCACGTTCGTTCAACAGTTCAATTACACGATCTGTGAAGTGCTCCCATCCTTTTCCCTTATGAGAATTTGCTTCGCCTTCACGAACTGTTAATACGGTATTTAGTAGTAATACTCCTTGTTCCGCCCATTTTACTAAATAACCGTTATTCGGGATTTCATAACCATATTCATCTCGAAGTTCTTTATACATATTTAACAATGATGGTGGTGTTTTAACACCAGGTTGTACAGAAAAGCTTAAACCATGCGCTTGATTCGGTCCATGATATGGATCTTGTCCTAAAATAACAACCTTTGTATTTTCATAACTTGTATACTGAAGAGCGTTAAAGATATCTTCTACCTTCGGATAAACAACATGCATGCTGTATTCTTCTGTCAAAAAACTGGATAGAGTAAGATAGTACTCTTTCTCGAATTCTGGTGCCAATAGTGGCTCCCAATCATTCTTTAAAACATTTTCCATACTGTCACTTCCTGTCTAATTAATTCACCATATCCTGTCTTGTAAATACTACGAACGAAATAACAAGAGAAACAACTGCCCAAACAGTTAAATTCATCAAAGAAAACCCCATCGATAAACCTTGTAATGCAGGTAATTTTCCTGATAAATAATCCGTTAATGATAAATTCACACTAAAAATATACTTGGCGCCTTCCCAAGATGTTGCGAACGAGCTTAAAATACCGCCTGCAATTAATGCAGCTAGCATAACGCCCATACCAGCTGGTGTATTACGAATTAAAACAGAGACCATAAATGATATAGTTCCAACAACGATAGCAACAAACCAGGCTAGTCCATACGCCATTAAGATGTATTGCCACTGCGGAATAAGATGTACAAAGTTCGTATTTAACGTTTCCTTATCAATGACGAATCCTGTTAAAACAGGTAAATTCCATCCCGAGTACCCAAATACAAGCCCTGATAATATGTAAGCAAACAAACCTACAAGAAACAGTATGAGCGAAATGAAAAATAACATCGTCACGTATTTACTAAGGAGTATTTTCCAGCGCCGAATCGGCCGCGTAAGTAACATCTTCATCGTCCCATCACTTCGTTCTCCTGAAACGATATCAATGGCGACAATCATTACGAGAAGCGGAATAAATAACGTAATTCCTTGTTCAATAAATGCTCTGACAAAAGTCGGTGCACCCGGTGCCATCGGGTTAATATCATGATCTAAATAATATTGTTGTTGCTCAACTCTTACCTTTAACCAATCACGCCATTCTTCTGGCAACCTAGAATTGTTCAATCGATTTTGAGAATCAACAATTTGCTGTTGTAATGAAACCTTCCAATCAGTTGTACCGAGTCTTTTTTGTGTCGTTTCTATTTCACGATACTGCGCGTACACAAAAAGCGGGATCAAGATTGCTAAAATAAGCATGACAACAAAAATACGTTTCTTGCGGTAAATCTTTTCTGATTCATTTAAAACTAGATTCGCAAATTCACGCATGCTGCTCACCCCTTGTGAGTTCAATAAATAAATCTTCTAGCGTAAATATGAGCTCCTTAACGCTATGTACATCTATTTCATTTTCAACAAAGTGTTTATTCCAACTACTTATAGATGCAATATCCATGCGGCATAGTAATCGCTCGCCTTCTACACTCACTTCTCTTATTTCCTCGGCCGCTTCTAGCATATCTTTCGCCTTAGAAATCGGTGTAACAATCCATTCTACACGATCGCTTGCTGTTTTAATTAATTCTTCAACCTTGGCAACTGTTATCATCTTTCCTTTATGAATAATAGCAACGCGATCGCATATCATTTGCACTTCACTTAGCAAGTGACTTGAAATAAACACGCTCATATTTTCTTCTTTTACAAGCTTATGTATAAATTCCCTAAGTTCTCTAATCCCTGCTGGATCTAAACCATTCGTTGGCTCATCTAATATGAGCAATTTTGGATTCCCAAGGAGCGCCTGCGCAATTCCAAGGCGTTGTTTCATACCAAGTGAGTACGTTTTTACCTTGTCATGAATTCTTTCATCTAAATGAACCATTTCAGCAATTTCAATAATACGTTCATCTGATATATCACCTAACATACGAGCAAATTGCTTTAAATTTTCCCATCCCGTTAAATATGTGTACAGTTCTGGGTTTTCAACGATACTCCCAATTTGACGCATCGCTTCTCTGAAATTTTCCTTAATCGAATAACCACCGATAGAAATCGTACCTTCTGTCGCCTTAATCAATCCGACTAACATTCGAATGGTAGTCGTCTTTCCAGCACCATTTGGTCCTAAGAACCCGAACACTTCTCCTTGCTTTACATCAAAGGAAATATTCTCTACAAGAGTCTTCTTTCCAATTATCTTCTTCAAGTCTCGTACAGAAAGTATCGTCGTCATTTTACCCCTCCTTGTTCTAGTTTTAATTTACTTACAACGTTTTGAACTAAACGTTCTGCCATATACGTATAACCTACTTCGTTCGGATGAAAATGATCAGAGTATAATAAATCTTTCCCGCGGTTTTGGAATAAATCAAATGTCGGTGTAATATACACATTTTTATCGTTTAGCGCTAACTTCTCTAAAGATGCATTCCAGTCCACAACAATGTTTGAAGACCCTTTTAAATCTTCTACATCTTCAAAAGGATTGTATAAACCAAGCCAAAAAATCGGACTATCTGTATTTAATTTACGAATTTCTTCTATAATTTTCTTTGCTTCATTTTGAAATGTTTCTGTGTCAGGACGATACGTCTCTAAATCTATTTTCCCAAGCGATTCCCAGCCCGGGAACAAATCATTCCCACCAATCGTTAACACGATTACATCTGCTTGCTTAATTGAATATTTAGCGCCATTACTTTCAATTTGTTTTAATAAATCGGGCATTTTTGCACCACTAACTGCTAAATTTGTTAATGCAATTTTTTGCTTATAATCTTTTTGTAAATCCTCTTTCATTCGCCCAACATAACCAATTCCTTCTTTATCACCAACGCCACGCGTTAATGAATCACCTAAACTAACGATTTGTAATGTTCCCGTTTTCCTTTTCTCTTTTGCTACTACATCGGTCTTTTTAATTAAATTTGAAGCTTTTGGATTTAATACATCATTTACACCTGAAACAAAGCCATATGCAAATAAACAGAAAGATGCAATTGTAATGAGTAGAATTACTTTTACTACTTTTGATCTCATATCAAAACCCCTTTTAGCCCTCATAGATTGTCCATAATTATACCAAACGAAATTTTGAAAAGCGATTCTCACACCTTCTCAATTATGTCGTTTCTCTATCTACTAACTCTGGTAATAACTCTATATGCTTCACATCTAATTTCTCTTCACTAATCTTTTCATATAATAATTCAAACGCTCTCATTCCAACGTTTTTACTAGAATGCGAAATCGTCGTTATACCCAATATATCTGCCACCTCTTGATCATCACACCCGATAATCGTAATATCACCCGGAATACGAATTCCTTGTTTTTTTGCTTCTGTAACCATCCCCGCTGCAATATGGTTACAAGATACAAGGAACGCCGTCGGTTTTACTGACATATGAGCCCATTCTCTAATTACATTGCGTCCATCTTCCACTGTAAAACAACCCTCAAATTTCCAGGTCTCTAACGGTGTTACGGTACTCTGTTGAAGCGAATCTTCATACGCCTTCTTTCGTCTTTGGCTATTAACGCTATTACTTCTTCCAATACAATATCCAATACGTGTATGACCGGTATCTATTAAGCTTTTCATCCCATGTGAAAATACTTTGTAGTAATCGATATGGACACTTGAAATGCATTTTGAATCTATTTCTTCACACATAACAATCGGGCCGAATTTCGTATATTCTTCAAGCTTCTCCTTACTATTTGCCCGAGAACAAATAATAACCCCATCAAGCTTTTTCATTTTTAACATATTTAAAATTTCTAGTTCTCTTTCTTCGCTATAATTCGTCTGGCAAAGCATCATATTATAATTATTCTTTGCTGTTTCCTTCGATATTCCTTCAATAATAGCGCTATAATATTGATCATTTACGTGCGGTAATAAAACGCCAATTACATTCGTTTTTCCCTTCACTAAATGAATTGCATTCACATTTTGCATATAATTTAATTCTTCTATAATTGCTAAAATTTCTTTTCGTTTCTGTTCATTCACATAAGGATGATTATTTAGTACACGTGAAACAGTTGAAATAGATACCCCAGCAAGTTCAGCAATCTTTCTTATATTTGTCATCTCATTTTCCCCTTCTCACAAAAATTCTCCCTTGACCTGGTAAGCTTTCCACAATATATCCTTTCCTAGCAAATACATTTTGAAAGGATATACAACTATGTTTCGATTCAAATTAGAATATATATTTTTCATTGGCGGTCTACTCATTCTCGCCATCGGTATTAATATGATGACGACCATTACTTCCTTTGGACTTAGCCCTTATGATTCCTTCTTTATTGCACTATATCAAAATTTCGGGATAAGTATAGGTTTTTGGATTTTCATGATTAACTTCGCTTTTACACTTATCGTACTCTTTTGGAATAAAAAACAAATAACAATTGGTACTATCGTAACGATGGTTCTTATTTCTCTTTTTGTTGATTGGATTGGTTCCACTACAACTATTATGGATGCTATCCGCTCTCTTCCAAAATATATAACACTTATTTGCGGAAATCTATTTGTTGGAGCTGGAATTGGCCTTTACGTCTCTGCGAACCTTTGCCCAGCACCTCAAGAAGCTTTCGTTTTAACGGTTGCTGAGAAGAAAAAATGGACGTTTAGAAGAACAGAGATTTCATTAGCCTTTTTATTTTTAACGCTAAGCTTTTTATTAGATGGACCTATCTATTTTGGAACAATCATCTTATCCTTTACAACAGGCTGGATTATCCAAGCATTTATTCAAGTTGGTACGCAGATTTTAAATAGAAAAGAGCCTATTAAGCATGCTGCTTAATAGGCTCTTTCTGTTTTATGGTAAGAGATACTACTTAGCATCCCCTTCAATTCGATAGTTCGCTTTCAAACAATCTATTTCTTCATACCCTTGCAACGTATGTAGAATATAATCATAATCAGCAAGAGACGCACGATGCGTTACAATTACAATTTCAGCCTTTCCTTTCTCTTCAAGCGGCATTTGAATAATTTTTTCAAAGCTAACTCCGCGCTCAGAGAATAATGAAGTGATCTTTGCAAATACACCAATTTCATCTTTTACATGAAGTCTTAAAAACTTCTTCACAACAATTTCGTCTGGCTCTTTTAGTACCTTTTGATATTGCGGGACTACAGCACTATTTCCTGTTACCCCTAATCTAATATTTTGCATTACAGCTACTAGGTCGGAAACAACAGCCGTTGCTGTCGGTAAACTTCCTGCACCTGGTCCATAAAACATTGTTTCTCCAACTGCTTCACCATACACATATACAGCGTTATATTCGTTTTGCACGGCCGCAAGAGGATGTGTATTTGGAAGTAAAGTCGGTTCAACTGTAACCTCTAATTTTTCACCATCTCGCTTCGCAAGACCGATTAATTTAATCGTGTATCCTAAACTCTTACTGTATTCAATATCTTCTTCTGTAATAGAAGTAATCCCTTTTACCTTCACATCTCCAAGCTCTACATTTGTAGAGAAACCAAGGGTAGCCAAAATTGTCATTTTTCTTGCTGCATCTAAACCTTCTACATCTGATGTTGGATCCGCTTCTGCAAATCCAAGTTGTTGGGCTTCTTTTAACACGTCGTTATATGCTCTCCCTTCATCTGACATTTTCGTCAAAATAAAATTAGTCGTTCCATTTACAATTCCCATTACTTTCGTAATAAGATCTGAAGAAAGTCCTTCTACGATACTGCGTAAAATTGGAATTCCCCCTGCCACACTCGCCTCATAGAATAAATCAGCCTTATTATCTTTTGCTGTCGCTAATAATTCAGCTCCATGTAATGCCATTAAGTCTTTATTTGCAGTTACAACATGCTTTCCGCTTTTTAAAGCTTGTAAAATATATGATTTTGCATCATC
Organism: Bacillus sp. FAU20; assembly: GCF_056033865.1. Taxonomy (NCBI): domain Bacteria; kingdom Bacillati; phylum Bacillota; class Bacilli; order Caryophanales; family Bacillaceae; genus Bacillus; species Bacillus sp. FAU20. Next base: position 313,672 of record NZ_JBVYHY010000022.1, read on the forward strand.
AATGCCACCCATCACTTCGATGACAACATCAATATTTGGATTATCTAAAATTTCATGTGCATCTTGTGTTAATAGAGTAGAAGGTACCTCTACCTCTCTCTCTTTCTCAATGTTTTGCACTAATACTTTCGTTACCTTCACTGGACAACCTACTTGGTGTATGAGTCGTTCTTGATGATCCGTAATAATACGAACCACACCACTGCCAACCGTCCCAAGACCTAATAACCCAACTTGAATTTCTTTCATAGTACTTTCCACCCCTCAAAAATTGTGTTTAGATGAAATTATATGAGTAAAAAACCTGAAAAACAATGTATTTTGAACATTCGGAAAAATAAAGGTTAATCTTTACAAGGAAAACGTTACCACGTGTTACACAATCTTTCTTTACAATATATAAGGGGTTTCTTGATACACGTAATAATTCAGCCAATTAGAGAATAATAGATTCCCATGGCTCCTCCACCGTACAAGCGGCTTCTCATTTGGATTATTATGCTTAAAATAGTTTTTCGGCACATCAATATTTAACCCTTTTTGGCGGTCCCGGTCGTATTCTTGCTTTAACGTGTCACAACTATATTCACTATGCCCAAGCGCAAACACTTGTCTTCCTCCTTGCCCAATAACAAGGTGAACACCTGCTTCCTCAGAGTTTGCTAACAGTGTTAATTCTGTCACCTCTCTAATATCACTCTCTCGTACTTCTGTATGACGAGAATGCGGGGCAAAAAACAATTCATCAAACCCTTGTAACAGTTTCACATGTTGCTCGCAAACTTCATGTTCAAACACACCGAACATTTTTTCCTTAAGAGGATACTTTGGAACGCCATAATGATAGTACAAACCAGCCTGTGCTCCCCAGCAAATATGAAGCGTAGATGTTACATTCGTTTTTGAATACTCCATAATATGTTTAAGCTCTTCCCAATAATCTACCTCTTCAAAAGCAAGGGTCTCCACTGGCGCTCCTGTAATAATAAGCCCATCAAACTTTTCATTTTCAATATCACGAAACGTTTTATAAAAGCTTGTTAAATGTTCTTGCGTTACATTACGAGATAGATGTGATTCCATATGAAGCAAATGAACATCTAATTGTAACGGTGTGTTTCCAATTAAGCGAAGTAATTGCGCCTCTGTATCTTGCTTCGTTGGCATTAAATTTAATATAGCAATTTTTAAAGCACGTATATCTTGTGTTTCTGCCCGCTCCTTCGTCATTACAAAAATATTTTCTTTTTGCAACACTTTGCGAGCCGGTAAATCTTTATCAATTATGATCGGCATGTGTTTTGCCTCCAACTAGAGCTGCTTCCAAATCTGCAATAATATCAGAAACATCTTCTATACCAACCGATAAACGAATTAAATCAGATGTAACACCAGCTAAACGCTGATCTTCAGCATTTAATTGTCTATGCGTCGTACTAGCAGGATGTATAACGCAAGTTCGTGCATCAGCTACGTGCGTTACGAGAGTTGCTAGTTTTACATTTGCGATAAATTCTTTTGCTGCTTCTAATCCGCCTTTAATACCGAAAGTTAAAACACCACTAGCACCTTTTTTCAAATACTGTTGTGCTAATGAGTAATTTTCATTACTATCTAAGCCCGGATAATTCACCCATTCAATACGTTCATGATTAGCAAGCCAATTAGCAACTGCAAGAGCATTTTCACTATGACGTTCCATTCGTAAATGCAATGTTTCTAAGCCAATATTGCTAATATATGCATTGAATGGGCTCATACAATTTCCATAATCTCTTAATAGCTGAACACGTGCTTTCACAATATACGCTGCTGCACCAAAGTTTTGAACGTAACTTACACCATGATAACTTGGATCTGGTTCAACAAGTTCAGGATACTTCCCATTTGTCCAATCAAAGTTTCCACCGTCAATTACAATACCGCCTAAGGAGCTCGCATGCCCATCGATATATTTAGTCGTAGAATGAACAATAATATTGGCCCCATGTTCAAGCGCCTGGCATAAATAAGGAGTTGCTAATGTATTATCAACGATAAAAGGTACCTCTAATTCTTTAGCAGCAGCTGAAAATTCTTTAAAATTTAAAACATTCATCGCTGGATTTCCTAACGATTCTGCATAGATAAGTTTCGTCTTGTCATTAGCAAGCGCCGTAATTTCATCTGCCGTTAAATTTGGATTAAAGAACGTAACATCAATGCCCAGTTTACGCAAACTCACTCCAAATAAATTAAACGTTCCCCCGTAAACCGTTGAAGAACAAAGTAAATGATCCCCACTACTACAAATATTTAAAACGGCGAGCATAATAGCTGCTTGCCCAGAAGCCGTTGCAACAGCTCCTACACCGCCTTCTAAATCTGATAACTTCTGCTCAAATGCGGCTAGAGTAGGGTTTCCAATACGCGTATAAATATATCCTTCTGCCTCTAAGTTAAATAGAGCTGCTAAATCATCCGAAGTATCGTATTTATACGTTGTGCTTTGATAAAGTGGTAAAACACGTGGTTCACCATTCTTTGGCGTATAGCCACCTTGCACACAAATCGTTCCTTTTCCCCATGATTCTCCCATCTCTCATTCTCCTTTCTTTTATACAAAATAAAAAACTGCCCCTTTCCTGAAAACAAGAAAGGAGCAGTTTGAAAACACGCTCTAAAGGCTCTTTCTTATCTCTCAGGATTACTACCTGCAGGATTTGGCACAATTCCGTTATACGGCTGTTGCCAAGGTTTCATCGGGCCTGTCCCTCCACCTTTTCTTGATAAGACTATGCAATTACCGTTGATTTTATAGCAATAATTTCCTAATGTCAAACAGTTTTTCTGAATGTTCTAAAATAAATGTTAACAGTTTCATATAAAGCAACAAAAGAATTATATTCCATACTAACTCGAAAAATACCTTAGAAAAAAATGATTCATGTAAAATAAACCCGAATCATCTATTTTCATTAAACAAACTGTTTTAATAGAGCGTATAATTCTTCAAAATTATGCACTTCATATGTCGGTATAATCCCACTATCATTTAATTTTCTTTCTGGATTAAACCAACAAGTATCAATTCCCGCTACATATCCACCTTTAATATCAGCGCTTAATGAATCTCCAATAATCAGCCCTTCTTCAAGTGCAAAGTTAGGAATCCGTTCAAAAACATAATCAAAATACTCTTTCATCGGCTTTTGAAAACCTGTATCTTCAGAAACAAAAACATCTTTAAACAATGAATGTAACCCTGCATTACGCAAACGTTTATCTTGCGTCTTAGAAACACCATTTGTCACTATATACAATTCATACTCCCCTTGAATTTGATTTATAAATTCAAACGCACCTTGCATAAGTTGATCTCCTTCTTCTAAGTAGCTACGATAATTATTTTCGAATAATATCCCATCTACTTCTTCTCCATACTCTTTAAACAACAGAGAGAATCGTGTATTTACAACTTCATCGCGTGATAGTTCACCTTTTTCAAAAGCATCCCAAAGACCTTTATTAACTTTTTTATAATGCGCTTCGACCTCTCTACTTAGAGGAATCCCTTTCTCTTCAAACAGCATACGTAACGCTTCTTTTTCTGCCTTGTGAAAATCTAACAATGTATCATCTACATCAAATAATAGTATTTTGTATTTTTTCATAAACCCCTCACACTCTCTTTTCTACAAAAACAAATTTACATAAATCGTATCATTCCTTCTTGTAAAGATAATAGGAGATATCTCATACTATACATGGGGGGTGAAAATATGAAAATCAGCAAAAATGAGGAAGAAATTTATCAATACATGCGAATCCATCAATTCCATACCCCATTTTCATTTCATGTCTTGCCATATGTAGAGCTGCATTCTTTTCAAACGAAAGAGATGATATGTAGCGAAGGAAATGCTCTCCCTTATCTCTATTACTTAATTTCTAGGAAAGCAAAAATATATATGAGTCATCAAAACGGGAAGGTTTCATTAATTAACTTTATTCAAGCACCATCTTTTATCGGAGAATTAGGATTAATAGGAGTAGAAAATATTACTAAATCCGTTGAAGTACTAGAAGATTGTGTATGTTTGGCACTTCCTCTTAAAGATTGTCAGCAACTTTTATTACAAGATGCAACGTTTTTACAGCACTTATGTAAATTTATTGGAGAAAAGACAATTACTCGCACTGAAAATTACGCAAAAAACTATAGTTATCCTTTTGAAAATCGATTAGCTGCTTTTATTTTATTAACAGAGCAAAATAATTGTTATATAGAAAAGCATACCGAGGCCTCGGAATATTTAAATGTCAGCTACCGTCATCTTTTATATGTATTAAATCAGTTTTGCCAACAAAATTATTTAAGAAAAGAAGGCCGAACATATTATATACAAGATCGAAATACATTAGAAAAACTTGCTGATGAACTAAAAATATAAAAAAACAGCATTAACATGTAAACGTTAATACTGTTTTTTCGAGTGACGATTATAATTTTAATTAAAATTCACTTGCTACTTTAGCTGCTTCTTCAAGACCTGCAGCGATGATTTCTTCTGCTTTATCTGGGAATTGGTTATGCCCTTCAATAACTACTGTTTCCATGTTTGTTGCGCCGAAGAAGCCCATCATACTTGCTACATATTTAACAGCCATTTCTACCTCAGCTGCTGGACCTTCTGAATATACGCCGCCTCTTGCATTTAATAATGCAATCTTCTTATCTCCGATTAGGCCAACTGGACCCTCTGGCGTATATTTGAACGTTTTACCAGCACGGTTTAAATAATCAATATATGTGTGCAATACTGCTGGAATCGTTAAGTTCCATAATGGGAAGCCGAAAACAACTTTATCAGCTTCTAGGAATTGATTTAAATACTTATCAGCAACTGCTACTGCTTTTGCTTCTTCTTCTGTTAAATCAAAGCCTTTACCTGCCTTGAATGTACCATTGATCATGTCTACGCCTACATATGGTAATTCTTCTTTATATAAATCAAGTTCTACTACTGTATCATTTGGGTGTGCTTCTTTATAGTTTGCTAAAAATGCCTCATATAATTTTACACTAACTGCTTGTTCCGCTGGACGGTTATTTGCTTTAACGAATAAAACTGTTGCCATTATTTATTCCTCCTAGTACTCACTCTTATGTTGTTATATGCTTTCAAAAAAGGTATCCCTTGTAATTGTTGTTTTGTTGCTTACAAACATATTCTATCTTTATATAAAGACAATTTCGTCCTCACATAGACGTATTTTTCCATAAAAAAAGTCCACCTTCTAAAGGCGAACTTGGTCTTACGACTTTCGTCTTATACAATTCCATTTTTCACTGCATATAATGCCGCTTGCGTACGATCAGATAAATTCAACTTACTCAAAATGCTACTTACATGCGCCTTAACTGTCTTTTCTGTAATAACTAAAACAGATGCAATTTCCTTATTGCTCATCCCTTTTGCTAATAGCTGCAATACTTCATTTTCTCTCGCTGTTAGCACATCCACTTGAATAGAAGGTTCTTCTTCCTTTTCTTCTACAGGTAATGTTTGAGAGAGAAGAGCATTTGCTATATCCGGATGTAATTGAATATTACCTTTATATGCGCTTCGAATAGCCTCAACAAGCTGATCCGGTTCTACATCTTTTAAAATATACCCACTTGCTCCAGCCCTTAATGCAGGTAACACATGCGCCTGATCAGAAAAACTAGTCAATACAATTACTTTCACATTTGGATACTCTTTTTTAATATATGCCGTCGCCTCAACACCATCCATTTCAGGCATATATAAATCCATTAATATAACATCAGGATTTGTTTCTCCTACTTTCACTAACGCTTCTTTCCCATTATTCGCTTCTCCAACTAACTCTAAATCTTCCTGTGTACTTAAGAAAAATGCTAATCCTTTTAAAACAACTGTATGATCATCAACTAACAATACTTTTATTTTCACGAACTTCCCTCATTTTCACATCATAATGGTACGTTTATTTTTACACTTGTTCTTTTCTTATCACTTACAATTTTAATTGTTCCACCAACTAATTCTACTCTTTCGCGCATCGTAGTCATACCTAGTGATTTCTTTTCTTTTATATTCTTTTCCACAAAGCCCTTTCCTTCATCAACTATTTCTAATGATACATTTTTCTCATTCACTGTAAAATAAATCGTCGCTTCTTTTACACCTGCATGCTTACTTACATTGTTCAGTGCTTCTTGGCCTATGCGCCACAAACCTTCTTCTACTACACGCGGTAAATCACGAACACCCGTAACTTGCTCCCTTATTTTCAGTCCCAAATTTTGACCGTACTTCTTTAGAGCTGGCAATAATCCTTTTTCTAATCCTGCCGGACGAAGCTGCCAAATTAATGTCCTCATTTCTTTCAAAGCTCCTTGCGCAAGTTCACGCATCTCATGCAAAGATTGATCTACCTTTTCATTTTTACCTTTTAAAACTGCCTCGGCGCCTTTTGTCATGAAGGTTAATGAAAATAATTTTTGCGAAACAGAATCATGTAAATCTCTTGCTAGCCGATTTCTTTCTTCCATTCTTACAAGTTCACGACGCTGTTCGTTTAGCCTTAAATTCTCTATTATTAACGAAACATGGTTCGACAGCGCTTGAATTACATCTATTGTATTAGCATCAAACTCTCCATTATTCAAGCTAACACATAAAACACCAAATATATGGTTTTGAATATGTATTGGTGTAGCAATAACAGCCCGATTTAGATGTACATTATGTCCTATTTGATGTTTTATTAGAACTGGTTGATCTTGCTCTAACGCCTTCTTGGCCGCCTCTTTTACATCCTCTTGTAATTCTTCCTGAACGTAAGACGCTCGCAAAGATAATTCTTTTTCCTCCCTAATAAAAAGCGCCACTTGATTCCATTGAAATACTTCACCTACGTGATTTACCACCTTTTCAGGTAATACATTAAACTTATGAATCGTTTTTAAATCTTGAATGAAACGCTCTAATTTCACATAATAATGTGCTCTTCTTTTTTCATTTTCATATAATTTTGTTCGCTTTAAAGCCGTACCAATTTGGAAAGCAACCGATTGGAGTAATACTAATTCTTCTTCCGAAAAATGTGTTTTACCCGGACTTGCAACATTTAACAACCCAAATTTTTCTCCTCCGGCTTTTAAAGGAACAGTAGCATGATGAAGAATGCCCTCCGTATCTCCCCAATTATATTCAATTGCATTATTAATTCTTTTACATTCAATAATATTAACGGCTCTTTCTAATTTCCCATCTACAAAACCTCGTAAACACCAACACTCACCTTCGCACATCGGGCGTTTATTTTCATATGTCAGTGCCTCTGGTAATTGATAGTCAATTAACTTTGTATACTTCCCATTTTCATCCGCAAGAAAAATCCATCCTGTCGTTAAACCTGTTACACTTAGTAATTTCTCTAGGACAGCTTGCAATACATGATATGTATCATTTGATGTATTTAATGTTTCTGCAATTTCCTTTAATATAACTAATTCATTTGTACGATTATCTCGAAACATACTCAGTCTCCTGCATACAAGATTTTAAATAGCTCTTAAAATAAATCATCTACTTTTCACTTTGTACTTATTCGTAACATTGATATAATGGTGAGAACATAGTTTTCATTATATCACTCGAGGGGGCTTTCATAATGACATTAAATAAAGCACTTACTATCGCTGGTTCTGACACAAGTGGCGGTGCTGGTATACAAGCAGATTTAAAAACATTCCAAGAACTGGGCGTATATGGAATGACATCTCTTACAACAATCGTAACGATGGATCCACATAACGGTTGGGCACATAACGTATTTCCAATCCCAGCTTCTACATTAAAACCACAATTAGAAACAACAATTGAAGGTGTTGGCGTAGACGCTTTAAAAACAGGTATGCTTGGATCAGTAGAAATTATTGAAATGGTTGCAGAAACAATCGAAAAGCACAATTTCAAAAATGTAGTAGTTGACCCTGTTATGGTATGTAAAGGTGCAGATGAAGCATTACACCCTGAAACGAACGATTGCTTACGTGACGTTCTTGTGCCAAAGGCATTAGTTGTAACGCCAAACTTATTTGAAGCTTACCAATTAAGCGGTGTGAAAATTAATTCTCTTGAGGACATGAAAGAAGCAGCGAAGAAAATCCACGCTTTAGGTGCCAAATACGTACTAATTAAAGGTGGAAGCAAACTTGGTACGGAAACTGCAATCGACGTCCTATATGATGGAGAAACATTCGATCTTTTAGAATCAGAAAAAATTGATACTACAAATACACACGGCGCAGGTTGCACATATTCTGCTGCAATTACAGCAGAACTTGCAAAAGGAAAACCTGTGAAAGAAGCAGTAAAAACTGCTAAAGAATTCATCACAGCTGCTATTCGTTACTCATTCAAAATTAACGAATACGTAGGTCCAACTCACCATGGTGCATATCGTAAATTCGTTGTATCAAAAGAACTTGTCTAATATATAAATAAAAAACACTCACAAAGTTCATACATTTGCCTCTGTGAGTGTTTTTTATAAGCTTTATGTCTTCTGGTCATCTTATCTTTAAGATGCAGAGCTGACCTTATTTCTACCATTTCGTTTCGAGTAGTATAACGCATCATCCGCCGCTTGAATAAATTGCTCCGGTGATTCTTCATATTCTGAAACTCCTACCGAAACCGTAATTTTTATTTTCTTTCCATCTAACAATTGAAATGGGTGATTTTCAACAGCTGTACGAATTTGCTCGCCCACACGAACTCCGTAAGCTAATCCCATATTTGGTATCAAAAGCGCAAACTCCTCTCCACCCTTTCGAAAAGCTAAATCCGGAAATTGTGAAGTTTCTCGTAAAATACATCCTACTTGTTTTAACACTTCGTCCCCTGCAGGATGCCCATACATATCATTTACATACTTAAAGTGATCAATATCTATAAGCAATAAACAAAATGGATCATTTTTCATGTTCTTATTACTAATATGACGATTCATCTCTAAATCAAACTGCCTTACGTTTCCTAGTCTTGTCAATGCATCTATCGTCGCGTATTGCTTCATCGTTTGAAATAACTCGTTAGATTGTAAAACATAGTTTGCACTTATGAATGTTATGTAACCTGTAGTAATACTAGAAATGAAATATAATCCTACTACTTGAATGTCTTTAATTAACCATATATATAGCGCTGGAATTAGAATAGATAAAATATATGTGTGTAACCATACCCACTTTTCCCCTAAGGAAAGCCTCATACGCGAAAGAAAGATGCTACCTATTCCTATTGCAATGATTGTATAAAAAGCCACTTGAGAAGCTAATGAATAATCCATAAATAATAGCCTAATTACTAAAATCATACCTACAGTTATAGTACTTGCTATTGGTCCTCCAATTATAACGGCTAAAATGACAGCTAAGTAGCGCAAATCTAATAGGATAGTACCAACATGAACACCGAAATACATTAGCAATATACCTAATATTCCAGTAAAAATACCGACTACACATTTCTGCCAAAAAGAGAATCCTTCTTTTAACGGCTTATCCCTTAAAAGCTGTCCTCCAATAAAAATAAAGGAAAGAATAATTGTTGTATTTACAAATAAGTCTCTTAACATAAAATAATCTCCCTACTTTTCCATCTATCCCCTTCCTCACTTTATTGTATACGAAATACCTTTAATTCCCAAAGTTTTTGTTTATTTTTTGCTGTTCCACGTGAAACAACAAAAAATAAAAAGGGCGAAAACTCGCCCTTTTTTCATTAACAACAGCGTGATATTTTTCCACCCTTTGCGTTAAATCTTGCTTCTTGTGCCTCAGCAAAAAACTGCTTTTGACATAAAACCTCTTCTTCAGGATGATGTTGTTTCATATGCTCTACGTATACTTCATAACTTGGTACCCCAACGAGCAAACTAATAAAGCGTTTTCTTTCACTCCATACTTGCCACAACTTTTTAAGCATAGTTCCTCGACTCACTTTCATCTCTAGGAATATATGGTGCCTCTTTTAACGGCATTGGCTTATTTCTTAATACTATGATCCAAATTCGAAGTGCTGAAATTAACACAGCAATTACAACTATCATAAAAATTCCGCAAAGCGCTGCATCGATATAATCATTGAAAATAATTTGCTTCATTTGAGCGACATTTTTAGCTGGCGCTAACACTTTCCCCTCATCTAATGCTCCCTGAAATACCTTTGCATGCGATAGAAATCCAATTTTAGGATTTTCATGAAATAGCTTTTGATACCCCGCCGTCATCGTTACAATCAGCAACCCGACAGTTGGAATAAGTGTTACCCAAACGTACGCCTTTTTTCCCATTTTGAACAAAATTGTCGTTCCAAGTAATAATGCAATACCTGCTAGCATTTGATTTGCAATACCGAAAAGTGGCCATAATGTATTAATTCCACCGAGCGGATCTATTACCCCTTGGTATAAAAAATATCCCCACCCTAATACACATAATGTTGTAGCGATTACATTCGCTAATGTAGAATCCGTTTTCCCAAATGGCTTATATACATGCCCTAAAATATCTTGAATCATAAATCGGCCGACACGCGTTCCGGCATCAATTGTTGTTAAAATGAATAGAGCTTCAAAGAGAATCGCAAAATGATACCAAAATGCCATCATGGCCGTTCCACCTATTACTTGTGAGAAAATATATGCCATACCTATCGCTAATGTTGGCGCACCACCTGTACGTGATAAAATCGTTTGCTCTCCAACATTTACAGCGAGATCTTTTAGTTCATTTGGTGTAATAGCAAATCCCCATGAGGAAATAACTTGAGCTGCCTGCGAGACATCTGTACCGATAAGTGCTGCGGGACTATTAATTGCAAAATACGTTCCCGGTGTTAATACACAAGCTGCAATCATCGCCATCGCTGCTACAAACGACTCCATTAACATTGCTCCATAACCGATTGGCTGTGCGTGTCCCTCTTGCTCAATCATCTTCGGCGTCGTACCTGATGAAACGAGAGCATGGAATCCAGACACTGCGCCACAAGCAATAGTAATAAATAAGAACGGGAATAAGTTTCCAGAGAACACAGGACCAGTTCCATCAATAAATTTTGAAACTGCTGGCATTTGTAAATCTGGTGCTACAATTAAAATACCGATTGCTAAACCTACAATTGTTCCGACTTTTAAAAATGTACTTAAATAATCACGTGGTGCTAATAACATCCAAACTGGTAATGCAGATGCAATAAATCCATATACAATAAGCATAATAGCAATTGTTTCACCACTAAATGTGAACATACTTGCAAGTGTTGGATTTTCTGCTACATACTGTCCTCCAACAAGAGATAAAATAAGTAGGATAATACCAATTACTGATCCTTCTCCAACACGACCAGGCCTAATATACCGCATATAAACTCCCATTAAAATAGCGATAGGAATCGTTGCTGCTATCGTAAACATTCCCCAAGGACTTCCGATTAGTGCCTTTACTACGACTAACGCTAATACTGCTAATAAAATAATCATAATTCCTAAAATACCTATCATTGCAATTAGTCCTGTAACAGGTCCAATCTCATCTTTAATCATTTCTCCTAACGATTTACCATTACGTCTCATCGAAGCAAATAAAATGACAAAATCTTGGACAGCTCCCGCAACAACTACCCCAACAATAATCCAAATGGTCCCTGGTAAATATCCCATTTGTGCTGCTAAAATCGGTCCCACTAAAGGTCCCGCCCCAGCAATCGCTGCAAAGTGATGTCCAAACAATACCCACTTATTTGTTGGAACATAGTCTTTCCCATCGTTTAATGTATGGGCTGGTGTTTGCCGATTATCATCTAAATTAAAAACCTTTCTCGCTATAAATCTACTATAAAAGCGATAAGCAACTGCATATACACATACGGCAGCTACTAAGAGCCATACAGCATTAATGGTTTCACCTTGTGATAAAGCTATTACCCCAAAAGCACCTGCTCCTACTGCTGTAATAACACTCCAAAGTAAGATTGATTTCAATGTCTTCACATACAATTCCCCCAATACTATTTCTTAGTGGAGATTGTACTAAATTTTCTGAATATTTAACTTGAATCCTCCCTATCATGAAGGATTTTCAGTTTATCATGTTAAAATACTCTCATTACCTACTATAATTCAATGTTATTTCGAAGGCGTTTTACATAATTACGACTGACTGGAATCGGTTGCTCATCATACCTATCTAAATACAAATTATACGTTCCATTGTAATAAGGTTTCAGTTCTTTTACATATGACATATTAATTAAATAGCTTTTATGCACACGTAAAAAATCATATACATTTAGCTTATTTTCTAATTCCTGAAGTGTATATGTTGAAATATACTGATTATTCGTTGTGTAAATTGAAACAGTTTTATTTTCTTTATTTTTACTTACATATACGATATCTTCTGGAAGAATGTATCGTATACCCTCTTGACTTTCTATCGGTAGTTTACGCAAATAACTCTTTGCTTTCTCACCTTGTTCTTTACCTATTTTATATAAAAGAAATTGTAAATCTTCTTCACGAAATGGTCGTAATAAATAATAAAATGCTTGGAAACGAAAAGCTGTAATAGATTCTTCTATGTTTTTACCTACAAAAATAAATTTTGTATAGCAATTTATTTCTCGTAATAAACTTGCATATTCAAAACCAGTACCATCTAGTAATTTGGAACTTAAAAAAACAAAGTCTGGTATATGTTTTTTCATCATAAATAAAGATTCTGTTCCTGTCTTTGCTTCAAAACATTCTACATTTCTCATATTTTCAGTGAAATTTTCAGCTAACTCTCTTCTCTCTTCTGCCTCTTCCATGATCAGTAAAATTTTCATTTCTTCAACCACCTAATTCTTTGTCCATATGCCCTGCTGTATACATTCGCTTTTATAAGAAATAATCCCTTTTTCTTACTATACCATTATTTATCTAAAAAAACAGAAAAAAGGAAACCACTTCGGTTTCCTCTCTCCCTTTATCCTACACTAACTACCTATAAAGAGCTGAGTATTGTAGGGTAATAAATGATCAGGGATACGTTTAAAATTTCACTTTATACTAATTCTCGTTGCTTCGTTTCCTGACCAAGTATTATTACAGCAAATACCCCAATTAAAATTGATCCACAGAAAATCGTAAATATTAATGATAGTGAAGCTTCTGAGGCAACTAAATACCCCACTAATAATGGTCCAAGAATACCACCAATACGACCAAATGCTGCTGCCATTCCTGCACCTGTACCACGAATAACCGTTGGATACTGCTCAGGTGTATAGGCATATAATGCTCCCCAAGCACCTAAATTAAAGAAGGATAGTAACATACCTGCAACGATTAATACTGTTAATGAATCCGCAACCCCAAACAAATAGGCACTGCAAGCTGTCCCGATTAAATACGTAACCAAAACAAATTTACGACCGAGACGTTCAATAAACCAAGCAGCGGTGAAATATCCTGGAAGTTGAGCTAATGTCATAATAAGTACATATTGGAAACTTTTTATTAAACTAAATCCTTTTAGCACCATTACACTCGGTAACCAAAGGAACATTCCATAATAGGAAAAGACAACACAAAACCATAGAATCCATAGCATAATTGTTGCTTTACGATATTCCCCAGACCAAACTGATTTTATATTTTCAATAACAGATGGCCTTTTTTCAACTTTTTGGAACCTTGGGGAATCCGGTAAATTCCATCTTAAATATAAAGCATATAGTGCTGGAACTGCACTCAATACCATCGCAACTTCCCAACCATATTTAGGAATAACAAAATACGAGATAAGAGCTGCAATTAGCCATCCACCTGCCCAAAAACTTTCTAATAACACAACAATTTTCCCACGTTCATGCGCTTCAACACTCTCTGATACTAGTGTAGAGGCAACCGGAAGCTCTCCGCCAAGCCCCATGCCAATTAAAAAGCGTAAAACGAGAAACATCGCGAGTGTCGTCGTTAATGCAGTTAAACCACTACCGATAGAAAATAATAATAATGTAATAATAAAGACTGATTTTCGTCCTATTTTATCTGATAGTATTCCAAAAATAAGCGCTCCTACTGCCATACCGATTGAGTTAATACTGCCTATCCAGCCCATTTCCTGGCTCGTTAATCCCCAATCCTTTTGCAAGGCTACCATTACAAATGAAAGCATTCCAACATCCATTGCATCAAATAGCCATCCAAGCCCAGCTATCCCAAGTAGTTTGCGCTTCGAAATTTCTTTTACCTTGCCCACTAGAAGTCCTCCTTACACAGGTGTCTTTACACATCATTTTACATGTGTGAATTGTATAAGTAAAATACTTTTGTGTAAAAAATTCTCCTTCATCATTCCCAAAAAGTAAAACGTCTATCCTGATTGGTGCGGGCTAATAATCAGTGGGGATGCCTCACTGATTAAAGTTTCAATTTATTAAAAATGAACTAATAAAAAAAGCAGCGATATTTCGCTACTTTTTCGAACGCATTACTTCTTTTAAAAATTCCGCTAATACTAACTGACGACGCCAGCGTGTTGGATTACTGCATAATCTATAAAACCACTCTAAATGAATCGCTTGAATCCATTTTGGTGCACGTTTTACCTCTCCAGCCCATACGTCTAAACTTCCACCCACTCCAACAGCCATTTTCGTTTCTAAACGATGCTTATTGTTTTGGATAAAGTTTTCTTGTCTCGGGAAACCAAGTGCAACAAGTAATAAATCTGGTTTTGCTTCTTGAATGCGAGAAATAATATTCTCTTCGTCTTCTTGTTTAAAATAACCATCTTGTATACCAGCAATGGATACAGCTGAATATGTCTTTGTTAAATGCTCTGCTGCAGCTTGCACAACATGCGGCTTTGCACCTAATAAGAAAACAGATACCGGTTTGCTATCTTCTGATAACTTCGCCAGTAAATTACACATTAAATCAAAACCTGCTACACGTTCTTTTAAAGGTGTACCAAGCATACCGCTTGCTTTTACAACACCAATACCATCAGGTGTAATTAAATCTGTATTCAATAATGTTTGATAGAACTTTTCATCCTTTTTTGCACACATAACAATTTCAGGGTTTGCTGTTACTACCTGAAACGTATGAGTTCGCTCCGATTCTAGTTGTTCTTTTAAATATTGGACCGTTTCATCCATTGTCATTGTAGAAAAAGGAACGCCTAGAATATCAACTGTTTGTACTGCCATAGTTAACTATCCTCTCTATCATTACAAGTTTTTTGCTATTAATTGCTTATATGTTTCCTTTGTATCTTCATATAGTTTTTGAAGTGAGAAGTTCATAGTAGCATGCTCATAAATATGTTTACCCATTGCTGCTAACTCTCCAGTTTTCCACTTATCATACGCTTCTTCTAAAGCTAATGCCAATGCCTTTCCATCACCTGTCGGTACAATCCATCCGTAAGTTTCATCTACGATTAAGGGTTCAATTTCTCCAGCCCTAGTCACAATTGATGGTACGCGTTGATTTGCCGCTTCTAATAAAACTAGTGGGAACCCTTCACTATGGGAAGTTAATAAATTTACATGTGACGACGCAAATAATTGTTTTACATCTTGACGATGTCCTAAAAACTCTACTTTATCGTTAATCCCTTTTTCAGTAGCTAATGACTTTAGATTTTCTTCTAATGGGCCATCACCAACTAATAATACTTTAATTTTCTCTAATTTTGTTTGTTGTAACGCATCAAATAAAACTTCATGTCCTTTGACAGGATGTAATCGTGCTACTTGGATTGCCGTAAATACATCTTCATCAATATTGAACATTTCTTTTTTATTATAGCCTTCTGCTTTTTCCTTATCGTATTCAATTCCATTATAAATAACATGCATCTTTTCATTTGAAATACCTAATGCTGCCAGGCTTTTTTTCAATCTATTTGTTACAACGAAAAATAAGTCTATATTTTTTAAGGCTTTCAAATTTAATTTCGTAAAAATCCAACCTTTTAAGCCCTGTTTAGTAAAGTCTTGAAATGGATCACTATGAATAGTCGTTACCCATTTTGCCTTTATTCTCTTTTTCATTAAAGAAACATAGAAATTAGCCCTAGGGCCATGCGTATGAACTACATCAAATTTTTCTTTATTAATAAATTTACTTATATTCTTTAAAATGGATAAATCATAGCGCGATTTTTGTGAAAACACATGGACTTTTATCCCTAACTCCCTTGCTTCCTTCGCAACAATTCCATCTTCAAATACTGCTAATTCTACTTCACCAGTTGGAAACTGATCGAGAAGTGAAATAATATGTGTTTTCCCTCCCCCATCTTCTGCTCCTGCATTCATATGCAATATTCTCATATTTTTTCCTCCTTTAAATCCTCGCTACGTTTCCATCTATTTTTATTTTACTGTACTAAAAAATAAAAGCTAACAAAAGTTAGCTTTTATTTTTATCATTCAATTTCTAGGTCTACTATTAGATAAGCTAACACCACTACAAAGTAAATCCCAACTCCTGGTGCTGTTAAAATATGTCCTGCAATATAAGCAATACCTAACGCTAACAATAAGCTTGCTGAAATCATTCCATATTTTATATTAAATATGTCCTTAAATCTCGTAGCAAATGCTAGTAGAATTCTTAGCCCGTAATAAATAAATGGAATCATTAGTAATACAAAGCCAATAATCCCGAAATCATAAAACCAATCATGGAAGTCCATTTCAATTAGTTTTGGATCTGGCTGCTTTTGTTCATTGTATTTAAAGTTACCTGCATAACCCATGCCTAATAACTTTTGTGACACTGGTGCTTCTTTAAAGAACTGCTTATGTCTTTCTTCATATACTTGACGTCCACTGAAAATAAGATTTTCTTGATTTTCTTTCTTTTGCTCTTTCTCAAGCTCTTTCTTAACTTCCTCTTCTATCTTCGCCTTTTCTTCTGGCTTTTCAACTTTATGATGATTTTCTTCTTTTGCTTTAAGTTCTTGCTCTTTTTTCAGCTTCTCTTTAATTTCTTTTTCTTTTTGACCTTGCTGTGCCACATTTTGCTCTGATAAATAATTATTGTGAATACCCATATTTTGTGCTAATGGCGTTTGTTTAAACGTTCCAACTACACCAGCTAATAGGACAATAGCAATTACTGCATTAAGCGCAAGGGATTTTTTGTTCGGATTTTTTCTATCAAATAATAATTGTAGTAAAATAATCCCGATTGCTGCCGCTAACGTAGCACCAATTGAGCCCATCCCTACTTTTGTACCAACTTGAATTAGCGAATAAATCATTAAAAGTGATGGAATCCAATATAAAATGTGTTTCCAGCTCTTTGTTTTTTGAATAGAATATAGTACTACAATAGGGAAAATAATAGCTAAGATTGAACCTAGTTCATTCCCTGCATAGAACCAACCTCGAGAACCCACTTTCATCCATTCATAACTACCAAAGTCAGTAGATGTTGAAATAGAAATAACCATAATTGCGTTAATGATTAATGTAGAATATACAATACTATTTCGAACCTTATCACTAATATTAACTGTCTTTTTCAATGATTTTAAAGCTAAAATGTATGATCCCAGCATGATATATATATATAATGCTTTCGCAACGAATTTAACTTCTTCACTAAGTACAATAGGATCCTTAACTAATTTGTTATTAATAAATCCTACTCCTAAAACTCCGGCTAATAATATAAGATAAATTAAAAACTTTCTATTTTCCTTCTCTTTTGCCTGAATTAAAATGTAAATGCCACCAACAGCCATAATAAGGAATCTTACTAAAATTCCAACGGTAGCATTTGACTTTAATAAAGTGATGCTAAGAGACGTTAATAAATCTAAAACAGGCTGTAAAATAATAAAAAAGAGCAAAAAATGCTCAAATCTAACCCTAGCTTGATTTGCTAACATTCCAAGACCTCCATACAAAATCTTAACATTATCTTTTAATCATAATTTATTATCGTTAAAACACACCTAGCAATTATAACATAACTCATATTCAAATCGAGAACTATTTTTCCAGCTAAAACTAGCCAGGACAAGTATTAATCAATAATAGAAATTACTGTCCTTTAGCTATAATCCCCTATTTTTACAAAAGCTATCTAACAACCATCCCCTTATTTTTGTCAGTATATACATATTTATTTATCAATTTATACAAGCATAAATAAAGTGCCTATCACTGTAATATTTCACCAAATAGGTAACATCAAAAAATGTAAAGTTAATCTTTTCATACCTTTTTCAAAATACTTTATGTCTATTTTCCAAACATTTTCAAACGCTTTCTTTATGTATTTTATCCGTTTTTCTACATGTAGCGAAAAGTAATTGTTATTTCCAATACTTTAGTGTATATTTTTTCTCTGGAACATCTTTAAGAGGAAGGGATTAAGGCCATGTTATTAATCGATATATTTACGTTTCTTGGCATTATCGCCGCTGCCATTTCTGGTACATTAGTTGGTTTAAAAAAAGATTTAGATTTATTTGGTGTCCTTTGTTTAGCTGTAGCTACTGCGCTCGGCGGCGGTATTATTCGTGATATCATGATTGGTAACCTGCCCCCTGTCGCATTTGTAAAACCCATTTACTTTTTCGTAAGTGTATTATCAGCATTATTTACTTGTATGTTTTTTGAGCGTATCAATAAACTTCAAGTCGTTATTATGCTTTCTGATGCTGTTGGCTTAGGCGTTTTTACAGCTATTGGTGCAAATGCGGCAATGTCACATCATGTTGACGCCTCATTTCTAGTTGTTTCAATGGGAGTCATTACAGGTATTGGAGGCGGTATTTTGCGTGACATTTGCGCTCAAGATATCCCTTACGTATTCCGAAAAGAGATTTACGCAATCGCTTCTATCTTAGGAGCAATTAGCTTCCTAATCACACACGCTATAGGGGCGCACGTATTAGCTTTTTATGTTTGTTTATTAGTAACATTTGTTATTCGTGTCGTCACTGTAATATATAATGTGCATTTCCCTGTTTTCTTTAAAACACATGCTAAAATTAATAAAGGCCATTAAGAGAATTCTATCTAGAATTCTCTTAATTTATATACTATTCAACGAACTAATATAGAGTAATTGTATATAAGCATATATAATTACTCTATATTAGTTTTAAAATTGAAAACGCTTTATATACAGGGGAGGAAGAATGATGCTTGGGGTTTTCAAAAAAAGTATTAATAAAACAAATGCCAGTATAATCGAATTAAGTAAGGACCAACAAATAACTTTTAATGTCCCTACTAATTCTGAATTGAAAATTCAAATGGATATGCTACATATTTCAAAAGAAGATTTACAAGTTGTAAAAGTACTACAGCCTTTTATTTATGCAGAAATTGATTGGATTACTGAAAAATTCTATGCCAACATTACAAAACAACCTAATTTAATTACTATTATTGAACGTTACAGCTCTATTCCAAAACTAAAACAAACTTTAAAAACACATATTAAAGAATTATTCAGCGGCAATATGCATGAAGATTTTATTGAACAACGTGTTAGGATCGCCAAAAGACATGTACAAATTGGTTTACATCGAAAATGGTATACTGCTGCTTATCAAGAATTATTCCGCTCTATCATGAAGATTTTGCAAACAAAAATAACGACAATCGATGATTTTTCCTATTCTATAAATGTCATAAATAAATTATTCACTCTTGAACAAGAACTTGTTCTTGCAGCTTATGAATCTGAATATGAAAGAATGCAAAAAGAGCATGAAAAAGAAAAAGAACTAACTGCTATGACAATTACGCATATCGCAACAGAACTAGCTGCTGTATCTGAAAAAACAAGCTCTTCTATTCAAAAACTAACCGCCAAATCTGAAACTATTGTAGAGATCGCTAAAACAGGTACATCATTAGCTACAACATCTGAAGAAAAAGCGAATAAAGGGAAAGAACAATTAAACCAGCAGAATAAACGAATGGGATCTATTCAAATGAATATGGAAACGATTATTACAGATACTCATGAACTTCTTAATATTTCTAACAAAATTAATGAAATCATAGATATTGTTAAATCAATTGCGGAGCAAACAAATTTACTCGCACTAAACGCTGCTATCGAGTCTGCGCGTGCTGGAGAATTTGGGAAGGGGTTTTCTGTTGTTGCTGGTGAAATCCGAAAATTATCAGAGCAAACGAAAGAATCTATATTTAACGTTACAAAGCTCGTCGAAAAAACAAATGAACAAATTACCCGTGTCTCGTCTTCCGTGAAACAAATTAGCTCTCTCGTATCGGAAGGAACGGATAGTATGTCGGCAACGGATCGATACTTCCAAGAAATCGTACAAGATATGTCTAACTCAAAAGAACAGAATAAGAAAATTGAACACGAACTACAAGCTATTTCACAAGTAATGAAAGGAATTCAAGATGACTCCTCACAAATGGCTCTAACAGCCGATAATTTGCAACTAGAACTAAATCGATAAGATAAAGTAAAACTTTAATCAGTGGGAGTTTTGTTCATTCCCCACTGATTATGAGCCCTCACCAATCAGGCTTTTACGAGCAGCAGGGTTCCCACCTAATTTCTTTGCTTTCGCTGAATTTGGAGATGGGGGTCTTACTGCCTAGAAAATAGCGGGATAAAATTCAGGTCAGGCATACTTTTCATCTACACTGACTACTAAATTTCATCTCCCATCAAAAAAGAATCCAGAATGGATTCTTTTTATTTTCTGAAAAATATTTTTTGACAATACACATAACTCATATAAACACCAAAGCTCTGCAAAATAAACAATGCTGGCATAATTACATTGTAATATGCCATATCTACTTGGAAGAGCTTTAACAATACGTAGCCACTAATGAAAAATAAGAACAACATATATCCCTCATTTTGTTGTTTCTTAATAAGGAAGTGTAATAGAGCTATAGTCATAAACAATGTTACTGCTATATATATCAGTTTTTCACATTTGAAAAGAATAGAATTTATCCCCTCATCTGAAAACTGATTTATTATCGGTTCTAAAAGTTTAAATCTTTCTCCCTCAATCTCTTTTAACTTTTGATCAATATGCTCTGTTACACTTTGATTTTTTGATATTTTTTCCTCATGTTGGGTTTTTCCAATTAAAACAGATTGAACATACGTCTCATTTGCAATCGTATATTGTGACATCCCCATTGTTTTAATTCCATAATTCACACCAAAATGGGCACTATAAAATAGAATAAGTATCCCTATCATCTTTAGTAACACCTTTTGTTTCGTTGCTGATTGAAATACTTCGATTAATAATACATATACCGTGATAAAAATAGGAAGAAATAATCCCATTGGGAAAATCATATTACTAAATGCAAATAAAATTGCCGAAAACACCCACATATAAGGATGATCTAATCCTTTATATAAAAGTATGTAACAAGCAAAATAAAATAAAAATATTGCAAGTGACTCAGGAGTTAATACGGAACTCATGAATATATTTGGAATATACAGAGCATAAAATACGGAAGCAATACGACCGCATTCTTCTCCAAAAACCATTGCCGCAATACGATAAATAAAAAATGAGGTTCCTGCGCAAAATAACACATTAAATAGTTGTAAAGCGAATAATGTATCACCAAATATACGAATAATTATTGACTCATATATAATAAAAGGCAAATGAGTTACAGTCCCTATATTATTACCAATTGCAATCTGCTTTGCAGACTCATACATCACTTTCATATCACCAATTATTGGAGCATCTACAAATAACAGCATACTAAGCCTTACAACTATAGTTATACTTATAAGAAAAGTAAGAAATTGTTTATCTGTAAAACGATATTGTAGAATTGATGTCACTAGCAAAATGAGTATGACGAAAATTGCCAATATGATTGTTACACTTGTTGTACTTCCTCCAAAAAATTGCTTACTTGTCTCAAATGCTGCCCAACAACTATAAACAAAAAATGCGAGCATCGCACCGATCATAATTTTATTGAAGAAAGATGAAAAATTTGTTTGTATATGATTCATATGTCCATTGCACCTCTATTTCCATTCATAACAAAACGATTCTACCATGAATGGGTACACGGCTGATAGAGAATTTCTATGACAAATACATAGTCATTACTTTTTACTTGCAATGTAAGCGAATCCTCTTTTACACTACATTTTAGATAAAATAAATTTTCTTTCAGTTACATGAATACAAATACAGAAGTTTAAATAATCCTCTTTTGGAATACACTTTACTTCATTAAATATCTAATATGAGTAATCCACTTACACATATTATTCTGATTGAAAACAGACTATAGGGGCTGAATATATGGAAAAGAAATTCATGCGAGAATCTAAAGCAATTAAGACAACACGTGTTTTTCCTAACGATTTAAATAATCACCAAACACTTTTTGGAGGGAAATTATTAGCAGAAATTGATAGTATTGCTTCGATTGCGGCTGCAAGACATAGTCGTAAACATTGCGTAACAGCATCTATTGATTCAGTTGATTTTTTAACTCCAATTCACCAAGCTGATTCTGTTTGTTATGAAGCATTTGTATGTTATACAGGGAAATCTTCAATGGAAGTTTTCGTAAAAGTAATCGCAGAAAATTTATTAGCAGGCGAGCGTAGAATTGCCGCTACTTGCTTTATTACATTTGTGGCAATAAAAGATGGAAAACCTTCGTCCGTACCACAAGTACTCCCTGAAACTCAGGAAGAACATTGGTTACACACAACCGGTTTAGAACGCGCGGAAAACCGAAAAAAGGGACGTTTAAAAAGTAAAGAGATGGCTGAAGTTTTAACTTTAAGTAAGCCATGGAATATATAATACGCTACTCTCACTTCATACATGCACAGGTTTATTTCATCCTTGCATGTATTTTTTATTATAAAAAAATTCCAGCTCTTATCTTTTATTTACTGTTTGTCTCCTAAAATAACCCACCAGTTTTTCCTTTATTTTGCTATACTATTAATGGTATATTAGATAAGGTTCGTTTAAAAATAACTATAATATAATTAAGTATATAAGGGATGGTGCGATAATGTCTATTGAGGTACCAATTTCAATACCAAAAACGTTAATTATTATTCCTGCGTATAACGAGGAAGAAGCAATTGCAGATACATTAACAAGACTATTAAAACTAAAACAGCATTTTACAGAATTAAGCATTTGCGTTATTAATGATGGATCACATGATAAAACAGCTCAAATCGTAAATGATTTTCCTGTTCACCTTGTGAACTTACCATATAACCTAGGTATTGGCTCAGCTGTACAAACTGGTTATAAATACGCTTATGAAAATGGATATGATATTGCAATTCAGTTCGATGCTGATGGGCAACATAATCCTGATGACTTGTACAAAATTATAAAACCTATTGCTGAAGACCAATGCGATATGGTGCTAGGTTCACGTTTTACAGAGAAAACAGCTTATAAAGGTAGTATTTCCAGAAGAGTTGGTATTTTTTATTTTACTGCTCTACTGAAAGTACTAACAAAACAAACCTTTATGGATCCAACTTCTGGGTATCGTGCTATCAATCGAGAAGTAATTAAGATTTTTGCACATAATTATCCAAAAGATTATCCAGAACCAGAAGTCCTTATTCATTTAAAAAAGAAAAAATTACGCATTAATGAAATATCTGTAAATATGCAAGAGCGCCAAGGGGGACAATCTTCTATTACACCTCTTAAATCTGCATATTACATGATTAAAGTAAGCCTTGCTATATTGATGCAAAAAATTGTGAAAGGTTGATAATAAATGCCTATAATTACCTTTTCATTTATCTTCATTCTATTATTATTTTTATTAATTATTAATTCCATTCGTCGTGGAGCTTTAGAAACTAAATATGCCATTTTATGGATTTTTGTTTGTGTTTCAATGGCAATTTTAAGTTCTACTGAAAAAATTATAAATTGGATTGGACAACTATTACACGTAGAATATCCTCCATCTGTTTTATTTTTATTTGGACTATTATTCTGTTTCATCTTAATTTTTGACTTAACAAGAAAAATTTCTAAATTACATCATCAACTTGTAACATTAACGCAAGATTATGCGTTATTAAAGCAAAAATTAAAAGTAACGCAAACTGAAACCGATAACGAATAGTTTTCTATTTAAATATTAATATATACAAAAAAACATCTTAATTTTTTAAAAAAATTAAGATGTTTTTTATTGCAAATTATTTTTTTCTAATCAATAATTTATTAATTTTCATAATCGTTGCCACGGTCCCTACTCCAATTATAATAAATAAGAATGGTATTAACGGTAATGCATATCGTTCATATGCAACATAAAAACACGTTAAAGCTGTTTGCAGTAAAAGGATTGACCATAAAAATGTAGTCTCTCTCCACCTTTTTAAAAGGAAAATAAATGAAAGTACTGTACATATTAAAAACGTCGTCTTAATAAAATTATATATTTCATTCATATCCTTTGCAGAAACATTGAATACTTCAATATTATGCTCTATAGAATAATACGGTTTTTTCCAAAGAATTTCTGGTTTCAAGACTAAATAACTCTCTATCATAGAGCCCTTATTCGTTTTCCACCATTCTTTCATTTTATCAATGGCTATTTTTTCTTCTAACTCCATAAATTCATGCGCTTCAAGATTAGGGTACTTTGCATGTAATTCTATTTCAAGTTCCCCCATATCCTTACCTTCTGGGTAACCTTCCCCTTGATACGTTCCAAGTAATAACGGATTCCCTGCCCCTGCAGTTAGTGGGATAAATTTATCAAATTGAATGTAATTGCGGGCCCACCATGGTCCAAGTACGATAAGTCCTATTCCTATACTTATAATCGCCTGCTTCATCATAACCCGGAATGGATAGCGTTTCATTAAAAGATACCCAAATAATAAGATTGGATATAAGGCAATTTGTACGCGGAGGTACAGTGCTAAAAAATAGAAAATTAATACAATCAGAAGATGTTTCGTTTTATGAGTATCAGCTAATTTTAAACTCCAATATACTAATCCTAATGAAAGGAGTAGAAACGGCCCTTCTGTTAAAGTTAAATTTTCCATAACAATCTCTGGAGGATACACAGCTAATAAGAAAGCACCTATTAATCCTGCAGCAGGATTCAATAAATAAGTACCAATCTTATAAGTTAGCAAAATACTAAGTACTCCTAATAGAATAATGATTAATTTGGCTATAAAAATACCTTCACTGCCATTTCCAAAAAAGTAAAATACAGCAGCTAATAAGGCTGGAAAACCCGGCATAATATGAATCGTTGGTTTATCTGGTTCATGGTATGTTAACATCCCTGTTTCCAATAAAATATTTGCCGTTTTTTGATAACCTATATCATCGCTAGCTATAGATAGATCTGCACCATGTGTTTGTAAAGTTGCAAAACGAAGTGCAAACCCGACAATCATAATAATCCCTAAAAGGACTATATTAGATTTGCGAGTAAATCGCCCTAACATCTCATCTTCTCCCTTCAGATACATAACCTTCAAAATTTTTTTCTATATTTTTACAACACAATACGTTCTATAATAAATACTTTTTATACAAAGTACAACAATAGAAAGTTGATTTACAAAGTTTATATGCGTTAAACTTATACAGATGTTCTTGTAATCTTCTTCCTTTCCAAAGGCTTGTATATATGATGCAAGACATAAAAAACTTGAGGAGATAAAAATTCTATGATGGAACAAAAGCAACTTGTTTCTGTTGTCATACCCCTGTATAACACGGAAAAATATATTGAAGAAACGATACAGTCAATACTAGATCAAACATATAAAAACATCGAAATTGTAATTGTAGATGATGGAAGTAAAGATCAGTCACCTTCTATCGTAAAAAACCTTGCTGAAAAATACCCAGGGCAAGTAAAATACGTTCATCAAAAAAACCAAGGTGTTTCGGTAGCCCGTAATACAGGTATCGAAAATGCTAGCGGAAAATATATCGCTTTCCTTGATAGTGATGACTTATGGCATCCAACTAAAATTGAGAAGCAAGTCAAAAGTATGCATAAAAACGAAATGGACGCGTGCTATTGTGGTTATATGAATTTCTACGAAGAAACAGGCGAGAAGGTTGAACATACAACAAACTTTATTAAAGGTGATATGGCAAAAGCATTCCTAACACATCAAGTTGTTGCTCAAACAAGTACTTGGATTTTCAAACGATCCATCGTAATGGATCATAACATTCGTTTTACACCAGGATGTAGTTGGGGCGAAGATTTAGAGTTTTTATTTAAACTTATGAGTGTGACAAATGTATGTTATGTCGATGAATACTTAACTTATTATAGAATTTTATCAGAAGGAAATCTTTCTTCTAAGTATAAAGATTATGAATTAAAAACGACAAAAGAGTTGGAAGTATTCAATCGTATGAAAGATTGGGTACATAATAAATCTCAAGATTTCATTACAAAAGACCCTCAGTCACTGATTGAGATTCTTGAGACTTATTTATTCCCTTATACAGTCATCAATAACGCTTGTATATATATTAAAGAAAACTCTCGATTAGATAAATCACAAGTTCAATTAATCAAAAAAGATATAAGGAAATATTGCCGTAAAATCTATTCAAAGAATGGAAAGCGTAGTAAAAAACTATATGCAATGCTTTGGTTTGTACGAATTAAATTTCT
The DNA here is from genome assembly GCF_056033865.1 of Bacillus sp. FAU20. Taxonomy (NCBI): domain Bacteria; kingdom Bacillati; phylum Bacillota; class Bacilli; order Caryophanales; family Bacillaceae; genus Bacillus; species Bacillus sp. FAU20. The sequence continues at coordinate 340,449 of NZ_JBVYHY010000022.1, forward strand.
GTTTTCTTAAACTGAAAATATAACGATACTCTCTCTTTCTGTGAACAAATCAAATTTACAAATAGGACAAGCTAACCGGGTCCTAAAGAATAGAAAGGTCTTTTCTCATGAAAACAAATAAAATTCTAAAAAACGCATCCTACCTGTTTGTGGGAAACATTACTGTACGTTTTGTACTGGCTATTGCAACAATTTTCTTTGCAAGATATGTTTCTCCAAGTGATTACGGTATGTTTACAACTGCGTTAGCAGTTTCAGCTGTTATTTGTTACTTTACAGATGCAGGTTTGACACATACCTTTATGCGTGAAGGAACGAGAAGCGATGCCAATATTAGCGTGCTAATAAGTAGTTATTTACGTATTCGTTTAATATTAGCTATCGTAATTTCTGTACTTTTCGCTATTTTTGCCCAGTTCTTCTATCCCGATGCTTACTTACGTGCGATGGTATATTGGGTTGTTCTACCAACAATGTTCGGAGCAACCTTACAAGGTGTTGGAATGGCTTACTTCCAAGTAACAGAACGCATGCAATTTACAGCTATTATTTCTGTGCTACAAGGTGTAACAGCTGCTGCTGCCCTATTACTAGGGATGTCTTTCCAATGGTCACTTATGATGGTTGCTGCTATGTACGGGGTATCTAGTCTTGTAACAGGTGTTATCGCCTTTATAATGACAATACGTTATACACAAGTTCATAAGGGTTGGGATAAAGGCATTTTAGATCAATTACTTATTTTCACAATCAACGGAATCATCATTATGCTCTTACCACAATTGGGCCCTATTATATTAGAAAAGGTTTCAACATATAATCAAGTTGGATTCTTTGGTGCTGCATCTAAAATACCTGCTGTACTATATCAAATACCTGGAGTAATTGCAGCTGCCTTTTATCCAAGGCTTTTTGCTTTTGGTAATGAGAAAAATATTGAAGAACATAGAAAATTATCAAGTTTTGAATTAAAACTTATGTCTTTTTTAGGAATGGGAATTTCTATCCCCTTTATTGCTGATCCAAGTTTCTGGATTGTTAGTTTATTAGGAGAAGAATACGCTCCCGCTGGTAACGCTCTTGCTATTCTAGCGTTTATGGTTATTTTACAATCAATTAACTATCCACTAGCCGATAATTTAACAACGATTGGCCAGCAATGGAAACGTGCAACAACAATGACTATTGGATTAGTTGTTGCCATCATAGGTTATATTGTATTAGGTAGTAAATATGGAATGATGGGGGCAGCTGCCGCAGCTATCCTTACCGAAATTACACTATTAATCGGATTTACCCTCTTTATTCGTAAAGGCATGCAATTATTAGTTAAAGGAATTATATTTAATTCCTTAGCCTTTATTATTAGTTACGGTATATACCGAATTGCATTAATCGACTTACCACCATTAGTTGCTTTAACTCTTACTGGTATACTATACGGTATGATCGGAATTGTAATTGATCCTCAAATACGTGGATTTGTTTTAGGGTTTATAAAACAAAAGTTCATTCGCAAACACGCTTAAAAGCAAAAAGCTTTTCCATTTTTAAATAGGAAAAGCTTTTTGCTTTTTTTATATACTATCATTTTTCTTCAGTAAAAAAATGCTATATATTCCAGCTCAAATTGACTTACTTTCTGAGAATGCCTTATACTAAATTACATGTAAACTATGAACTCCAACGCTTGTAAAAATATATATGCTTCAACAAAAATATATATTTTCTCATGTTAAAACTAAAGAACACACCTTTAAAAATTGGTGTGTTTTTATATGCTACCTAAAAACTAGTTGTTACATGTAACGACTTTCAAAGGAGGATTATCAATTTTTATGAGCATAAAGCCGAATAATAAATTCTTTTCCAAGAAAACAATGATAATTATGCCAATATTATTATTGTGCGCTTTTGCTTTTCATTATTTCTTTTTAACATCTAATCAAGCCTTTTCTGGTACAGGGGATGCGTTACGTCAATTTGGCTTCTTTACGTTTCTTCTACAACATGCCTTTAAAGATGGCAACCTTTTTTGGTCCTTTGATTATGGGTTAGGTGGAGATTTATTTGGAGAGTTTAGTTATTATTACAGCACATCACCATTTTTCTGGATTACACTGTTACTACCTAAACTAAGTCTTGAGCAAGTATATGACGTGAAATTATACATGAGTATTTTAAAAAACTTTTTAGCTATGGTATTCATGTATGGTTCTTTACGTTACCATAATAAAACAGCATTCTCATCTTTTGTTGCTGCTATTATATATGGTGGCTGTATTACTTTCATCCGCCACTCTTTACTATGGGATTTCATGGCTGATGCTATTGTATTTTTACCATTAGTAATATGGGGGCTTGATAAATATATTATCGAAAAGAAGCGCGGACTTTTCCTAATTGCTGCTACTTTAATGTTAGCATCAAACTTTTATTTTGCTTTTATCACAAGTATTTTCATATTCATTTATGCATTATTCCAATACTTTGCGACACAACAAAATAAAACGATTGTCTCTTTTCTAACTTATTATATTAGAATCGGTTTATTGTATGCATTATCACTCGGTTTAGCCGCCGTTTGCTTCCTCCCATCAGTTAATGCCGTATTTAGCGCTGATCGATTATCAAAAAAGTTTGAGATACCATTATTATTTGAAGATAAATTTTATAAAGATTTAATGGAAAATATTTTCTTCATGTATAATGCTGAAAATCATCAATTAGCTTTACCAGCTTTAATTTTATTCTTAATCGTATTTGGAATGTTTATACGTGATAAACTCATTAAAAATAAAGTATTCTTTACGTTATTCATGTTTATTCTGTTTATGCTTCCATATACATATTCTGTGTTTAATGGTTTTTCAGCAATGCAATCTAGATGGTTTTATTTATTTGTATTTGTAATTTCCCAAACAATTGCATACATTCTAGATTGGATGATTATTCATAAGAAAGACTACAAATTACCTTATTTAATAAGTTTATTAGTGCCTATTGGATTATTCATTTATGCATTTTATAGAAAAATAAATATAAATGTAACTGATAAACCTTTACAAGACGTTGATAACATTTTACTCGGAACTGTCGTTCTTTCTGTTATTACAGTATGTCTATGGCGTTATATTTCTAAACCCTTCATACAATTTTTAGTTGTATTGAACGTACTCGTTAGCACAATTTCTATGAATTATATGTATGCGAATAATATACTTAGCACCGTTTACGGACAGAGTCAAATTTCAACTGAAAAGTTACACGAACCAGGCTATGATAATAGCGAAGAAATTGCTGCAATTCGCTACATACAAGAAAATGATAAAGACTTTTATCGTATTCTTAATCCATATAGCGAATATAACACACCAATGCTACAAGGATATCATGGCGTAAGTACGTATCAAAGCTTGGTTAATTATTATGTCCATGACTTTATGAAAAATAAATATGGCGTATTCCAAATGTACGATACACCTTCAATGTTTTATCAAACTGACAGTCGACTACTACTTGAAAATATGCTTGGTATAAAATATCGCGTATTAAGTGCTGATACAGATCCAAAGAATGTACCTTATGGATATAAACTATTACAGCAAGTAGGACCATATAATATTTACAAAAATGACTATTCCTTACCGTTAGGATATGTATATGATTCGGCTATAAGTGAAGAAGAGTTTTCTAAATTAAACTTCGCTCAGCGTGATCAATTATTATTACATGCTGTTGTCGTTAATAATACAAAAGAATTTTCATTAAATCATTTTAATAAACAAGACCTTAAATCAAAGGCAGTATCTATTAAAACGGAAAAAGCAAAATTCGAAAACATGGAAAAAGAAGGAAAAAAACTAATTGTTCATGGCTTTGGAAATATGATTGTACCTATCAATTATCCTAATACGCCTGGTGATCTACTGATAGAATTAAAATTGAAAAATACAGGTACATTCAATGCAACTGTTAATGGAAAAACAATAGGAAAAGGTGACGATGCTGGTGCATACTCGTATCCGTTAGAAAGATTTGTTTACAATTTAGGCAATGATCGTCCAGAAAACCTAACTATCTCTATTGATATGGCAGGTGAGTATGAATTAGGTGACTTACAAGCAAATATCGTAAACTATGAAAGTGTACAAAAAGAAACAAAAAAATTAACTGAAAATAGGCTTGAAAATATTTATTATAAGAACAATTATTTAAAAGGGGATATCAACTCAAATAAAGACGGGCTCCTATATTTATCTGTTCCATATAGTAAAGGTTGGACTATAAAAGTTGATGGAAAAGAAAAAGAATTTACGAAAGCAAATTCTGCCTTTATCGGTGTTCCCATTACAAAAGGCTCACATGTAATCGAAATGACTTACGTTACACCTTACTTCAAATTAGGTATGATTATATCAATCATCTCACTAATTATTTGTGTAGCTTTACTAATTTTCACAAATCCAAAAACACGACGGAAATTTTCTTTTAAAAAGCAATAATGAGCAATCAATGAATCATGAAGCTATCAAATTGGATAGCTTCATATAAAAACGCATAACATTGTTTTAACCCACTACAAACAAGGAGTGTCAAAAATGACTCTTTCAATCGTTGTACCATGCTACAATGAAGAAAAGGTGCTTCGAGCCTTTTATTCAGAGACTTCTCTTGAAATTCATAAATTAACTACCGATTATGAATTTGTTTTTGTTAATGATGGTAGTAAAGATGATACATTAAATATTTTACGTGATTTAGCTAGTTCAGATTCATCGGTACATTATATATCATTTAGTCGAAACTTCGGAAAAGAAGCAGCAATGTTAGCAGGTTTAAAATATGCTACAGGCGATGCAATTGTTATTATGGATGCTGACTTACAACACCCTCCTACGTTAATAAAAGAACTGTTAGAAGGATATAACGAAGGCTACGACCAAGTCATTGCAAAAAGGACAAGAACTGGTGATTCACCCGTTCGCTCTTTCATCTCTCGTCTTTACTATAAGGTAATGAATAAGTTTGTAGATATTGAATTAGTAGATGGTATTGGTGACTTTAGACTTTTAAGTCGAAGAGCAGTGGATTCTTTAGTGTCTTTAAGTGAATACAACAGATTTTCAAAGGGTTTATTCTCTTGGATCGGTTATAACGAATTAATCATTGAATATGAAAATGTATTACGTTCTGAAGGAGAGAGTAAATGGACCTTCTCAAAATTATTAAATTACGGAATTGATGGTGTAATTTCATTCAATAATAAACCGTTACGTCTATCTATATATCTTGGATTACTAACAACCATTTTAGGACTTTTATACGTAATCACTACGTTCGTTCAAATCATCCTTGGTGGTGTGGAAGTTCCTGGTTATTTTACTCTCATTTCCGCTATACTATTTATTGGTGGTATTCAACTCATATTCCTCGGTGTTATTGGTGAATATATCGGTCGTATTTATTATGAAACAAAACGTAGACCGCATTTTATTGTAGCTGAAAAGAAAGTTAGTGAAGTTAAACAAAAGGCATAACCAAAAAGTTACTTCTGTAGGTAGAAGTAACTTTTTTATATACTAACATTTACAAACACTTCTTTTGAAAAAATATACATTTTGAAATGATGGCATTATATGAAAGAATTTAGTATCATGATTCAAGGTACTATTTCAAGTTGGACGGAGGATACTATGAGCTTATTAACAGTTGAAAAATTAGGACATACATTTGGCGATCGTACATTATTTAAAGATGTATCTATGCGATTATTAGCAGGTGAGCACGTTGGATTAGTTGGTGCAAACGGTGTTGGTAAATCAACATTCATGAATATCATTACTGGTCAGCTTATTCATGACCAAGGTCGTGTAGAATGGACACCGGGCACACATTACGGCTACTTAGATCAGCATACTGTTTTAACACCTGGGCGTACAATCCGTGACGTACTAGCGGATGCATTTTTACCGTTATTCGAAAAGGAAAAAGCTTTAAATGAAGTTACAGAAAAAATGGGAACTGCTACACCAGAAGAACTAGAAGAACTTCTTGAGCAAATGGCAGAAATACAAGATGCACTTGAAGCAGGTGGTTTCTACTTACTAGATATGAAAATTGAAGAGGCTGCACGTGGTCTTGGAATTGATGCAATTGGTTTAGATCGTGATGTTTCAGCACTAAGTGGTGGACAACGTACAAAGGTATTGCTTGCAAAGCTATTACTTGAACAGCCAGAAGTGTTATTGCTTGATGAACCTACTAACTATTTAGACGTTGAACATATTCATTGGTTAACAAATTATTTAAAAGAATACCCACATGCATTCTTATTGATTTCTCATGATACGGAATTTATGAACAAATGTGTTGATGTTATTTTCCATCTAGAATTCACAAAAATGACACGCTATACAGCGACATATGAAAAATTCCTAGAACTAGCAGAAATCAATAAAAATCAACATATAAACGCTTATGAAAAGCAGCGTGAGTTTATCAAAAAACAAGAAGACTTCATTGCAAAGAACAAGGCTCGTTATTCAACGACAGGTCGTGCAAAGAGTCGTCAAAAACAACTTGATCGCATGGAACTTATTGATCGCCCAGAAACAGCGATTAAACCTGAATTCTCATTTAAAGAAAGTCGCGCAAGTAGCCGCTTCGTCTTTGAAGGTGAAAATGTAGAAATCGGATATACGCATCCTCTACTACCAAAGCTATCAATGACGATTGAACGTGGTGAAAAAATTGCTATTGTTGGATGTAACGGTGTTGGTAAATCAACGTTACTAAAAACAATCTTAGGTAAAATTAAACCTTTAAGCGGTAAAACAAGCCTTGGTGACTTCTTAGAGCCTGCATACTTTGAACAGGAAGTTAAAGCTGATAATATAACACCAATTGATGATGTATGGAATACATTCCCTGGTTTAGACCAGCATCAAATTCGTGCAATGTTAGCAAAATGCGGATTAAAAAATGAACATATTTCTCGCCCATTAAGTCAATTAAGTGGTGGAGAACAAGCAAAAGTTCGTTTATGTAAGCTAATGGGTGAGGAAAGTAACTGGCTATTATTTGATGAGCCGACAAACCATCTTGATGTTACAGCAAAAGCGGAACTTAAGAAGGCTATGAAAGCATATAAAGGAACAATTCTCCTTGTATGTCACGAACCGGACTTCTATGAAGATTGGATCACAAAAGTTTGGGATGTTGAAGAATGGTCTCAAAACAGTAAGTAGTCTTTAAGAAAAAACTCCTTGTGTAGACAAGGAGTTTTTTACTTATTTTTATTAAGAATTTTTTATATTGTAGTATCCTATAAGGCGTAATTGAAATTCTTTTAATTCCGGATACGCCTCTAAGTTTGCTAACATACCTCTAATTACCGGAATTCTTGGATTAAGCAATCGTATTTCAGCCTCTAAAACATCTAACGTTACTAACAACTCATCATCCTCTAATTGATCAGCTAAATTACGCTTAAATACAATAATTTCTTTTAAAAAATGCTCTTTAACTTGTTCCTTAATGAGCTCGGATTTACAAAGAAATTCTCCAAGCTTTTCTTCATGTAAAATAGGTTCTTCCGAAGATTCTACTAAGCCATCTACTAAATGATCTACTCTTTTTAAAATAAAAGCAGCGACATACGATAAATCGATTTCTGGTGCTTGTAAAATAATTAATTCTAAATACCCACGGCATATGCCTTCTACCATAATTACTAAATCCAATAAATATGGCATAACCTTTTCACCATAAATGGACAATAAACTATTCCGATAAAATGCATGAGACTCTAACTTCATCCGCATCATAAATTCTTCCACTTCTTTATTAAACGGAATTGCATTTTCTCTCGCATGCATAATAATAAATTCTTTATGCTTTTGTATATCATTAAACTGACAATGTAATTGTTTTGCAAATTTTTCACGTGGTAATAAAGACTCTTGTTCAATATCCAGCATTTTCTTTTGGATTTTGTCATAATAATATCGAAGTGTCGCTAATAAAAGCTCATCTTTCGATTTAAAATATAAGTAAAAAGCTCCCTTAGATATACCACTAGCTGTCACAATTTCCTGCACTGATGTCGCATTTACACCCTTAGTAGCAAATAACTTCATAGCCGATTCTATAATTAAACGCTCTTTTTCTTTCATATCTTCTCTCCTAAATTTAATCTCGCATCTTATTATAAATGTATTATACCATCTCTTTTTATTGACGATTGACCGAGCGGTCAGTTATATTATGTATTAGACTGACCAGTTGGTCAATATAATAAAAAGGGAGCGCAAACATGAACAAAATCATCAATTTCTCGTTAAAAAATAAGTTCGCAGTTTGGCTACTAACCATTATTGTTACTATTGCCGGGATCTACTCTGGACTCAATATGAAGCTGGAAACAATTCCTGATATTACAACACCGATTGTAACAGTAACTACGGTCTATCCTGGTGCTACACCAGAAGAAGTAGCTGATAAAGTTTCAAAGCCGATGGAAGAACAACTACAAAATTTAAGCGGTGTTAACGTTGTAAGCTCATCATCTTTTCAAAACGCATCTTCTATTCAAGTAGAATACGATTTTGATAAAAATATGGAAAAAGCAGAAACAGAAATTAAAGAAGCTCTTACGAATGTGAAGCTCCCAGACGGTGTTAAAGACCCTAAAGTTTCACGAGTAAACTTCAATGCTTTTCCTGTTATTTCGTTAAGCGTAGCAAGCAAGAATGAATCTTTAGCTACCTTAACTGAAAATGTAGAAAAAAATGTTGTACCAGGATTAAAAGGACTTGATGGTGTTGCATCTGTTCAAATTGCTGGTCAACAAGTAGACGAAGTACAGCTCGTCTTCAAGAAAGATAAAATGAAAGAACTAGGACTAAGTGAAGATACTGTAAAAAATGTAATTAAGGGATCGGATGTATCTTTACCACTTGGCTTATACACATTTAAAGACACGGAAAAATCAGTTGTTGTAGATGGCAATATTACAACGATTAAAACATTAAAAGAACTCAAAATCCCAGCTATACCTTCCTCACCTAACGGTCAAGGTAGTCAAAATGCTGGCGCTGGTGCACAAACGCCGCAAATGAATCCAGCTGCTATGAACGGGATTCCAACAGTTACATTAGACGAAATTGCTGACATTAAAGAAGTTGGGAAAGCAGAATCCATTTCTCGAACAAATGGAAAAGAAGCAATTGGAATTCAAATTGTGAAGGCCTCTGATGCAAATACAGTTGATGTTGTAAATGCAGTAAAAGATAAAGTAAAAGAACTTGAGAAAAAGTATAAAGACTTAGAGATTATTTCAACATTCGACCAAGGTGCACCTATTGAAAAATCAGTAGAAACAATGCTGAGCAAAGCAATTTTCGGTGCTATCTTTGCGATTGTTATTATTATGCTGTTCCTACGAAATATTCGAACAACGTTAATCTCTGTCGTTTCAATACCACTTTCTTTATTAATTGCTGTTTTAGTCATAAAGCAAATGGATATTACGCTTAACATTATGACACTTGGAGCAATGACAGTTGCTATAGGCCGCGTTGTCGATGACTCAATTGTTGTTATTGAAAATATTTATCGACGTATGTCGTTATCAGAAGAGAAATTGCGCGGAAAAGATTTAATTCGTGAAGCTACGAAAGAAATGTTTATCCCGATTATGTCTTCTACCATTGTAACAATCGCTGTATTCTTACCGCTAGGGCTTGTAAAAGGTATGATTGGTGAAATGTTCTTACCATTCGCCTTAACTATCGTCTTCGCTTTATTAGCGTCGTTACTAGTAGCAGTTACAATCGTACCGATGCTAGCCCATTCCTTATTTAAGAAAGAGAGCATGAGGGAAAAAGAAGTACATCATGAAGAAAAACCAAGTAAATTAGCAAATGGTTATAAACGCATACTTGCATGGGCTTTAAATCACAAAATTATTACATCAAGTATCGCTGTCCTTCTATTAGTTGGTAGTCTTGCACTTGTACCAGTTATCGGTGTAAGTTTCTTACCTTCTGAAGAAGAAAAAATGATCATTGCAACATACAACCCTGAACCAGGTCAAACGTTAGAAGACGTTGAAAAAATTGCAACAAAAGCTGAGAAGCACTTCCAAGATAATAAAGACGTCAAAACAATTCAGTTCTCATTAGGTGGAGAGAATCCAATGAGTCCTGGTCAATCAAACCAAGCAATGTTCTTCGTGCAATATGATAACGACACGAAAAACTTTGAAAAAGAGAAAGAACAAGTCGTTAAAGATTTACAGAAGATGTCTGGCAAAGGCGAATGGAAAAACCAAGACTTCGGAGCAAGTGGCGGTAGTAATGAAATTAAACTATACGTTTACGGAGATAGCTCAGAAGACATTAAGCCTGTCGTAAAAGATATTCAAAATATCATGAAGAAAAATAAAGACTTAAAAGATATAGATTCTAGTATTGCAAAAACATATGCAGAGTACACTTTAGTCGCAGATCAAGAAAAGGTAAGTAAAATGGGCTTAACGGCTGCTCAAATTGGAATGGGACTTTCTAATCAACATGATCGCCCTGTTCTGACAACAATTAAAAAAGACGGTAAAGATATCAATGTATATGTAGAAGCTGAAAAACAAAATTATGAAACAATCGATGACTTAACAAATCGCAAAATTACAACACCACTTGGTAATGAAGTAGCTGTGAAAGATGTTATGACTGTAAAAGAAGGTGAAACATCGAATACAGTAACACACCGAGATGGACGTGTTTATGCAGAGGTTAGTGCCAAATTAACATCTGATGACGTTTCAAAAGCATCTACTGCAGTACAAAAAGAAGTAGATAAAATGGATCTTCCTTCTGGTGTAGATGTTTCCATGGGCGGTGTTACTAAAGATATTGAAGAATCATTCAAGCAACTTGGCCTAGCGATGTTAGCTGCGATTGCCATTGTATACTTCGTTCTTGTCGTTACATTTGGCGGTGCCCTTGCACCATTCGCAATTTTATTCTCACTACCATTCACAATCATCGGGGCTCTTGTTGCCTTATTAATCTCTGGTGAAACATTAAGTGTCTCTGCAATGATTGGTGCGCTTATGTTAATCGGTATCGTTGTAACAAATGCAATCGTGCTTATCGACCGCGTTATTCATAAAGAAAATGAAGGTCTATCAACACGTGAAGCTTTATTAGAAGCTGGTGCAACACGCCTTCGACCAATTTTAATGACTGCAATTGCAACAATCGGTGCTCTTATCCCGCTTGCATTAGGATTTGAAGGTAGTGGCTTAATTTCTAAAGGACTTGGTGTAACGGTAATTGGTGGATTAACAAGTTCAACTTTATTAACACTTCTTATTGTTCCAATCGTCTATGAAGTATTAAGCAAATTTAAAAAGAAAAAAACAAAATAACAAAAAAATAACCTCGCTAACTGCGAGGTTATTTTTTATTTCCAAACAAGATTAGGAAATCGCCATAGCCTTCTTTCTCTAATTCCTCTTTTGGAATAAATCGAAGAGCTGCGGAATTAATACAGTAACGAAGGCCATTTGGTCCTGGACCGTCTGGAAATACGTGCCCAAGATGTGAATCTCCCTCTTTACTTCTCACTTCTGTACGTGTCATATTATGACTCACATCCATCTTTTCTTTCACACTTGCTGACATAACTGGTTTTGTAAAACTAGGCCATCCACATCCACTATCAAATTTATCTAGAGAAGTAAACAACGGCTCACCGGAAACGATGTCTACATAAAGACCTTCCTCTTTATGGTTCCAATACTCATTTCGAAATGGTGGTTCTGTACCATTTTCCTGTGTTACATAAAACTGCATCTCATTGAGTTTTTCTTTTAAATGAGCATTATCCTTTGGCCAATGTTGCTTAATAAAAGCATCTCGTCCTGAGCCTTTACGATATAACTCATAGCGGAATGTATTTTTCTTATGATATCCTTGGTGATATTCTTCAGCTGGATAAAATGTAGCTGCTGGTAGTATTTTTGTCGCAATTGGTTTTGAAAAGCGCCCACTCTGCTCAAGCTCTTCTTTTGAGGCCTCTGCTTTTTTATGTTGTTCTTCATTATGATAAAAAATCACTGTTTCGTAAGACTGTCCGCGGTCGTGGAATTGCCCACCTACATCAGTCGGATCAATTTGTCTCCAATATATATTTAATAACTCCTCATACGGCATTTTATTTGCATCAAATGTAATTTGTACCGCTTCATAATGTCCTGTTGTTTCCGAGCACACTTCTTTATACGTTGGGTCCTCTTTATGACCGCCTGTATACCCTGAAACAACCTGTATAATTCCCTCCATCTCTTCAAACGGAGAAACCATACACCAGAAACACCCTCCAGCAAATGTAGCTAATTCTACCTTTTCATTTAAAGCCATTACTTCACCCCTATTCTATATTCTCCTTACAGTATGGCATAAGAAACATAATGTTATAAAAGAAAAAGCATCGAACATCGATGCTTTTTCTTCACTTCACTTTATTTTGTTCCAACATCCTTCTCAATTTCATCACTTGTTACGTCTAAAACATCTAGTAAGAAAATGAAGATTGGAATACCGATAATTAATCCCCATACACCTAAAAAGTGCTCTGAGAAAATTAATACCATAAAAGTATAGAAAATCGGTAAATTTGTTTTTTGCGACATAAACTTCGGATTTAATACGTAACTTTCAAGCGCATGAATCACTGTTACGATAACTAAAATATAAACAACGTACATAATACCGCCAATATTGTAAGCAATCATACAAAGTGGGAATAACGAAATGATAACCCCCGCTACTGGAATTAAGCCAAGCAAGAAAATCATTAACGCTAAACCCAATAATTGCGGGAATCCTAATATCCATAATGCGATAACTGAAAGAACACAGTTAACAACAGCAATTAAAAATTGTGCTTCGATTACCTTTCCAAATGAACGTGCAAATTTCTTTCCGAAGTACTCAATTTCAGTATAGAAAATTGCAAGCCTGCTTTCTTTAAACTTTGCAGTAAAACCAAAAATACGAGATTTTTCTAGTAAGAAAAACAAACTCAAAATTAAAGAAAGTAAAACTTGAAGGCCGAATTTACCAACATTTGTAATCGATTTATACAAAATGTCTACGCCTTGTCCTACATATTTAGAAAGCTCCATATGATTGACAGCATTAACTGCATACTTAATTAGTTCACTATCTGGTGGGTTTCTTAAAAATACATTGAATTGGTAAATCAGTTGTGAAATTTGTATCGTCAATACTGGTAAATATTTAAATAACGTAATAGCAATTCCACCAATTAACATTACATATAGAAATGCTATAATAATTTTTCGATTAATAGGCATGAAATGATCTAATTTGCGGGAAATAAACTTTTGGAATCGATCCATTAAATACGTGAGAATAAACGTAATTAATATTAAATTCAACATACTTTGCAGCCCGTATAACACGAGAGCAAGTATTACTAATACGAGTAACCTCTGAAATCCTTTGCTTTGAAACAGGTTTTTTATTTGCATAATCGACGAATACTCTCTCCTGTCCTATAAACTAAAACGTTAATAAGTAGATTTCTCTCTCTTTTCTACTTTTAATTATTCATTCATATTAAGATTTTTATAAACTCATTATATGCCTACCTTAACAGGTATATAAGTAGCTTACTTCTTATTTTACAATACAATGCCCTAATTCAAAACGTATTCTACATAGTATTAATGAAGATTTAAGGAAACTTCCATTTTTTTAAATAGGTCTTACCACTACTGTAACATAAAAAGCAAGCTATCAGTAGAAATCTGTCCTACAAATAGCTTGCTTTTCTTATTTTTTAAGTCAGTTTTACTATCCAATGAATGGCATAAACATTGGGATGACAACTACTGTTACAACCCCAACTACCGTTACAGCAATACTTGCCATCGCTGCCTCTACCTCACCCATTTCAATTCCTACTGCAACTCCTAATGCATGGCCCGCTGTTCCAAGTGCTAAACCTTTTGCAATCGGATGTTTCACTCTAAATGTTTTTAAGAATAATGCCCCTAATGCGTATACGATAACTGCGTTAAAAATAACTGCAAAAGATGTAATTGCTGGAATACCACCAATACTTTCTGAAATTGGTAACGCAATTGCTGTTGTTGCTGCTTGTGGTAACATTGAATTCATTACTGCTGTATCTAAACCGATTGCTTTTGCAACAATGAACACGACAATTACTGAGCAAATAGATCCAACCACGATAGCCGATAAGATTTGCCACCAATATTTTTTTAACTTATCTACTTGTTTATATAGTGGGATAGCGAATGCAATTGTTGCTGGTTCTAAGAAGAAACTAATCATTTTTCCGCCAGTATTATATTCTTCAAAAGTAAAGTTACCTACCTTTAGAAAGACAATCCCTAATACCATCGCTACGAATAATGGTGTAAATAAAAAGAATCCTTTTGAATGCTTGAATAATAATGTTCCGATCCCGTATGCGATTAATGAAACGACGATTCCGAAATATGGAGTCATTGTGCTTGCCATGTTCATTACCTCCTAACAATATATAAATGTAGTGGTTACGCAACCTTTCCGTGCTTGCGTCCTTTATTTACTACTTTCAATTCTTTTGTATCTTCTGTTTCTTTCTCATCTTTTCCTAAAATGAATTGTGCAAATAATCCTGTTACAGCGAGTAAAATAACTGTTGCGACAACAATTACAGTTAAAATTTGTACAAAGTACTGCCCCATTACACCAAGAGAATTAATAACTGAAATACCTGATGGGACGAATAAGAATCCAATAATACCTGTTAAAGCTGTTCCAAGTGATTCAACTTGCTCCAATTTAATAACTTTTAAACATAATAGACTAAATAAAATAACTAACCCGATTACCGATGAAGGCATTGGAATTGGTAAATGTGTTGCAATAATATTAGAAATTAACATAATAGCTGAGAATATGAATGCTTGTGATAAGAAACTATATACTTTTTTCGTACTCATTTTGGCCACCTCTTTCGATTTGGTACCTTTATTGTATAGGATGTAAACGAATAAGTAAGCGTTTACATAACAGAACGTCAAATATACAGAATCAGTTACAAATATAAAAGGATGAAATACAAAAGCTGCTTCTTAAATACGAAGCAGCTTCTTGAGTTCTTTTGCATATGTACGGCTAACAGGTACTTTCGATCCTTCTTTCATAATTAAATTATAAGTAGAATTGAACCATGGCTGAATTTCAGTAATATGATTAATATTCGCAATAAAGCTACGGTGTACACGCATGAAGCTTGCTTGTGGTAACTTCTTCTCTAAAATTACAAGTGTATCATGTGTTACATACGTTTCCCTCATTGTTTTTACTGTTACTTTCCCATCTACAAGCCCTACATATATAATATCTTCAATATTCACAAGTACGATTGATTCTTCAATTGGTAATGCTAATTTATGCATCTCTGCTGTTACATCTGTCCCCTTTATTTCGTGCTTCGTTTCTGTTTGCGCTTGTTTTTGTTTTTTATACTTCTTTAATGTCTGCACAATACGCTCTTCATCAAATGGTTTTAAAATGTAGTCTAACGCATCTACTTCAAATGCTTGCAACGCATATTGATCATAGGCCGTAGCAAATACAATTGCAGGTGGATTTTTCATCTTCTTTAATATATTCGCGATTTCAAATCCGTTATCATCGGATAATTGAATATCTAAAAACACAATATCTGGTCTACTTTGCATTAGTTCTTCTAATGCGTCTTCCACACAATCAGCCTCACCAACTATCTCAACTTCTTTCGTCCTCTCTAATAGATACTTTAGTTCATCACGTGCTAACATTTCATCGTCAACTACTAATACTTTTAACACCCGGTTCTTCCTCCCCTACTTTTTTTGGAATAATAAAGGTAATCTCCGTCCCTTTATTTAATTCACTTTCGATATGAAGCATGGTTTCTTTCCCAAATAAACCAATAAGACGTTCGTTAATATTATATAAAGCTGTTCCAGTCCCTTTCTTTGACGAAACTACCATCTTTCCTAATTGTTCTAAACGTTCTTCCTCAATTCCCTGTCCATTATCTTTTACTTCAAAGTGAACCATACCCTCTTTTTCAAAAACATGCACTTCCACTTCGCATACTGGTTGCTTCTTCGGAAAAGCGTGTCGCAATGCATTTTCAACCAATAGTTGAAGAACAAATGGTGGTACTAAAATTGTCTTTAGCTCATCCTCAATATACATCTTTACCTCATACTTATTTGGGAACCGTGCTTGTTCTAGTGATAAGTATGCCTGTACATGGTTTAATTCTTGTTCTAGCGGAATCAATAACTGACGTGCTCCTTGCAAATTACAACGGAAATACACGCTGAGCTGTAATAATAACTTCCTTGCTTTTTCTACATCTGTTCGGCATAAAGCTGATACTGTATTAATCGCATTGAATAAAAAGTGCGGGTTAATTTGCGCTTGTAATGCTTTTATCTCCGCATCTTGAAGTAATTTACTTTGCAACTCAGCTTCCCCTAATTCAAGTTGTGTAGAGAATATTTTTGCTAACCCTTCTGCTAATTCCTCTTCCACACGACTTAACTGGTTAGGATTTTTGAAATACAGTTTTAATGTCCCTATCGTATTTCCATGCGAAGTTAGTGGAATAACAATCGCCGCTTGCAAAGGGCATCCTTCATGTTGACAATTAATGACCTCACGTGATTTTGCTTTCATTATTTTCCCTGTATTTAGAACTTCTTTCGACAAACCAGTTATTAAACTATGTGAAGGAATATGATGATCTGATGCTAATCCAACGTGCGCTAATATTTTCTCTGTATCTGTTAAAGATACCGCATCCGTTCCTGTAAAGCGGTGAATAATTTGTGCCACATGCTTACACGATTCTTCTGTTAAGCCTTGACGAAAATACGGTAACGTTTTATCAGCAATACGCAATACTTTATGAGTCTGAAGCGCTTTTGCATTCTCCTCCTGACGCAAAATAGCTTGTATCATAGAAAGTAAAATAAAACTGCCAAAACTATTTACAAGAATCATCGGTATCGCTATTGTTTTCACAACGCTAATTCCATCCTCTATAATTAATAAAATCATAAGCATTTCTAAAGATACGATAAAAATACTTAAAACTGCTGAAAACTTAGGAGTAATTGTACGATTATATTTTTTGAAAATATATCCGATATAACCAGTTATAATCCCAGCTAAAATAGAAGAGATTGCGCAGCTTAACGCTGTCGTACCACCAAGCATATAACGATGAATACCAGCAAAAAATCCTACTCCAACCCCTACAATAGGGCCACCAAGTAAGCCGCTAATACCAACACCCATAATACGCGTATTCGCAATTGTGCTTGACGAAGAAACACCTTGTAACCAGTTTTCATTCATAATCGTATTTCCTGCTATTTCAATCCCAGTGTAATTGCTTACAATTGTAAATACCGAAAAAATACAAATAAGCTTAAGCTTATCTACATAGCCATCCTGTTTATGAAGGAGGCGTCTGAAAGTTTTAATATGAGAGAGTAAAAATCCTAAAATAACTATAAGTCCGACTCGTTCAATCATCATGAGTACTAAATTTAGCATCTTTGATTCATTCCTTTTTATTTAGTTAGTTTTATTATGGGAAAATAATGAAGTCGGCGTCAAGAAGAACGAAATGTTTTTTGAAATATTTTACACATAATAACTTTCTCTTTATTTGACAATACAATAGAAGAGTGCTAAAAATAAAGTAATATAATACAGTCCTTTAACCCAACCCCGTGAGGTTGAGAAGGAAGTCGGAATACAATATACGTATGTTCTTTTTTGGGGATACGTATGCTTTTTTTGGCCTTCTCATCATATCAGGTGAGAAGGTCTTTTGTTATTCTTCCATAGCGACTGTAGAAAATAAGGAGGAGTAATAATGAACGTCACTACTGATGTACAACAAACAACAGAGGAGACGAAAGCGAAAAGATATAAAACATTATTTGGTTCTGCGCTAGGATATGCAGCAGAAGGTTTAGATATGTTGCTATTATCTTTCGTACTTGTCTATATTTTAAAAGAGTTTCACTTAAGTCCTGTTGAAGGTGGAAACTTAACATTAGCTACCACAATAGGGATGTTAATTGGTTCTTATTTATTTGGATTTATTGCTGATTTATTTGGCCGTATTCGTACAATGACCTTCACAATCTTACTGTTTTCACTAGCAACCGCACTCATTTATTTCGCAACAGACTACTGGCAATTATTAATTCTGCGCTTTTTAGTTGGAATGGGAGTTGGTGGTGAATTCGGAATCGGAATGGCCATCGTAACAGAAACATGGTCTAAAGAAATGCGTGCTAAAGCGACATCTATTGTTGCACTTGGATGGCAATTTGGTGTATTGGTTGCTTCAATCCTTCCAGCATTTATTGTCCCGCACTTTGGATGGAGAGCCGTTTTCTTATTTGGATTAATTCCAGCTTTACTAGCTGTCTATGTCCGCAAAAGTTTAAGTGAACCGAAAATATGGGAGCAAAAACAACGCTACAAAAAGGAACTATTGCAAAAAGAAGCTGCAGGTAAATTAACAACTACTGAAGCAGAACAACTAAAACATATAAAAAAATTCCCACTTCGAAAGTTATTTGCCAATAAAAAAGTAACAATTACAACAATCGGTCTTATTATTATGTCGTTTATCCAGAACTTCGGATATTACGGAATCTTCACATGGATGCCCACTATTTTAGCAAATAAATATAACTATACATTAGCAAAAGCAAGTGGCTGGATGTTCATTTCTACCATCGGTATGCTAATTGGAATTGCAATCTTTGGTATTCTGGCTGATAAAATTGGTCGTCGTAAAACTTTTGCAATCTATTATATTGGTGGTACAGTATACTGTCTCATTTACTTCTTCTTATTCACAGATTCAACATTATTATTATGGGGAAGTGCATTGCTTGGATTCTTTGCAAATGGAATGATGGGAGGATTTGGAGCAATTTTAGCTGAGAACTATCCTGCTGAGGCTCGCTCTACCGCAGAAAACTTTATTTTCGGTACAGGACGTGGATTAGCTGGATTTGGACCTGTTATTATTGGCTTACTTGCTACAGGTGGCAACCTACTTGGAGCATTGTCCTTGATTTTTATCATCTACCCAATCGGGTTAATTACAATGCTACTATGTGTACCAGAAACAAAGGGGAAAGTATTAGATTAAACGTAAAAGAGGAAGCATCTCATTTAAGATGCTTCCTCTTTTACGTGTTTATTTATTTTGATTTACTAGCCTTCTGAAATAAGAATGCAGTTTTATCTTCTTCTTTTACAATACCTTGTTTTAATGCTAATTCTCCCGCAACTTTAGGTGCTAACCATAGCATTGGGAATAATAAAATTGATACCGGAACTGCCGTTACTACGATAAACGATTGTAGAGCATTAATACTTCCTTCACCCATATATAAAAGAATTGCTGCAACTGCCCCCATAATAAGCGACCAAAAAATTCGCAAACTAATTCTAGGATCTCCGTCTCCAGTCACTGCCATTGAAATGGAATAAGCCATTGAATCTCCTGTTGTCACTACAAATAAAATTGTTAATAAAAGAAATGCTGGTCCAATAATATTAGAAAGTGGCAATTGCCCTGTAATTGCAATCATAGCTGCCGGCATACCAGATTCACTTAATGCGTCCGAGATAGACCCAGGATTCATCAACTCATAAAACACGCCTGATCCACCTAATATAGTAAACCAAAACGTTGTAATAATAGGTGCGATAATTCCAATTGCAACGATGATTTCTCGAATCGTTCTCCCTCTTGAAATTCGACTCACTAAAATTGCCATCATTGGTCCGTATCCAATAAACCATCCCCAGAAAAAGATTGTCCAAGATCCTAACCAACTTGTATCACCACGGTATGTGCTCATCGGTATAAACTCATTTACATAAAATCCAAACGAAGAAACAAACGAATCAATAATAAATCCACCTGGCCCAAATAGTAATATGAATGCCATTAATACAATTGCTAATCTAACATTTAAATTACTTATAATTTGAATCCCTTTATCAATACCTGTTACTGCCGATATGGTAGACACGGCCACTACACAAACAATAATTGCTAATTGAGTAGTAAACACATCAGAAATTCCAAATAATTCTTGTAATCCATAACTTGCTTGTAAACCTAAAAATCCAATTGGGCCAATTGTACCTGCAGCTACTGCAATAATTGCAGCTGCATCAATTATCGTTCCAAGCAGGCTCTTTCTTAATTTTTCCCCAAAAATAGGATATAAAAGCGTTCGAGGTTTTAGCGGCATATCTCTATGATAATGTCCATACATCATAACTACCGCACTAATTGTACCTAAAATCGTCCATGCTAAAAATCCCCAATGCATATAACTTTGTGCTAAAGCAGGCATGACTGCTTCTTTCGTTCTAGCAGATATACCATCATGTATTGGTGGCACCGTCATCAAATGATACATTGGCTCTGCGGCCGCCCAAAAAACGCCACCTCCGGCAAGTAATGTAGACATAATAATAGCAAGCCATTTTGCCGTACTAATCTCAGGTTTTTCTAATCCTCCAAGCTTAACTCTCCCATATTTGGAGAACGCCATACACATCGCAACAATAAATGTACCTAATAATAAAACTTGCCAGAAGGCACCGAAATATTTAATTGAAAAAGCGAAACTTTTATTAATCGCACTCTCTACATAATCCTTGTTCAAAAAAACTGCAATTACAAATAATAAAAGTGAACCACCACTAATAATAAATACAGGCCAATCAGTTTTTCGACTCTTCATCCTCATTTACACTTCCTCCTTCCTCAGCAATCTAAAAAAACAACTTTATTATGTTTTATTGTTTAAAACCAAAACACAATAATTATATATGCATAACATTTTATCGACTTCCCACATACTTATGTTGTCCCTAAAAATATGCCAAATCCCTTATTAAAAAGAAAGAATCTCTTCCTCTTACATAAAAAAGCAAAACAAAAGACCTTATATTTCTATAAGGTCTTCGAAACAGAAATTTGATTATAACATAAGGAACTCCTTGGTTCAAAAAGCCTCTTCCAAAAATAACCGAGAGTAAAGGCTTCCATTTGCTACATAACAGTAATTAAAAAAAATTATATTTCACAGAAAAAACCTACACTAAATATTATTTATGAAAGAAATTTGGCTTCAAAATTTCATTCGGATACGGTTTATGATAAATGTGAGTGGTAGCTGGAGATAATGGTGGAATAAGCCATACCCAATTACCTGTTACAACACGACCACAAGCAGCTTCTTGCTTCTCAAATTGCTGAAATTGTTGTGCAGCAGTATGGTGATCAACAATACTAACTCCATGTTTTTTAAAGGAGTGTAGTACAGCAATATTCAACTCAATTAACGCCTTATCTTTCCATAACGTACCGTTTCTCGATGTATCTAAATCCATCATCTCCGCAACAGCCGGAAGTAAATTATAACGATCATGATCTGCTAAGTTGCGCGCCCCAATTTCTGTTCCCATATACCATCCATTGAACGGAGCGGCTGTATAAGAAATACCGCCAATTTCTAAACGCATATCTGAAATCATTGGAACACCATACCATTTTACTCCAAGTGATGAAATAGGGTATTCTGGGTGTTCAATTGGTACTTCTTTTACTTCTTCTCTCGGAATTTCTTTATATATAGGCGCTTTTCCATCTATAGAAAACACAAGTGGCAATACATCGTAATTCGTACCTTCTCCTTGCCAACCAAGCTCCTGACAAAAGTCCGTAAATGTAGCGGAATGAGAATCACCAATCACTCCCGTTTCTGTTTTATATCCTGCATATCGAATCAATTGGTGATTATAAATTCTTATATTATTTTCCTCACCTTGATATTGCTTAAAAATCGTAATGGTTGGTTTAACTTTCCCGTCGTTCGTTGCATATTTAATATGATGAATTAATGCATTATATACACCCTCTTCATCATTTACTTCGCGCGCATCTAATATGTGCATCTTACTCCAAAATAGTCTTCCAATACATCTATTACTGTTACGCCATGCCATTCGTGAACCATGAACAAGTTCTTCAAATGTATGCTCATATGTCCCTGTCTTCTCTATCTCAATTTGAATTTCTTTTATACGTTCTTCTATCAATTGTTCTTTATGAAGCTCCTTATAACAAATCGTAATAAAATTACTTGCTTCCTCTATTAATTGTTTCGTTTTACTCATAAACAATCTCCTTCTATTTCAACAAAACCCTGCTACTTTACAGTATAAGCAAAAAGGATAGGAGTCACAAATGAAAGTGAGAGTGTTACTTTTATTGTAATATTTTTCAGAAAATTAATGGAATTACTATTGACTTATATGGAAAATGGGTGTATTTTTGACTCAGGTAAAGTATTTTTACCTAGACCAACTTTTTTAAGTCGAAAGGAGGGAATGTTATGTCTTCATTTCAATTGCCAAAGCTTTCATATGACTATGATGAACTAGAGCCACATATTGATAGCAATACACTTGCCATTCATCATGGAAAGCACCATGCGACATACGTAAACAATTTAAATGCTACTTTAGAAAATTATACTGAATTACATAATAAATCTTTAGAAGAATTGCTATGTAATTTAGATGCTTTACCGAAGGAAATTGTTACAGCTGTACGAAATAACGGTGGTGGTCACTATTGTCATAGTCTTTTTTGGGAAGTGATGAGCCCACGAGGTGGCGGTGAGCCTAATGGAGACGTTGCAAAAGTAATTGATTATTATTTCAATACCTTTGACAACTTAAAAGATCAACTTTCCAAAGCAGCTATTAGTCGTTTTGGAAGTGGCTATGGATGGCTTGTTCTTGACGGTGAGGAACTCTCTGTTATGAGTACACCAAATCAAGATACGCCTTTGCAAGAAGGGAAAATCCCCTTACTCGTAATTGATGTATGGGAACATGCTTATTATTTAAAGTATCAAAATAGGCGCCCAGAGTTTGTTACCAACTGGTGGCATACAGTAAACTGGGACCAAGTAAACGAGAAGTATTTACAAGCAATTCAATCACAAAAACATTAGTCGTACGTATAAGGTAAATTTGGTAATGTAAAATCAGTATTGTCGAAATCCTCCAGAATCCCCCGGATTGCCACCGGGGGATTTATGATTACTTCATTGTATTTATATAATGTTTTAAAATATTTTTTATTTCTAGTTTCAGCTCTCGGAACAAAAATCCAAATTCACGAGCCTTTCCATTATGTAACGTACAGTTAGTTACCTCATTATAAGGAGCTATATTTTCCCCACCTTCCTGAATGAGTGCTTTTATTCCCGTCCTCTCTTCTATAAAATGAATAATTTCTTCCGTAGAAACTACACCATTACTACATGCGTTAATTGGTCCTCTCACATTTTCCATTCCGCACCAAGCTAGAAACTCTCCTGCTTCTTTTTCATGTATAAATGACAAAGTTCCATCTACATGATCCATAGCGATAGGTTTTTGGTTCACGATACATTCAACGTAAAATTGTAACCTTTTCGTATAATCATTTTCTCCAATAACAACTGGAAAACGTACTGCAACGACTGGGAATGTTGCATATTGAAATAAAACCGCTTCGGCTAATCTCTTTCCTTCACTATAATTAAAATCATTCCTATCTCCATATGTAATTGCATATTCATTTGGATTAAAGTCCTCTTCTAACAAGCTTAATGCAGGTTCATAGACAGCCATTGAAGATGTCATAACGTATTTCTTCGTTTTCCCTCGTAACACTTCACATACTATCTTTGCTGCATTCGAGCTATAGCATAAATTATCGTATACAATATCATAACTTTTTCCTTCTAGACGCTCTTCTAGTAGCTTTCCATCTTCTCTATCGACAATTATTCTTTTTACTGCATTACCAAAAGAATCTTCGGTAATTCCCCTCGTAGCAATTGTTACATCGTGTCCAGCTTGCAAAAGGTACTCTACTAAATGTTTACCAAAAAATCTTGTTCCCCCTAGCACCAACACTTTCTTCAATTTCATCATCCCCATTTTCATGATTTATAAGATACCACCTCTTTTATTATAAAACGCTAATATATAAAAAAGCATGAAATCAGTTTAACGATTCCATGCCTTTATGCAGATAATATATTAACGTACTCGATATTTATAAATACAATAACAGAAGTACAAAATAGAAATTACTGATACATAAACCCATAGTTCATATACAAATCCCTCTCCCCACACTCCCATAAAATAAAAGAGTGAAGGTAAAGTCAATGTTACCCATGATTGTACGAAGGCAATCCTTCCAAGATATTGATTAATGTTCTTCTTTTGTGTATTTAATACAAAGAATAAATACCAAAGTAATGCCCACATAAACCACGTTAACGCATTAACAACATCATGGAATTGAACAAATGAAACAACCATATAGAATAAGGCTATAATTGCTACCCAAATACAAAACCATCCTAGACCACTACTATCCATTCCTTTTATAAAAGTAACACCTACATATAAATAAGTTAATCCAAATAAGAAAGTAGCCGCATATGAATACACTGTCCAATTGCTTTGGTCAGAAATCATGATCAAATAAAACGGAATAATAATTTGTAGTGCACCCACAAATAAATTAAAAACACCCGCACTTTTCATCTCTGCTTTCCCTAATATAACAAGACTATTTAAAAATAAAGCTGCCCCTGAAAGTAATAATCCTACATAACCCATATATATTCGTGTGAAAATCTTTACCTTTCACACTTTTAACCTCCCCACACTATAAAGTGATACTTATATTATTTTTATTCCCATTTAAAACTACATACATAATTTTTCATTCAAATAAGTCAGACCTCCTACCTCGAAAAGGAGCGAACTTAAAACGCTTTCAATGATAACTAATCCTATTAAAACATGAACTAGGATTCCTTGATTATAAACGGACTCTAGCAATGATACAAGTGTTGGAATACTTTTCAATAATACGCTTTCAATTTCTATAAAAAATTAATAAAATAATACATTCCTCTATCTCATTCTACTACCTTCTAGCATACGATATTGTAAAATCATATCATTTAAAACAGCGAACGTTCTTTTCTAGGTTCGCTAATAAACTTAATAAAAAATGACCTCTTGCTTTTATGCAAAGGTCATTTTTTTATATTCATCATTAAACTTCTAAATAGCCATTTTTATTATTTGATTGCCATTTCCAAGAATCTGCACACATTTCTTCTAATCCGCGTGTTGCCTCCCAGCCTAATTCACGCTTTGCTTTCGATGCATCAGCAAAACATACTGCCACATCACCTGGGCGACGCTCTGTAATTTTATAAGGAACTTTCTTGCCCGAAACTTTTTCAAACGTTTCAACCATCTCTAGTACACTATAGCCCATGCCTGTGCCCAGGTTATAAGCATCTACTCCTGTTGTACTCAGTACTTTCTCAAGCGCCTTTACATGACCATTTGCTAAGTCCACAACATGGATGTAATCACGGACTCCTGTTCCATCTTTCGTTGGATAGTCATTTCCGAATACGCTTAATTCTTTTAACTTACCTACTGCTACTTGCGTTACATATGGCATTAAGTTATTTGGGATTCCATTTGGATCTTCTCCGATACGCCCACTTTCGTGTGCACCAAATGGATTGAAATAGCGAAGTAATGCGATACTCCATTCTGCATCTGCAAATGCTACATCACGCATAATTTGCTCAATCATTAATTTCGTTTGACCATATGGATTTGTTGCACTTAATGGAAACTCCTCCGTAATCGGTGACGTTTCTGGGATACCATATACAGTTGCAGATGAACTAAAGATCATCTTCTTTACATTATGTTTCTGCATTACTTCACATAGCACTAACGTGCTTGTAATGTTGTTATGATAATATGTTAATGGAATCGCTACTGACTCCCCTACAGCTTTAAATCCTGCAAAGTGAATAACTGCTTCAATTGCATTTTCTTCAAAAATTGCGTCAAGCGCTTCGCGATTTAAAACATCTTCTTTATAAAACTTAAATTGTTTTCCTGTTATTTCTTTCACTCGATTTATAGATTCTACCGAGCTATTCGAAAGATTATCCACTACTATAACTTCGTAACCGCTATTTAGTAATTCTACACATGTATGACTACCAATATATCCTGCTCCACCTGTTACAAGTATTGCCATAATTATAGTCCTCCATATTTCATTCATTATAAACTTCTCAAAGTATATCACATATTTCTTATCCTATGTTTAACATGCGAACACAGAAACTTACATTTTATCCCATAATAATTTTATAACATATACGATTCTAATCAGGTAATAAAAAAACGCCACATAATAAAAATTATGTGGCGTTTTTTTATTAAATTACGTAACAATATACACTTAGAAAATGCGCAAGACTACCTAATAATACAAAAACATGAAAAATTTCATGATGCCCCATATATTTAAACTCTAACCATTTTGGCTTTGTTCCATAAATAAATCCACCAATTGTATAAAAAATGCCCCCAAGTACTAAGAAAATAATGCCTCCTGTACTTAAATTCTCAGCTAACGGTGCAAAAAATAAAACAATTAACCAACCCATCGTAATATAAATTGCTGTCGATAACCATCTTGGACAATTAAACCAAAACATTTTAAATACAATGCCACAAATCGCAGTTGCATAGACTAAACAAAATAATAGTAAACCACTTGCTGAATTTAATGTAATTAAGCAAAAGGGTGCATATGTACCTGCAATTAATATAAAAATCATAGAATGATCTAACTTCCTAAAGAAGTAAATAACACGCTCATTGGCCACAACACTATGATATACAGCTGACGCCGTATAAAGGACCATCATTCCAATACCAAATAAAATAACAGCTGTAATTGCAGCAAATGATGGCATCTTGATAGAAACTTTCACAAGCATAGCTAATAAGGCAATAAATGATAATATCGCTCCACCTAAGTGAGTAAATGCATTAACTGGTTCCCTTACATAAGCATTCATAATAACACCCCTCATATAATTACATGTAGTTTTGATAACTACATGTAATTATATACACATTTCTTTTTAAGGTCAACATTTACAATTCATTTGTTTCGTAATACCATATTTAAAGATATATTAATTAGACATTAAGTTCCGCTAAGTTATAAAAGTGAGGGATTCTACGTGGAAAATATAAATGAATTACTTGAGACATTGCATTTAGAAAAAAATATTAAACTTGAGGATATTCCAAATGTTGACTTATATGTAGATCAAGTTGTCCAACTATTTGAGAATACTTATGCAGATACAACGAGAACTGATGATGAAAAAGTATTAACAAAAACGATGATTAATAATTACGCAAAAGGGAAACTATTCATCCCTATCAAAAATAAAAAGTATTCAAAAGAACATATGATTTTAATTAGCCTAATTTATCAATTAAAGGGAGCTCTCTCCATTAACGACATAAAAAGTTCATTAGAAACTATAAATGACTCCTTATTAAATGATGATTCATTCGAATTAAATACGTTATACAAAAATTATCTTGCTCTTACTGAAAGCAATGTCGAAAGCTTTAAACAAGACGTAAATAACCGTGTTACAGAAGTAAATGAGATTTCTTCCTTAGAAGATACAAAGCTAGAAAAATTTCTACTACTAACATCCTTCGTGACTATGAGTAATATGTATAGACGTTTAGCGGAGCAACTAGTGGATAATTTAAAAGAATCATAAATAAAAAACTATCCACCTATTAAAGTGGATAGTTTTTTATTTACTTAATTGCTTCATGAACTTTTAATTGTTTCCCTTTAATCGTTGTAGTCTTCATGACTTTCAAGACAAGTGGTCCTTTTCCATTTAATATTTCAACGTAAGAAACGTTATCTTGTATCGTAATAATACCTATATCTTCTGCTGTAACACCTTTAATTTTAGCAATTGTACCGACGAAATCTATCGCCCTAATTTTCTTTTTCTTCCCGCCATTAAAGTACAGCTTCATAATGCCTTTGTTGATGTCTGCATTTTTATCTTTCTTTATAATTGGTTTAGCATGTATCTTTTCTTCAAATGCAGCTTTCTCTTTCATAACTTCTTCTTTTGAGGGTCCAATCGCCTTTGGAATTTCAAATCCAATATACTCCTCAATCTCTTCTAAAAATCTATTTTCATATGGTGTTATAAATGTAATAGCTTTTCCACTATTTCCAGCTCGTCCCGTTCTTCCGGTACGATGTACATAGCTTTCTTTTTCAAGTGGAATATCATAATTAATAACATGTGTAATATTATCAATATCTATTCCTCTCGCAGCTACATCTGTTGCTACTAAATAACGGAATTTTCCTTTTCTAAAATCATCCATGACTTCAAAACGATCTTCTTGTACCATACCACCATGTATTTTGTCACAAGGATAGTTAGCTCGTTTTAATTGTCTATATACATGATCTACATTTTCTTGTGTACGACAGAAAATAATACAGCTATCAGGATTCTCAATCGTTGTTACATCTTTAAGTAGTGAAAGCTTCTCATCTTCTATCACCTCAAAAAGAGTATGTTCAATTTTATCCGTCGTAATCCCAGCTGCTTTAATTTCAATATGAGTTGGTGAATTCATATATGTACGAGACAATTTCTCAACATCTTCTGGAAGTGTTGCTGAAAATAACATTGTCATTCTTTTTGTAGGTAATTCATCAATAATTGCCTCTACTTGATCGATAAAGCCCATATTTAGCATCTCATCTGCTTCATCAATAACTAAATACTTCAAGCACTCTAAAGAAAGGGTACCCTTCTCAATATGATCCAACACACGACCAGGAGTCCCAACTACAATATGTGTCTTTTGCTTTAATTCTAATTTTTGACGTGCAAATGGAGATTTCCCATAAACTGCCGCAGCCTTAATCCTTTTGAATCGACCTATATTTGTAATATCTTCTTTTACCTGTACTGCAAGCTCTCTCGTTGGTGCTAAAACTAATGCTTGTGGTTTATTCTCTTCCCACTCCACCATTTCACAAAGTGGAATACCAAATGAAGCGGTTTTTCCACTTCCAGTCTGGGACTTCACAACAAGATCCTTCTTTTGTAATGCAACTGGAATAACCTCTCCTTGTACTTCTGTTGGATGATCATATCCTAACCCAGTAAGTGCCCTTACAATTTCCTTACTTAATTTATAATTAGAAAAACTTTTTTTACTCATATATTAACCTCATTTTATTCTGTATTATTTTCTTTTTTATCTTTTGTATACGTTACTATCACCCTACTTATTATACTTGAAACCTCACATAAAAGGTGAATCATGCCAGATTCATCTTTTTATATAGAAATAAACCTTTTCATTTCATATATTGTTCAACTACTTGATAACATCTTTTGCTCGTATTGTTAGCATTAACCTTTTCATAGTATCCTATATCCACTCAAAAAAATAAAAAGAATACATACAACCTTGTATAATTATCTTAATTTTTCAACTTTTTTCATAAACGAACAATACAAACGAAAAAACGTTTTAAATTCGTTTTTAACGTTGTTTTCCAGATATAAAATCTACTTTTTCAAAAAATGTTAAGAAATCCTTTGACTTCTTAATAAAAATAATGTAAATTATCCTATGGACGAACATTTTTAATTAATAAAAATAAAATATTCGTATTTTAGGGGTGTAAATGATGGAAAACGTATTCGACTATGAAGATATTCAATTAATTCCTGCAAAATGTATTGTAAATAGCCGCTCTGAATGTGATACAACTGTCACTTTAGGAAAACATAAATTTAAATTACCTGTCGTGCCTGCAAATATGCAAACGATTATTGATGAAAGAATTGCAACTTATTTAGCTGAGAACAACTACTTTTATATCATGCATCGTTTCCAACCAGAGAAACGAATCTCATTCATTAGAGATATGCAATCACGTGGGTTAATCGCTTCTATCAGCGTTGGTGTAAAAGAGGACGAATATGAATTCGTACAACAATTAGCTGCTGAGCAACTTACACCTGAATATATCACGATTGATATCGCACACGGTCATTCTAATGCTGTGATCAACATGATTCAACATATTAAAAAACATTTACCAGAGAGCTTCGTTATCGCTGGAAACGTTGGAACTCCAGAAGCGGTAAGAGAATTAGAAAATGCTGGTGCCGATGCAACAAAAGTTGGTATTGGACCTGGTAAAGTTTGTATTACTAAAATTAAAACAGGCTTCGGAACTGGTGGTTGGCAGCTAGCTGCACTTCGCTGGTGTGCAAAAGCTGCAAGTAAGCCAATTATCGCTGATGGTGGTATTCGTACACACGGCGATGTAGCTAAATCTATTCGCTTTGGGGCAACTATGGTCATGATCGGTTCTCTATTCGCTGGTCACGAAGAGTCTCCGGGAGAAACAATTGAAAGAGATGGAAAACTTTATAAAGAATACTTCGGTTCTGCTTCTGAATTCCAAAAGGGTGAGAAGAAAAACGTTGAAGGTAAGAAAATGTTCGTTGAGCATAAAGGTTCTTTAGAAGATACGTTAATCGAAATGGAACAAGATCTTCAATCTTCTATCTCTTACGCTGGTGGAACAAAATTAGATGCTATTCGTACTGTAGATTATGTTGTCGTGAAAAACTCGATTTTCAATGGTGACAAAGTATATTAATTCTTAAATTAACTCGAAGGACAAGCATTTTCATGCTTGTCCTTCTTTTTTGTATATAAAAACGAAAAATATTTTAATTTAACCGAATTTTCTATCATTATATTTTTAGATAGTCTTAATAAGGAGGATATACGACTTGAAAAATGTAATAGAAAATCGTCTTAATCGCGCAGAGGTACCTGCTGAACTAACATGGAATTTATCCGATTTGTATAATTCTGATGCCGAATGGCATACTGCATTAAACGCATTGGAAAATGATATACAGAAACTTGATTCATTTAAAGGGCATTTACATACTAGCTCCCACACTTTATTAAATTGCCTACTTTTAGAAGAAGAGCTTTTAATGACGTTAACAAAACTGTACTCATATGCAAATTTAAAAGAATCTACTGATCGTACAAATCCAAGTATTCAAGCGAACTCTTCCAAAATTTCTGCTTTATGGACGAAAGTACATACTGCACTATCCTTTATTCATAATGAAATCCTCATATTCGGCGAAGGAACAATTGAAAAATATTTAACTGAAGAAACAAAACTTGAACCTTTCCTTAAATCGTTACTAGAAATACTACAAAAAAGGCAGCACACACTGCATCTACTGCAGTAGCTCAAATGATTAAAGAGGAAGGACAACCTGCTATTGATCGCTGGTGGTACAATGAAACATGCCGGAGTAGATATGTCAAAACCAGATGCAATCCGTAAAGCTGTTTCTTACGTTGGTTCATTACTTGATAAATTAGAGCATTCTTATCAAGTATAAAAAATAAGCCCTCGCTTTATGAGGGCTTATTTCATATTTACTTCCCAAACCGTTTGCGATATCCACATTTCCTGCAAAGTTCTTCAACCGCAACTCTTTTCGAAAATCCATCGACAATGTTTGTTGCTCTTTCACCTTCGATAATGTTAGAAAATGAATCATTATTAATATTCCCAAGGTTAATAATCCCTTCACCATCTAAACAACAAGGAATAACTGTTCCATTCGCTAAAATACCCGCTTGATTACGAAGTCCATGACAGAATCCTTTCCCATCATCCTCTTCTTCATGTAATGCTGGCCACTGGAATTCATAGTCTTGATTAATAAAGACACGTTCTGCAATTTTTATACCTTTTCCTGGTGTAAGCTTCTCTTCAATTTGATAAGATAGATCAAATTCATTTTCAATTATAGATAATAACTCTCTATTTTTCTGGATTTCAGCATTTGTTTTATTATCCTGAGTTAAATTCCATAACCTTAACGATACAATTAAATCTGATTGACTTGTCGCTTCCCTAATGAAGGAAAGTATACTCCTTACATAGCCCTCTTTATCTTGCGAACCTGGATGTCCATCAAAACTATGCAGTGAAAAATTCATTTGTCTTAACGCAGGTTTATTTAACAGCCTATGTCTTCTCTTATTAATTAACGTTCCGTTCGTTGTAATATTAACTTTAAACCCTTTTTCATGACTTAAGTCTAATAGTTGATCTATTTTCGGGTGGAGCAACGGCTCACCCTTCACGTGCAAATAAATGTAGTCTGTGTGAGGTTTAATTTGGTCTAATCTTTTAGCAAAATCCTCCACAGAAATGAATTGCTTCTGCCTTTCCGTCGGCGGACAAAAGCTACACGCAAGATTACATACACTC
This sequence comes from Bacillus sp. FAU20, assembly GCF_056033865.1. NCBI lineage: Bacteria > Bacillati > Bacillota > Bacilli > Caryophanales > Bacillaceae > Bacillus > Bacillus sp. FAU20. The sequence continues at coordinate 372,930 of NZ_JBVYHY010000022.1, forward strand.
GTAATCTCCAAGTAAAACTTCTTAAACTTCTTCACCTTTAATTCCTCACTTCTCTAACTACTTATACTTTTTCCTCTTCATATTACAGCATATTTTTATGGAAATAGAAACATACTTATTTTAGGAAATCTACATACCATCTAATAATATTTAAAAGACCATCGGTAATTTTTGTCCAATGGTCTTTTTATCCTTTTATATGCAAAGAATAAATTTATTTATGATACGGTTCATCATAACTATTCTAAATAAGCTTATTTTTTATTATTTTTATAATCAAATTTAACAAAAAAAGTAGTGCCTTCCGATCCTGTTTGAATTTCTACTTTTGCATTATGGCGAGCAGCAATGGCATAACATATACCTAACCCCAATCCAGTTCCATTCTCTTTGGTCGTGTAAAATGGCGTACCCAATTTCTCTAATACTTCAGGCCTGATACCTTTTCCTTGATCCCGCACTGCAAGCACCACACAATTTTGACCTTCTTTGTAAGTGCTAATGGTTAGAACTTTCCCTGTACTCATCGCTTCTAAACCATTACGATATAGATTCATTAATAATTGCCTTATCTCATTACGATTTAAAAGTAATTCCGGAATGTCATTTGTATCGACTTGAATATATTTATTTTGATTATGCGTATCAACCTTTATTAAAGGAATAATATCGCGGATAATTGAATTTAAATCTAACATCTGCAAATCTAATTTCCTTGTATTACCCATTGAGAGAAATTCAGTAATAATAGAATTGGCACGGTTAAGTTCTTCAATCATTAAATGAAAGTACTTATTATGTTTCTCATAGATATTCTCTTCTTTTAATAACTGTAAGAATCCTAGTACTGTTGTCATTGGATTTCTAATTTCATGGCTGATACCTGCTGCCATTTGCCCTATTAAATCTATGTTGGATAATCTTTTCAATTCCTGTTCATATTTCTTTTTTTCCGTTATGTTTTTAAAAATACAACAAATACCATCATCATATGGGTATGCAATAACTTCGTGCCAATATTCATCTGCAGTAGAAAGAAATTCGAAATGAACTGTAGTTCGCTCTGACATCGCACGATGAAATTCCTCATACATAATTGTGTCGATTTCACTCGGGAAAACATCCCATATATTCTTTCCTAATACATCTTTTGCTGTTTTTCTTTGCGGAAAATATTGGTGCTTATTTACGTACGTAAATTCCCATTTATTATTTAAAATAAAAAATCCATCCGTAATACATTCAATCACACTTGTAACTTTTTCATTAGCAGCAGCTAGCTCTCTCGTTCGCTCTTCCACTATGCTTTCTAGTTGATCCATATATAACAAATTCGAAAACGTAGGGGCTGTGGCATCAACGATAGATTTTGCTAGTTGAAGTTGAGAATGATCATAATTGTGAACTTTTCCTTCTTTGCCAACGACGATTACCCCTAATACTTCTCCCATTGAAACCAATGGAATCATCAATAGACCCTTACTATCTATATTTTTTGTTTGAATAACCTCTTGGATCTTGGCTTCATAGCTTTGCTCTGTCCAATCCGCTTCTGTCCAATCACAGCCCTTACTTAATTTCGTTGTTTTGATTGTTGTTTTTTCTAGGGGATCTAGAAGATGGGCAGTCATATTTTTACTTTCTAAAATCTGTTCTAAGTAAAAAAAGCATTTATCAAAGCTCTCCTGTATCGAGGAACACATTGATAAATCACGTGTAACATTTAATAATAGCTGCTTCTCAGCAATAAGGCTTTCCTTTTGTTTTAAATTATTTGCGTTTTGGATTGCAACCGCAGCCATATTTACATAAGCTTCAACACTTTGAATTTCTGAATCTGTTAAGTTCATCGGAATTCCATAATCAAATAAAAAAACCAGACCAAATAACTCTTGCCCAAATGAGATAGGCAGAGCTAATAAGGACTTAATTTTGAATGCATCAACCGGTCTCGGATCCGGTCGATGATCCTTTGAGGTATCAGGAATATAGATGGTTTTTTTCGTTTTAATAACTTCTTTTGCCAGTAAGTCTATTTCAGGATCAATTACTTGAGTATCAAGCGTTACGCCGTTTATAGTCTCTGGTTTTCCTGCAAACCCTCTAAATGTTCCATCTTCCTGGGGTAAATAAATTCCAACAGCATCGCACCTAACAATTTCCTCTGATATTGCCATTGTCACACGCTGCAATACTTCACGTAGTTCTAATTTTGTATTTATTATTTTTGTTATATTTGCGAGCCTAGAATATCTCGTCTGATCACTTACCATTCACATAGCCTCCAGTTATAGGCATAATAAAATAAATATGATAATATCAGTGTTTTACATAAATACATTACTTATGATACGGTTCCCCACGATTAATCCGAAACGCTCTATACACTTGCTCAAGCAACACTAATCGCATTAATTGGTGTGGTAATGTCATCTTTGAAAAAGAAAGTGATTCATTTGAACGCTTCATCACTTCTGAGCTTAGTCCAAGTGAGCCACCAATTACAAATGCGACTTTACTCTTTCCGTATGTAGCAAGGCGATCTAGACTTACCGCAAATTCTTCTGATGATTTTTGCTTTCCTTCTATAGCTAATGCAATCACATGCGTGTCATCAGAAATTTTATCCAGTATACGTATACCTTCTTTTTCTTTTACAATTAACATTTCTGCTTCACTTAAATTTTCTGGCGCCTTTTCATCAGGCAATTCAATTACTTCTACTTTTGCGTATGCAGATAATCGTTTTAAGTATTCTGCTATACCTTGTTTCAAATATTTTTCTTTTAATTTCCCAATTGAAATAATCGAGATATTCACACGCATCCTCCACCTTACAAACATGTTATCCACAAAACTTATCCACATATCCACAAATACTACCCACATATTGTATGGGAATCTGTGTTCGATACAACATATGTCGCCTCATTTTGACAAAATTCACATGTTTTTTTCTCTTTTTCTGAGTTATCCACATTGTTGATAACTGGCGCAACTTCACACTCATCCACAATAATATCTAACGCTAATTCAACATGTTCTAAACAACAAGGTAAATTCATTTTCTTCGCCTCACTTTTCTACAATAGAAAACAGGAGGTAGGCCCTCCTGTTTTTAATACTTTTGAATGCCTAATTTTACTGTTGTTGTTACTCTTTTTGTACCACGATAAAACGTAAGAGTCATTTTATCATTAATTTCCTTATCATATAAGGCCATACGGAATCCAATAATATCGCGAATCGGTTTTCCATCTACCGCCACAATAACATCATGTTCTCTTAAACCAGCATCCGCACCTGGCGAAGGACTTTTCACATCCAAAATACAAACTCCCTCTGTTACAGTACCTGGTAAATGTAATGTTTTTGACCAATAATAGTTTGGAATTTCATTTAATGACCTAAGTTCAATCCCAACATACGGTCTTCTTACTTTTCCATACTTCTCAAGTTCATTCATAATCGGAACAGCTCTATTCACCGGAATAGCAAGGCCAATTCCTTCTACTTCTTTTGCAGCAATTTTCATTGAATTAATACCAATTAATTGTCCTGCTGCATTTACAAGTGCACCGCCACTATTCCCCGGATTAATCGCTGCGTCTGTTTGTAACACTTCTACTTGCCAATCATAATGTCCATCTTGATCTAAATCTACAGGGACAATACGTTCATTAGCTGAAATAATACCTTGTGTAACTGTTCCAGAAAATTGCAGCCCAAGTGGGTTTCCAATCGCAATGACTGGCTCTCCTCTACGAACAGTATTAGAATCACCAATTTCAATTATTTTTTTCACATGCTTTGCATCTATTTCTAATACTGCTAAGTCTGTGACTACATCGGTTCCTAATACTTTTCCAGGAACCTTCTTACCGTCACTTAGACTTACTTCAATACGATTCGCTCCAGCTACAACATGATTATTCGTTACAATATAAGCTTGACCATCTGTCTTTTTATAAATTACTCCTGATCCTGTACCGGCCTCTGAATCTGCCTCTGAAAAGTTATCTCGTTGAATGTTAATAACACCCACAACTGCTTCAGATGCACGATCAACAGCATCTACAAAGCTAATCTGTTTAATCCCTTGAGCTTCCGCCATATTACTTCCGCTTGCTTCAGCTTGCGGAAGCGTATCAGCAGAATTTGAAAATAAAGGCGCTCCAAACGCAAATAAAGAAGCTCCTACAATTGTTCCCGCTATACTAGAAAGAACTATACCTTTGTGCTTCTTTTTTCCTGCACGTTTCATACGATAATTTTCTTCATCAATAAAGGACATATTTGTTCACCTATCTTCCTGAAAACAACTATATTCACCTTTATTGTTTACTAAAATGAAGAATTATACGTATTGAATTTTTGTAGGCATTTTTGGATCTGTATCGTGAATTTCAAAGGATTCACCCACCCCAAATCCTTTTTCCTCTAATACTTGTGATACTGACATACGCGCTAGTTCTTTCATGTTATTATCTAAGCTTAAATGGGCTAAATAAATATGCTTTGTCTCATCTGTAATTACATCTGCCATCGCTAATGCAGCATCCTCATTACAAACATGCCCAACGTCACTTAAAATACGTCGTTTAATGCTCCATGGATAACGTCCCATACGAAGCATTTCTACGTCATGATTACTTTCAAATACGAAAGCATTAGCTCCCTTAATAACGCCCTTCATACGGTCGCTTACGTATCCCGTATCTGTAATAAGTGCTAATTTTCTATTATTATTATGGAAAGCATAAAACATCGGTTCTGCTGCATCATGAGAAACTCCAAATGACTCGACTTCAATATCACCAAATGTTTTCACATCCCCAACTGAGAAAATGAACTTTTGCTCAGTTGGGATATTTCCTATTAAATGTTCCATTGCATTCCATGTTTTCTCATTCGCATAAACAGGTAGATGATATTTACGTGCCAATACACCTAATCCTTTAATATGATCACTATGCTCATGCGTTACAAGAATACCTGATACATCATTTATATTCAGTTCTGCCTGTTTAAATAAAGCCTCTGTTGCCTTACCACTTAAACCTGCGTCGACTAGTAATTTTTTTTCATCGGTTCCTACGTATAGCATATTTCCTGTACTTCCACTTGCAAGTACGCTAAAATGCAACCCCATTCTTTCTCACTCCAGTATGTTCATCCACCACTTGATTTTCCTTTTCCCCTAATTCCATAACTTGTCCTTCAATTGCATTCACAAAGAAGTCCTGCTTCTGCTCCGTTTTTAAATTCCACGTTGGAGCAAGTACTTGGTTATTAGAAGTAGATGCGGTAAGAGTGGCATAACCAATTTGTGCTTCTTTAACATGCGTATTTCCATGAATTTTATTTTTTAAATACAAATTTTCTAAAGCTGTTTGAGCCGTAATAATTTCTTGGTCTTTCGTTTTTTCACCTTCGCCCATTTCTTTTAAATCAGTTAGCATTGTCTGCGTATATGAAACAAGTTCATTTTTTTCATTTAATTCCACAACAATCATCGCCTGATTATTATAGAAAATAGGCTTATCTTTATATTTTTGAAAGAAATAAATTTTAGAGTCTTTCACCGCTCCAAATTCATACTTTTGTCCATCTAATACATAGTTCTTCAAAAATTCATTATACTTATCTTTTGATAATGATTTCGTATTTAAAAAAGGCTCTTTTAGCTTACTTTCTATCTTATACATATTTTGTATATGCACCGTTTGATTTTTCAAAGACTGTATATCTTCTTCTTTAAAGGCTTTATTTTCCGCTCTAATAAACGACTCTTTTTTCGGTTCTTTAGGGATATTCCCCATAGTAATTTTGTTTGCTTTTAATTCTTGATCTATCTTTGTTTCTGCAATAAGCTCCAATTGATTACTATCTTGCTTTTGAATGAATTGAAAAATGAGAAAGAGGTCCAAAACAAAAAAGGTCACAATAAATATGGTTTTAATCCGATCCCAATCCATTTAGTCCTCCCTCACTCCACTCATAGATTTTCTGTTTACCTGTTTCACCTTCAACAAGCTTTACATACCAAATTGGTTGTAGTCGAACTACTTGCCCATCTAGTGATAACTTGTATCCAATGCCAATATCCTTAATTACTTGTTTCTTTATCTCTGGATTATTTTCTAGGGATGCTATTACAACATGCCCTGACGGAAGAGTAACCTTCTGTTCTATACCTTTAGTATTTAAAGACAGCAGCGGTCTTTCATATTCCATTACTTCTTCTGATCCCCATATTTGTCTCAATTCAGCTAATCCATCTTCATTGAATACTGAATATCCATCTTCATTTAAACGAAATACTGTCTCTCCTTTATTCATATAGTCCAAACGATATGAATCCAAACTCCCACTGTGACCACTTACGAATTCAAAGCTTTTTTGTAAAAGCATTAAATTATCTATCGTTTTCTCAGTTAAGACAGAAGAGTTTTTATACTTTAGCATGTGACGATCGTTTTCAATTTCCATGGATCTAATACCATCTGTAAATGTTTCTTTCGACATCTCGGTAATCGGACTTAAATAACGAGGATCACTAAACAGAGCATTCTTAAACGTATCAACTGCTAAATTAGATGAAATATATGTTATATTGTTTAACTCTGTCGTTCCATCTGGTAAAAATAACTTTTTCATATCATTGAGTTGATAATCAAAATAAGGCTTTGCTGATACTATAAATTGATTTTGGGCATTTACAATATCTTTTAAATACACACCACTTAGTTTTGCCTCATATATTTTAAAGTTATCACCATCAGAAACAAAGTTAATTTTAATTTCTTGATCCTTACTTCGAGAAGGATCGAGGAGAATACGATTAAAGTGTTTAGGCTTATCTGTACTCTTCTCTTTCATGTTAAACATGGATTTAACTGCATCAAATGGGATGTCGGTAGGGAAAACCAGTTCAACTTTCCCTTCACCATGCACATATGAAAGGAAATCACCCTTAGTGATTGATATCTCTCTAAAACCATGTAGTTCCCCTACTTCCAGAGGCTTATAGATTGATTCTATATCTGCCTCTCTTCTGCTCCCATAATGATTTTTATCTTTATGCACGATGATAGAAGTAGGACGGACAACATCGGAAATTTTAGTTTGGTTCATTCCTTCATTCCCCTGTACAAATTTCGCGTTTTGCATGGATGTAGAATCTGGCACATACGTCCATAGGTTAAAAGTAAGAAATAGGCTAATTACAACTAGGTTAATTAAAACTATTGTTTTAAAGTTTTCCATACTCATTCCCAATCGTCCTCTTCATCTGCTGCCATTGGTAACGTGAAATAAATAGTTGTCCCTTTTCCTTCTTCACTCTTCGCCCAAATAGAGCCACCATGTGCCTCAATCATTTCTTTTGCAATTGCTAATCCAAGTCCCGTACCACCCATTTGTCTTGAACGAGCTTTATCTACGCGATAAAAACGTTCAAAGATTTTATCAACGTTTTCTTTTGGAATACCCATTCCTTGGTCACTTACGCTAATTTCTAATAAATCACCGCGATCACGTAAACGATATGTTACTGTTCCACCTTCTGGTGAATACTTTAATGCGTTAGAAATAATGTTATACAGCACTTGAGTAATTTTGTCAGTATCCATATCAATAAACCTAGATTTTTTAGAGAAAGATCGTTTGAAACTTACATTTTGCTCTTTAGACATTTCAAAGCGATCAATAACATTATTAAAGAAATCAGTAAAGTCGACCCATTCTTTCATTAAACGGTGCTCTGTACTATCAAGTTTAGATAGCTGTAACAACGCATTTACAAGTCTAATCATTCTTTCTGTTTCTTCTTGTGTAACCGTTAAAAATTGTGGTGCAATATTCGGATCCTGCCACGCTCCATCTGTAAGTGCCTCTAAATAACTGCGCATCGTCGTTAATGGCGTCCTTAATTCATGAGAGACATTCGCCACAAACTCACGGCGTTCCCGTTCTATACGCTCCTGCTCTGTTACATCATATAGTACAGCAATTAAGCCATTTGCCTTCCCTGTTTCTTTTTGAATAACAGAGAAGCTAGCACGTAAAATATATGGTTCGTTTCTCGTACTAAAATCTAATAAAACAGAATCTGGCTCTTCATATAAATGATCGAGCGTAAATTCTTCCTGTATCCCTAATACCTCTAAAACAGATTGATCGAGCGCTGTTTCACGAGAAACATTTAACATCTTTTCCGCAGGGTCATTTAGTAAAATAATATCCCCTTTTCGGTCAGTAGCAATTACTCCATCTGTCATATGTGATAAAACAGATGATAATTTACGCCTTTCACTTTCCGTAGAAGAACGAGCTTGTTGTAATTTTTTTGATAAATTATTGAAGGATAATGCCAGTTGTCCAATTTCATCATGGCTATGCACTTTTACTTTTCTCGAATAATTTCCTTTTGCCATTTCGATTGCTTGTCTCCGCATATCTGAAATTGGTCTTGTAATTGTTTGAGCCAATAAAATTCCAAGTACGGCCGTTACTAATAAAGCAATTACTGTTCCAGTAGCAAAAATTTGGTTTATATCCTTCATTTGTTTATATACATCTTCCATAGATGCCACAATGTAAATAACACCAAGCGCATCCTTACCGTTATCATCTAGAATCGGAGTAAGCATAACTTGAACACGATGACCTGTACTACCATCCTTCTCAATTTTCACTTCCGGCTTTTTTTGTACTAACACTCGCTGAACAGCTATATCAGTTGATGTTCGATTCACCTTATTCTGCTTTGATTCATCTGAAATAGCCAGTAACTTTCTATGCGAATCAAATACGCTTACCTCTTGTATAACTTTCTTCTGATCAGAGGCAAATTTTCGAATTGAAGTTTTAATCGTTTCATCTGTTGACTCTGTTTCTGCTTTTGTATAACTTTTTTTAAACTCTTGCTTCAAATTATATGATAATAAGTTTGTTTGCTGCGTTAAAGAATCCCTAAAACCTTGTACTAGGCTCTTCTCTAATTCCCTTACGAAATACACTCCAATAACTTGCATCGCTATTAATATTAATAGCATATATATAAGCACAAATTTTAAATGAATAGATTGAAAAAAACCAACTTTCTTCATATACTATTCCTGCTCTGGGTCACGCAAGTAATACCCTACTCCACGTCTAGTTACAATTAAAGTAGGATGGCTTGGATTATCTTCAATTTTTTCACGCAAACGACGTACTGTTACGTCTACTGTGCGCACATCTCCAAAATAGTCATAACCCCAAACTGTTTGTAATAAATGTTCGCGTGTCATAACTTGTCCCAAATGTTTCGCTAAATAATGTAGCAACTCAAATTCACGGTGCGTAAGCTCGATGTTTTCCTCTCGCTTCGTTACACTATATGCATTTGGATTAATTACAATTGGTCCAATAACCATTTCTGTATTTTCCTCTTTTTCTGCAGCACCACCTTGTTGATGACGGCGTAAATTCGCCTTCACACGAGCAAGTAATTCCCTCGTACTAAATGGCTTCGTTACATAATCATCTGCCCCAAGCTCAAGCCCTAATACTTTATCAATCTCAGAGTCCTTTGCTGTAAGCATAATAATCGGCATTTCTGAACTTTTACGTATTTCACGGCAAACCTCTAAGCCATCTTTACCTGGTAGCATAATATCTAATAAAACCATATCTGGTTGTTCTTCATTAGCCTTTTCAATTGCTTCATCACCATCATGCGCCATTACTATTTCAAAACCTTCTTTTTCTAGGTTAAACTTCAAAATATCTGCAATCGGCTTTTCATCATCAACTACTAAAATTTTCTTTCCCATCATCGTCTATTTCCTCCTTATAAAAATATGGTCAATAATCCCTAAACATATTGATGTTTACATAGTATGTCCTATATGACCGCATCCTTTGTTTAAGTATTTTCTCCTCTATTCTCATAGACTCATGTATGATCCACTTTTACACGGCATCCTATACGATCTATAGAAAAACCTCTAGCTTCAACTGCTAGAGGCTCCTCGTTCTATTTTAAAATAACTACTCAGTTTTGTAAAATTACATAAATAAAAAGGATATTAAGTGGGCCCACTTAATATCCTGAGAGTGGCTCGGGACGGAATCGAACCGCCGACACGAGGATTTTCAGTCCTCTGCTCTACCGACTGAGCTACCGAGCCAAAACTATATATAAAACCACTAATGGTGGTATAAACAAAAGTGGCGGTCCCGACCGGGGTCGAACCGGCGATCTCCTGCGTGACAGGCAGGCATGTTAACCACTACACCACGGGACCAAAAATAAGCAAAAAAAAACATGACCCGTACGGGATTCGAACCCGTGTTACCGCCGTGAAAGGGCGGTGTCTTAACCACTTGACCAACGGGCCACGAAAAATAAAATGGTGAGCCATGAAGGACTCGAACCTTCGACCCTCTGATTAAAAGTCAGATGCTCTACCAACTGAGCTAATGGCTCATACTCACCAACGTCATATTTTCGTGACGACAAGATGTATCATAACATGTATTCTGTATTTATTGCAATACTTTTTTTCGTTTTTTATAAAAGAATAAGAAAAAACTCATGCGGACATGAGTTTTTTCTAAAAAATATTAATTAAGCTTCGTATACGTTACGAACAATATTTGTTTGGTTACGATCTGGTCCAACTGAGAACATAGATATTTGAATTCCTGTTAACTCAGAAACACGTTCTACGTATTTTCGTGCATTTTCAGGAAGTTCATCTAATGATTTTACACCAGTAATATCTTCTTCCCAACCTGGAAGCTCTTCATATACAGGCTCACATTTTGCTAAAATGTTTAAGTTAGCTGGAACTTCATCAATAACTTCGCCATTGTATTTGTAAGCAACACAAATTTTAAGAGTTGGAATACCTGTTAAAACGTCGATAGAATTTAATGATAGATCCGTTAAACCACTAACACGACGTGCATGTCTTACAACAACGCTATCGAACCAACCTACGCGGCGTGGACGACCAGTTGTCGTTCCATACTCGCGACCAACTTCACGAATTTGATGACCAATTTCATCATGAAGCTCAGTAGGGAATGGACCATCACCAACGCGGCTTGTATATGCTTTACATACACCTACAACGCGAGTAACTTTCGCAGGACCAACTCCAGTTCCAACTGTTACACCACCAGCAATTGGGTTAGAAGATGTAACGAATGGGTACGTACCATGGTCAATATCAAGCATAACACCTTGTGCACCTTCAAATAATACACGGTGATTATTATCTAATGCATCATTTAATACAACAGACGTATCACATACATATTGCGCGATTTGTTGCCCGTACTCGAAGTACTCTTCGAAAATTTCTTCTACAGTGAAACCTTCTGTATCATACATTTTTTCAAATAAACGATTTTTTTCTACTAAATTGCGCTCAAGCTTCTCTTTAAATGCTTCACGGTCTAAAAGATCAGCCATACGAATACCAATGCGAGCAGCTTTATCCATATATGCAGGACCGATACCTTTTTTCGTTGTACCGATTTTGTTATCACCTTTACTTGCTTCTTCTAACTCATCTTGTTTTAAGTGGTAAGGTAAAATAACGTGTGCACGGTTACTTACACGTAAATTATCAGTACTTACACCACGATCGTGTAAGTATTTTAACTCTTCAAGTAATGCTTTTGGATCTACTACTAATCCGTTTCCGATTACACAAATTTTCTCTTTATAGAAAATACCAGATGGAATTAAGTGTAATTTATATTTAACTCCGCCGAAAACAATTGTATGTCCCGCGTTATTTCCACCTTGATATCTTGCAACTACTTCCGCATGCTCAGAAAGAAAATCAGTGATTTTACCTTTTCCTTCGTCGCCCCATTGTGTTCCTACAACTACTACTGAAGACATTATTAAAGCACCTCCGCAATTTTCAAACGATCTATTCAAACAATATAATTGTACCAAAACCGAAAAAGAAGTCAACCGAAAAGCGAACATTTTTTCACAAAAAAACTTTTTCGTTCGTAAGAATTATATATTTAACTTATGAAAGCCTTATCTTTCTTATAAAAAAAAAGAAACACATCTTATTATAAGAAATGTGTTTCTTTTTTATACTGCCTTTATGCCGGTGGAGCATGTCCATCCTCAAAACGACGTTCTAAGTTAACGAACTTATTGAACTCTTTGACGAATGCAAGTTCCACTGAACCTACTGGACCGTTACGCTGTTTTGCAATAATAATTTCAATTGTATTTTTGTTTTCCGTTTCTCGATCATAGTAGTCTTCACGATATAGGAAAGCTACAATATCGGCATCCTGCTCAATACTTCCAGATTCACGAATATCAGACATCATCGGGCGTTTATCTTGACGAGATTCTACACCACGAGATAACTGTGATAAAGCAATAACAGGCACTTGCAATTCACGTGCGATCCCTTTTAAGGTACGAGAAATCTCTGATACTTCCTGCTGACGGTTTTCTCCTGATTTCCCACTTCCTTGAATAAGCTGCAAATAGTCAATCAAAATCATACCAAGACCTTGTTCTTGCTTTAATCTACGACATTTTGCTCGAATCTCATTTACTTTAATACCTGGCGTATCATCAATATATATACCAGCATTCGAGAGACTCCCCATTGCCATTGTTAACTTTGCCCAATCATCAGAAGTTAATGAACCAGTACGAAGTCTTTGTGCATCAATATTCCCTTCTGCACAAAGCATACGCATAACAAGCTGGTCGGCACCCATCTCCAAACTAAAAATCGCTACATTTTCATCCGTTTTCGTCGCTACGTTTTGTGCGATATTTAATGAAAATGCCGTTTTCCCTACTGATGGACGTGCTGCCACGATAATTAAATCATTTCGTTGGAAACCTGCTGTCATCTTATCTAATTCAGTAAACCCAGTTGGTATCCCAGTAACTTCACCCTTTTGATTATGCAAAAGTTCAATTTTGTCATAAGCATCTACAAGAACATCTTTAATGTTTTGGAATGCTTTTGCATTCGTTTGATGGGATACTTCTAATATTTTTTTCTCAGCCTCATTTAAAAGACCATCTACATCATCTTCTCTCTCGTATCCATCCGATACAATATGAGTTGCCGTACGAATTAAACGACGTAAAAGCGCCTTTTCAGCGATGATGCGTGCGTAATATTCTACGTTAGCTGCAGTTGGCACAACTTCTGCTAACTCTGCTAAGTAAGAAACCCCACCAACTTCTTCTAGTAATCCTTGATCAGCCATTGCTGATGTCATCATTACTAAGTCGATCGGCTCTCCCTTATCAGATAACCCAAGCATGACTTCAAAAATCTTTTGATGTTTCGTTCGATAGAACGAATCAGGTACCAATAACTCTGATGCTGAAGTTAACGCATCTTGATCAATCAATATGGCCCCTAAAACCGCCTGCTCAGCCTCTATATTATGCGGAGGGGTACGATCAGCAAGTACATCACTCATACGCAATCCTCCTTGCTTAATTTATTTTTATTGTTCACTAACATGAACTTTTACTGTTGCTGTTACTTGTGGATGCAATTTCACAGTAACGTTTGTATAACCTAACGCGCGGATTGCATCGTCCATTTCAAATTTACGTTTATCAAGCTTAATTTTGTGTGATTTTTGCATTGCATCCACGATTTGTTTACTTGTGATAGAACCAAATAAACGGCCACCTTCTCCAGATTTCGCCTTTAATTCTACAGTTAATTTCTCTAAAGTCTCTTTTAACTCTTTTGCATTTTCAAGCTCTGCTGCTGCATCTTTTTCTTCTTTACGCTTTTGAGCTTCTAAAGTTTTCATACTGCTATTTGTTGCTTCAGCAGCTAATCCTTGTTTTAGTAAGAAGTTATTTGCATAGCCATCCGGTACGTTTTTTACTTCTCCTTTTTTACCTTTACCTTTTACGTCTTTTAGAAAAATTACTTTCATGATTGTGTGCCTCCCTGTAAATAGTCATCAATAACAAATCGAAGCTTCTCCTCAGCTTCATCTACTGTAACATTTTTCATTTGTGTGGCTGCATTCGTCAAATGCCCGCCACCGCCTAAGTTTTCCATAATTAGCTGCACATTCACTTCACCTAAAGATCTGCTGCTAATTCCAATGAGATTCTCGCCACGTTTTGCAACAACAAATGATGCAATAATCCCTGTCATCGTTAATAACGTGTCTGCTGATTGCGCAATAAGCACTTGATCGTAGTAATCATCACTACCAACTTTAGCAATCGCAATTCCATTTTTATAAATGTACGCATTTTTTATAGCTTTTGCAACCCGTAAATACTGATCCATATCTTCCTTTAAAAGTTCTTGTACAAGTACAGTATCTGCACCATGTGAGCGCAGATAAGAAGCAGCATCAAATGTACGAGCCCCTGTCCGGAACGTGAAACTTTTCGTGTCGACAATAATACCCGCTAACAATGCCGTCGCTTCTAACATTGTCATCTTTAAATTTTTAGGTTGATACTCAAGTAATTCTGTAACCAATTCTGCCGTTGAAGAAGCATATGGTTCCATATAAACTAGCAATGGGTCTTCAATAAAATCTTCTCCACGGCGATGATGATCAATAACTACTACATTTTCAATTTTATGTAACAGTTTTTGCTCCATCACCATAGAAGGTTTATGCGTATCGACAACAACAAGTAACGACTCATCATTTGCAAATTCCATCGCTTGCTCTGGAGTAATAAAATGAGACCATAACTCCTCATTTTGTTTCACTTTGTCCATCAAGCGCTTAATTCCTTTATCGGAATCATTTTCATCTAACACAATATATCCTTTACGCTCATTTAATTGAGCAACTTTTAAAATACCAATCGCAGCACCAATTGCGTCCATATCGGGAGCCCTATGCCCCATAATAATGACATTACTACTTTCTAATACTAAATCCTTTAACGCATGCGAAATGACCCTAGCGCGTACACGGGTACGTTTTTCAACCGGATTTGTCTTACCTCCATAGAACTTAACTTTACCTGTCGCTTGTTTAATAGCTACTTGGTCTCCCCCACGCCCAAGCGCAAGGTCTAAACCAGATTGAGCCATTGCTCCAAGCTCTGATAAAGGTAAATCACCTGATCCGACACCGACACTTAATGTAAGTGGTATATTCCTTTTAGATGTTTCTTCACGCACCTGATCTAAAATACTAAATTTCCCTTTCTCCATCTGCGTCAGAATACTTTCATTTAGCACAACGAAGAATCTTTCTGAAGATGCACGTTTTAAATATGCACCATACTTAAGTGCCCATTCATTTAGTCGTGATGTCACAAGACTTGTTATATTCGTACGTAGTTGATCATCTAATCCTTGTGTAACTTCATCATAATTATCCAAATAGATGACAGCTAAAACAGTCCTTTGATCCTCGTACATCTTTTCGATTTCTGTTTGTTCCGTTACATCAAAGAAATAAATTAACTTTTCTTCTTTCCTTACAAAAACGCGAAACTTTCGATTATTTAAAGAGACTATATCATCAGAAGTTTCTCCTTTAATGAAAAGAAGTAATGTTTCTGATACATCGTAAAGGTGCCATCCAGCTAATGCATGCTGTCCCAGACATGAAGATAAATAAGGATTTGCCCAATCAATCCCATAATCCTTATTGTATAACAAAATACCAATCGGCATTTGGTTAAATGCTTCATTACTTACTTTCTTTACTCTTGTAATCATATCTGTCGTATGCTTTTCGAAATTCCTTTGAAAATTAAGTTCAAATCGTATAACGATAAAGAATACAATACAAAAAATGACAAAAGCAGCTATTCCCATAATTAAATGAAAATAACAGAGAATTGAAATGAGCACAAACACAAAAAATGCCAATACATAAACAGGATATAAAAACCACTGTTTCTTATCAAATTCAGGCATGTATACAACTCCTATAAAGTAAAACTAACTCACCTTCCAGTTAGTTAAACAGATTAAAATAGTATAAGGAATATTATTTTATCCACCTATTTTAGAACGCAATGAAATCCCTAAGTCAATTATACCTAAGATTGTCACAAGAGGAAACAGCATCGGAATAAACATGCATGCAATAAAACTAATAATAGGAACCCCTTTAGTAAAACCTTTTCTATACGCTAAAAAGGAGATAAATGTTAGGCCTTGCAGTACAAGCAATAGTGCAAATATTACATTTAGGTTAGAAAATACCATATGTAAATATGATGTTGGTTCTACTTTTATAAAAGTTGCTAATAAAATAAATATAACGTAATACCAAATGATACTCTTTGGTAATTGTATATCTTTAAATTTAGGCCAAGATATAACTTCATATTTTAACTTTTTCAAAACACTACCTGATATTATCACTGTAATCCAAGAAAAACATACTGAAACTAGCACAAGTATACTCGGAAGTAACGATTGTAATATATCATTCATTTGTGCAAGTAACTCTTTTGTTCCTTACTAATCGGCATACCAGTAGCACTTACTATCTTTTCACTTTTCGCCATACTTTCACTAAACATACTTTGCATTTGCTTCATTATATCTATGTTGAAAAACTTTATACTTGCAACATAAATAAGTACAAAACCAATTAAGTATGCAAGCGTCCCCGCTATTAAGATTTCCACTGGCTTTTTTCTTGTTTTATACATATATCCTAAAACAATGCCTATCAATCCAAACATAATTGTCTTCACTAAATTCAGCGGTTGACTCACAATAATAGTAACAAAAAGTGCCGCTACAAAAACCAAGAGCACATTAGATAGTTTATGTCTTATTATTAATAGTATAAATGGTAACGGCAACGCAAAAGTTACAACTGTACCCAAAATCGGAACATACATAGATATAAGCAATAAAATTGCATATATAGCTAATAATGCTGCACCTTCTGTAATAAACTTTGTTTGTTTCACATTTTAACCTCTCTTTCAAAAAAGAAAAGCATAGCAAAATGCACAGTAGAGTCCGACTCTACTGTGCATTTCATACGCTATTATTCACCAACATATGGTAAAAGTGCCATTTGACGAGCACGTTTAATTGCAACTGTAAGTTTGCGTTGGTATTTTGCGCTTGTTCCTGTTACACGACGAGGTAAAATTTTACCACGCTCAGAAACGAAACGTTTTAATAAATCAACATCTTTATAGTCAATGCGAGTGATGCCGTTAGCTGTGAAGAAACACACCTTACGACGTTTCGCACGTCCACCTTTGCGTCCTGCCATGTCTATTTCCCTCCATTCTTTGTTAAAACTAACAAATTTACTGTATTAGAACGGTAAATCGTCGTCGGAAATGTCGATCGGTTGACCTACATTTGAAAATGGATCGTCATTCTTCGTAAATCCAGAGTTACCTTGGTTACCTGAATTACTAGATTGACCAAATGGGTTAGAGCCTTGGTTACCGAAACCAGCTCCTGATGGTTGCTGATTAAATGAACCACGTTGCTCCCCACCGCCATTACGCGGCTCTAAAAATTGCACGCTTTCCGCAAGAACTTCTGTTACGTATACACGTTTACCATCTTGTCCCTCGTAATTACGAGTTTGAAGACGTCCATCTACGCCTGCTAAGCTACCTTTTTTCAAATAATTTGCTACGTTTTCTGCTTGTTTACGCCATATTACACAATTAATAAAGTCAGCTTCACGCTCACCTTGTTGATTGGCAAATGCGCGATTCACAGCTAACGTAAAAGTAGCTACTGCAACACCATTGGGCGTGTAACGTAAGTCAGGGTCCTTAGTTAAACGACCAACGAGGATAACACGATTCATCAATCGAACCACTCTCCCTTATATATCAATTATTTTTCTTCTTCTTTAACAACGATATGACGAAGGATATCTTCGTTGATCTTAGCTAAACGGTCGAATTCGTTAATCGCTTCTGCGTTAGATTTCACGTTTAAGATCATGTAGAAACCTTCACGTAAGTCGTTGATTTCGTAAGCTAAACGACGCTTACCCCACTCTTTCGTGTTAATGATTTCTGCACCATTGTTTGTTAAAACACCTGCAAAACGTTCAACTAAAGCTTTTTGAGCTTCTTCTTCAACGCCAGGACGAATGATGTACATAATTTCGTACTTTCTCATTACACTTTCACCTCCTTTTGGTCTAAACGGCCCGTAATGGGCAAGGAGCAATTAATTTATAGTAATTACTCACGAGTTTAGATTATATCATAGTAAGTTATATGAATCAACTCACCAATACATAAAAAACTTGGCAAACATATAATATATTTGCCAAGCTCATATCTTTATTTTTCCTAGGAAATATTAAATTAAACGTTAAAACGGAAGTGCATAACATCTCCGTCTTTTACGATATATTCTTTTCCTTCTAAACGTACTTTTCCAGCCTCTTTTGCAGCTGTCATAGAACCGTTTGTCATTAAGTCATCGTAAGAAACTGTTTCTGCACGAATAAATCCACGTTCAAAGTCTGTATGAATAACACCAGCACATTGTGGTGCCTTCATTCCTTGTTTAAATGTCCAAGCACGTACTTCTTGAACGCCAGCCGTGAAGTAAGTAGCAAGTCCTAATAAATTGTATGCAGCACGAATTAATTGATCTAAACCAGATTCTTCAATGCCTAGTTCTTCAAGGAATACTTTTTTCTCTTCCTCGTCTAGTTCAGCGATTTCTTCTTCGATTTTTGCACATACAACGATTACTTGAGAATTTTCATTTGCAGCAAATTCTTTTACCATTTTTACGTATTTGTTTTCAGAAGGATCCATAACATCATCTTCACTTACGTTTGCTACGTATAGCATTTCTTTCGTTGTAAGTAAATGAAGGCCTTTAACGATTTTCATTTGCTCTTCTGTAAATTCAACAGTACGAGCCGGTTTGCCCTCTTCAAAAGCTTCTTTTAAGCGAACTAAAATTTCATGCTCGTATACTGCTTCTTTATCTTTTTGTCTTGCTAATTTTGCAACACGCTCGATACGTTTATCAACAGATTCTAGATCCGCTAAAATTAGCTCTAAGTTGATTGTTTCAATATCATCAATCGGATCTACTTTCCCTGAAACGTGCGTAATATTTTCGTCTTCAAAACAACGAACAACTTGGCAAATTGCATCTACTTGGCGAATGTGCGATAAGAATTTATTTCCTAATCCTTCACCTTTACTAGCACCTTTTACGATACCCGCAATATCAGTAAACTCAAATACAGTCGGAACAGTTTTTTTCGGTTCTACTAATTCCGTTAATTTATTTAAACGCTCATCTGGTACTTCTACAATCCCTACGTTTGGATCAATTGTACAGAATGGATAGTTTGCAGATTCTGCTCCTGCTTGTGTAATTGCATTAAATAAAGTTGACTTCCCTACGTTAGGTAATCCAACAATCCCAGCCGTTAATCCCATATTTTTCACTCCTATGTCTCAATCTTTCATCATTATAGATAGTAACGAAAAAAATGACAAGTTTCCGCCAAACGAAAAAAAGTAACAGTTACCTACTGTAACTGTTACTCTCGCTCTATTCTTCGTGCTTCACAAGTATTTTTTTCACCTTACGATCAAACTCTCTTCGAGGAATCATTACTGAATGGTCACACCCCTCGCACTTAATGCGGATATCCATTCCCATACGAATAATTTTCCAACGATTCTCGCCACATGGATGGGCTTTCTTCATTTCCACAACATCATACAAGTTATATTCCTTTTGCTCCACTCTCCAAACTCCTCTCCATACTAAATTGCTTTTCCACTAACTAATTCTTCACGATTATATAAAACCATACGTGGATATGGAATTTCAATTCCATGTAAATCAAGACGATTTTTAATCTCTTTACGAAGTGCCCTTGCAATAACTGCATGTTGCATCGGCTCTACTTCAGCAATAACACGTAATATAACTTCTGAGGCAGCTAATGTTTGCACACCTAATAATTGAGGTGTTGTTACCATTTTCTCGTACTTTGAAGGTAATTCTACTAATAAATCTTCAATAACTTGCTCTGCTTTCGCAATATCAGCCTCATATGAAATAGATATATCAACAAACGCTACACTATTACTAACTGAGTAGTTAGTAACTTGAATAATACTTCCGTTTGGTAAGGTATGAATTTCACCTGTCCAACTCTTTACTTTCGTTGTACGAAGTCCAATTTCTAAAACGACTCCTTCAAATTGACCGATTTTAACATAATCACCAACTGAAAACTGATCTTCTAACAAAATAAATAAACCTGTAATAACGTCTTTCACTAAACTTTGAGCGCCAAATCCGACAGCTAAACCAATTACCCCAGCACCGGCTAATAAACCTGATGCATTAATATTAAACACACCTAAAATCGCAATTAACATAATGAACATAACAACGTATGCCACGATATTTTCAAGTAACTTTGCTACTGTAACTGTACGACGTTCTGAAATTTGAATTGGAGAACGACTTCCCATACGAAACGCATTTCGTACAACCGCTCTTGCAATTCGCACAACAACCGCACCAATTATTAAAATAATGCATATTTTTAATGTCGCAACTCCAATATGAGCCCAACGATCAGCATCTAATAAATACTGTTTCATAGAATTAAACCACTTCGCTAATAAATCCATGTACCTCTACCTCTCTAGCTAAATTTTCTTTTTAGTTACCCTTATTATTGTATCAGAAGTCCCCTAATTGCTGAAAAAATTTTATGATTTTAATCCTATTTTATCCCCGATATCCAGGTATAAAATGGAACGAATATATATATACTAGTACTATTATTTCCATTTTCATTCACATTTTGCAAAAATTACGCAATTATAACTTTCCATTTTCCTCACCATATAACATATATTGAAAATTTATTAAAAGGATGGGTGCTTCATGAACATTGGCAGTTTTCGCTTACCATTTTTTGAGAAAGAAACTCAAAACGTTATGCACCAAGATCTAGAAGCCTCTGAGATAATCAGTAATTTCTTACTTACCCATATTCCTATTAAAACTAATATACCAATCATTCTCGTTTGTATCGGAACAGATCGCTCTACAGGTGATGCACTCGGCCCGTTAGTTGGTACAAAACTTGAACAAATAGACATCCAAAACTTCCAAGTATTCGGTACACTAGATGAGCCAGTACATGCGCTAAATTTAGAGGAGAAAATTCAGAATATACAGAAAGAAAATCCTACTGCATTTATAATTGCTGTTGATGCCTGTTTAGGAAAATCTCAAAGTATCGGTTCTATCACTACCGGAATGGGGCCTAGTAAACCTGGAGCTGCAATGAACAAGAAATTACCTGCAGTTGGTGATTTACATATTCATGGCATCGTAAATCTAAACGGTTTTATGGAGTTTTTCGTCCTGCAAAATACAAGATTAAGTTTAGTCATGAAAATGGCTGATGTAATTGCACAAAGTATAAAAGAAACAGATCAAAAATTATCTGTATTAAAAAAGGCAAACCATCTATAAATAATAAGATGGTTTGCTTTTTAGTTTTTCTGCGCTAATAATTCTAAAATACGATTTAAATCCTCTTTATTGAAAAATTCAATTTCGATTTTACCTTTTTCTTTTTTCGTTTCTTTAATTTTCACATCTGTGCCAAACTTTTCTCTTAAGAACGTTTCACGTTCTACGAAAAATATATTCCGCTCTTTTTTCACTTTTTTTGTTTCACGTGAAACGTGTTGATTAATCTCTTGAACGATTTTCTCTAATTGACGAACATTTAATCCTTCTTTTTCAATGCGTTTCAATAAGGACTTCAATTGTTCTTCATCTTTTATCGTAAGTAAAGTTCTCCCATGAGCCATTGAAAGTTGACCATTTGCAATCATATCTTGTACGAAAGAAGGTAGGCTTAATAACCGAGTATAATTTGCAATGTAAGGTCTGCTTTTACCAAGACGTTTCGCTAATTGTTCTTGCGTTACATTTAGCTCATTCATTAACATCTGATATGCCATTGCCTCTTCCATAGGATTTAAATCTTCTCGTTGTAAGTTTTCTAACAAAGCAAATTCCATCATTTGCTGTTCAGTTAATTGTCTTACAACCGCAGGTACTTTTTCTAAACCGGCTTCTTTTGCAGCACGAAATCGTCTTTCACCTGCAACAATTTCATATCCTTTAATACTCTTCCTAGCAATTAATGGTTGTAGAATACCGTGTTCCTTAATCGAAATTGCTAATTCCTGAATCGCCTCTTTATTAAAGTGTTTACGCGGTTGATATGGATTTGGCCTTAATTCAGTTACAAGAATCTCCTGAATTGTTTCCTCTTCTTTCACATCTAAATCAGGAAAAAACACATTAATTCCTCTTCCTAATCCTTTAGCCACCTGCAATCACTTCCTCTGCTAAATCTATATATACTTCTGCTCCTCTTGATTTAGCGTCATACTGCATAATAGGTTTCCCATGACTTGGAGCCTCGCTCAAGCGTACATTACGCGGAATAATTGAGCGATATACTTTATCCCTAAAATACTTTTTCACTTCATCTATAACTTGGATCCCTAAATTTGTACGGGCATCCAACATCGTTAACAATACGCCTTGAATTGCTAAATTTTTATTTAAATGTTTTTGTACAAGTCGAACTGTATTTAATAGCTGACTTAACCCTTCTAGTGCGTAATATTCACACTGTACAGGAATAATAACAGAATCTGCTGCTGTTAATGCATTAATCGTTAATAATCCTAAAGATGGGGGACAGTCGATAATAATATAATCATATTCAGCACGAACTGGCTGTAATGCTCTTTGCAAACGTACTTCCCGGGAAATAGTCGGTACCAATTCAATTTCAGCACCAGCCAATTGAATTGTAGCGGGTAGAACATCTAAGTTTTCAGTTGCGGTTTTCTGTATAACCCCTTGAACATCTGCATCTTCCACAAGAACGTTGTAAATACATTGATCTAATTCAGATTTTTCAATTCCCACACCAGTCGTTGCATTTCCTTGAGCATCAATATCTACAAGAAGGACTTTTTTACCTACTTGCGCCAATCCAGCCCCTAAATTAACAGATGTTGTTGTTTTTCCAACACCGCCTTTTTGATTAGCAATAGCAATGATTTTTCCCATGATGTCACCTACTTTCAACCTTTCTATCTTATTCTAGTAACAATTACGTTTATTGTAACATGAAATAAAACTTTTTCTTTTACGTCCTTTATTAAACTTCAAAATTTATTTCTAAACTCCTTCTTCATTTAACAAGAAAATATAGTAAAAGAGACCTCTCCAATAGGATAAGGTCTCTAGCACGTCATTATTATTTTTTCTTTGGAATTTTAATTGTAATTTGATAGTACTCATCAAATTCTTCTTCCTCAGAATTAACATTCAAACCACTTTCAGTAACCATTTGTAAAGATTGTCTAATTGTATTCATAGCAATCCTCGTATCTCGACTTACTGCTTTTTGCTTTGCCTTACGCTTCGGTTTCGCTTCCTCTAGTAACTTCGCAATTCGTTCTTCTGTTTGCTTTACATTTAGTTGTTTCTCCACAATTTCCTGTAAAACCTTCAGTTGTAATTCCTCATTTTTTAAAGGAATGAGAGCGCGGGCGTGACGTTCTGTAATGCTTTTTTCTAATAATGCACTTTTTATTTCTTCAGGCAACTTTAACAATCGCAACTTATTTGCGATTGTAGATTGTCCTTTTCCAAGTCGTTGTGCCAATGCTTCTTGTGTTAAATTATGTAACTCAATCAGCTTTTGATATGCCACAGCTTCCTCAATTGCCGTTAGTTCCTCACGTTGCAAGTTTTCAATTAAAGCTACAGAAGCTGTCTCTGTATCATTTAAGTTCTTTATAATTGCAGGAACCTTTTCCCAACCTAACTTTGTTGCCGCGCGAAAACGTCTTTCTCCAGCAATAATCTCGTACTTATCATCCTCATATTGCCTTACAACAATCGGCTGAATAAGTCCATGTGTACGAATTGTTAATGCTAGCTCATCAATACGCGCATCATCAAAAACTGTTCTTGGTTGATAACGGTTAGGGGTAATATTTACTATCGGAATTTCTTGTATTTCTTCATATACCTTTTTATCTATCTCTTCATGGCTTTCGTCTTGTAATTCGAATTCGCTCTCTTTATCTCCAAAGCCAAATAAACGAGAAAACGTATTTTTCATACATATTCCACCACCTTTTAGGCCTATTGACTATTCTCCATAAAATGTTTCCTATGAAACATTTACGTTTTCATTTATATAATTTAATCTTACGTCTAATAAGATTTATTTTTCAATAGGTAATTTATTGGGTGTTCCCGGTTTGCGTGGATATTTCTTTGGTGTCTTGCGCTTTTTCTCGATTAATAAAATATTACGTTCACTCTCTTCAAACGGTAATTGGAACGTAGACATCTCTTTTAACTCTCCGCCTAGCACCTCTAAAGCATACTTACCATTTTCAATTTCTTCGTTTGCTGCTGCACCTTTCATTGCAATGAATGTTCCTCCAACTTTTACAAGTGGTAAACATAGCTCACTTAATACAGAAAGACGCGCAACTGCACGTGCCATTACAATATCGTATGATTCACGTACACCTTCTTTTTTCCCAAATGTTTCAGCACGATCGTGACAGAATGCAACATCACTTAATTCTAACTTTTGTGCTAAGTGATTTAAGAAATTAATACGTTTTTGCAATGAATCTACAATTGTTACTTTTAAGTGCGGGAAACAGATTTTTAAAGGAATACTTGGGAATCCAGCCCCTGCACCAACATCACAAATTGAGAATGGTTTTGAAAAATCATAATAAAAAGCAGCTGTAATGGAATCAAAAAAGTGTTTTAAATATACTTCTTCTTTTTCTGTAATAGCCGTTAAGTTCATTTTTTCATTCCACTCTACTAATGTTTCAAAGTAGATTTTGAACTGCTCTAACTGTCTAGAAGAGAGGGTAATTCCCTTCTCTTCTAGCATAGATTGAAATTGTTCTATGTTCATCTAGCAATATCTCCTTACTATTTATTGGTTCGATACGCGTGCAATTTTTCCTTGTTCTATATACACAAGTAAAATGGAAATATCCGCTGGATTTACGCCAGAAATACGTGAAGCCTGCCCCATTGAAAGTGGACGAACATCTTTTAATTTCTGTCTAGCTTCTGAAGCAATGCTAGAAATCGCATCATAATCAATATCTACAGGGATTTTTTTATTCTCCATTTTCTTCATACGCTCTACTTGCTGTAAAGATTTTTCAATATATCCTTCATACTTAATCTGAATTTCAACTTGTTCTTTAACTTCATCACTTAATTCTACTTCACTTGGTACTAAAAGATGAATATGCTCATATGTCATCTCTGGACGACGTAATAAGTCACTTGCACGTATTCCATCTTTCAATTCACTTCCGCCAATATTGCGAATTAATTCTTGAACTTCAGGACGTGGTTTAATAATAATGCTGCTTAAACGTTCCTTTTCCTGTTCAATTTGTAATTTTTTATTTGTAAATCGCTCATAGCGCTCTTCTTTAATTAATCCAATTTTACGACCAACTTCAGTTAAACGAAGATCAGCATTATCGTGGCGTAATAATAGACGGTATTCTGCACGAGACGTTAATAAACGATATGGTTCATTTGTACCTTTCGTTACAAGATCATCAATTAAGACACCAATATAAGCATCCTCGCGACCTAAAACAACTTCTTCTTTACCTAAAGAACGGCATGCTGCATTAATTCCAGCCATAAGCCCTTGTCCGGCCGCCTCTTCGTAACCAGAAGTTCCATTAATTTGTCCTGCTGTATATAAATTTTTAATCTTTTTCGTTTCAAGTGTTGGCCATAGTTGTGTTGGCACAATTGCATCATATTCAATTGCATAACCTGTACGCATCATTTCAACATTTTCTAGGCCTGGAATTGTTCTAAGCATGTCACGTTGTACATCTTCTGGTAAGCTTGTGGATAAACCTTGTACATATACTTCTTGTGTATTACGCCCTTCTGGCTCTAAGAAAATTTGATGACGTGGTTTATCATTAAATCTTACTACTTTGTCTTCAATAGAAGGACAGTATCTAGGACCTGTTCCTTTAATCATACCAGAATACATAGCTGAACGATGTAAATTTTCATCTATTAAACGGTGTGTTTCTGTACTTGTATATGTCAACCAACATGGAATTTGATCCATAATAAATTTCGTTGTTTCAAAAGAGAACGCACGTGGCTTATCATCACCTGGTTGAATTTCTGTTTTACTGTAGTCAATTGTATTACTGTTTACACGCGGAGGTGTCCCTGTTTTAAATCTAACAAGATCAAAACCAAGCTCCTCTAAATGCTCAGATAATGTAATAGACGGTTGCTGATTATTTGGACCGCTTGAATATTTTAAGTCGCCCATGATAATCTCGCCGCGTAAAAATGTTCCAGTTGTAATTACAACGGTTTTTGCTGTATATTCTGCACCCGCTTGTGTAACTACCCCTTTACATACACCTTCTTCAACGATTAAACGCTCTACCATTCCTTGGAACAACGTTAAGTTTGGTGTTTCTTCAATTGTTTTCTTTAATTCATGTTGGTAAGAGAATTTATCAGCTTGTGCTCGAAGTGCACGTACGGCTGGTCCCTTACCTGTATTTAGCATACGCATTTGAATATGAGTTTTATCAATATTACGTCCCATTTCTCCGCCTAATGCATCAATTTCACGAACAACAATCCCTTTTGCTGGTCCACCAACAGAAGGGTTACATGGCATGAATGCTACCATATCCAAGTTAATTGTTAACATTAATGTTTTTGAGCCCATTCGTGCTGCCGCAAGACCAGCTTCACATCCTGCATGACCTGCACCGATTACTATGACATCGTATGAACCGGCATTGTATCCCATTGTTTATTCCTCCTAATAATCTCTATCTTTCTACAACTTCACTATATTATTTTCCTAAACAAAATTGAGAGAACAACTGGTCAATTAAGCTTTCATGCACTGTGTCCCCAGTAATTTCACCAAGTATTTCCCACGTTCTTGTTAAATCAATTTGTACCATATCAATTGGTACACCATTTTCAATCGCCTCAACTGCATCACCGATTGTTTTTCCTGCTTGTGTTAATAATCCAATATGTCTTGCATTAGAAACATATGTCATATCTGCAGAATCGATTGTTCCTTCAAAGAATAAATCAGCTATTGCCTTTTCGAGTTCATCTATTCCTTGTTCCTCAATTAAGGATGTTGTAATAACACGATTTCCCGCGGCTAACTCTGTAACACGTTCCATATCAATCGCTTGCGGTAAATCCGTCTTATTCACAATAACAATAAAGTCTTTTCCTTGTACCGCACGGAATAGATCTTCATCCTCATTTGTTAAAGCCTCGCTATAGTTGACAACAACTAATACTAAATCCGCTTGGCTCATCATTTCTTTTGAACGTTCCACACCAATTCGTTCAACAACATCTTCCGTCTCCCGAATACCGGCTGTATCTATAAGTTTAAGAGGTACACCACGCACGTTAACGTACTCTTCAATAACATCACGAGTTGTTCCTGCAATATCAGTTACAATTGCCTTTTTCTCCTGAACAAGACTATTTAATAACGATGATTTCCCAACATTAGGTCTACCGATAATTGCTGTAGCAATACCTTCACGTAAAATTTTCCCTTGTTTTGATGTTTCTAATATTTTTTCGATTTCCGAACGAACATGCGTCGCTTTCTCAATTAAAATATTATGTGTCATCTCTTCTACATCATCGTATTCTGGATAATCTATATTTACCTCAACATGAGCTAATGTTTCTAATATTTCTTGACGCAAAAGACCAATTAATTTAGATAATCGCCCTTCCATTTGATTAATTGCTACACTCATTGCACGATCTGTTTTTGCTCGAATCAAATCCATAACCGCTTCTGCTTGTGATAAATCGATACGTCCATTTAAAAAAGCACGTTTTGTAAATTCGCCCGGTTCTGCCAATCGTACTCCTTGTGCTAGAATAAGTTGCAATACTTTATTTACTGAAACAAGTCCACCGTGACAGTTAATTTCCACTATATTTTCACGTGTAAAAGTCCTTGGTGCGCGCATAATAGACACCATAACTTCTTCAATAACTTGATTTGTATCTAAATCAACAATATGACCATAATGAATAGTGTGAGAAGGAACCTCTGTTAAATCCTTCCCCTTAAAAATACGGTCAACTTTCTCAACCGCATCATCCCCACTTACTCGAACAATGGCAATTGCACCCTCTCCAAGCGCTGTGGAAATCGCAGCAATTGTATCAAATTCCATGTCCTTTCACCTCACTTGCTTATTTATCTCTATTTCAACATGATTATTTCTTTCACTAAATTATTAGGATACCATAACGAACCTATCTACAAAAGAAGAATAACTCATTTTATTATATCCCCATGTAAAAAACACTAAACTTATTCACAGTGGATAAGTTTAGTGTTTTTTTAGTTATCCACATCTATTTTTCGCTCAAAAAAACCGGCACTCATTTGAGCAACCGGTCATTTAGGAGATATTACAACATGCCGATGTGGTTCATTTCCTTCAGAAGTTGTATTGATACCTTGATGATTTGATAATGCCTGATGAATAATTTTTCGTTCAAAAGATGGCATCGGTTCTAAAATAACTCTTTTTTTCGTATTAAATACTTGTTTGGCTAATCGATAAGAAAGTGATTCTAACGTACTTTTTCTTTTACTACGATAATTTTCAGCATCTAGTGTAATACCGATATACTGCTTCGTGTTACGATTCGCGACAAGTTTTGTTAAATACTGTAAAGAGTTCAATGTATTACCTCTTTTCCCTATTAAAACACCTACATCATCACCAGAAATTGTAAATTCGATTTCGCGTCCTTTTACAATTTTACTAATCTCAACTTCCACACCCATATCGTGAATAACATTTCTTAAATATTCTTCACATTCTTGAATTGGATCTTTCTTCAATACAACTTCTACTACTGCAGGGCGATTCCCAAATAAACCTAAGAATCCCCTTTTACCCTCATCGACAATATTTATATCTACTCGATCTTTTGATGTATTTAATTGCCTTAAAGCATCCTCTACTGCCAGCTCGACTGTTTGTCCTTTAGCAGTAATTACACTCACTTGCTTGAGCCTCCAGCTTTACCAGCCTTACTAGCCTTAATCTCTGGCCCTTTAATAAAGTACATTTGAGCAATACCAAAGATATTACCAACAACCCAGTAAAGTGATAATGCAGCTGGGAAGTTAATTGCAAAGATTAAAATCATAATCGGCATAAGCCAAAGCATCATTGCCATTTGTGGATTTTGACCAGCTGTTCCTGCCATTGCAAGCTTTTGCTGAATAAATGTCGTAATTGCTGCAACGACCGGTAAGATATAAAACGGGTCTGCATGTCCCAAATCGAACCATAAGAAACTATGTTGTTTAATTTCAGCTGTTCTCATAATTGCATGATAAAAAGCGAACAGAATTGGCATTTGAATAAAGATTGGTAAACAACCAGCTAATGGATTTACACCATTCTTTTGGTATAACTGCATCATTTCTTGCTGCAGTTTTTGCTGTGTCGCTTGATCTTTAGAGCTATATTTCTCTTTTAACTTCACCATTTCCGGTTGTAACGCTTGCATCGCTTTCGTACTCTTCGTTTGTTTAATCATTAATGGTAATAACGCAAAACGAATGATAAGAGTCGTAACAACAATTGCTAAACCATAATTACTGTTAAATAAGTTTGCAAAATACGTGATTAACTGAGAAAGCGGATATACGAAGTATTCATTCCAAATTCCAGTGCTTTTTGGTGTAATTGGCTGATTTACTTCACTACAGCCAGCAGTAATCGCCATTAATGCAATAAGCATGGCTAGTAAACCTAATTTCTTTTTCAAAGCCTACTCCTCCTTGTATCGGTATGTATATAGTGTAATTCATTTCCTTACGCTACTTTTTTATTCTTTTCATACCAGAGCGTTTAAAGACATGAATTAAGCTTTTCTTTACTTCTTCATATGTCATCTCTGCACAAGGCTTCCTTGCTATTATAACAAAATCTTTTCCAGAATCTATCTCATCTTTTAACTCTGTAATAGCCTGACGAATCATGCGCTTAATTCGATTACGAACTACTGCATTTCCTATTTTCTTGCTAACAGAAAGGCCGATGCGAAAGTTTGGCTGTTCTTCTTTATCTAATTGGTATACAACAAACTGACGATTCGCATTTGATTTTCCTTTTTGAAAAACCGCCTGGAATTCATCATTCTTCTTTATACGATGTTTTTTCTTCATATCAATTGACACTCCTGTATTTCATCAGCGGAAATTCACTATTATTAGAAAAAAAGACCACTGAACGATCAGTGGTCTACGCAGATAATACTTTTCTTCCTTTACGACGACGAGCTGCTAGCACTTTACGTCCGTTCGCTGTGCTCATACGGCTGCGGAAACCATGTACTTTGCTGCGCTTACGTTTATTTGGTTGGTAAGTTCTTTTCATTATATGACACCTCCCTGAGGAATATCTGTTAAAGACAGTCCTATAAATTATAGTTAATCAACTAGGAAAATGTCAATGGTTCTAGAAATTTTCATCAAATATTCATTTTGAACCTATTCACATACTTTTTCACAGCACCTATATTTCCTTGTGGATAAATGTTTTTTCATGTTTTTTATATCCACAAACTTTTTTCACACTTTTACACAGTATATCGTGTTGTGGACAAGTTTATTCCACAAGGTATTGATTTTGTGGATAACTTTCTTAAATTCATTGCTATAGCCACTTTTTTTTGATATTATAGTTGTGTTTTCACTTTGAATAAGTTTTCCACATCTTTATTTTATCCACAATTTGTGTATAACATGTGGACAGTTTTAATCACATGTGGGTAAATAGTTGTCCACATTTGCTTTTTTTGTCGAAAACCCTATCTCATATACAAACGACGTTTTTAGGTTTTAAAATACGTTTCGTATAAATATACATTTTATATTTATTGGGTTGTACATTTGTTGCGCAACCTTATTCTTTTACCAACTTAGTAAAGGAGGGACACCT
>NZ_JBVYHY010000023.1:0-8989 GCF_056033865.1 Bacillus sp. FAU20
TCATTTAGTTTGTCGCTTGCGACGTTATTGTCATCGGCGACTTGTTCTATATTACACCTCTATACTCTAATCGTCAATACCTTTTATCCTTTTTATTTTATAAATTATGAAGGGTATTTTTATACTTCTTCCCTAAAGATTAATAAACTAGCGCAGTCCCTTTCATAATCGACAGTTTATACTTTCTAAAGAATGAATATCAAGCCAAACAAATATATATTAAAAGTAGCTTTTTTATTTAGACTTCTCTCTAGAAATTATAAATACACCATACATTTACTAAAAATCTAATTAACCTTAGGAGGCGTTATGAAATGCATGTTAATAAGAAAATCATTTATGTATCCCATGATGCCCATTTCCACGGAGCACAGCTGCTTTCTTTACATACTATTAAAGCTCTCAAAGAAAACTTTCATTACTCCGTCGCAATTATTTCTATTGGAACGGGCATTTTAATCCACGACTTTCAAAAGTATGGTCCTGTTTATTGCCTAGAGGAAGACTACCCAACGGACAAAAAGATCGAATCATTAATAAAGAAGTTATTATCACAAGACTATACCATCGCCATATGTAGTACCGTCATAAGTGGTGATATAGTTGCATTACTAGCTAAACATAATATAAAAGTTATTTCATTAATACATGAATTGCCGCATTTAATACAACAGTACTCTGCTGAGGGAAAAGCGATAAAAATTGCCGAGTCTGCTCACAAAATTGTCTTCCCTTCACAATACGTGTATGAAAAGTTCCGTACAATCACCCAATTAGATCATCAAAAGTGCCACATCCTCCCTCAAGGTTTGTTTAACCACAATCCTTATAAGAACAATATTGCAAAAGCGAGAAACGAATTACGAAAAAAACACAACCTGCCTCTAGATAGCAAAATCATTTTGGGGGTAGGCTTCGCTGATCATCGAAAAGGGATAGATTTATTCTCACTTATTGCTTACTCAGTAAGAAAGATTCATAAAAATATTCATTTTATCTGGGTTGGGAAAACAGATGTTCACTTTTTAAACACGCTATCACCAAGATATACAGCACATTTTACATTAGTGGATCCTACTCCAGATATCGGTTTATATAACGCTGGGGCTGATTTATATTTATTAACTTCAAGAGAAGATCCTTTCCCAAACGTGGTTTTAGAAGCATTAGATACACAACTCCCTGTTATAGGGTTTAAAAACGCTGGAGGTTTTGAAGATGTTGTTACGGAACAAACTGGCGCATTAGTAGACTATTTAAACTTACCGATGATGCTGGAAAAAATATACGAATTTATCGGGGATGAAGATTTACGATTACAAAAAGGGACCTTTGGCCAAGAACTTATTGAAAAAAATTTCAACTTTCTTCATTACATTTATCAATTATTAAACTTGCTTGAGCATAATTATAAAAAAATAAGCGTCATTGTACCGAACTATAATTACGAAAAATACTTATCCGAACGAGTTAAATCAATATTAAATCAAACCTATCCCCTTTACGAACTAATTTTCCTAGACGATGCCTCTACTGACAATAGCGTATCTATATTTGAAAAGCTGCTCTCAAACGAAAATAAACATCACCTGAAAATTCAGCAGATTATTAATTATAAAAACTCTGGTTCTGTATTTAAACAATGGATAAAAGGTGTCTCTGCAGCAACCGGTGATTATATTTGGATTGCTGAGGCCGATGACTTATGTGATCAGACATTTTTAGAAGAAGTAATACAAGGTTTTCATATAGATAGTGATGTTGCCTTAAGCTACACACAATCAAAACAAATAGATGAACAAGGAAATATATTGGCCAATCATTATTTAGATTACACAAATGATATTGATAAAGAAAAATGGCAGAGTTCTTATGTGCGAAAAGGGATAGATGAAATACAAGATACGTTACTTATCAAAAACACCATACCTAATGTCTCAAGTGTAGTTTTTAAAAACATAGATATAAAAACAACAGCAAAACAATTGGAACAGTTTAAAATAGCCGGTGATTGGTTTTTCTATGTTTCTATCCTTAAAGAGGGGAACATTTATTTCAATCCAAAACCTCTAAACTATCATAGACGACATACAAATAGCGTAACGAGAGCAGAAGATTCATATTCCCATTACAGTGAAGTTGTACAAATGCAGAATTTCATTAAAGAAACCTTTACTATCGACGACATTTCAAAAAAGAAAATGTACGCATATAGAAAGTATCTTAAAACATATTTGAAGGTTTAATTATATATTTTCTTTACCATCAGTATCTCTTGTAAGACATTACTATTATTTAAGGAGGGTTACTCTTTGAAAGAATTTATAGAGGCAAATAAAGATTTGATTTCTCAAATTGCACAGAACTACAATGTAAATGCAAGTATCCATCCGGAGGATCATATCTTCCAATTCCTGGTCACGAATCCAGTCTTTCCTTCTAAAAAAGAAGCAATAGATTATTATTTTAAAGATGGAAGAAAATCAGCAGAAACACTCTTAGATTTAATGACTTCCTTTTATCCTCCTGTAGACACTCCAACAAAATTATTAGAATTCGCATCCGGATATGGCTGCGTAACACGCCATTTATTAAACTTACAAACGAACTTACATATAACTACCTGTGATATACATGAAGAGGCTATTAGTTTTATTGAACGCACATTAAATACTTCATCTATCTTATCTCACCCTGAGCCGGAACAAGTAAAATTATCGTCTACGTATGATATCGTTTTTGGTCTATCCTTTTTTTCTCATATGCCTGATACAACTTGGTTTCGTTGGCTTCAAACATTGTATAATGCTGTGTCCCCTGGCGGATTATTCATTTTCACAACTCATGGATATCAAAGTAAAAAGTACTTCGGCTTTCCAGATTTAAATAAACAGGGTTATTGGTTTCTCCCCTCTAGTGAACAACTGGATTTAGATGTGCATCAATACGGGCAAACGATCGTTAGTCCCTCTTACGTATGTGACAAAATTAAATTATTACCTTATAATCCTATCATCAAAAAATACACTGAAGGTTTTTGGTGGGAACATCAAGACCTTTGGGTAATACAAAAAGAAACAAAATAATAAACCATGCTCTACTTATACAGAAGTAGGGCATGGCTTATTATTTTTTACTATATAAGAACTCTTCAATCCATAGCTTATTTAATCTAATTCCACTTTTGAAATCCACTTTCGGTTCCCAATTACATTCTCGTCTTACCCTATCTATATTTAAAATGATTTTTTGAACATTTTCTTGCTTTTGTTTATAGCAGATAAAGTCCACTTTTCTTTCCGTTAATTTCTCCAATTCTACTATAATTCGTTTTAAAGAGAGACCCTTGCCGCTCCCTATGTTATACACACAAGATTTCAAGCGATTTAATTGTGATAGTTGTATAGTGATTTCCACTAGATCATCGATATAAATATAATCTCGAATAATCTCTTGTGGATTCCCATATATATTAATCTTTTCATTACTGAGATGCTGATACAAAAAACAGTTTATTGCTCCAACTTTCTTTAACGGGTTTTGATATTTTCCATATGGATTAGAATATCTACATACAACATAGTCCATTCCATACTTTTTCTTATAAAAGTACAAATAATTTTCAAGCGACACTTTTGTTATTCCATAAGGAGATAGTGGTTTTAATGGATGTTTCTCATCAATAGGTAAATATTCTGGTTCACCATAAACTGTGCCTCCAGAGGATGCTAATACAATTTTTTTAATAGGGAAACGTTTAACAGTTTCCATGAAATTAAGAAAAAAAAAGCTACTGTTCCTATCTCCAAAAACATCTTCAATTGAAGTTGTTACATTAGACGTTGCAGCTAAATAAATAATAATATCCACATTTACTAAAGCCTTATATATATCTTCAACATTTGCTAAATCACCTTTAATAAATTCAACCTCACTTATAAGATTTTGAGGAAAATTATTTATATGTCTGGAAAATACTTTTACATTTTGACCTTGTTTCAATAAACCTAATGCGAGGTTAATACCAATGAAACTATTTCCACCTACTATTAAATAATTATTCTTCCCCATAATATCCTCTCTAGTAATAAGATTTTTGCTTATCACACCTAGAAATACAAATAAATGAACTTGGACACTTTTATTATTTCTTTTCTTATAATTAATTGTATGCCTCTTATACATTTTCATTATCTTTATTTTATATTTCCCTTTTAGAATGGCTTTCTTATTTAAGACGAAAGCAAAATACACTCATAATATTTACTCATTCTCATGAATATATTGGATTAATAAAAAATCCTCTTCTATACCCTTAAAAAAGGAGTGTTAAACTCATGAAAAATATAAATCAAAAGTTTTTAGAGTACATCATTCTACATAAAGATCGAATTCCGCATTTCCATAAGGATTTTCCCCTTATATTATTTTGGAGTCATAGAAGCGGATGTACCGCATTAGCTAATTGGTTCTTCTTTCAAATTGGATTATTTCCTGAAGCAAAGAAATACAATGATTTTATTCATTACTATGAATTCTGGGTATATAAAAATAACCCCAATTATATACAAGCGGTACATAGCGGTCTTCTAGAAGCCAAAAAACATGTTTGTAAACTCGTACGAAATCCCTATAAGAGGGCCGTTAGCTCATTTTTATTACTTGCTGACAATCCTTATGCTAGTCCTCAATGGAATAGTATCCGAAAGTGTTTTTATAATGACAAGCATAGTAAGCAAGGAATATCATTCAAACAATTTTTATATTACGTTCAAGCACTTGGTTCCAATTCCCAAGTAATAGATATGCACTTTAGTCAACAATACGTCCAAGGTGAAGAAGCCTTTATCCAACGCTATATACCTTTAGAAGATTTTAATAAGCAAATTCCCAAAATAGAAAACGAATACGGTTTGATTAAATCTGACCTAACCAAACTTACAAGTTCAGGTCATCATCGCGCTCACAAGATGGTTTATACAGGAAGCTATGCAGAACTTAGCATTACAGATGAAGCCTTTCCCCGATTTCCAACATACGCAAGCTTTTATGACAAAGAAACAATGGATTTAGTTACAGAAATATATGCAAAGGACTTTGAAATGTATCCATACACGAAAGGGATATTTTAAACCCCTACGTTTTTCAATGAATAAAAGCAAATGTATCGCATAGCATAAAGTGAAACTTTAATTAGTGTGGGGTTCTCCCCCACTAATTAATCCCTTCTACCAATCTTACTTTTATGGTTTCCCTAATTTCTACCCACTCTCTTTGGTTTTACATGTGTCTGATACTATCCATAAAGTGAGGACGTTTACGGGCAGTTCATATCCCACCCAACTTCTTTGCTCCAGCCGGATTTTAAGGTGAGAGCATTACTGCCATGAAAATAATGGGGGAAATACATTGCATTTTATACAGGAGGGATATCATGTGGAAGGTAATTTGAAGCACAATAATGGCTACTGCGTTATTTGTGAGAAGGAAGCTACATTTATAGAGCATAATGAATGGCTTAGAGATCACTATTTATGTTCTACATGCCACTCTATACCGAGGCAACGAGCTTTAGTTCATGTCTTAAATACATTTTTTCCAAAATGGGGGTCCTATCATATCCACGAGTCCTCACCAGGAGGGATTACAACTCAACTACTGATAAAAAACTGTAAAAACTATACATATTCTCAATACTTTAAAAACTATCCTCTTGGTCAATACTTTCAAGGAATTAGATGTGAGAATTTAGAAAACATGACTTTTCAAAATGAATCTTTTGATTTATTCATTACGCAAGATGTCTTTGAACACGTAATGGAGCCAGAGAAAGCCTTTAAAGAAATAGAACGTGTCTTAAAGCCTGGTGGCGCTCATGTGTTTACCGTCCCTTGGTATCATACACTCCCAAAGACTTTACAAAGAGCAAGAAACAATAAAGAAGGAATTGAGTATATGGAAGAGCCAATTTATCATGGAAATCCTATTGATGAGAAGGGGGCTTTAGTAACATTTGATTGGGGCCAAGATATGATTGAATATATTTATACACATGCAAATATGTATACAATTGTTTATTTACAAAAGGATAGATCACTAGGATTAGATGCTGAATTTCTACATGTTTTTATTAGTAAAAAACACGAACATAATTTTTAGGCACTATATAATTTGGAGGTTAACAAATGAATAACTTTAAGTTAGGAAATGATTTTGATAACCTTGTTAGTCCTCTTTCTGACGTTGAACTTCTAAATCTATTTATACAAAGTTGCTCACAAACAAAGATAAATGGTATCCCAGTACCTATGTTCCCCCCCGAAGAAATTCAACAACAGTTTGTAGGAGCTTCCTATGAACATGCTCTTTATGAAGCATATTTGTTTTATAACCATGTAAAAACATATGCCCAAAATTTAGGTGTTCCCTTGAATAAAGAACGTAAAATTTTAGACTTTGGTTGCGGATGGGGAAGAATTATACGCTTTTTTTTCAAAGATGTTCGCGATGAAAATTTACTTGGTATTGATGTAGATCCCGCAATGATTAACATTTGCAATGAAACGTTAGGAAGAGGAATATATAAAACAGCCAATCCACAACCTCCTGTAGAATTTATTAGTGACAATTCATTAGACATCATATTCGCTTATTCTGTATTCTCACATTTATCCGAAGAAACTGCAGAAAATTGGATAAAGGAATTTTCAAGAATTCTTCGTCCAGGTGGCATCTTCATAGCCACAACACAAGCGCGCTATTTTCTCGATTACTGTCAACAATTCAAGGAACACCCTGAATTCATTCAAACGGGTTGGCATAAAACTTTATCACAAGCTTTCCCAGATATAAATCGGGCCATCTCGGATTATGAAAGCGGTAATTTTGTCCACAGTCCTACAGGAGCGGGAGATGTTAGAAATAGTAGCTTCTACGGAGAAACCGTTATACCTAGAAATTATATTAAAAATCACTATGAGAAGTATTTAAAGCTACGGGACTTTTTTGATGACGCAAGCCGATTACCCCAAGCCCTATTTGTTCTCCAAAAAGATTAACTCTTTTCCTACATGGTAATGCGCATAATTTTATAATGAAAATCACTTTTCATCTCAGCCATATATTAAATGATCCAAGATTCCTCTATCGAGCAAACTGTAAAAACGAATTCAATATGAAGCACAACAAAATAGTAAGTAAATAACCTATCTAGCGCTTTAAACTCGATTCAAAAAATCAAAAGTAACTTCCCCCCCACTTTGAACTACAAAGAACATAAGGAGGATATACCTTGAAAATAATTGCTTTTTACTTACCGCAGTTTCATCAAATAAAAGAAAATGACAAATGGTGGGGAAAAGGTTTTACTGAATGGACAAATACTAAAAGTGCACGACCTTTATTTGCAGGACATTATCAACCTAGAGAACCTTATCAAGATTTTTATTATGACTTAACGGACCCATCCGTAAGAAAATGGCAAGCAAAAATTGCCAAAGCACACGGCATATATGGTTTTTGTTATTACCATTACTGGTTTAAAGGAAAAAGGCTATTGGAGACACCCTTTAATGAAGTACTTAAGACGGGCGAACCAGATTTTCCATTTTGCCTTTCTTGGGCAAATGAACCGTGGACAAAAACTTGGGATGGTCTTGATAGCCATATATTAATGCCTCAAAATTATGGAGAGTTATCGGATTGGAAAGAACACTTTGACTATTTATTACAAGCTTTCCAAGATGAAAGATATATTCGTATAGATGATAAACCCCTATTCATTATTTATCGTCCTGGGCATATCCCTGGCTGTGAGCAAATGCTTAATTACTGGGATACACTCGCACAAGAAAATGGTTTGAAAGGTATATACTTTGTAGAAACATTAAACAGCTTCCCACTTCCTAATATAAATGGGTTCGATGCTAGCATTCAATTCGAGCCTTTTTATACAATTGCTCATGATAGCTCTCCAGACATAAATAAGACAATATATGAGTCTGGTAAACAAATAAACGCTTGGGATTATGATAAAGTTTGGATGTATATACTAAAGCGATCTCCTCCAGAGAAAAAAACATTTCCCGGTGCCTTTGTTGACTGGGACAACACAGCACGTCGCAAAGACTTAAATAGCAGCATCTTTCTCGGTTCTACTCCTGAGAAGTTCACGATATACTTAAGTAAGCAAATTCATCGTACCTATTCTCTTTACAACAGCGAGTTTTTATTTATTAATGCGTGGAATGAATGGGCAGAAGGTACTTACTTAGAACCAGATAAAAGGCATGGATTCGCCTATTTAGAAGGAGTTAAACAGGCAATTAAGAGAGGTATGAAAGCATACAAAAAAGACGAGTCATTCTGACTCGTCTTAAGATTGCTTGGCGACGTCCTACTCTCACAGGGACAAGGTCCCAACTACCATCGGCGCTAGAGAGCTTAACTTCCGTGTTCGGTATGGGAACGGGTGTGACCTCTCTGCCATCATCACCAAACTATTGAAGGCATATTCCTTCAAAACTAGATAACATTGCTACATATTATATGGTTAAGTCCTCGATCTATTAGTATTCGTCAGCTCCACATGTCACCATGCTTCCACCTCGAACCTATCAACCTGATCATCTTTCAGGGATCTTACTAGCTTACGCTATGGGAAATCTCATCTTGAGGGGGGCTTCATGCTTAGATGCTTTCAGCACTTATCCCTTCCGCACATAGCTACCCAGCTATGCCCTTGGCAGAACAACTGGTACACCAGCGGTGCGTCCATCCCGGTCCTCTCGTACTAAGGACAGCTCCTCTCAAATTTCCTACGCCCACGACGGATAGGGACCGAACTGTCTCACGACGTTCTGAACCCAGCTCGCGTACCGCTTTAATGGGCGAACAGCCCAACCCTTGGGACCGACTACAGCCCCAGGATGCGATGAGCCGACATCGAGGTGCCAAGGAACACCCCCTGTTTCTGTAGCTTGCTTGGTTC
>NZ_JBVYHY010000024.1:0-182500 GCF_056033865.1 Bacillus sp. FAU20
TCAATAAGAAATTCTTGAGATTTCACTTTTCTGATTAAAAAAGACGACGTATTTAGCGTCGTCTTTTTTAATCGAATATATTTTTTAGAATGTTATTTAGTGAAATAGTGGAACTGTTCATTATATTAATTCCTCATTATTTTAGTTTCAGTACAGACTATCAGATGTACAAAACACGATTATATTTTGAACTACTGACCATTTAACACTCTCAAGGACTGTTTGAAGTGGGGGATTCCTTAGTATAGGCTATCCCCGTAGTTCCTATGGTTAAGAGACGCATTGCTTCGTTTCTAATATTGAGCGCTGCATTTTGTGCCACAAGAAGGGCAATCACACTGACGTTGGTAACTCTTCCTATAATTTTTTCCAACGTTTTTCGTAACTCTCCTTTTAATATAAATTCTCCTCTTAAACCGTTGTTTGTATATCTGTTTCAAGTTTTAGTAATTAATTAGAAATCGCATTTGAGAGAACAGGTATTCTCGGCAAAGTTATGGGTTTATAAACAACTTTTGGCAATAATATGTTTCAAATTATATAAGGAATGGCCCTAAAAATTGCGATTTACGGCAGACTTATGCTGCAAAATAAGGTAAGGTTGTGGTTCTTTTTGTTTTGTGGTTTTATAAAATATTTAAGTTGAGGGGGGTACCCC
Source organism: Bacillus sp. FAU20 (assembly GCF_056033865.1). Lineage (NCBI taxonomy): Bacteria > Bacillati > Bacillota > Bacilli > Caryophanales > Bacillaceae > Bacillus > Bacillus sp. FAU20. The sequence goes on from NZ_JBVYHY010000024.1 coordinate 659, forward strand.
TGAAATAGAAACTGAATGAATAGTTATTGATGATAAGCAGGTAGATACTATAGCTGCTAGTAAACGCCCAATTGGGGGGGGTATGAAGATTTCACTGTATTCAAATCTTTATATGCTTTGTATTTTTATCCATACCTATTGTAAGATTATATAGAGTTCTCCTAATAAGCTGTTTTTATGGATTATTTAGGAGGTTTAAATTTATAAATCTTAAATTGTTTTTTGGGATAATTTTTATCTAACTAAGTTATATTGAAGTAGAGGTGAACCATCGGTGAAGCAGGTGTTGGTGATTAAAAATGAACGGTCTTCAGCAAAGAAAATTGTAAGCGGTCTAACGCAAGAAGGCTATTTCATTTTAAAACTTCACAATGAAAACGAAGGTTTAAATATAATATATGAACAAGATTGGGATATTATCATATTGGATTGGGATTCATTAAGTATATCTGGACCAGAAATTTGCAGACAAATACGACTTGTTAAAACGACACCGATTATTATTGTGACTGACAATATTTCTAGTAAGGATTGCGTAGCAGGGTTACAAGCAGGAGCGGATGATTATATAAGAAAACCATTTGCGAAAGAAGAATTAGTAGCAAGAGTTCAAGCTATTTTAAGAAGAAGTGATTGTAACCAGCAAAATGAGGTAAACTTTTTTCAGTTTAAAGATCTCTTTGTTGATTCATCTAGCAATATTGTGAAAAAGGGTGGCGAAAACCTCTCGCTTACTAAGCGCGAGTACGATTTGCTTGTATTTTTAATCAAAAACAAAAACACAATATTGAGCCGTGAAATGCTGTTGAATCAAGTTTGGGGATATAACGTAGTAGTAAATCCAAATGTAGTAGATTTATATATTGGTTATGTAAGAAAAAAGTTAAAGTGTGAGAAGAAAGACAGATATATTCAAACGATACACGGCAGAGGCTATTCAATGATTGAATAATAAAAAATGAGTAAAACTATTTCATTCAGTTTTACTCGTTTTTTTATTAAATATGATGATCAAATAGTTCCTGAGAAGTATTAAAAGATGTAAAAAAATATTTCTATCAGGTAATGGATTATGAAAACATTAGCTATTAATGAGCATTTTTTGCAGGGGAAATTATGGTTTATAAGGTGCTCATCTTTTTGGTATTGTGTAGGGAACGATTCTAGCGCGCATTAGTTGAGACCGGATCTAATGAAAGTGTCTACTCGAAAGAAATCGACACGCTCTGAAGAATAAAGGTTAATCAACACGCCTGACTTCATATATTACTTTGTGTGCCTGATTTTATTAATTCACACCATTCACAAGATTTTCACAGAATTAAAGACTATACTAATTAACAGGATGTTCAAATGAAAATGATTATCAATAGCGATTCAATTGAATAAAAGTTACTGTCTAATTCAATCTATGGATGTCATCATTTTCGAAATAAATCACACTATAAGGAGTATACATATGAAAAAATCTATGCTTTTAAAATTAGTGAGTATTCTAGCAATTTTCACTTTAATGTTAGTAGCTTGCTCAGATTCAAGTAAAGAAACTTCGAAGGCTAATAATAAAGGTAATAGTAGTGATAAGCCAAAAACGGTTGAAATCACTGATGCTCATGGAACTGTTAAAGTCCCTGTAAACCCAAAGAATGTAGTTGCTTTGGATAACAGAACTTTTGAAACTTTATCTGATTGGGGAATTAAATTAGCGGCTGCTCCAAAGGATATCATGCCTGCTGATTCAGCATATAAAAAGGATGAAAAAGTTCAAAATATTGGGAATCACCGTGAACCAAATCTAGAAATTATTGCAGCGGCAAACCCTGACCTTGTAATCGTTGGTCAAAGATTTGCTGATCATTACGAAGAAATCAAAAAATTAGTGCCAAATGCAGCTGTTATTGATCTTAATTTTGATGTTTCTGAGAAATCTACTACGCCTGGAAAAAATTTAGTAGATGGACTTAAAAATTCTACAACTACTCTAGGAAAAATCTTTGATAAAGATAAAGAAGCTAAACAATTAGTAGCTGATTTTGATAAATCTATTGAAAAAGCAAAATCTGCTTATAACGGAAAAGATAAAGTTATGAGTGTTATCGTTACTGGTGGTAATATTGGTTTTGCTGCGCCGCACTCTGGTCGTGTTTGGGGACCAATGTATGACATTTTCGGTTGGACTCCAGCGTTAGAAGTTTCAAATTCTACTGCAGGTCATAAAGGTGATGACGTTTCTGTTGAAGCTATTGCACAAACAAATCCTGATTGGCTTTTCGTATTAGATCGTGATGCTGCAACATCTGATGCAGCTAAGTCAACACCTGCTAAGGATGTTATTTCTAAATCACCAGCTCTTCAAAACACAACTGCTGTTTCTAAAAAACAAGTTGTTTATGCACCAGAAGATACTTACACAAATGAATCAATTCAGACTTATGTAGAGTTATTTGGAAATCTTGCAAAAACTTTAGCTAAGTAGTGTAAAGGGGTACGAAACAGTGTCAAAAAATATGATTTCTAGGGTTGAGAATATTTCTCAACCCCAGTTTTATAATCACAATAAAATATGGACAAAACCTTTTATAATAGCGGTTATAGTTGTTATAATTTTAGGGATTATATCACTGTTTACTGGAGTTTATGATATACGTGGACAAGAGGATGGAATGGAGATGTTTTTCATCACTCGTGTTCCGAGAACAGCTGCATTAATGCTTACTGGAGCTGCAATGGCGATGGCAGGGCTCGTGATGCAACTCATTACACAGAATCGCTTTGTTGAACCTACTACAACGGGGACGATTGAATGGTCAGGCTTAGGCCTGCTTTTTGTGTATTTACTATTTCCTGCCCCGACTTTAGTTCAAAGAATGACTGGTGCAATCATTTTTTCTTTTATAGGAACTATGATTTTCTTTCTATTTTTAAGAAGAGTTAAGCTTCGTTCGTCTTTAATTGTCCCGATTATTGGATTGATGCTTGGAGCAGTAATTTCTGCAGTGTCTACTTTTTTGGGACTCCTTTTTCAAAAGACGCAAAGTATTGAAACTTGGTTTGTAGGTTCATTTGCTAACATTCAGGTGGGAAGATATGAATATTTATGGCTGATTGTTATCATTACTTTGCTTATTTTTATGTATGCTAATAGATTGACTTTAGCTGGATTAGGAGAAGATGTCGCAACAAGTCTTGGAGTCAATTACAATAGGATTGTTCTTTTTGGGACTGCTCTTATCTCTGTTGCAGTTGGAATTGTTGCAGCTGTTATTGGACACTTACCTTTCTTAGGATTAATTGTGCCAAATATCGTTTCAATGTTTAGAGGTGATGATCTTAGGAGTAATTTACCTTGGGTTTGTGTGATCGGAATGGGGTCAATAACTGCCTGTGACATCATTTCTCGAACAATTATACAGCCTTTTGAATTACCTGTTTCTTTAATACTTGCAACAGTAGGAGCAGTCGTGTTTATTACTATTTTATTGAGACAAAGAAAACCAAGGAGGCTACGATGATCACATTAGAATATAGAAAAAAAGAAAATGTCGAAATCGATTCTAGCCTTCATAATGAAAGTAGATCAGCTAGCGCTTTTCGGTCTAAGAAGGAAGCAAGACGTTATTGGATTTTACTGATAACATTGATTGCTTTAGGTCTTCTTTCTTCATATGGACTTTTAGTTTATAACAATCCAGTTCCGATAGATTCACCTTCTTTTATCCCAGTCGTTAAGAGAAGGATAGTAGCTATTGTTGCAATGATTATCGCTGCAGTTTGCCATAGCTTGTCGACAGTTGCATTCCAATCTATTACGAATAATAAAATTATTACTCCATCGCTTTTAGGTTTCGAATCACTTTATTCAGCAATTCAAACGAGTACAATATTCTTCTTTGGTGCTAGTGCATTAATAAATTTTAATGGAATTGGATCATTTTTATTTCAAGTTGTTGTTATGGTCTTCATGAGTTTGATACTTTATGGATGGTTACTTTCCGGTAAATACGGGAATTTACAACTTATGCTTTTAGTTGGAATTATTATTGGTACCGGGCTAAATTCAGTTTCAACTTTCATGAGAAAACTACTTGCGCCTTCAGAATTTGATATTCTACAAGCAAGATTATTTGGTTCTGTTAATCATGCAGATCCTGCATATTTTCCTATTGTAATTCCTATGATTATAATTGTAGCGGTATTAATTTTTGCTCATTCTAAGAATTTAAATGTTTTGTCACTAGGAAAGGATGTTGCTACTTCTTTTGGAGTTAAATATCAACCTAGTGTAATTTATACACTTGTATTAGTTGCTATTTTAATCTCCATTTCAACAGCTCTAATTGGGCCACTTACTTTCTACGGCTTTTTAGTGGCAACTTTGAGTTATCAGGCAGCGGCAACTTATGATCATAGATATATTTTTCCGATGGCTTTTGCTATAGGATTTTTAATAATGACGAGCGCATACTTTTTAATGTATCATGTATTCCATGCTCAAGGTGTAGTTTCAGTTATTATTGAATTATTTGGTGGAATTATATTCTTAACTATAGTTTTAAGGAAGAGGGCTTTATGATAAAAATTGATAATGTTAAAAAGTTCTATACTGATAAGGTAAAAATAGGACCTTTGGATATTGAAATACCAAAAGCAGGCTTTACTTCTTTAATTGGACCAAATGGTGCTGGAAAGTCAACGACACTTTTGATGATTGGCAGACTTTTAGATATGGATGAAGGTCAAATTCAGGTAGCAAATATGGATGTTTCTGAATCCAAATCAAAAGACTTAGCAAAAGTTTTGACTATATTGCGACAAGAAAATCATTTTGTAACGAGGCTTACTGTTAGACAATTAGTTGGATTCGGGCGCTTTCCTTATTCAAAGGGAAGATTAACGAAAGAGGATGAAGCTATCATTTCTAAATATATCGACTTCCTAGATTTAACTAATTTAGAGAATAGATATTTAGATGAGCTTTCTGGTGGTCAAAGACAGAGGGCATACGTAGCGATGGTATTGTGCCAAGAGACTGAATATGTACTTTTGGATGAGCCTCTGAATAACCTGGATGTTGCTCGATCTGTTCAAATGATGGAGCATTTGAGACGTGCAGCTAATGAATTTGGAAGAACAATTTTGACTGTTATGCATGACATAAATTTTGCAGCCAAATACTCTGATAAAATTTGTGCTATGAAAGATGGACAAATTGCTGCTTTTGGAACAGTAGAAGAAGTTATGGACTCAACACTTTTGACAGATATTTTTGAAACAAGAATAGAAATTATTAAAGGTCCTTATGGGCCAATCGCTGTTTATTAGTTATAAAATGTAAAAAATACTGTAGCTTGCGTAGATTATGCAAGCTACTCTAGTTGAAGTTGCTGTCTATATTTTATAGGCAGCAGCTTTTTTTATGTGACTACTCATAAAATGCAAAAGAATGCTTCACCTTTTCAAGTATGTACCAAACGAAAAAAATATCTCTGTATAACTTTTTAAAAGAATTCAGCTTGTTTTTTTTATATGTAATATTGCATACCAGAGTGTATTGATAAAAGTGTAAGGGGTCACTATAATGAGGGCATAAAGATAAATTACATTTTCGTAGCAATAAAAAGGAGGAAATAATATGGAAATCGCAATGGCAGTATTAAAATTTGTAGGTGGCGTAATCCCGTTAATTCAAGAACTTTTAAAAGCATTTATGTAAGTTTATTAGTTAGCTATCATTTATCAATCATTATCATATTTTACTAAAAAAAGAACGGGGTAATTTTTCTGAATATTAAGAAAAACACTAAAAGAAGAAAGTTCCTTGCATGTTTATTAGTCAGTCTATGCACTATTAATTATTCATCTATTTCCTTCGCAGAAACACAAGCAAGTAATGCAACTGATGTAACCAAAAATGCTAGTGGCATTGATACTGGTATAGCAAATCTTAAATATAATAATCAAGAGGTTTTAGCTATAAATGGTGATAAAGTAGAGAGTTTTGTTCCGAAAGAAAGTATCAATTCAAATGGTAAATTTGTAGTGGTGGAACGCGAGAAAAAATCACTTGCAACGTCACCAGTCGATATTTCAATTATTGATTCTGTAGTGAATCGCACGTACCCAGGAGCTGTACAACTTGCAAATAAAGCTTTTGCAGACAATCAACCAAGTTTATTAGTGGCTAAGAGAAAGCCTCTGAATATTAGTATAGACTTACCGGGTATGAGAAAAGAAAATACAATCACTGTCCAAAATCCGACATATGGTAATGTAGCTGGAGCAGTAGACGATTTAGTATCTACTTGGAATGAAAAGTATTCTACAACACATACGTTACCTGCAAGAATGCAGTATACGGAATCTATGGTTTATAGTAAATCACAAATCGCAAGTGCTCTTAATGTTAACGCTAAATATCTTGATAACAGTCTAAACATTGATTTTAATGCGGTTGCAAATGGAGAGAAAAAAGTGATGGTTGCCGCATATAAGCAAATATTTTATACGGTAAGTGCTGAACTACCTAACAATCCATCCGACCTTTTTGATAATAGTGTTACTTTTGATGAGTTAACTCGAAAAGGCGTAAGTAATTCGGCTCCACCTGTTATGGTTTCAAATGTAGCTTATGGTAGAACGATTTATGTAAAATTAGAAACAACATCTAAGAGTAAAGATGTACAAGCTGCTTTTAAAGCCTTACTTAAGGATAACAGCGTTGAAGCAAGTGGACAGTATAAAGATATTTTTGAAGAAAGTACCTTTACTGCTGTAGTATTAGGCGGAGATGCGAAAGAGCATAACAAGGTTGTTACTAAAGATTTCAATGAAATCCGAAATATCATTAAAGATAATGCTGAATTAAGTCTTAAAAATCCAGCATACCCAATTTCATATACAAGTACTTTCTTAAAAGATAATGCAACTGCTGCTGTTCATAACAATACAGATTATATTGAGACGACAACTACAGAATATTCAAGTGCTAAAATGACACTTGATCATTACGGTGCTTACGTTGCTCAATTTGATGTATCTTGGGATGAATTCACATTTGACCAAAAGGGTAACGAAGTACTAACACATAAAACATGGGATGGTAGCGGAAAAGACAAAACGGCTCATTACTCTACAGTTATCCCACTTCCACCGAACTCAAAAAATATAAAAATTGTTGCAAGAGAATGTACAGGTCTTGCATGGGAATGGTGGAGAACAATTATTAATGAACAAAACGTTCCATTAACAAATGAAATAAAAGTTTCAATTGGAGGAACAACATTATACCCAACAGCTAGTATTAGTCATTAAGTATAAAAAAAGCGCCCTATAAGTAGGGCGCTTTTTACTTAGTCACAAATTTTATTTTGTATCGGTATGTTTTTAGGTTTTGTAAATCATCAACTATAAGGTGGGAATATTGTGAAGACGAAAAGCTACATGTTTTTCGTCTTTTCGTTCTCTTGCTTAATAAGAAAGATCCTGTAACTCAGTACAGGCTCTTTAATCAAACGTTTTTAAAAGCTAAATTGTGGTTTCATATCACCTTTATAAGGTTCATGTTCAACGAATATAGTTATATCGTTACCAGCTTGGTCTTTACCAGTTCTTTTATACGTAAATTTATTCTTATTTAGTTCAGTAAGTTCAAGAGCAGCACCGTATTTGTTATTTCCAATTGAAACATGGGCTCTTATTTTATTTTCGTGTACAACATCGAAGTAGCCATAATCACCGCGGCTTTGACCTGTTTCGCTATTGAAGAACTCATATTTATTAGATTTTTCATCAAATTTTGCTAGACTTATAAAATTCGAATTAAACTGTGTTACATCGTTACCAGCTTCGTCTAATACCTTTGTTCCGTGCCAAAGGGTACCGCCTAAAATTTTATCTCCATCAACGTTTTTAACAATATCTCCTGTAGTCGTGTTCAGCTGCTTGTCAGGATCAGTGAAAGAAAGTTCTTTTTCTTTATATGGAACATGTTCAACGAAAACTTCTACATCTTTACCGTTAGCGTCTTTCCCCATTCGTTTATAAGTAAATACATTTTTATTTAGTTTTGTCATGTCAACGACAGCTTGATACTTCATTGATTCTGAAATTAATATTCTCTTCTTCCCATCATTTGTGACAAAGAATGTTCCTTTATCGCCACGACTTGCACCTGTTTTAGCATCGAAAAATTCATATCTGCCTGACTTCGCATCATATTTTGCTAGACCAATGAAGTTTGCATTCTCTTTTGTTAAGTCATTCTTATCTTTGTCATACACTCGTGTACCTTGCCAATTCGTCTCGCTAAGAATATTAGCCATTTTTTGCCCTTTAGTTAATTTGTTTTCCTGTTTTGTTTCTTTAGCAACTTGTTCTTGTTTTTGTTTCCCATGATTTTCTTCAGCTTTAGTACCAGCACACCCTGTTAATGCTAATGTGAATCCGAGCAGTATGGATGATAGTGTTTTTGTTTTTTTGTTCATGTTTTATCGTCTCCTTATTTTATAATTTTAAGTAGTACGGTTTGCGATTATAGTAGCAGTGCGTCATATATAAACTTAGTTGCTACGTTTCTTATGTTAATACTCGACTATAAACTGCCTCTAAATAAAACATTAAAAAAAGATAAACTAATTCCTAAAAAATGTTCATATTTATAAAAAATCGCTAGCTTGTTGTAGTGCCTACGAGTAATCCAACAAATACATTGTAATGAAGAAGGAAAGTCGTTAACAATAATGTAATTCCTAATGGAGCCAATCGATTGTATTGCAAAATTTTCGAGCTAAACTGTAGGGGAAATGAAGATTTTATAGAATTCGTTTCGTATAGGAAGGGGATGTCCATGTTTGATTCAACAGATTTTAAGATTATACAATTACTACAAGAAAACGCTAGAATGAACTGGAAGGAAATTGGGGAGATAGTACATTTGACTGGTCAGGCTGTCGGGAAACGAATTCATAAATTAGAAGAGGCAGGTGTCATTCAAAAATATACGATAAATATCAACAGGGCTAAGCTAGAAGGATCTATTATGACCTTTGTTACACTATTTTTGCATGCACCGCACTATCATAATCAAATTCAAAACTTTTTTGAAAAAACGGACGTAATTACTGAAATGTATCGTATAAGCGGCGATGGGTGCTATGTCATGACTCTTCACACATCTTCGCATCAGCAATTAGAAGAGGCTCTTGCAGATGTTTTACATTATGGTGATTATCGTATAAATACGGTCATTAAGACAATGGAAAAAAAGAAAGAATAAGATATTTATCCTTTCTTTTTTTTGAACTGTAATTTTTTATTTGCTCTTGTTTATAAAACAGTTTGCTGACATGACTGTTGCATAAATATCACCAAACTCTAATGCACTCATGAACGATTGATGAGCGTGTACTGCGGGGATTAGATTTCCTTGGAATTCTAAATCTTTTGTTGTACAAGCATTTTCAATTACAATACATTGAAATCCGAAGTCACTGGCAGCGCGCACTGTTGCATCAATACATACATGAGTCATCATACCGCAAATGACTAGTCGGTCTATTTTCTCTGTCTGTAATGTTTCTAATAAATTTGTTCTTAAAAAACTGTTAGGGTGATGTTTTTGAATGACTCTTTCGTTAGCAATTGGTTGTACATCATCATAAATTTGAACACCTATTGTATCGGATAAGAAGAAAGTAGCTCCTTCATTGTTCGCAATATGTTGTACGTGAATAACTGTTTTATGTTTTTCACGAAATGCTTTCAAAACTTCTTTCGCTTTTTGTGCGGCTTTTTCAGGTTGATGTAATTCCATATTGCCACCTTCAAAGTAATCATTTTGTATGTCGACTAATAGTAACGCTTCGTTCATAGTTAATCCCCCCACATATATTTGTACAGTACGTTGTTTGTACTGTACCGTTATTATATAAAGTGTAGGTATGCGGAAGTAATAGCGTTATGAAACGATTTTAACGTATATAGTTTCATTGTGAAAAAGGTGAAAGTTGGTATAGGCACAAATGGATTTTGTGGAATTCATGGCAAAGTTATAGGTAGAGTGGCGTTGTAGGATAAAAACCATAACTTTGCTGGAGGATCGGGTTATGGTTTTTTTATGAGGAAATGCGATTTTAAGTTTTTGCTGAAGGTGTTTTTCTAGGATATGCTGTGAGTGATTGAAGTGAGGTAGTGTCGGATATTGTCGACCGATCGATATATTAGAAAAATCGTTGATATATTGTAAGTTATGATAGATATATTGGAAAAATCGTTGATATATTGCTAGTTGTGATAGATATATTGAAAAAATCGTTGATATATTTGTAAAGGGGTGTTTGAGGTGATTGTGAAAGAAAGAAAAATACCGATTTATATAAGACAGTTAGAAGCGCTTCTTAGAAGGTTACCTGTACATCATCCGAAACGAAATATAATTGGAGAAAACTTGGCAAAACACATGGCGGGGTATAAAGGGGAGCAAGCGATTGATTATCCACTTAGTTTTATTTCTGAGAAAGAGTACAGTGTTTTACATGATGTTCGCTTATCTAATCATGATCAATACTTTCAAATTGATACTATTATCATTTCCACAAAGTTTCTTCTGTTTCTTGAGATAAAAAATATAGCAGGTACATTAATATTTGATACAAAGTTTAATCAACTTATCCGAATAACAGAAGGAAATTCAGAGGGATTTCCAGACCCTGTTTTACAAATAAAAAGGCAGGAAATACAACTTAAAAAATGGTTAAGCTTACATGGATTTTCTTCTAGTCTTCCAATCGAGTCCCTCGTTGTTATTAGCTCGCCTCGTACCATTATAAAATCTTCAGATGACAATCTTCTTCATACAATTATTCATAGTGCAAATCTACCTCATAAAATAAAGTGGTTTGAAAGTAAATATAAGAAAAAAGTTATAGATAATGTAGATAGGCTCATTCATCAAATAATAGCGGAGCATTCTCCACTTCAACAAAATATACTTGAGCAATATAAAATAGAAAAAGAGGAGTTGCTAAATGGAGTGCAATGTGAGAAATGCTTAGTTATTCCAATGGTTAAAGTTAAGAAGGGTTGGCGTTGTACAAGTTGTAAAGATTTTTCAAAAGTGGCACATGAGGGTGCTACACGAGATTATGCATTGCTCATTAGTACGACATGTACGAACGGTAATTTGAAAGAGTTTCTCCATGTTTCGTCAGGTATGGTTGTAAACAGAATTCTCCACACACTAAATCTGGCCTATACTGGCAACAACAAAGGACGAATATATGATTTAACTTCTTTCCAATCGTAATTTTGCTATAATAAATAAGTACTTATACGAAGGGGAGTTTAAAGATAAAATGAAGTCGTTTAATATCGATCATGTTATAGCTAGTATTTTGCAATGGATATTAAATATAGCTTTAATTATATTATCCATTGTGTTATCGATTTTCTTAGTGAATGAGACGATCACGTTTGTGCAGTATATTTTTTCGTCAAAAGAGTATACGTCTTATAAATTGGTTGAAAGTATCATCGTCTATTTCTTATACTTCGAGTTCATTGCATTAATTATTAAATATTTTAAATCGAATTATCATTTCCCGTTACGTTATTTTATTTATATCGGAATTACGGCTTTAATTCGGTTGATTATTGTGTCTCATGAGGAACCGATGGAGACGTTATTATACGCGGGAGCAATTCTTGTTTTAGTTATTGCTTTATACATATCGAATATGAGAGATTTGAGAAAAGAGTAGTAGTGCAGACGTAAGTTTGCACTACTTTTTTATGTGGAATTTTCCACCCTATGATTTTGGGGCTGTAATCAAATGAATAGTGTCAGGACATTCTAATTTATAAGTTACTTTGTTGTCTTCAATATCTTTCTTTATCTTTTGACATGTAGTATTCGAATATTGTATCTCTTGGTTTTTATTAAGTTTCTCATTTGTTTTTGTGTAGTCGACATCATAATAGACGGAGGTAGATTCCTTTTCTTTTTTTACAGTTAAATCAATAATAATAGGCTCGTTCTTGTTATTAAATTTAGTAATTCTAACTGAATCGTCTTTATTTGAATTATAGTTTTTTACGAAAGTATCTAATTTCTCTATGTTATAAACTTCATCGTTTTTCTCAATAATATCACCACGTTTTTTGGAAGCCTCAAAAGTATATGTCTCGTTTATATCGTTTTTTTGCTCATTATTAGTACAACCAATAAGAGTAAATAAGGCTAATGAGATTACAGATAACGCATATTTTCTATATTGTATACTCATAGATTCAGCTCCTTTTCTTAATTTTTAACGATGATATATTTATAATTTTATTTTATCTTACTGAGCTTTTTGGAAAGCAAAAAGACTGTTCTTTTTTAGTTAAGTTACTGTAAATACCTACATTCTTTATTAATTAGTTATAAATTTCGGCATAATATTTTTACATTAGTTTTTACATCTTGACCTTCAAGTTGCTTGAAAGTTTACAATGAAATTAGGGCGTTTGAAATCGAAAAAAATTGAGAAATTAAGTGAAGAGGTTTTTTTACTTGGAGGTTATAGGAATGAATCAGGAATTGAAGTTACGTCCATTAGAACGAGAAGATTTAAAGTTTGTACACGAACTGAATAATAATGCGCACATTATGTCGTATTGGTTTGAAGAGCCATATGAGGCATTTGTGGAGCTGCAAGACTTATACGATAAACATATACATGATCAAAGCGAACGCCGATTTATCGTTGAGAAAGACAATGAAATGGTTGGATTAGTTGAGTTAGTAGAAATTGATTATATTCATCGTAGAACAGAATTCCAAATTATTATTGATCCGAATTATCAAGGATATGGTTATGCAGTGGATGCGACGCGTTTAGCAATGGATTACGCTTTTTCTGTACTAAATATGCATAAGATATATTTAGTTGTGGATAAGGAAAATGAAAAGGCAGTACATGTTTATAAAAAAGTTGGGTTTATGGTAGAAGGTGAGCTTATCGATGAGTTTTTCGTTGATGGTAACTATCATAATGCGATAAGAATGTGTATGTTTCAGAAGCAATATTTTGAAAACAAGTAGTTGAAAGATTCAGAAGTAATGTTGACGCTTCGTAAAACCGTATGCTAAAATCCCTTTTAAGTATTAAGGAAGGTGCAGAATATGCTTTATATAAAATTTGTAAAACTCATTAGAAAACTTTGCTCCGCACAAATGTATACGGTGAAGCGTTGTACGGAGCTTAATCAAGGGGTTTAAATCCCCTATATTCATCGGCTGAATAACTTTTCGAAAAAAGTATAGTATATCTATGCTTATTTCGTTATGGTTTTTCAGCTGGTGTATAAAATAGATTAAGGGGCCATAGACAATGCTTTGTCTATGGCCCTTTGTGTATATTATTCCGATGAGTCTTTACTGTAAATTGGAGTAGTATAGGAAAAACCACGAAGCAGAGGGCTAGTGTCGAATGACGCTATCTCTCTGCTTTTTTTAATTTCAGGAAAAGAGGAATAAAAATGAGTTTACTTAAAGTTGAAAGTTTATCACATAGTTTTATAGATAAAGTATTATACGAAAATGCTTCTTTTGATTTGCATAAAGGGGAGCATATGGGAATTGTTGGACAGAATGGTGCAGGAAAAAGCACATTAATGAAAATAATAGTGGGGGAAATTATTCCTGATAAGGGAGACATAAAGTGGCAACCCAATATTCAAATTGGGCATCTTGATCAATACGCTGAAATTGATGAGGGTTATACCATTTCACAATATTTAAAGAGAGCCTTTTATGATTTGTATGAAATGGAAAAGAGAATGAACAAGTTATACGAAGAAAGTGCGATGACTGGAGATGAGAATCAACTACTAAAAGCAGCTGAAATGCAAGAGCAGCTGGAGGCTCGTGATTTTTATTCAGTAGACAGCGTAATAAATAAGGTGGCAGCTGGTCTAGGTATTGATGTGATTGGGATGGATCGTGTTATTGGTAAATTAAGCGGAGGTCAGCGTGCAAAGGTAATTTTAGCGAAGCTCTTATTAGAAGAGCCTAATATTTTATTACTAGATGAACCGACGAATTTTCTCGATAAGGAGCATGTGGAGTGGCTTGCTAATTATTTAATGAAGTTTGAAGGAGCGTTTATTGTCGTATCACATGATTTTGATTTTTTGGAAAAAGTAACTTCTTGCATATGTGATGTAGAGTTCGGAACGGTTAAGAAGTATTATGGCAAATACTTAGATTTTGTAAGACAAAAGGAGCATTTGCGAAAAGATTATATTCGCCAATATTATGCACAGCAAAAGAAAATTGAAAAAACGGAAGAGTATATTCGTAGAAATATTGCCGGGGTGAATTCAAAAATAGCGCAAGGTCGTCGAAAACAATTGCAGCGTATGGAAAGAATTGCGCCACCAAGTTTTACTCATAAACCGTCTATTCATTTTCAGGAACTTCCCATTTCAGTTCAGACAGTTCTTGAAGTAAATAACCTTGAAGTTGGTTATGACTTCGCTCTCTTACCAAAGTTGGATTTTTCAGTAATGGGTGGGCAAAAACTTGTTATTACAGGTTTCAATGGAGTAGGGAAATCTACTTTATTAAAAACAATCGTTGGAAATATTGCTAGTATTTCTGGAGAGTTTCACTTTTCAGAGCAAATAAAGATTGGATATTATGAGCAAGATTTAAATTGGAGCAATGATTCTTTAACTCCGCTTCAAATTATTTCAGAACAGTTTCCTAAACTGAATATGAAGGAAATACGCCATCATTTAGCTGCGTGTGGTGTGAAGGATACGCACGTTTCGCAAGAAATTCGTACGTTAAGTGGTGGTGAACAATCGAAGGTGAAACTGTGTGGATTATTACTATCACCTTGTAACTTCTTAATTTTAGATGAGCCGACAAATCATTTAGATGCAGAAGCGAAGGAAGCTTTACAAAAGGCGCTAATTAAGTTTAAGGGCAGCATTATACTCGTATCTCACGAAGCGAGTTTTTATCTTGATTGGGCAGATAGCATTTTTCATATAGAGACGGGATTAGTTAATGGGGTGTGAAACATATGAGTGAAAACAATTGGAAAACGAAAATTATATTATTTTTGACCGCTCAAACTATTTCGTTGTTCGGTTCCTCTCTCGTGCAATACGCGATTATATGGTATATCACCCTTACAACATCATCAGGAGTGATGTTGACTATTTCAACTGTTTGCGGTTTTCTACCACAAATTGCGATATCTTTGTTTGCAGGTGTTTGGATTGATCGTTATGACCGCAAAAAGATGATTATGTTATCGGACGGGATTATAGCGATTGCGACGTTAGTTTTAGCAATTTTATTTTTAACAGGATATAAAAGTATTTGGTTACTTTTTATTGTGTTACTCATTCGTTCAGCTGGAACAGGAGTACAAACGCCAGCTGTGAATGCATTAATTCCGCAAATCGTTCCGAAAGAGTATCTGATGAAAGTAAATGGAATAAATAGCAGTATTACATCTTTAATTATGTTTCTTTCTCCAGCAGCAAGTGCGGCGATTCTTTCTATTGCCAGCATTGAAACAACATTTTTTATTGATGTTATTACAGCTATGTTTGGAATTAGTATTATGTTTGTCATTCAGGTGAAAGGACATGTGAATGTAGAGAGTAAGCAAAAATCTAATCTACAAGGAATTAAAGAAGGGTTCTCTTATTTAAAAGGAAATGTATTTATTAAAAGGCTAATCGTTTTATTGATTATCGTCATGATTTTAATAAGTCCAGCTGCTTTTTTAACACCTTTAATGGTAACTCGTTCTTTCGGGGCTGAAATGTGGAGACTTACTGCTAGTGAGATGACCTTTAGTGCGGGTGCGGCAGCTGGTGGCATATTGATTGCGGCATGGGGTGGTTTTCGTAATCGTATGCATACAACAGCGCTAGCTTGTGCATTATATGGACTGCTTATGATTGGACTAGGGATCGCTCCGGTATTTATTATGTATTTAGTATTTAACTTTTTAATTGGTATAACAATGCCGTGCTTCAATACACCAGTTACTGTGTTATTGCAGGAGAAAGTAGAACCATCAATGCACGGACGGATGTTTAGCCTTGTACAAATTGCGAATTCATGTGCGCTTCCTTTAGGAATGATAATATTTGGTCCATTGTCGGATATGTTTAGTGTAGAGATTTTGTTAATTTATGCTGGGATATTTGTGCTATTTTGCGCAATGTATGTTGTATTAAGCAAGAGGTTTGAAGCGTAAAGATTTATTCCGTTATTTGCGAGTCGGGCTGCCCGTAAACGCCCAATTGGTGAGAGCTGATTAAAGTTTCACTTTATAATTTAGAAGGTTTGCAAAGTGATTTAAGATGCTTTGCAAACCTTTTTGTTATTAGTCTAATCAATAAGTATTTATTGTTAAACGATAAATACTTATTGACTGTTAATGCCATTTTAGATAATATGATGTTAACGATCCAAGGAGAATTACACGAGTAGAGGAGAATTTGAAATGAAAAATAAATACGTAGTAGCTATTTCTTTCATGATTTTAGCAATTATTTCTTTAACTATACATGCTTCAAACAGTAAAGTAGGAGCGGATGGATTCCTTGAAGAACCTTTCTTTTTCCTAGTACCGATAAGTTATGTATTGTTCCTTAGTGGTATTGGTGTATTATTATTTGGATTTATTACTTCAAAGCTGAAAAAGGACAATAGATAGGGACAAAACACTCACTATGAAATAGAAACATACCATATGGAAGAAAAAGAATAAGTGAGATGAATCATGATGAACCATCATTTTTATAATGGAAGACAAGTAGGAGCAGCTATTACTTTGGCTGGGGCACAGGGAACTATTCATGCTGTGAATCAAGCTATTCAAATGCAACAACAAGCATATTTTGCACAAATGATGCAAAGTCAGTATATGCCGTATTCACAGCTTCCGATGCAAATTGTACATTACGATGTACATCCAGCTGGTTTATTTTCCATTCCATATGGCGGGACATACTTCTTATGAAAGAAAGCGACTGGTTAGAGTCGCTTTTTTTATGTTCCGCCTAGCTTTATTCCAAGGAATGCAAAGGCGATACCAATTATGTAAGTAGCGCTTAAGTATAAAAGGAATGTGCTAAAGTTTTTACGATTGAGGAGTTGAACAGATTCTAGTTTAAACGTCGAAAATGTTGTGAATGCCCCCATAAATCCAGTACCTAATAGTAGTTTCCAGCCTGTAGTGACCCCGTTTCCAATTATATATCCAAGTAAAAACGCCCCTGTTATGTTAATAAGGAATGTAGCAAGTGGGAATTGTGTTTTATTTCTTTTCTTAAACCAATTGCTAATTGCAAATCGTGTAATCGCACCGAAAAATCCTCCTGTTGCGACTAATAAAGCCTCTATCATGAGTAATCACCTTCCGTAAGAGATTTCTTAATTAAGAAATCTCCAAGTGTATAGCCAAGACTAGACATAATGAGGCCACCAAGTATGCTACATGATACATATAAGAAGGCTATACTCCACTCAGAATGATTGATCAATTGCACAGTTTCTACACTAAATGTTGAAAAAGTTGTAAAGGAACCGATGAATCCAGTCCCGATGCCTGTGATAATCTCTGAAGGTAAGATGTTTAGCCGAGCGATATAAGTAGTTAGCCACGCTAAGAAGAAGCAACCGGTTAAGTTAATGAGTAATGTTGCTAATGGAAATGAATGATGCCAAAATGTGGTGATATTAAGACCTAAATAATAACGAGAAAGAGCTCCTAATATACCGGCAATGCCGACGATAATATAAATCAATTTTCTCACCTCTTTAAATAGCTTACTCAAAAAAATAGACTCCTACCAGTATATATACTGGTAGGAGTCATTAGCTAAGCAGCGTTTATGGCGAACTCCATCGCCTATGATTATTACATATAGTGTACTAAAAATACCGTTTAATTTCCAGTGAGGAGGTAGGTGTAACTTTTCTTTTTTTTTGATGTCTGAAGGTTTTTTAAGTAATTAAAATGGGATTGATTACTCATCAACTAAATATAATGATATACGGTTTTAATTATGATAAAATGTTTCTTATGTGTGTCGTTTTGTTTTATTTGACTGAAAATAAAGAAAAATAAATTCGCGTGAAAAGGAGTCATTTATTTGAAGAAATTTTTAAAAATCGTATTTACATGTGTTTTAGTGGTAGCGGGCATTGTAGGGGGATTTCTAGCGTATATGACACTTACTAAAGAACAGCCTGTTGATGTTATAGCCTTGAAGGTGGAGAATAATAAGGAGCGCGTATTAGCGACTGGACATGAATTTAAAGTTACAACATTTAATATTGGATATGCTGGATTAGATAAGGATCAAGATTTCTTTATGGATGGCGGAAAGGGATCTGGTTCAAGTAGTAAAGAGCAAACGGAAACTAATTTAAAGAATATGCTTTCGTTTTTACAAAATGAGAATAGTGATTTTGCACTATTACAAGAAGTTGATATAAAGTCACTTCGTTCATTTGATGTAAATGGACATGAATTTTTGAAAAAAGGATTACCTGATTATGTTTCGTCATTTGGCAAGAACTACGATACGAAATGGGTTCCAGTGCCAATAACAAATCCAATGGGATATGCGGAGGCTGGATTAAGTACGTTTTCTAAATACACTGTTCAAGAAGCGAAGAGGTTCCAGCTTCCTGGAATGGAGCCTTGGCCAAAGCGTTTGTTTGATTTAGATCGAGCAATTGTGGAATATAAAATTCCTGTTAATAATGGGAAACATGTTAGACTCGTAAATTTACATTTGTCTGCTTATGATGAAGGCGGGAAAATTAGAAAACAGCAAGTAGAGTATTTAAAAGAATATATGAACAAACATTATGAAAAAGGTGATTACGTAATAATGGGTGGAGATTGGAATCAATTAGTTTCGAACGCTCAATTAAGTGATCCGAAGTTCGTGAAAGAGCGTCCTGAGTGGTTAGTAGAGTTACCGAAGGACTTTACGGACGGTGGCTTTAAGTGGGCTGTAGATCCGTCTGTTATGACTGTGAGAGATGATGTGAAGAAATATGTAGAAGGTGAAAATTTCGTTACTATTATTGATGGCTTTATCGTTTCACCGAATGTAGAGATTGTAAATGTACAAGGGAAAGATTTAAAGTTTGAAAATAGCGATCATAACCCAGTGAGTGCGGTATTTAAACTGAAGTAATTGATATGTATAAGTAGAAGGTGGGGCTTCATATGGAGTGGTTAAAGAGGACTTGTTTTTCTAACCTTGAGAAAGAATCACAGAAAAATCATTTATTACTGTTTATAACGATTTGTAGTTTCTTTCTTGGGATAATCGCAATTGGGTATTATGGATATATTTTTACAGAGAGAGCAATAGCGTTTTGGATTTGTGGTATTTCTGTCGTTGCATTTGGAACGATTTTTACTTTTATAAAAAGTATGGAATCAGTGTATAAATATATCATGACATTTATGTTGCTTACAATGTCTTACATTATGGTACAAGCTTTTAATGAAAGCCCGGCTGTATTTCAAATGGTCTATTTCACATTAGCTGTTTCACTTATTTACTTAAGTGAGCGCCTTATTTTAATTCTTGGCGGGGTAGCTGTTGTGATTACATTTATCCTTTGTAGCTATTGGCCGGAGCAATTCTTTGCTTATACAGCCTCGTCTGAAGCTGCTAATTTTGCAAGTTTGTTAGCGATTGTAACAATCGCTATGTGGGGCGTCACGAAAATCGGTTCTAATCTGCTCCTTCGTTTAAGTGATGAGAAGCAAGAAGTAATGAGAAAAGCACAAGAGCTAGAAGAGACGCAAAGGCTTATTGAAGAAACAGTTGTGAAACTAGATAGTAATTTCAATCATTTAAGACAAAATATGAACAAGTCGATGGAATCGATGAGTGAGATTAATTTTGCCTTTGAAGAGGTGGCAGTTGGTACGCAATCACAATCAGAGATGATGTATCGCTCGGTAGAAGTATTGAATGATATGGAGGTAAATATTGAACAAATCATCTCTCAAGTAAGAACTGCATCGGCTCGTGTGGATGAAAGTTTAGAAATTTCAAAGGGTAGTGTACATACTTTAAGAAATTTTGAAACTAACATGAGAAGTTTAAATGATGTTGTTTCACAGTCTGGAATTATATTTAGAGATTTAATGATGCAATTGAAACAAATTAATGAAATTGTAGATGTAATAACGAATATTTCAAGTCAGACGAGTTTGCTAGCTTTAAATGCAAATATTGAAGCTGCGAGGGCAGGCGAGCATGGAAAAGGTTTTGCTATTGTAGCGAGTGAAGTGTTAAAGCTTGCTGAAGAATCAAATCGTTCTGCGGGAAGAATTCAAGGGATTTTGAAGGAGTTTAGTAATCAAGCAAGTAAGGTAGAAGTGCAGGTAGAGAAGTCAGAAAGAGTACAAGAAGAATGTAACGAGATGTTAGCAAGTGTTTTAACAAATGTAACTGATTTAGGGAAGTTTATTGATGCAATTAATGAAGTAATGCGAGAGGTTGTTGTTCATCAAGAAA
Organism: Bacillus sp. FAU20; assembly: GCF_056033865.1. Classification (NCBI taxonomy): domain Bacteria; kingdom Bacillati; phylum Bacillota; class Bacilli; order Caryophanales; family Bacillaceae; genus Bacillus; species Bacillus sp. FAU20. Next base: position 21,227 of record NZ_JBVYHY010000024.1, read on the forward strand.
GTTTCCAAGTTAAAACGACGAATATCGTAAAGGATGTTACGCATGCTTCTAACGTAATTCAGCAAACTTCTACAGCTACAGAAGAAGTGCTAGCGAGTGTGGAAGAAGAAAAATATCGAAATGATACGTCAGTGAAGACGTTGCAAACTGTTAGCGAGCAAGTGAAGTTGTTAGAAGATATTTTAGAAAAGTAATATTACTTGGAAAGAGCACGAATGATGTGCTCTTTTTTCATTGAAACGAATACTTGATAGGAATTTAATTGCTTTTCTGCGCGTTTTCTGCCAAGCTTAAGGAGATAAAGTGAGACTAGTACATACTGATTATTAGCCCTCACCAATCAAGCTATCCGCAAATAGCGGAATAAAATACTTCAAAGAAAGAATTATATAGGTGACGCATATGATCGAAGTTAAGACTTCTGAACTTAGTGATGGAGAATTTAATAGAGGTGTATTTGCAACTCGTGATATTAAAAAGGGTGAGTTGATACACGCCGCACCAGTTATCTCTTATCCGAATGAACAGCATGAACATATTGAGAAGACGTTACTTGCTGACTACGCATTTGAGTATGGGATCAATCATACGGCAATCCTTTTAGGATATGGTATGTTATTTAATCATTCATATACACCGAATGCAACGTATGACATCGTTTTTGAGAATCATACATTTAACTTCTATGCTTATAAAGATATAAAAGCAGGAGAAGAAATTTTAATCAATTATAATGGTGAAGTTGATAACGATGAGCTGTTATGGTTTGATAAAGAAAAAGAAGAGAACGAAAAGTAATATAAAGAGTATAGAAAGAGCACATTCTGTCGGATGTGCTCTTTTTTCATTGATGTAAATAAAGTAAAAAGTACAAAAAAATACCACTTTATTTTTGTATGGTATAGTAAGATACTGAGGGATAGTGTTTTGAAAAAGTCACATATTTTACAAATTGTTGTCTTTCTGATGACATGTCAAGTTTAGTAGTCCATTTGGGTTGCTTTATTATGCAATATATATTTTAATATGAGTGGCACCTCTTATAAATTAAGAGGTTTATAGGTGTCTCGAATTGATTTTGGGTACACTGTATCCACCACTTTAGGTTCTTTCATGTACGTGGGGATATTATGGGCCCGTATAACGGGATAAAATGAATATAGAAATAGAGGAATCGTAAAATGAATATGCAAGAGGTTTATAAATATTTAAGTACGGTATTGCCTGAAGGACATGTTAAACAAGATGAAATGTTAAAGAATCATACGCATATTAAAGTTGGCGGAAAAGCAGATGTTTTTGTTGCGCCTACAAATTATGATGAAATTCAAGAAGTTATCAAATATGCGAACGAATATAATATTCCAGTTACGTTTTTAGGAAATGGATCGAATGTCATTATTAAAGATGGTGGAATTCGCGGGATTACAGTAAGTTTAATTCATATTACAGGTGTTACTGTAACAGGAACGACGATTGTAGCACAGTGTGGTGCAGCAATTATTGACGTATCACGTATTGCCCTAGACCATAATTTAACGGGTCTTGAGTTTGCTTGTGGTATCCCAGGTTCAGTTGGCGGAGCATTATATATGAATGCAGGTGCATACGGCGGTGAAATTTCGTTTGTATTAACAGAAGCTGTCGTAATGACAGGTGATGGAGAACTACGTACTTTGACGAAAGAAGCATTTGAATTTGGATATCGTAAGAGTGTATTTGCGAACAACCATTACATTATTCTTGAAGCGAGATTTGAACTTGAAGAAGGTGTACATGAAGAAATTAAAGCCAAAATGGATGATTTAACGTTTAAACGTGAGTCAAAACAGCCTCTAGAATATCCTTCATGTGGTAGCGTATTTAAGCGCCCACCAAATAACTTTGCTGGTAAGTTAATTCAAGATTCAGGACTACAAGGTAAGCGAATTGGTGGGGTAGAAGTTTCTTTAAAACACGCAGGGTTTATGGTGAATGTTGATAACGGAACAGCACAAGATTACATCGATTTAATTCACTTCGTACAAAAGACAGTTGAAGAGAAATTTGGCGTGAAGTTAGAGCGAGAAGTAAGGATTATTGGAGAAGATAAGGAATAAAGAAATACGTATGAAGATGTGAATTATTTTAAAATAATATTTGGGTATTGTTGACAATTTGTTTTCGATTCAATATAATGGCTAATAATTTAACAAATAACATACGTTGAAAGAGCCCAGTAGCAGTTTGTCACTGTTAACGAGAGAGCTAGGGGTTGCTGTAACCTAGCACAAACAAACTTGCGAATTACACTCTGGAGTATCTTAGGTAATGCTAAGCGGACTAGCAATCGATATTATTGCTAAGAGTGGTATGAGTAGCTATGCTATTTATGCAAACTGGGTGGTAACACGGTGAATAATCGTCCCTATGTCTATCGTAGACGTAGGGGCTTTTTTGTTTTTAAAAAATAAAGGGGATGACAAAAGATGAATATTATTGATGAATTAGAATGGCGCGGCGCCGTTAATCAGCAGACTGACGAAGAAGGTTTACGCAAGCTAGTAGAAGAGAAAAAGATTTCACTATACTGCGGAGTTGATCCGACTGGTGATAGTATGCATATCGGACATTTGATTCCGTTTATGATGATGAAGAGATTCCAATTAGCTGGCCATCATCCTGTTATTTTAATTGGCGGGGCAACAGGAACAATTGGTGATCCGAGTGGACGACAATCAGAGCGTCAGCTTCAAACGTTAGAAGTGGTTCAGCATAATGTAGATGCGTTAACAGCACAAATGAAAAAGCTATTTGATTTTGGCGGAAATAGCGAAGTGAAGATGGTAAATAACTATGATTGGACACATGAAATAAATATTATTGAGTTTTTACGTGATTACGGGAAAAACTTTAGCATCAATAGCATGTTAGCGAAGGATATTGTAGCAAGCCGTTTAGATACAGGTATTTCTTTCACAGAATTCACGTACCAAATTTTGCAAGCGATGGACTTCCATCATTTATACACGAAAGAGGATGTTCAACTTCAAATTGGTGGCAGTGACCAATGGGGAAATATTACGAGTGGTTTAGATTTAATTCGTAAGTTAGAAGGTCATGAGGCGAAAGTATTCGGATTAACGATTCCATTATTATTAAAATCGGATGGTACGAAGTTTGGTAAATCAGCAGGTGGTGCGGTTTGGCTTGATCCTGAAAAAACGACACCGTTTGAATTTTACCAGTTCTGGGTAAATACAGATGATCGTGATGTCGTTAAATACTTGAAATACTTTACGTTCTTAACGAAAGAGCGTATTGATGAATTAGCAGCGAGGGTAGAAGCGGAGCCTCATAAACGTGAAGCACAAAAAGTGTTAGCAGAAGAAATGACGAAATTCGTTCATGGAGAAGAGGCGTTCCTGCAAGCTGAAAAAATCACAGCAGCGTTATTTAGCGGAGATATTAAATCGTTAACAGCTGATGAAATTGAACAAGGCTTTAAAGAAATGCCAACATTTCAGTCTTCAAAAGAGACGAAAAACATCGTAGAGTGGCTAGTCGATTTAGGAATCGAACCATCTAGACGACAAGCACGCGAGGACATTAATAATGGTGCGATTTCTATGAATGGTGAGAAAGTAACAGATGTGGGTACGGATGTTACTGTAGAAAATTCGTTTGATGGAAGATTTATTATTATTCGTAAAGGGAAGAAGAACTACAGTCTTGTGAAATTAGGATAATAAGTAAGGCTGGAAAATATATCGGCGATTTTTCGAATATATCGACCGTAACTCGAATTATATCGGCGATTTTTGAAATATATCAGCGCAAATCCGAATATATCAGCGATTTTCCCAATATATCGATTTACCGACAAAAAGCGACAATAAGAGCTGTTCCGAACGGGACAGCTTTCATTGTAAAAAGTCAGTATATTTAGATAAATTTAAAGGGTATATAATTTTTTTGACGAATAAATAAGTTAGAGAAAATTACGGATAAAAATAGCCCGAACCATGCAGGGCATGATTCGGGCTTATATTCAGATTAGTAAGCTAAGCTGAATAGACCTTTAATGTGTGATAAGTAACGAACGTTACTTGCTTCTTTCATTAATGATGCTGGTAAGCCTTTAAGTGGAGTATTGCTTGCTCCAATTGTAGCAACCGCATCTTTACGTCCTAGACTAGCAAGTGTTCCAGAGTTTACAGGTGCGAACTCTTCGAATGCTTTGCCTTCTAGTGCTGCGTATAAGTTGTATCCAATTAACTCACCCATTTGCCAAGCGATTTGTGCAGTTGGTGGGTATGGACGTCCGTCTGGAGCGAAGACAACAGCGCTGTCTCCAGCAACGAATACGTCTTTGTGAGAAGTAGATTGTAGGTATGCATCAACTGTTGCACGTCCACGGTTAACTTCAAGACCTGATTCACCGATTAATGGGTTACCTTGTACGCCGCCTGTCCAAACGAATGTGTTAGCAACAAGTTTTTGACCGTCTTTTAAGTCGATTTCGTTGCCAGCAACGTTTGTTACAGGAAGACCAGTTAAGAATGTAACGCCGCGTGCTTCTAGGCTAGTAGTTGCACGTTCGATTAAGTGGTCTGGTAATACTGGAAGGATTTTTGGACCTGCTTCAACAAGAAGAAGTTTCACTTCTTTTGGATTTACGCCGTGGCTTTTTGCAAGTTTAGGCATAATGTCAGCAAGCTCACCAACTAGCTCAACGCCAGTTAATCCGCCACCACCGATTACGATTGTAGCATCAGCTTCGTTTTTCGTTTTCGCGTATTCACGAATACGGTCTTCAACGTGTTTGTAGATTTTGTTTGCATCAGCAGCAGATTTTAATACCATGCTGTTTTCTTCTAGTCCTGGAATACCGAAGTAAGCAGTTTTACTTCCTAAAGCAACTACAAGTGCATCGTAAGATAAAGTAGTGCCGCCAGCTAGTTTGATTTCTTTGCTATCAACTGAGAATGACTCAACTGTTGCGATTTTAAGATCGATGTCTTTCCCTTTGAAAAGCTTTGTAAGTGGCATTGCAACTGCTTGCTCAGACACGTTACCAGCTGCAAGGCGGTGTAGTTCAGTGATGATTTGGTGTGTTGGGTATTGGTTAATCACTGTAACTTGTGCTTCTGATTTGCTGTAATATTTACGTACGTTTAAAGCGGCAAGAAGACCGCCATAACCAGCGCCTAAGATGACAATTTGTTTTGACATAGTATGATATCCCCCGTCTTTACTAATTGTTGTTATAAGTTAAATTATTTATTGTTACGTTCTGCACTAATTTGAAGATATGCGTTCACAAAGCGGAACATTTTTTGTGCTTGTGGATCTTTTAGTAATTTTAACAGACCGAATAGGCCGATAACTTCGTTGCTTTCTTCAGCACGATCTTTCGCTTCGATTGCAGTTGCAGCCATGCTTTTCACTGTATCTTTTACAGGTTCTACAAGCTCTGTAATTGCACCAACAGTGTCGCTTTTTAATACTTCATCAGTAGCAACAGTTTGAGCGAAGTCATAAGATTTGGTTAAAATGTTAACAAGCTCAGTTAATTTTGGAAGCTGTTCTACTAGTGTTGTTAATGATTCTTGTACCTCAGGTTTTAACAACTGATCAAGTACATCAAGTTGTCCTTGGCTAGCAGAAATTTGTACAGTTTCTTGTTCTGGCTTTGTTTGAGTCATAGTTTCTGGCATCTCCAATTCTCCTTTACGATAGCAATACTCTTATTTTTTGATAAGTAAGATAGTAAACGCTTGCGAAACTTTATACAAAGTTTCACAAAACACAATAAAATGCCTTTAAATTTACGACAGCAAGTAAGCTGCAAACATAAATCTAAAACCATAACGTCTCACTTATCATTTATGAACTGTCCGATACATGGCTTGTCCGCATAATGGAAAAGCTCCGCTACCGGAAAGTGTATATAATATATATCCTATATTATATACTATATGCACCTATGTTAACATAAAAATGATTCCTAATTATTTGATATTGAGTGTATAACGTAGTACTGACAAGGTATGAAAGCGTATAAAATATTTTGTTCCAGTTAGAAATGTATATACATATAAAGAAAAAAAGGGAAAAATGAACAAATTCATGTTCGTTTTTTCCTTTTTCCTATTATTCACCTTCTACAATTAGCATCGATGTGTTACCGCTTTTTTCAAGATGGCATTCGCCCCAAGTACAAAGAGAATCAAGAATGGATTCTAAAGACCAACCGTATTCTGTAAGTGAATATTCTACTTTTGGTGGTACTTGATTGTATACCTTTCTTTGAATGACCCCATCGTCTTCTAATTCACGTAATTGCTGAGTTAACATTTTTTGTGTAATCCCAGGCATTAAACGTTTTAGTTCACTCGTTCTTTTTGTGCCTTTCGTTAGATGACAAAGGATAACAACCTTCCATTTTCCACCGATAACCTCTAAAGTCGCTTCAACGGGAATATTATATTTTTTCATATAAAAATCTCCTTTGATGAATGTAGATTTAAGTTCTCCAACAAAAGAAGCTAAATAATTAAATGTCACTAAAAAGTGCCTATAGCACTTTAAAGTACGTACTTTTTATCATGTTGAATATGTTCCATAATAGCATACGTAAGAGGGAAATGAGTAGTACGGTACTAAAAAGTGCCTATGTTACTTTTAGGTACCTATCGTACTTTTAAGTGCGTTCTTCAAAAAAAGAGTAAAGCCATTCATAATAGCGTATATCAACAGTAAAGTTATTTTTGTAGAAGATAAAAAGGCCTTTTTATCATACTATTATGATTGGATTTCTCGCATTAAGGAGGAGTTCAATTGAATTCATATACAGTATCTTCTTCGGCAGTACAGACGAATCGGAGAAGTATGTTTGCTTTATTAGCACTAGCAATTAGTGCGTTTGGAATTGGTACAACTGAATTTATTAGTGTCGGCTTATTACCATCTATCTCAGAGGATTTACATGTTTCTGTTACAACAGCGGGGTTAACTGTTTCTTTATATGCATTAGGAGTAGCGTTTGGTGCTCCAGTATTAACGTCATTAACAGCTAGTATGTCGCGAAAGACGTTATTAATGTGGATTATGATTATTTTCATTATTGGTAATGGCATTGCGGCAGTAGCAACAAGTTTTACTGTGTTACTTATTGCGAGGGTTGTATCTGCATTTGCACATGGTGTTTTTATGTCAATTGGATCTACAATTGCGGCTGCTCTTGTACCTGAGAATAAACGTGCAAGTGCCATTGCGATTATGTTTACTGGATTAACAGTTGCGACTATTACAGGTGTGCCAATTGGAACGTTTATCGGTCAACAATTTGGCTGGAGGGCCTCGTTTATTGTTATTGTGGCCATTGGAATTGTTGCTTTAATCGCCAATAGTATGCTAATTCCTTCTAATTTAAAAAAAGGTACGTCTGTATCATTTCGTGATCAATTTAAGCTGATTACGAATGGAAGACTGTTACTTGTATTTATTATTACTGCATTAGGATATGGGGGAACGTTCGTAACATTTACGTATTTATCTCCGTTATTACAAGAAGTAACAGGATTTAAAGCAAGTACCGTTACAATTATTTTGTTAGTGTATGGAATTGCAATTGCGATTGGGAATATGGTCGGTGGAAAATTATCAAATCATAATCCGATTCGAGCGTTATTTTACATGTTCTTTATTCAAGCGATTGTATTATTTGTTTTAACATTTACAGCACCATTTAAAGTTGCTGGATTCATTACAATTATTTTTATGGGACTATTTGCGTTTATGAATGTCCCAGGGCTACAAGTGTATGTCGTTATCTTGGCTGAGAGGTTTGTACCTAGCGCTGTTGATGTAGCATCGGCGATTAACATCGCAGCATTTAACGCAGGAATTGCTCTTGGTGCTTACTTGGGCGGTATTGTAACGAACTCGTTAGGATTAATTCATACGGCTTGGGTAGGCGGAATTATGGTAGTAGGTGCTGTGATTTTAACAGCGTGGAGCATGACATTAGAAAAAAGAGATCAAGTAAAATAAAAGGAGAGAAAATAAAATGAAAAACTTACAAAGTAAAACAGTATTAAATAATGGTGTAGAAATGCCTTGGTTCGGTTTAGGTGTATTTAAAGTAGAAGAAGGACCAGAACTTGTAGAAGCTGTAAAATCAGCGATTAAAGCAGGATACCGTAGCATCGATACAGCTGCAATTTACGGAAATGAAAAAGCTGTAGGTGAAGGAATCCGTGCAGGTATTGAAGCGACTGGTATTTCAAGAGAAGAATTATTTATCACTTCAAAAGTATGGAACGCAGATCAAGGATACGAAGAAACAATTGCTGCATACGAAGAGAGCTTAAAGAAATTAGAACTAGAGTATTTAGACCTATATCTTGTTCACTGGCCTGTAGAAGGAAAATATAAAGATACGTGGAGAGCGCTAGAAACACTTTATAAAGAAAATCTCGTACGTGCAATTGGCGTAAGTAACTTCCAAATTCACCACTTACAAGATGTAATGAAAGATGCAGAAATTAAGCCAATGATTAACCAAGTAGAATACCACCCTCGTTTAACACAAAAAGAATTACAAGCTTTCTGTAAAGAACAAGGTATTCAAATGGAAGCATGGTCACCACTTATGCAAGGTCAATTATTAGATAATGAAACATTACAAGAGATTGCTGAGAAATATGGCAAAACAACAGCGCAAGTTATTTTACGTTGGGATCTTCAAAATGGAGTGATTACAATTCCAAAATCAACGAAAGAACACCGCATTATTGCAAATGCTGATGTATTTAACTTTGAATTAACGAAAGAAGATATGGAAAAAATCGATGCGTTAAATCAAAATCACCGCGTTGGTCCAGATCCTGATAACTTCGATTTCTAAGATTAAGGTAAGAAAAAAGAGTGCGTAAAAGCACTCTTTTTTTTGTATAAAAATATTTTCTAATTAAATACTACTTAGTATTAAGTTTGTTATTAAGGGGCTGTGAACATGAATATAAAGCAATCGTTCAAACTTTTAGCTATGTTTTTAAGTGTTTTATTTGTGTTATTCCCACTTCAAAAAGCATTCGCAGAAGTGATGGACCATACAAAGTATCAAATGGATTGGAGTTATAGTAAGTCCAAGAAGAAACCAATTCGAACAGAGCTTATTAAAACGGCAGATGGCAAAATTGCTTTTTGCTTAAATGTAGATTTAAAATCTCCAAGCGGTCAAGATTTACCGGAAATGGGGAAAGTGGATATTAACGTATATCGCGTATTATTGAATGGATATCCACAAAAGAGCCCGCAAGAATTAGGTGTTTCTGATTGGAGAGAAGCTCATTATGCAACGCAGCTTGCAGTATGGAATGCGTTAAAACAAATCGATATTAATGATTTAGATTTCCGTAATAAAAATGTAGAAAAGGTGACGAAAGATATCGTTGCAAAAGCTAGCGCTAGTGAAGAGTTACAAGAAATTACGATGAGTGTCGTACCAACAGAAGAACAAGAAGCGGTATTGAAAAATGATTTCTTTGAAACAGGCTTATATACAGTAGAAACAAATGCAAAAAGCGGAACGTATAAAGTGCAACCAACAGGTGCACCAGCGGGCGTGAAATTTGCAAATGAAAAGGGCGAAACAAAAACAGAATTTAATGTAGGAGAGAAGTTCCGCATTTTAATTCCGAAACAAACACCAGCTGGTGGATTTAGCTTTAAAGCAATCGGGAAATTAACGAAGCTACAAGGGATTGCACATAAAGGTACACCCACAATTCAAAATGCAGTTGTATTACTTGAGCGTAGTGAAGAAGAAACAAGTCCGGAGTTATCAGTGAGTTGGAAAAAAGGAAATGGTCATGATAATAATAAACCACATACTCCAAATGAACCGCATAAACCGAATCAATATAAAAGGTAAGGATGAAAGCATTGGTGTTAACCAATGCTTTTTATATATGAAATTTAAAATTATATCAAGATAATTATTAATTAGATAAAACACTGTTTTTATGTTGAGAAAATTATTTGGAAATAACAAAATATAATAAAATCCAAACGTTACAATAAATAGATTAAATTCACAAAATTGTAACATTATTCTAATTGAAAAGTCTATCAAACAAAGTGTAAAGCGTGTACAATTCAGTTGGAAAAACTACCTATAGATGGTCATATATGAAGAAAATGTAAGGTTTTATTTTTAGATGTATAGATGACGAGACTAAAATATATCTTTTACTATGTTTCTTTTATGTAAGAAGAGAACTCATCACAAGTAGAGTGAAGTGAGGAGGGCATAATACATGAAAAATTTTACAATTTAAGAAAGCGAATACATTTAGAGAAATGCGGAAGTAATTGATATAGGTGCGAGAGGCGTTAGTCTATTCATTAAATGTTTTTATAAAAATAATAGGATTTCTTATTAAATGAATATATAGGATGGTTTGTCTAAAAAAAGGACAGGGGACACAGATTATGTCAAAGCAGAAAAAGAGTAGGGTATTAGTAGCTGGTATTTGTATATCTACATTATTATCACCAGTAGCTTTCGAAGCATCGAAAGGATATGCGGCGCCTTTGGAAGAGAATAAGGGCGGGCAGTTGGAAGAGAGTAAAGAGAATCGTTTGGAGCAGAGAACGTTTCATTTGCCTGGGAAAGGTAGTATTGAAGAAGAGCAAAAACGCTTAAAAGTACGTTATGTACTTTCAGCGAATGAACCAACTGGAATTTATGCTGGTCCAAATGAAGAAATTAAAATTGAAATAAAAGGAACGCAATCTATTAAAGCGTTCATAGGAACGAAGTCATATGATGAAAAAGGGTTTGAAGAATTTGAGTTAAAACCTGGTGAAAATAATATTTCATCTTCAATAGGTGGAATACTATATTTTTATAACATGAATAATGATGGCGAAGTAACAGCTTCAGTTATTCATGGAGGAAGTCATTTTCCATTATTTATCTTAGGGAAGCACACAAAAAAAGATTGGGATGCAATGTTAAAGAAGTATAAAAATCCTTATGCAGTTGAATTGAAGGGTGAGAGAAGTTTAATTACTCCAAGTCCTGAAGCAGTGGAAAACTATATGGGAGAGACGGATCCAGTAGAATTAATGAGGCTACATGATAAGATTATTCGCTTTGAAAATTCTGTAGCAGGATTATCTGAAGATGGTATAGGGGTGTCAAAAGCTCCAAACCACTATATCCAATTTGTTGAAAAGAGAAAACCAGATAAAGATGATTGGATGTTTGCTACTCATTATCATACAGGGTATGTTCCAGAGACTATGGATAGGGTTTTAAATATAAAGAGATTACAAGGAGATGGCTGGGGACCGTGGCATGAAGTAGGGCATTTACATCAGCAAGCTCCTTGGTTTTGGTCAGGTGTAGGAGAAGTAACAGTAAATATATATTCATTATCGGTTCAAAGAATGTTAGGCAATAAATCAAGTCTAGAAGAAGATGGTCATTATAAAAAAGCTTTTGCTTACTTAGATAATCCTGATGCTCAAAAAAATATGGAAGAATTCGAGAAACTAGTAATGTTTTGGCAACTTGATTTAGCTTATGGAGAGCATTTTTACCCTAATTTACATCAAATGTATCGCTTATTACCAGAATCTGAAATGCCTGCTTCAGATGAAGATAAAAAGCAAATGTTTATTTATATGGCATCGAAAGCGGCTAAACAAAACTTAGTACCGTTTTTTGAGAAATGGGGATTAGGTCCAAATGATGAGGTTAGAGGGAAAATCGAAAATTTAAATTTACCTAAATTAGAAAAAGAAATATGGAAAGCAACAGATAGTAATATTATTCGTGAAAAACAAGTGAAACCATACGGAGGGCTTCCTTATGGTGAAGCGTCTAATGTGGTACAAGATCTCATCGTTGGTGCGAATTTTAATGAAAATCTAGCAAATAGTCTTGTTCAAAATTTAGGTGAAAATGTAAAAGTAACAGGTAGAATTATGTGGCTGGATTTAGAGGTTGGAAAAAGAGCGGTATTAGTAGAAATTGAGGATGAGAAAGGACAGAGGAATTTCATTTCTGTTCCAGTTAACAGTCTTTATGGAGATACTATGGTATTTAAAGGTTACGGTGATGAGGTAAATTCTGTTATAACGCTCCTTCATGATGAAAAGAAAATCAACGTTTCTTTCGTTGGTAATGAGTTCCATGAGCGCTTTAAAAATGAAAAGTATGTAGGGATTACCTTATATGATAAGGACGGAAATGAAAAGAAAAATATTTCTATAGAAGGTCAAGAAAATTCTAAAAAAGTTGCTTTGCAACTTGAAGGTGTTGAACTTCAATATGGCGATATTATGAAAGTATATCATGCAGAACCAAGTCGTTTCGATTGGTATCAAAGTAATAAACTTGTAGAGCAAGGTGGAGCTAAGAATAAAAAAGAAAAGTTCTTTAAGATTACTCCACAAGGATATGAACTAATAGACGGTATACAGGAAGTAGAAGCAGTACCGCAAAAAGTAGTAATCGGGGCAGACGCTGAAAAATTAGAGGCGAACAACTTTGTTCAAGTAAAAGGTGGAGAAGTAATTGGTTTTGTAGAAAAACCGAATACAATGAAAATCGGTGAACAAAAAGTAAAAGTGGAAACGAAAGATCGTTTTGGAAATAAGAAAGTGACGGAAGTTCCATTAGAAGTGACATATGGAGATAGTTTACTTGTATATGGGTTAAGCTATGATGGTGACGATATGAAATCAATTATAACGTTACATCAGGATACGAAAAAAATGAGTGCGACAGATACGGATAATTTGATTCATGATTACTTTGGAGATGAGAAGTATTTTGAATTCACCTTGTACAATAAAGAGGGAAAAGAGAAGAAAAATATAGAGGTAAAAGGCTTGGAGAATACAGAAGCTTTTGCCAAGGAAGTAAATGGGTTAGTATTTGAATATGGAGATGTGGTGAAAGTATACCATGCAGAGTCTTCACGTTTACATTGGTATCAAAAAGGTTTATATGTGGGAGAAGGAAAAAATAAAGAAATAAAAGAATTATTCTTTGAAATTACTGAAAATGGATTTGAAAGATTAGAAGCTCTGCAAGAAGTAACGGCAGTACCACAAAAATTAGTAATTGGAACAGACGTTGAAAAATTAGAAGCAAAAGATTTTGTGCAAGTGAAAGACGGAGAAGTAGTTGGATTTGTAGAAAAACCAAATACGACAAAGATTGGTGAACAAAAAGTAAAAGTAGAAACGAAAGATCGTTTCGGAAATAAGAAAGTGACGGAAGTTCCAGTAGAAGTAACTTATGGAGATAGCCTATTTGTATATGGATTAAGTTATGGTAGTGACGATATGAAATCGATTATAACGTTACATCATGATACGAAAAAAATGAGTGCGACAGATACGGATAATTTGATTCATGATTACTTTAAAGATGAGAAGTATTTTGAATTTACTCTGTACAATAAAGAAGGAAGAGTGAAGAAAAATATAGCGGTAAAAGGTATGGAAAATACGAAAGCTTTTGCCAAGGAAGTAAATGGATTAACATTTGAGTATGGAGATATGTTGAAAGTATATCATGCAGAATCTTCACGCCTACACTGGTACAAAAAAGGTGTATATGCGGGAGAAGGAAAGAATAAAGAGATAAAGGAACTAGTCTTCAAAATTACTGAAAACGGCTTTGAAAGAATGGAAGCTGGGCAAGAAGTAACAGCAGTACCACAAAAAGTAGTAATTGGAACAGACGCTGAAAAATTAGATGCAAAAAACTTTGTTCAAGTGAAAGATGGAGAAGTACTCGGATTTGTAGAAAAACCGAATACAACAAAAATTGGTGAACAAAAAGTAAAAGTAGAAACAAAAGATCGCTTTGGTAATAAGAAAGTGACGGAAGCTTCATTAGAAGTGATGTATGGAGATAGTATAGTATACCAAGGTGTGGCTGATGTAACGCGTTCAATCGTTACCTTAAATCATGATGCGAAGAAATTACATGCAACATTTACTGATGGTGAAATACATTATCGTTTTGTAAATGAACAGTATATAGGACTTACGGTATATGATCAAAATGGAACCGAGAAAAAGCATGTAACGGCAGAAGGACAAGAGACTTCAAAGAATTTTGCTGAGCAAGTAAATGGTATGATGTTCGAGTATGGTGATGTAGTAAAAGTGTATCATGCAGAATCTGATCGTTTAAGTTGGTATAAAACTGGTGAGTTAATTGGAAAAGGGGATGCGAAAAAATTTAAAGAGATTTCCTTCAAGATTACTCAAAATGGCTTAGAGCAAGTACAATAATAAGAAAAAGCTCGTAAAACATAATGTTTTACGAGCTTTTTTATTATTCAGCTTCAGAAACTACTGTGAAGCGTTCGTTTACATGTTTTGGATTTTCGATTTCATCAAGTGCTGCTACTGCGAAATCTTCGTAACTTACGTAGCTATCACCTTTTGCGTTAACAAGAAGGTTGTCTTTACCAGCTTTGTAAGAACCAGTGCGTTTTCCTAATGCGAATAGTGCAGAAGGGCTGATGAATGTCCAAGTGATATCATTTGTTTGTTGTAAGATTTCTAAGTTTTTGCCTTGGTTTTGAGCTGTTGCAAGGTATTCGCCTGGGAAACCTGGTGTCTCAAATACACGTGTTGTTTTCTTTTCGTCTACAAATAAGCTTCCAGCGCCGCCAACTACAAGTAATTTTGTGTTAGGTGCACCTTTCATCGCTTCAATTAGTACGTTTCCTGCATCTACGTGAAGGTGTTCTTGTCCTGCTGGAGCACTGAATGCATTTACAACTACATCGAATGCTTGTAGGTCGTTAGATGTAAGAGAAAATACGTCTTTTTCTAACACTTTTACGTTTTCTTCTGTAATTTTTGCAGCGTTTCTTACGATTGCAGTTACTTCATGTCCGCGATCTAATGCTTCTTTTAAAATACGACTTCCTGCTTTACCAGTTGCTCCGATAATTCCGATTTTCATAATAAATCCCTCCAAAGTGTTTTGTTAAAGTGTATATCTGAAAGTGAATGAATGTATTGTAATTAGGTTTGTTACAACCTGTTGTAATCATTATAGTTACAGGTTGGTGTTTTTGTCAATGGGGTTGTTTGTGAATTTATTTTTTGTTTTAGTATGCACAGTTAGAGGGAGGGCAGTCATAAAGATATTGTTACTGCGAGCCTGGCTAATATTTGGAAATTGCAAATTGTCGAAAAATGTTGATTTTTGAATGTTTTTTAAATATAATTCGTTTTATGGAGAAAAGGAGGGGTTAATTGTATGAATATTTTAGAGCAATTTGTTTCATCAACGAATACAATTCTTTGGTCATATATTCTTATTGCGATGTTAATTGGTTTAGGTCTTTATTTTTCTATTAAATTGAAATTCGTACAAATTACTCATTTAGGGGAAATGGTTCGACTAATGAGTGATGGATTAACTGGAAAGACGCGTAAAAAAGGTAGTGTATCTTCTTTCCAAGCGTTTTGTATGAGTTCAGCAGCTCGTATTGGTATCGGTAACTTAGCTGGTGTAGCGTTAGCTATATCTATGGGAGGACCTGGCGCGGTATTTTGGATGTGGGTTATTGCGATTATCGGGGCTTCTTCAAGTTTTGTAGAAAGTACGCTGGCCCAAATTTATAAAATAAAAGATGGCAGTGGCTTCCGTGGTGGTCCTGCTTATTATATGGAAAAAGGTTTAAATAAACGTTGGATGGGAATTTGGTTCTCTATCCTTATTACAATTAGTTACGGTTTAATTTTTAACTCAGTACAAGCGAATACAGTAACATTAGCATTTGAAAATGCATTTGGTTTAGAGCGTTATATTGTTGGTATTGTATTAGCTGCATTAGTTGCGGTTATTATTTTTGGTGGTGTAAAAAGTATTGCACGTATGTCGGAAATGATTGTTCCGCCAATGGCGCTTATTTATATTGCGGTAGCTATTTTTGTTGTTATTAAAAACTTCTATTTAATACCAGATGTGTTTACGGAAATCTTTAAAGGTGCATTCGGTTTAGATTCAGCTGTAGGTGGCGGTATCGGCGCTGCGATGAAATACGGTATTCAGCGCGGATTATTTGCGAACGAAGCAGGTATGGGTAGTGCGCCAAACGCGGCAGCGACGGCTGATGTAACGCATCCAGCAAAACAAGGTTTTATTCAAACAATTGGCGTATTAGTAGATACATTCTTAGTATGTACATCAACAGCATTTATCGTACTATGTTCTGGTGCATATAAAGCAACAAATTTAGAAGGTATTGAGTTAACGCAAAATGCATTAAGTTCACAAATCGGTCCATGGGCAAGTAGCTTCTTAGCGATTATTATTTTCTTATTTGCATTTAGTTCTCTTTTAGGAAACTACTATTATGGTGAAACGAATATTGAATTCATTAAACAAAGTAAAACGTGGTTAACGATTTACCGTATTGCGGTAGTAGGAATGGTATTATTCGGTTCTGTTGCGACGCTTCAAGTTGTATGGAATATGGCGGATCTATTTATGGGACTAATGGTAATCACAAACTTAATTGCGATTACACTTCTTGGACGATTTGCGTATGCTGCATTGGCAGACTATGTAAGACAAAAGAAACAAGGAAAAGATCCAGTCTTCAGTGCAGATTCTATTCCTGGCTTAACAAATACAGAGTGTTGGGATAAGTCAGCAGTAATGGATAAAGAAAAAGCAGTATAATGAAAAGGCGAGCATCGAGATGAATTCGATGCTCGCCTTTTTTGTTGTAGTAAATGATGAAAAGGGTGAGAGGTAATTATTAATATAACTTTTTTTGTTTGTTCCTCTCGTTATTTGTGGGGAACGTACTATTTTAAAAGTATGACTGGTCGAAGAGGATAAGTGATTGAGTATTGGATAAATGCATGTGATGGCTATATTTTTATGTAAAAAAACATATACGTTAAGATATTTGACATACTCATGTCATAAAACCTTACATAAAGTTCTTGATTACTTAAAGTTTTTAGAATATAATTTTCTTATTGTTAGGAAGAGGGGGCAATGCAAATATGGATTTTTTAGCTAAGGTAATTGGGGATGTAAATAATATCCTTTGGTCATATGTCATTATTGCGATGTTAATTGGGTTAGGGCTCTATTTTTCATTTCGTGTGAAATTTGTCCAAGTTCGTTACTTCGGTGAAATGATTCGTTTGCTTGGGGATGGAGCAAGCTCGAAAACGAGAAAAGCGCAAAAAGAGAAGAGCGGCGTATCATCATTTCAAGCATTTTGTATGAGTACAGCTTCTCGTGTAGGTACTGGTAACTTAGCTGGTGTAGCTATTGCAATCTCAGCAGGTGGTCCAGGAGCAGTATTTTGGATGTGGTTAATCGCGGTAATTGGGGGTGCTTCTGCATTTGTAGAGAGCACATTAGCGCAAATTTATAAAGTGAAAGATGGGAATACGTTCCGTGGTGGTCCAGCGTATTATATGGAAAAGGGTTTAAATAAACGCTGGCTTGGAGCTATTTTCTCTGTATTAATAACAGTAAGTTTCGGATTGATTTTTAACGCTGTGCAATCTAATACTGTAGCAGCTGCTTTTGATGGAGCATTCAAAACAGATAGTAGATTAGTAGGTCTTGTAATGGCTGGTTTACTTGCAGTTATTATTTTTGGCGGAGTAAAACGAATTGCTCGCGCGGTTGAAATGATTGTTCCAGTAATGGCAATTATTTATGTAGCAGTGGCATTATTCGTTGTTGTAACAAACATTACGGCAATTCCATATGTATTTAAAGAAATTTTCTTACATGCTTTCGGAATTAAAGAAGTAGTAGGCGGAGGATTAGGAGCTGCGATTTTATTAGGGGTAAAACGTGGGTTATTCTCAAATGAAGCAGGTATGGGTAGTGCGCCGAACGCAGCAGCGACTGCAAACGTAACGCACCCAGTTAAACAAGGTTTCATTCAAACTTTAGGGGTATTTACTGATACATTATTAATTTGTAGTTGTACAGCATTTATTATTCTTTTATCAGATGTGCATAATGCAGCTGATTTAAATGGAATTCAATTAACGCAGCAGGCGTTAAGTCAACATATCGGTCCATGGGCTTCTATATTTGTAGCAGTTGCGATCTTCTTGTTTGCATTTAGTTCATTAGTAGGTAACTACTACTATGGTGAAACGAATATTGAGTTCTTAAATGGAAGTAAAGTGTTATTAAATGCATACCGCATTGTTGTACTTGGTATGGTTATGCTAGGATCTGTAGCGACAATTCAAATCGTTTGGGATGTAGCAGATTTATTCATGGGTATTATGGCTGTTATTAACTTAGTGGCAATCGTATTCCTTTCTAAGTATGCCTTTGCAGCATTATCAGATTACGTAAAGCAAAAGAAACAAGGAAAAGATCCAGTCTTTTATGCGAATTCAATTCCAGGCCTGGAAAATACAGAGTGCTGGGAAGAGCAAGTAGCTGATAAAGAAAAAGCAGTATAATGAGGTGAGCATCAAGTGAAACTTGATGCTCATTTTTTGTTTTATCCATATATTTGTTGGGAGTAAAAGACGAACATTAATGAGTGTTTTATAATAAAATGTAATTTTTTTAAGAAAAGTGCGGATATGAGATGTGATTTGTGTTAGAATGATAAATGCCTTTGAAACAAGAGGTTTTATGATTTTTCCTATTCGATTGAAGGTTTTGGAGGAGAAATAGAAAGTTCGGATTATTTCTTGTTTTGAGTGGTCAGACGTTCAACGTTAATGAAGAGTTAAATGGAGGATTTTATTAATGAAGTTTGTTATGTTCCTTGTAGGATTACTTGTTGTATTTGTACTCGGTTTTCTTATAAGTGCCGATCGAAAGAAGATTAAGTATAAACCAATCGCAATTATGCTTATTATTCAGCTAGCATTATCTTATTTCTTATTAAATACGCAAGTCGGTTATATTTTAGTAAAAGGAATTTCAGATGGATTTGGGGCACTTCTTGGATATGCGGAAGCTGGAATCGTTTTCGTATTTGGTGGTCTTGTTAATAAAGGAGAGGTTTCATTCTTCTTAACAGCGCTATTACCAATCGTATTCTTTGCCGTTTTAATCGGAATTCTGCAACACTTTAAAATTTTACCTGTATTTATTCGTGCTATTGGTACGTTGTTAAGTAAAGTAAATGGTCTAGGAAAATTAGAATCATATAACGCAGTAGCAGCTGCCATTGTTGGACAAGCGGAAGTATTTATTACAGTAAAAGATCAATTAAGTAAAATCCCAAAACATCGTTTATATACATTATGTGCATCTTCTATGTCGACGGTGTCGATGTCAATCGTTGGTTCTTATATGAAAATGATCGAACCGAAATATGTAGTAACAGCACTTGTATTAAATTTATTTAGTGGTTTCATTATCATTCATATTATTAACCCGTACGATATTACAGAAGAAGAAGATACACTGAAATTAGAAAATAAGAAAAAACAATCATTCTTTGAAATGCTGAGCGAGTACATTATGCTTGGTTTCACGATTGCGATTACAGTAGCAGCTATGTTACTTGGTTTCGTAGCATTAATTACAGCAATTAATAGCTTGTTTGATTCCGTGTTCGGTATTACATTCCAAGCTATTTTAGGATATATTTTCTCACCATTAGCATTCGTAATGGGTATCCCACAAGCTGAGATGGTAACAGCGGGACAAATTATGGCAACAAAATTAGTATCAAATGAGTTTGTTGCGATGCTTGATCTTGGAAAAGTAGCTGGTGATTTATCGGCTCGTACAGTTGGTATTCTTTCTGTATTCCTTGTATCATTTGCGAACTTCTCATCTATCGGAATTATCGCAGGTGCAACGAAAGGTATCGATGAAAATCAATCAAATGTTGTATCATCATTTGGTCTACGCCTTGTGTATGGTGCGACATTAGTAAGTATTCTATCAGCGATTATCGTTGGTGTTATGTTATAAAGTGAAACTTTAATCAGTGGGTGGCTTTATCCCCCGCTGATTATTAGCCCTCACCAATCGGGGTAAAAAAGGATGGTCCTAGCTCATAGCTAGGGCTATTTTTATGGTAAAATTGCATGAAAAAACCAATTAATTAGGAATATATTAACATATAAAAATCTTTTAAAATTTATATTGCATTTCGTCTAGATAACGCTTACAATTTGATTTGTAGGTGGTATCAATTTCAGACTTTCAAATATGGTAGGAGAGAAGAGGCTACCTTTTATAAATTGCAATTTATGTAAACGCTTACTGATTTTAGATGACAGTTGAATAGTATTTAGGGGTTTTAAATTTTTTTAACATCAATGGTCAGACGTCATTCGTTATACGTTATACGACCAATAACTCATGGGAGAAGTGGAGGATTCACATATGAAAATAGTAATGTTTCTAGTCGGTTTACTTGTAGTATTTGTACTAGGTTTCCTTATCAGTTCAGATCGTAAGAAAATTAAATATAAACCAATTGCACTTATGCTTGTCATTCAATTGGTACTTGCGTATTTCTTACTAAATACAAAGGTCGGATTTGTATTAGTAAAAGGGATCGCAGATGGATTTGGCGCTATTTTAAAATTTGCGGAAGCTGGGGTTAATTTCGTATTTGGTGGTCTAGCAAACGATGGACAAGCACCATTCTTCTTAACAGTATTATTACCGATTATTTTCTTAGCAGTATTAATCGGGATTCTGCAACATATTAAAGTTTTACCGATTATCATTCGTGCAGTCGGTTTCCTATTAAGTAAAGTTAACGGTTTAGGAAAACTAGAATCATATAATGCGGTAGCAGCTGCAATCGTTGGTCAAGGGGAAGTATTCATTACAGTAAAAGATCAACTAAGCAAATTACCGAAAAATCGTTTATACACACTTTGTGCATCTTCAATGTCTACAGTATCGATGTCAATCGTCGGTTCTTATATGAAAATGATTGATCCAAAATATGTAGTAACAGCACTTGTATTAAACTTATTCAGTGGATTCATTATCGTTCATATCATTAATCCATATGAAGTAAAAGAAGAAGACGATATTTTAGAATTACAAGAAGACAAGAAACAAACATTCTTTGAAATGTTAGGCGAATATATTATGCTTGGTTTCTCAATCGCTGTAACAGTAGCGGCGATGTTAATCGGTTTCGTAGCATTAATTACAGCAATTAACGGTGTATTCGATTCAATTTTCGGAATCACATTCCAAAGCATTTTAGGATACATCTTCTCACCATTAGCATTCGTAATGGGTATTCCAACATCAGAGATGCTACAAGCAGGACAAATTATGGCAACAAAATTAGTAACGAACGAATTCGTTGCAATGCTTGACCTTGGAAAAGTAGCTGGTGATTTATCAGCTCGTACAGTAGGTATTTTATCTATCTTCCTTGTATCATTTGCGAACTTCTCATCTATCGGAATTATCGCAGGTGCAACGAAGAGTATCGATGGCAAACAAGCAAACGTTGTATCATCATTCGGTTTAAAACTTGTATACGGTGCAACGTTAGTAAGTATATTATCAGCGATTATCGTTGGGGTTATGCTTTAATAAATTAAGAAAAGCAATGAGCGTGGGCTCATTGCTTTTTTTGTTTAACTTGCTTTATCCAAGTCTCTTTTAAAACGTGGTTTCTCTAAATAAGTTCCCAGTCTCCACGCATATTCCACTGGCCCCATTCGGTATTTTTGGAGCCAATAGGTGCTAACGAATAATTGAATCGTATAAATTCCGATGGTTAAAAGAATACCGAAGAAATAGCCAATTTTCCCGTATAAGCCAAATCCATATGCGTAAAAAATGGTTGTTGCGATAATAGATTGCGCTAAGTAATTACTAACGGACATTTTCCCCATATTCGCTATGTATGTTAGTAGACGGGTTGCTTTTTTGTAATGGAATAATAAAATGATTGTGCTTCCGTAAAAGAAGGTCATAGTTACTGGTGTAAGGCCATCTTGTAGCATAATTAAAAGCGGGTGTTTTACGAACATAGCTAAGATTTTAATTGTAAAAGAGAAGAGACCGGTGGCAAACCATATTTTTTTGATAGCAGGTATATGTTTACTGACCTCAAATAGCCAGCCTTTTTTCCCTACATACATTCCGAGTAGGAACAGTGGAGACATAAAAATTATTGCGAAAACTGATATGAAAAATAATCCGAATGCACCGTTAATTCCCATGTAATCAAAAGGATTTTCAGTCAATCTAAAGTTGACGTGATCCATATAGCTTCCAGTTTGATGGACTTTATGTTCTTTTTCAGTATAGGGTGCGAAATCATTTATATTTGTAGATGGATCAGTTTGATAAGACATAAGTGTAATAAGTGCGAGTAGAATAATCGCCCAAATGAGCAAAGTTTTCGGTTTTCGATTGATGAACATCATTAAGAAAATCCCGATTATTCCGTATGCAAATAAAATATCGCCCTCCCAAACAAAAGTGCCGTGAATGTAGCCTAGTAGTAAAAGAATGATAATACGTCTTATGTATGTGGGGAAGAATTTTTTTCCTTTTGCAATAATACTTTTTTGCAGCAAAATAATGCTAAGGCCAAATAAAAAAGAGAATAGGGAGATAAAATTATGTGTACCGAAAAATTGAATAAACCAATTAGCGCCTTTATCAAGATCGCCGAATAGATAAGTTGGTTTTTCACTGGTGAAGAACCCAAATTGAATTAATGTCATATTGACTAGTAAAATGCCAAACAAAGCGAAACCACGAATTGCATCAACAGCTTCTACACGTTGATTCATTTTTCCTCTCCTCGTATATTGGTTTTTATATTGAAAATAATACCATTTTATAGCTGGAACTATGTCAAATATGAGGAAATTTAAGGTGATTTTAAGATAGAGAGCAAACAAAAAAATCACCTTAATACATGTATTAAGGTGATTGAAATATTATTCAGCTGGAGGCGTAAATGTACGTTTCTCTAATTCAGCATCTAGCATAAACAGTGCGTTTGAATCGCTTGTAATACGTTTTAATTTTTGAATGATGCTATCGAATGAAGCTTCTTCTTCCACTTGTTCGTCAACGAACCATTTTAAGAATGTAATTGTTGCATGTTCACGCTCGTCCCAAGCAATATCAGATAAGTTATAAATACGCTTCGTTACTTCACGCTCGTGTTCAAGTGCAATTTCAAAAGCGTTTAATACAGATTCGTATTCGTTATTCGGATTATCAAATCCAGTAATAATAGCACGCTCTCCGCGGTCATTAATATAGTTGTAAAGTTTCATTGCGTGGAAACGTTCTTCTTCAGCTTGTACAAGGAAAAAGTTAGCGAATCCATCATAGCTCTCCGCTGTACAGTAAGCAGCCATTGCCATATAAGCATGGGCAGAGTAAAATTCAAAGTTCATTTGTTCATTTAATGCGTCGTGCAATTTTTTTGATAACATAAAATCCCCCTTAGTATTGTGACAAGAATATTATACCATAATTGATAATATTCTCATTTGGATGTCTCGAACCTTTTCGAAAGCTTTGTGACGTGTGCGTCCATAATGTCTTGTAAGTCTAAATCATATTTTTGCGAAAGAATAATAAAGTTAGATAGTACATCACCAAGTTCTTCTTTTAGTTCTTGTTTTAGCTCTTCTTCTGTTTTCGCGTCTTCATCAGGACGATCACGACCGATTTCGATTGCGCGAACAACGCGTGAAACTTCTCCAACTTCCTCTGTTAAGAAATTTAACCGAATAAAAGCATTATACTGTGACCAGCTTCGTTTTTCGTAAAATTCCTCAACCCATCTTTGAAATGCAACGATATCCATTTCTTTCTCATCCCCTCAATATGTTGTACAATGTTCATTGTATCATAACAATATATAGTTTCGGGGTGTAAGAATGAGAAAGATTTGTGTGTTTGCAGGTTCAAATTTAGGGGAGAGACCAGAATTTAAAGAGCAGGCAATTCAGTTAGGTAAAATGTTTGTTGAGAACGACTATGAGCTCGTATACGGTGGTTCATGTGTCGGATTAATGGGAGAAGTAGCAAACGAAGTTCTTCGTTTAGGTGGACGTGTAACAGGTGTTATGCCGCGCGGTCTATTCCGAGGAGAAATTGTGCATACAGGATTAACAGAATTAATTGAAGTAGAGACGATGCACGAACGTAAAGCTAAAATGGCAGAGCTTGCGGATGCTTTTATTGCGCTTCCAGGCGGATACGGAACGTTTGAAGAACTATTTGAAGTTGTATGTTGGTCACAAATTGGTATACATAATAAGCCGGTTGGTTTATTAAACATAAAAGGTTTTTACGGACCAATTTTGCAAATGGTTGAACGTGCAGCTGAAGAAGGATTCATGAATCCATCGAATAAAGAGTTAATAGTTGCCGCTGAGACGGCAGATGCACTCATTCATAAGATACAAAATTACGAGCGTCCTGTTTTGGGAACGAAGTGGAAGCAACTATCATAGCAAATACGGAAACACATGTCGTTTTAATTTAAGATGGCATGTGTTTTTAAATTGGTTAAATATGTTAATGTTGAGATATGATGTTTTTTGGAAAAGGAGAAATTGATGGAGGAGTTTGTGTATTTACGTCCTGTTTTTAAAAGTATTTTAGCAGCGTCTATTCTTGTTATGCTAATCGTTTCAACGCAGAAGAAAGAGCTAATTAATGAATTTTCGCTTTGGTTTATTTCGATATTGTGTATCGGTGTTTCGGCGATAACACTCTTTATGATTGGCTTTATTGTTGATGAGTATAATTTGGCTGGAGATCCACAATCGTTTTGTATGTTTATTGCGATTGGTTGTATTAGTGGCCTGAATTTCATTATTTATTACAGAAGGCAATAAAAGAGGCATTCCATATTACTTTGGAATGCCTTTATCATTTTGATTACTTTGTTTTTTATACAGGTACCAGCCACCCCAGCCGCCACCAATTGCTACGACAACGAGGAAAGCATAGTCCTTAACCTCGACACGTATATTGAAAATATTAGCTATAAGTAAGAGAATCCCAACTGTTATTAACGCAAAAAATGCTCTAATTAAGTAGTCTTTCAACTGAACCACTCCCGTCATTTAAGTAGTAAATGATGAATTTGGAAAAGCTTTTTGGATCTATGATACTAAAGGGTGTTTCCTATATTTTAACATAGATGAGATTGTAATATAGTGATGAAAGTGGAGGAGAGGGGCGCTGATATTGTCGTGATTTGTCGGCAAATTGATATCCTTTGTTGAATCGTTGATATATTGCGGGTAATGATTGATATAATGAAAAAATCGTTGATATATTTCGAGTAATGATCGATATATTTGAAAAATCGTTGATATAATTTCGTGTACCGTTAAGTGCAACCATTACAGAAAAAAGCGACTCTGAGCGAGCCGCTTCCGCTTTTAATGATATCCAGCTCCAGCGGCTAGAACAGTCGGTTGTTTCACTCCTTCATTCGAGGCAAAAAGCGCCTCGTAATCAGGAGTTCCAACACCCTCCTGTTCTAAGCAAGCCGCTTCTGCTTTAAAGTAATATCCAGCTCCGGTAGCTAGAATGTTCGGTGGCTTCGCTTTTTCCTGCGAGGCAAAGAGCGCCTCTACGTCAAAAGCTCCATCCCCCTCACATTCTGAGCAAGCTACCTCCGCTTTTAGATGATATCCAGCTCCAGCGGCTAGAATCTCCGGTCATTTCGCTCTCTCGCTCGAAGCAAAAAGCGCTTCAAGGTCGAGAGCTTGAAGTGCCCTGCGATTCTGAGCAAGCCGCCTCCGCTTTTACATATTATTGATTCAAGAACGCACGTAGCATCCAAGCGTGTTTTTCTAGTTCTGTGTAGATGCCTAGTAGTAGGTCAGATGTCATTTCATCATCAGAGTCTTGAGCGATTTCCATGCCTTTTTTCAGTTCGACTAGCATCATTTCGTAGTCTTTCATGATTGCTTCGACCATCCCTTCTGCAGTTTCTCCGTATGCTGCTTCTTGAATAGAAGATAGTTCTAAGTATTCTTTCATTGTTGCTACTGGTTTGCCGCCAATTGCTAAAATACGTTCTGCAATTTCATCGATGTGAGTAGCTGATTCTGTGTAAAGTTCTTCGAATTTCTCGTGTAATGTGAAGAATTGAGGTCCTTTTACGTACCAATGGAAGTTGTGAAGTTTTGTGAATAAAACGCTCCAGTCTGCTACTTGTTTGTTTAATACTTCGATTACTTGTTTGTTCATTATGATCAATCTCCTTTTGAGTTGTTATGTGATATCAATTACTAATTTATAATTATTATAATCTAGTAATCTCTATAAATCAACCCTTTTGCTGGAATTAATTTGAACAAATTATGAACTGTTGTAAATAAAAATCCCTATTACTGTGGAGTAATAGGGATTTTGTTTAATATATAGCTCTTGTTCTAAACGAGCCACTTGTGCTTTTAGTGATATCCAGCTCCGGTGACTAGACCAGTCGGTCATTTCGCGCCTTCCTGTGAGGCAAAGAACGCCTCTTCGTCAGGAGCTCCAATGCCCTCCTGTTCTGAGCAAGTCACCTCCGCTTTTAATTAATATCCAGCTCCAGCGGCTAGAATCTCCGGTCATTTCGCTCTCTCGCTCGAAGCAAAAAGCGCTTCAAGGTCGAGAGCTTGAAGTGTCCTGCGATTCTGAACGAGCCGCTTCCGCTTTTATTTGTTAAACAGCCTTTTGTTTTTCTTCTACATCCTGTCCATCCCAGCACTCTGTATTCTTTAAGCCAGGGATAGAGTTTGCAACGAAGACAGGATCTTTTCCTTGCTTCTTTTGCTTCAAATAGTCTACTAATGCAGCGTAAGCAAATTTGCTAAGGAATGAGATGGCAATTAAGTTTGTGAATACCATTAGTCCCATGAATAAATCAGCTAAACTCCAAACTGTTTTAAGAGCAGCAATTGATCCGAAGAATACCATTCCAACAACTGCAACACGATAAATCATTAACCATGTTTTGCTTTCTTTAATGAATGCAATATTTGTTTCACCGTAATAGTAGTTTCCTAGAAGTGAACTGAAAGCGAATAGGAAAATAATAATCGCTAAGAAAGTGCTTGCCCACGGTCCAATTTGTGAACTTAATGCGTTTTGTGTTAATTCGATACCTTCTAAATTTGATCCTTTGTAAAGTCCAGAACATAATACGATAAATGCTGTTGATGTACATACTAAGAATGTATCTACGAAAACGCCTAACGCTTGAACAAGTCCTTGTTTTACAGGGTGAGATACATCAGATGTTGCGGCTGCATTAGGAGAACTACCCATTCCTGCTTCTGTCGCGAATAAACCGCGCTGAATTCCGAACTTGATTGCTGCTCCAATACCACCAGCGATGGCTTGGTCTAAACCGAATGCACCGTTAAAGATTTCCATAAAAATGCTTGGTAACATACTGAAGTTGTTAATAACGACAAAAATAGCCACGCCAATATAAACGATTGCCATTGGCGGAACAATCATTTCTGTAATACGTGAAATGCTCTTAATACCACCAAAAATAATGACTGCAACTAATAAGGCTAATAGAGCTCCTACGATCGTTCGCTCTAGTCCAAAAGCATTTTCAAACGCTATTGTTACTGTATTCGCTTGTACTGAATTGAAAATTAATCCGTACGCAACTGTAATAAGAAGTGAGAACCAAACACCCATCCAACGTTTGTTTAATCCTTTTTCCATGTAATATGCCGGCCCACCACGGAACCTGCTACCATCTTTTACTTTATAAATTTGAGCGAGCGTACATTCTACGAAACTAGTAGCTGCTCCGATAATTGCGATAAACCACATCCAAAATATTGCGCCAGGTCCACCCATTGAAATTGCTAATGCTACACCGGCTAAGTTTCCGATACCGATACGTGCTGCTGCACTTAAGCAAAATGCTTGGAATGGGGAGATGCTATCTTTCTTTTTTTCCTTTCGATTAAACCCTTTACTAATTAAGCTGACCATTTCACTGAAATGAGTAATTTGGACAAATTTTAATTTAAAAGAGAAGTAAAGACCGAAGCCGATTAGCATTGCAATAAGAATATATGACCATAAAATATTATTCGTTACCTCAAGGAATCTGCTAAAGATATCAACCATATAATACACTTCCTTTTTTTCGTAATAAGAAAATTATATGCAAAAAATATACGAGAATCAATTTTTCTAAAAAATCATGTTACTTAAATCATTTTTGTGTTATGATTATGTTGCATAATAATATTTTTAGAATTATTTACATTTTAAAAAACTAAATTTAAAGCGAGAAGGTGGGGATAATTTGAAAGAAGATTCTTTATTGAAAGTAAGCCTTGAGAGTTTGAAAATGAGAAGTAATATATTTTTTATCATTACATCTTTAAGTATCTTTTTAGGGTCCACTTATTATTACAATAAAAGATTTCCAAATCACAAATATCCTGAGTGGTTAGAATTTCTAAAGCTGATTGGATGAATAAAAGACAGAAAAACAGAAAATTAAAATAAATAAGTTATGGAGGAGCTAAAAATGAATATTAGAGAAAGTGAACTTCCGGGTATTGGTTATAAGTTTCAAATCGTTACGAAAGGTAACGAAAAGATGGTAATTGTTATTCATGATGATGGACGTAGAGAAATGTATCATTTTGATTCAGACCATGAAGAAAGCATCTCAAGTATTTCACTACGTGACTCAGAGGCAAGACAAATTGCAGCAATATTAGGTGGAATGGTATATAAGCCTAGGGCGTTAGAAAATGTTGAGATGGTTTTTGAAGGTTTAGCAATTGAGTGGTTTAAAGTAGAGAATACAGCTCCAGCAATCGGAAAAACAATTGGCGATCTTGAAATAAGAAAAACATATAGCGTAACGATAATCGCAGTTATGAAGAAGAACATGAAGAAGCTATTTAATCCAGGACCAGAAACAGTAATTGAAGAAGGAGATATGCTTGTAGTTTCAGGTGAGAGAGAAGAAATTAAAAAAATCATTAATGAATTACTTTCAAATAGGGGGGACTGATTAGATGGATACGTTAATTTTTGAAGTTGGTACAGCTTTAGTTTTAGTGGCAATTGCAGCAGTAATTGCTGGAAAATTTAAGTTCTCAGTAATTCCTTTTCTAATCGTTCTTGGAATGTTAGTAGGACCGCATGCACCGACAATAGGTGTTATCAATCTCAAATTTATTGAAAGTGCAAGTGTAATTTCCTTCCTTGGACGAATTGGGGTTCTATTCCTTCTATTCTATCTAGGATTAGAATTTTCAATGAAAAAACTAATTAAATCTGGACGCTCTATTGCGATTGGCGGAACGATTTATATTTTAATTAACTTTTCACTTGGTTTGTTATACGGATTTATAATGGGATTCCCATTACTAGAAATCTTAATTATAGCGGGTATTATTACGATTTCTTCTAGCGCTATCGTTGCTAAAGTGTTAGTGGACTTAAGAAGAACTGGTAATAATGAAACCGAATTAATTTTAGGAATTATTATGTTTGAAGATATATTCCTTGCTGTATATTTATCAGTTGTTTCTGGTTTAGTACTAGGGGATCACGCTTCCTTCTTAGGTGCCCTTACTTCAATTGGAATTGCTTTAGGATATATGCTTCTATTCTTTATAGTAGCTAGAAAGGCTACGCCGTTATTAAATAAATTGCTCAATATTAGCTCAGATGAAATCTTTATTATTGTAGTATTTGCTTCTTTATTCTTCATTGCTGGTTTTTCAGAAACAATTCACGTTGCAGAAGCAATTGGAGCACTTCTTCTAGGATTAGTTTTCTCTGAGACAGAGCATAGTGACCGAATTGAACATCTTGTTGTTCCATTTAGAGACTTTTTCGGAGCTATTTTCTTCTTCAGCTTCGGATTAAGTATTGATCCGTTCTCATTAGGCGGAGCGATATGGTTAACGTTAGGCGCTGTCCTTCTTACGATAATCGGTAACTTTGTAGCAGGAATGATCGCGGGAAGACAAGCTGGATTATCTCATAAAGCATCAACAAATATCGGATTAACAATCGTTTCAAGAGGAGAGTTCTCCATCATTATGGCTAATATCGGTATCGCCGGTGGCTTAATGTCAGTACTGAAACCATTCTCAGCACTATACGTGCTTATACTATCCATTTTAGGCCCACTTCTGACAAAAGAGTCGAAGAATGTATATAAATTCTTAAATAAAATCTTTAAGTGGGATACGAAAGCTACAAAAATTTAAAATTTAGAAGAACCTATGCTGATATAGGTTCTTTTTATTGTCATTTTTTTAGGGTAAGAGAATACGTTTAATATTTACCATATTGTGGCATACATATAGAAAAAGGGTGCTTGGAAAGGGGAAAAAAGAGAAATGGAACTCCAGTTTCAAAATGTATATCAACAGGTAGAGAATTGGTATGTGTTGGATTCGGAGCTTCCTTGGGATGTCAAAAAGCTAAGAGAGGATTTATTTTCTCTTATTGAAGTATGTAAAACGCCCGTTATTTTTTGTGATACGTGTGATGCAAACGATGTGCTTCTATCATTAGGGGAAGAGGAAGAA
The DNA here is from genome assembly GCF_056033865.1 of Bacillus sp. FAU20. Lineage (NCBI taxonomy): Bacteria > Bacillati > Bacillota > Bacilli > Caryophanales > Bacillaceae > Bacillus > Bacillus sp. FAU20. Next base: position 51,788 of record NZ_JBVYHY010000024.1, read on the forward strand.
GAGTTTCTATTCCCAGTAGGTGGTTTTTATCATAAAGAAAAACAATTAATTTTCGTTTGTATGTGGGAAGAGTATGAGCAAGTTCTCAAAACGCTACTGCATGAATTTCGCCATGCGATGCAGCATAAGAGAGATATATTGTATGTGGGAAGTGAACGGTACGAAGAGCGATGGATTGAAAAAGATGCGAGGAAGTTCGCGGAGAGGAAATTGGATGAATATAAGAGTAGAAAGTTAATGTAAAGCATAGTGGAGAAATAGCGCTGTGCTTTCCTTGAACTTATTAAAAATAAGCATTTGACTTTTATTAAGTTTAGTTCTAAACTAATGATATGAAACGAGCGAGGTGATGAAATGAAAACAGAAGATAGACTAGGGCTACTATTATGGTTTCGTTTGTCACGTTTTTATAATAAGAGTATTCGTGAGACGAATCAGCACTTAAAAAAATGGAATGTATCTGCCGCCCAGTTTGATGTGTTAGCTCAAGTTGGAGGACATGATCGTTTAACGCAGCAAGAACTTGGAAATAAGCTATTTGTTACGAAAGGAAATGTAACGCAGCTTTTAAATAAAATGGAGCAGCTTGAGTGGATTTTGCGTGAACAAGAGGGTACTACGAAATATATTTCTTTAACAGAAAAGGGAAGAGCTTTATATGAGGAAATCGTCCCACCTCAAGAAACGTTCCAAGCAGAGAAGTTTCATAATTTAAATATAGAGGAACAAAAGCAATTATTAAAACTACTAAAAAAGTTACAGTAAGAAAAAATTTTAGAATAAATCTCGAATTCGAGATAGTATGAGGTGAAGGATATGTTTAGAAAAGTTGATCATAAAAATATGGGCAGAGCAAATCATGGTTGGTTAAATACACATTTTCATTTTTCTTTTGCCAATTACTATAATCCAAATAATATGAACTTCGGAGCGTTACGTGTTATTAATGATGATCTAGTAGCGGCGCAAACTGGTTTTGATATGCATCCACATCGTGATATGGAGATTATTTCTTACGTTGTAGATGGTGCTTTAACACATGAAGACAGCATGGGAAATCGCGGAACGATTGAGCGTGGACATGTTCAATATATGAGTGCTGGTACGGGTGTATTTCATAGCGAGCATAATTTAGGCGATGAAACGCTGCGTTTATTACAAATTTGGATTTTACCAGACCGTGCAGATCATAAACCAAACTACGGTGAGTTTAAATTTGATTGGAGCAAGCGTGAAAATGAATGGTTCCATATGGTGTCTTCAGTAGAAGGAAATGCACCAATTCAAATTCACCAAGATGCGAATTTATATTCTTTATCATTAGAGGCTGGAAAAGAAATTCATTTTCCAGTGAAAGAAGGCCGTCAATTGTACCTTGTACAAATTGAAGGAAGCAGTGTAATAAATGGTGAAACATTTGTTATGCGGGATGCAGCAGAATCTGTAGGAGAAGATATTCACATTCAAGCGAAAGAGCAATCACACTATTTAGCAATTGAATTGAAAAAACAATAAAATGCGTAAAAAAAGAGGACATCCGATAGGATGTCCTCTTTTTTTGATTGGAATTGTCTGAAAAATGTTTCTCAAATTTTCGGTAGAGGTATGAGCTGTAAAAATCAGAATTGTATAAAAGTGTCAAAAATCTTTATGGGAATGGGGAATGTTATAGTGAAAAAGAAAGTCATTTCATCAGCATTAGCGTTAACTGTTATCGCCGGGGGATTTGGAGCGTTTGGGGCAACGACAACGAAAGCGGAAGAACAAAAAATTCAATATCATCAAGAATTTAAAACACCTGCATACATAGGTGAAGAATGGAAAGCACCGGAAGGACTAGATAAAAAAGAGACGGTCTTTCAATACTTAGAGAGTAAGAAAGATATGTTTAAATTAGCAGGAAATATTGAAAAGCATTTTAATATCGTTGGAGAAGAAAAAGACGCTGAATCTGATACGACACATGTGAAGCTAGTTGAGAAACATAATAACATCCCTGTGTACGGTTCTGATCAAACTGTTACACTTGATAAAGAGAACAATGTAAAAGCATTCTTCGGACAAGTTATTCCGAATTTAGATGATAAAAATATTCCTGCATCTGCAAGCATTAGTGCGGAACAAGCAGAAACAATTGCAAAGGCAGATATTGAGAAAGAAATTGGTAAAGTAAAGAGTTATGACGGTGTGAAAAAAGATTTATTTGTATATGAAAAGGATGGTAATTACTACCTTGCATACTTAGTTAAGGCATCGATTTCAAAACCAGCTCCAGGATATTGGCATTATTTTGTTGATGCAACGAATGGAAATGTTATTGAGAAATATAACGCTGTAGATAACATTACTGGATTTGGTTACGGAGTATTAGGTGCTAGACAATCATTTGAAATTGCTCAAGATACGAAAACAGGACAATTCAACTTGTTTGATGGTAAACGAGGACAAGGTGTTCACACATTTGATGCAGAAAATATGGACGAGAACTGGTTTAATTTATTCTCACAAATTCTTGGATATACAGGAGAAGAAGTTGAAAGTAAATCTAAGTTCTTCGAAGATAAAGCTGCAGTTGATGCGCATGTAAATGCAGGAAAAGTATATGATTACTACAAAAAGACATTTAATCGTAACTCTTTCGATGATAAAGGTGCGAAGCTTATTTCAACTGTTCACGTAGGGGAGAGCTGGAATAACGCAGCTTGGAATGGTGTGCAAATGATGTATGGTGATGGCGATGGAAAAACATTCATTCCATTATCTGCTGGACTTGATGTTATCGGTCACGAATTAACGCATGCTGTAACTGAACATACAGCAAACCTTGTTTACAAAAATGAGTCAGGGGCGTTAAATGAATCGTTATCTGATATTATGGGTGTTATGGTTGAGAAGAAGAGCTGGGATTTAGGTGCTGACATTTATACACCTGATAAACCTGGTGATGCGCTTCGCTCTCTTAAAGACCCAGCGTCTATTCCAAACCCATTAAAACCAAGTGAAGGTTACCCAGATCACTATAGTAAACGTTATACTGGAACAGCTGATAATGGCGGCGTTCATATTAACAGCAGTATTAACAATAAAGCTGCATACTTAGTATCTGAAGGCGGAGATCATTACGGCGTGAAAGTAACTGGAGTGGGCCGTGAAGCGACAGAAAAAATTTACTACCGTGCTCTTACGAAATATTTAACTGCAAACTCTGACTTCAAAATGATGCGTCAAGCTGCTCTTCAGTCAGCTGAAGATTTATATGGTAAAAACTCTAAAGCTGTACAAGCTGTAACGAAAGCTTATGATGCAGTAGGTGTAAAATAATAAGAGAAAAGACCTGACATCCTAGTCAGGTCTTTTCTTTATCCCACTATCCGCAAATGATGAAATTTTCACTTTATTTAGTCGCGAATACCTAATGCGATTTTCGCCATACGTGACATACGTTCTTTCGACCAGGGCGGATTCCAAACGACATTAACTTCTATTTCATTAACTTCAGGTACGTTCGTTGATAATACTTTTTTAACGTCTGATACGATTTGCCCAGCCATTGGACAACCGATAGAAGTCATAGTCATCGTAATGACAGCATTATTATTTTCATCTGCTGTAACATCATACACTAATCCAAGATTAACGATATCAACACCTAGTTCAGGGTCAATAACAGCTTCTAAATTGGCAAATAATTTATTTTCAAATGCTTCTTGTGACATAAGCAGCCCCTCCTACATTTTAATGATATCGATTCTCATTATAACGGAAATGAGCATAATGTGCAGGAAATGAGCTCAAAAAAATATCCCTCTTCGCAAGAGGGATATTTTTTGAACATCTATTCTGTTTTAAAATGAGATACGAGCTGATCTAACTCTTCAACTGTTTGTTTCATTTTTCTAGCAGTTACTGTCATTTCATTCATAACAATAACTTTCTGTTCAGCAGATTGTGCCGTTGCGGCAGTTTCACTGGATACTTCAGTAGAGATAGAAGCGATGTTATTAAGTGAAGCATTCATTTCTTCAGCACTTGCAGCCATTTCTTCAGCAGTTGCTGATATATCTTGCATTTGAGTAGATACTTTATTTACTTGTTCCACAATTGTTGTGAAAGAAGTACCAGCTTCACGAATAACATTGATACCTTCAAATGCTTCAGAACGGCCTTGAGACATCATAGAGCTAGCAGTTTCTGTATCATTTTGAATTTGATGTAGTAATTGATTAATGTCTGTTGCAGCTGTTTTAGATTGTTCAGCAAGTTTTCGAACTTCGTCAGCTACGACAGCAAATCCTTTTCCTTGCTCGCCAGCACGAGCTGCCTCAATAGAAGCATTTAAAGCAAGTAAGTTTGTTTGCTCAGCAATATTAGAAATAGATTGTACAGCAGTATCAATATATTTCGTATGAGTGATTAGACGTTCAACCACTTCTGACGTAGCATTTACAGCTTCATGTATCGTTGTCATTTGTGAAACAGATTTTTGGATAACGGTATTTCCATCGCTAGCATGTTCAGATGTGGCAACAGCAAGTTCCGCTACAGATGAAGCAGATTCAGCAATACGCTGAACACTTACTGCCATATCATCCATTGCAGTTGAACTTTCTTCCATACTAGAAGTTTGTGATTGAATACTTGCATTTAAGTTGGACATCGAGCTTTGGACTCTTAATGTTGCCTCACGTGATGTATTCGTTTTTTCTAGCATATTTTCAGAAGCAGTTTGTACTTCCACAGATGTTTTTTGAACACGATTAATGATATGTTGTAGGTTTTCTAACATTTTATTAAATGATGCTGCGATAGCACCGATTTCATCGTTGCTATTTACTTGTAGACGTGCCGTTAAGTCACCTTCTTGAGAGGCTAATTCTTTTAGTTTCGTGTCAATTTGTTGAATTGGTTTCACCAGTTTACCAGAGAACCACCATGCAAGAATAATTGCAACGATAATACATACAACAAGTGATAAGAAAATAACATATTCGATTAAGAGTGCAGATTGATCAATTTTTTCAATAGATTGTTCACGTAATTTAGCTTGTTCATTACTGTAGTTTGTGAAGTCACCAATTACTTTATAGACAGTTCCGTTTTCTGAAGAAGCTACTTGTAAAGCTTCTTCCCATTTTTGTTCTTTTGCAAGAGTGAATACTTTTTCTTCAACGAACTTTCTCCAAGTAGACCCTAATTCCATTGTGCTTTTTACGGACGAAGAAAGATTTGGATTAGAAAGAAGTTTATCTTTTGAATCCTCAAGACGTTTACTCATCTCATTAAACTTGTCTAATTCGACTTGATCATGTTGTAGTAAATAACCTCTTAAAGCAGAGAGCTGTACTTGATAAGCGTCTCCACGTTCTTTCAATTCTGTTGCCAGTGGAGAAATTTCTTTTTGTAATGTTTCAGCTTTACGAGATTGATCAATAGCAAAAAATAAAATAAAAGCTAAGGCGATACCAAATAAAGCACAAATCGTTCCCATCATGAACATAAGTTTTTTTCTGATACTTACAAAATTCATATGATTAAAAGCCTCCTTTGTGAAATCTTAGTATTAGAATTAATAAATGTAAAAAATTGAAAGAAAGCTTTACTCCGGTTGGAATAAAGCTTTCTTATTTCCTTTAGGAATTATAGCAGACGGAATGAGAGATAGAAAGAGATATTTTAAAGTGAAAAAAGAGAGACTGTAAAACTTTCTTTCCTATACCTTTGAGCTCGTGTCATTTTCACTTTAAGCGTTTGTTTTGAAATGAGAGACGAGAACTTCAAGTTCTTGTACGATTGTTTTCATTTCAGATGATTTTTTAGCCACGATACTCATTTTGTTTACTTGATCACCAGCCGAATGTGCGGTTTGTGATGTTTCTGCAGCAACTTCGTTTGAAATAGAAGCGATATTATTTAAAGCTGCGTTCATTTCTTCAGAGCTTGCAGCCATCTCTTCAGCAGTTGCAGACATTTCTTGCATTTGCGTAGAGACTTTGTTAATGTGGTTAACAATTTCTGAGAATGAAGATCCGGCAGTACGAATAACAGTAATTCCTTCAGAAGCTTCTGCTTGACCTTGTGTCATCATGTCATTTGCTATTTTTGTATCGGCTTGAATTTGATGCAGTAAATGGTTAATGTCAGTTGCGGCTAGTTGAGATTGTTCAGCAAGTTTTCGAACTTCATCGGCAACAACAGCGAATCCTTTTCCGTGTTCACCAGCACGAGCTGCTTCAATAGAAGCATTTAAAGCGAGTAAATTTGTTTGGTCGGCGATATTCGAAATAGATTGAAGTGCAGTATCTATATGATTTGTATGTGTAATGAGTCGCTCAACTACTTGTGATGTAGCGTTAACAGCTTCGTTAATTGTATGCATTTGTGTAATAGATTTCTCAATGACTTTATTCCCATCATCTGCTTTTTCTGACGTTGTGACAGCTAAACTAGTAACAGAAGAGGCGGACTCAGCGATACGCTGAACACTCGTTGCCATGTCATCCATCGCGGTTGAACTTTCTTCAATGCTAGAAACTTGTGAACGAATATTGTGTTCAAGAGCATTCATAGTTTCTTGGGTTCTTGCGGTATTTTCCATAGAAGCGGTTGTTTCGATAAATACATTTTCGGAAGCTTCTTTTACACTTGTTGATGTTTGTTGAACTTGTTTTATTATATGCTGTAAGTTAGTGAGCATTTGATTAAAGGAATTTGCAATGTCACCAATTTCATCTTTACTTGTTACGTGTAATCTAGCCGTTAAATCTCCATCTTGAGAAGCTAATTCTTTTAACTTCTCATCAATTTGTCGAATTGGTTTAACGAGTTTACCAGAGAACCACCATGCTAATAAGATAGACGTTAATGTACATGCAATGAGTGAGAAGAAAATAATATATTGAATAAGTGATGAAGAAGACTCGACGTCAGCAATTAATGCGTCACGTTTCTCATTTTCTTCATTTGTATATTTATTAAAACGACCTAAAAGATCATTTACATAATCTGTTTGTGCTAAAGCAATTTTAGATGCTTCGTCCCATTTTCCTTCACGCGCAAGAGGGAGTACCTCATTATCTATGACGCTACGCCATTTTCCCCCCATTAAAATAGCTTCTTTCATTCCTTCTGGGAGCTTCTTGTCACTTGTTACTTTCTCTCTAGTATCAGCTAATTTTTTCCCTTCTCGGTTGAACTTATCTAATCCTTTTTGATCATGTGATAGTAAATATTCTTGTAAACCAGCAACTTGTGCTTGGAACCAATCGCCACGTTCTTTTAAAATCGTCGCTCTTTTTGATACATCATTTTTTAACGTTTCGATTTCACTTGCTTGATTCATGGCGAATGAAAGAATAACAATAAGAGCAATGCTAAATAAAGAAGAAATGCTTAAGAGTGTGAACAGTAGTTTTTTTCGAATACTAACATATTTCATCGTTACCCCTACCCTCATTTAAACTATTTATTATGATTTATAGATTTTTGAAACGAAATTAATAAAAACATTATTATGAAGTTATTAATCTGTTCAATGAAAATTATAGCAGATAATGGAAGGAGTCAGATTGGTATTAGAAAAAGTTCTTAAAATGTATACATTTGCATATCATAAAATTCATAAATAAATATTAGAAATGCTATTGAAATTTGAAATGACATCATGTATACTTCTAATTAGTTGATAACGATTATCAATATCAACTAAAAACATTACTCTTCGTTATGTTGGTCATACCCCTTTTTGACGACGTAAGTCAGAGACGAAATGTTGAAATATCTTGTGTCCTATTCTACAGAATTATGGTAATCTCCAACCTCAACTTATATGCGTGAGCATGCAAAAAGGATCCTATCCGTGAAGGGATCCTTTTTTGCATGCTGTCGCAATTATTGTATATAGACCAGGGATACGTTCTTCGATTCCTTCTGGTGCAGTAGAAGGGAAGACCCATCTTTGATGGGGCCCATGTTCTTCAACTAGTTTTTCAATTTTAAAACGTTCTTCCGCAAGTGTTGTAATGATTTCTCCTAGCGTCCAGCGACGGATGGTTGTTTTAGGTAACGATTCTTTCTGTGGTTCTGTAAGAAGGATGCTATAAGCAACATCATCTTCAATTAATTCTTCATCAAAATAATTTCCATTGGCCTGAAATGATGGGTGGTTGACTCCTAATAATTTCGTGTAAACAGGATGATAGTCACGAAGGATAAGCATTCCATCTCGCTTAAGCAAAGTAGCAATTTTTTGAAAGAGTGGTTTTAAATCTAGAAAGTAATGAAGTACACCAAGCTCCAGCAATACGATATCAAATGATTTGGAGAGATTTACATCTAGTACATCAGAAACGATGTAATGAATAGAGACGTCTGCGGCGGCAGCAAGTTCATTTGCATATTTTGCATTACTCGCTGAAATATCAACAACTGTTACGTCAGCTCCTAAAAGGGCGAGAGCAACACCTTTATTTCCTTTTGAGCCGAGTAAATTAATAATACATTTTCCTTTTGGAGATTGTATGTAAGGTAAATAATGTGCTACCTCGCGCGTGGGATCTTCCATAATTTTTTTCGCATAACCCTCCGGCGCCCCATGGCGATTCGTCCAAGCTTCATAGGCAGCTGCATTCCAGCTTTTTTCATTTATAGTGCTTAGTTGTTTTTGGTTCAATGTTATCACTCCTTTTGTGAACGTATAGGTATTCGGTGAGAGGATGGGATTTCCTTTTCTTTCTGGATAAAAGTTTGATTTTTCTGTGATTAAGTCGTACAATACTTGTTATACGTAAAAGCGTTGAAAAGGAAAAGTAGGATGAACACATTCTTTCCAGAGAGCTTCGGTAGCTGAGAAGAAGCAAGAATATTCATTTGAACAATGGCCTTTGAGCTTCGTCCTGAACTTATCAAATGATAATAGTAGGCGGCGACGAGAGTTGGTACTCGTTATCAAAACCACAGTATAAGAGCATAGAGCTCCGTACTTGTTAAGGCTAATTATGTGAGTAATTAGCGAAATAAGGTGGTACCGCGACTGTTTATACAGCCCCGCCCTTATCTTTTTTAAGATAAGGGCGGGGCTTTTTATATTTTAAAGGAGGAATATAAGATGAGTATTTTTATTGGAGGCGCTTGGCCGTATGCAAATGGTTCGTTACACCTTGGCCATATTGCAAGTTTATTACCAGGAGATATTTTAGCGCGTTATTATAGGGCAAAAGGTGAGAATGTGTTGTATGTTTCAGGGAGTGATTGTAATGGAACACCGATTGCAATTAGGGCAAAACAAGAAGGTGTGACAGCGAAAGAAATTGCTAATAAGTATCATGAAGAATTCCAGAGATGTTTTCATGACCTAGGTTTTACCTATGATTGCTATACACATACCGCTAGCGAGCATCATCATGAAACGGTTCAAAATGTTTTTTTACGTTTATTAGAAGAAGGCTATATTTATAAAAAAACAGTGGAACAAGCATATTGTGAAACGTGTACGCAATTTTTACCGGATCGTTATGTAGAAGGAATATGTCCGCATTGTCATGAAGCAGCAAGAGGAGATCAATGCGATGCGTGTTCAGCTATTTTAGATCCACTCGATTTGTTAGAAAAGAAATGTAAGTTATGTGGTAGTACACCATCTGTACAGGAAACAGAGCATTTCTATTTCGCGTTGCATACATTTCAGGAGCAAATTAAAAGGGCTGTAGAAATTGCCAAACAAACAGGGACATGGCGCGACAATGCGATTCAACTAACAGAGAGATATGTAAAGGAAGGATTACTAGATAGGGCCGTATCACGTGATTTACCAATTGGGGTACCAATTCCAGTAGAAGGGTATGAAGATAAGAAAATTTACGTATGGATTGAAGCAGTGACAGGCTATTATTCAGCGAGTAAACATTGGGCTGAAAAAACAGGGAAAGATGATCAAGAGTTTTGGGATAGCGAAGCGAAAACATATTATGTGCACGGAAAGGATAATATTCCGTTTCATTCCGTCATTTGGCCAGCGGTATTACTTGGAATAGGGGAAGGAGCAAGCCCGCGTCATATCGTTTCGAATGAATATTTAACAGTTGAAAAAAGAAAATTATCTACAAGTAAAAACTGGGCAGTATGGGTGCCTGACATATTAGAACGCTATGATCCAGATTCTATTCGTTACTTTTTAACCGTCAATGCACCAGAAAATCGCGATACTGATTTTTCATGGCGGGAATTTATTTACAGTCATAATAGTGAATTATTAGGTGCATACGGGAACTTTGTGAACCGGACATTAAAGTTTATTGAAAAATATTATGGTGGTATCGTGCCGAAGGGAAGTATTGAGGTAGAGCTGAAAGATAAAGTAGAAGGATTATATAAATATGTAGGAGAGGCGATTGAGCAAACTCAATTTAAGGTGGCGTTAGAGACAATATTTGATGCAGTCCGTTTTGCAAATAAATATTTTGATGAAAAGCAGCCTTGGAGACAACGAGAAGATGATCCAGTTTCGTGTGAAGAAATGATTTATAACTGTGTGTATCTTATCGCTAATTTTGCAAATCTCCTTGAACCGTTTTTACCATTTTCAAGTGAAAGGGTTAGAAACACATTATCGATTGTGAAACGAAATTGGGAACCTCAAAATACGTTGCCAAGTAGAATTGATAGCGTGCAGCCATTATTTGAGCGAATCGATGTAAAACAAATTGAACATGAGATAGAGAAGCTGTATGGAGCGGTAACGTGAAATATAGAAAAAGACCTTTCAAGTAAATGAAAGGTCTTTTGTTATGCAGTATGATTCTCTTTCTTATCTTTCAAAAAGAAAAGTACAGCAAGGATTACAAGAATAATAGCTGCAATATCATACGTTATTTTAAATGTAGTATTAAAGTTTAAGTACTCTACGAAAGGAGTTTTCACTGCTCCTGCATATATACAAACGGGAATGAGAAGTAAATCGTAAAATTTCTTTTCTTTCATATATCTTATTAGGAAGAAGATACACATAATAGCAAAAAATACGATGCTTAAAATAGTCATTTATACCTCCAGATAAATTCTGCATTTTTTTCAAGCGCTATGCACGCGATTATGTTTCCTTGCTTTCCTAGCTGTAAGCAGCTGGGGAGTGAAAATCCCAATCAATATAAAAATAATTCCAATCCACTGCATGAATGTTACGACTTCATGTACAAGTGTAATAGAAGCGATAATAGCAGTTGGTAATTCAGCTGCACCTAATATTGTACCGAGTCCTGTTCCAACCTTTGGTACACCGATTGAAAAACAAATGACAGGTACAACAACGCCGAATAATCCGAGGAAGAAAGCATATTTCCATAGACCGGCTTGCAGGGCACCATCTGTTAAAAAGGTTGGCGGGAAGAATAGACATACAATAAGAGTCGCACTTGTTGTCATAAGAAAGCTTTTCGTATAAGGCGGAACATCGGTAGCAACGCGTCCGCTTGCAAAAACATAGAATGAAAAAGAGACGGCAGCTAATAGTCCAAATATAATCCCTTTCGTAGAAAAACTTTGTCCGAGGCCTTCAAATACACCACCTGCAAACAATGTACCAGCAAATAAAATAAGGATAGATATGATCTTATCGCGGCTTGGAAATGTCCGATTTGCAATGGCTTCGATAATGACACCAATCCAAGTGAACTGAAAGAGTAGGACGACAGCGATAGATGCGGGTAGTTCTTCTACAGAAATAGCGTAGAAAATCCCCGTCATACTCATTGTTGTTCCGACGGTTAGTAATGAAAAGAATTGTTTTTTTGTTACTTTATGACGTGAAAAGAAAAGAACGAGTAGAAGAAGTCCAATCCATCCGAAGACATATTGTCCTCCTAATAGTTGATGTGCTGAAAATCCATTTAGGAATCCGAGTTTGAAAATAGTTGAAAGTATGCCGTAGCTGCAAGCACCAAATAAAACGAGCAAGGAATATTTAAACTTCTCCATAAAAAATCCTCCTTTTAAGTAATAAAAAACGCCCGCTATCCAAATAAGGATAACGGGCGAACGAAACAGAGTAAGATACTCTACAAAATTCCGCCACTCACACATGAAGTATGAGTTTGGGGTATGTAATTATAGTGAATGTTACATTGCTTTTGGGAATACAATGGAGCATTTTACACCTTGAGCTGTGTTTTGTATCCCATAAGGAAACTGATGTTTATCTAATATTTGTTTCACGATATATAATCCAAGACCACTACCTTGTACTAAACCATGTTTGCCAGGGTTTGCGCGATAGAAAGGCTCAAATAAATGAGCAAGTTTATCTTCATCAATTTGCGAACCTGTATTTAATACTTCTAATGCATAACCGTTTGGTTTTTCATAAAGTTTTACATATACATGCTGATGGTCAATTGTGTAATGAATTGCATTTGAAATGATGTTAAAAATAGCAGTTTGAATAAATGTAGGATCAGCTAAAACCTGTACATCTTGTTTAATGTTAGATTGAACATTTAATTGCTTTACAGATACGAAATAATCCACCTTCTTCATAACGTCCTCAATAATGTTAGTTAATGAGATAACTTTTAAATCTGGTTTAAATTGAGGGTTCTGTATTTTGGATAATTCCGACATTTTTTCCGTTAATATGTTAATGTCTTGCATCATTTCATAGGAACGTTTTAAATATTTATCTCTATCTTTATAAGCTCCAATCCCGTGAATCATGCCATCTAGCTGTCCCATAACGGCTGCGATTGGTGTTTTTAATTCATGGGATACCATAGACATAAATTCTTTACGAGATTGCTCTAATTGTTTTTCCTTTTTGAGCTCATTTCTTAAATCTTGATTGCTTGCATGTAAATTCTTTACAATATTTGGTACTTGTGAAGCGGCTACTTGCAAATTAAAATCTGTTTGATCTGTATTTTTGTTAAGTAGCTTTTTATCTGAGAAATCAAGGTTCATAATATCTTTTAAAGCATCGCTCATATATTGAAAAGGTTTGGCAATTAGTTTTGTATAAATTAAAGATCCGAGTAGTGATAATGCAAGCATTGTCGCGCCAATATGTGGAGCTAATTGCTGCAACGCATCTGCTAACTTTGGATTATCATTTGTATCATTTGTTTTACTTGCTGCATTTTGTGTATGTAAGGCATCATTATTAGCAGCTTTCTTTTCTGCTTCTATAGGCAGATTAGAAGTGCTATTTTTCCCCGAAAGATTTTGTGTATGTTCTTTTGCCTTTGCAGTTTGGCTAGGCTGCAAAAGGTGATTGATAGCCGTAGAAAGAGATTTATAATCTATAATAGAAGATTGGAAATTAGAAATGCTCCCCTTTGATACAGCTTTATTTTGCGTCGTTTTACTTTCGTCGTTTTGCTTATCTGAATCGGCCTGTTCTGTAGTCGGCGTTCCATTTTCTTTTGCAAAACGTTCTTTATCGTAGTTTGAAGCTAGAAAGTAAATCATTTGATAAAGACAAAGTGATAAAAGAATACAAAATAATAAGGTTTTGATGAAAATATTTTTGGTGATGTTGTCTTTGCTACGATTCGATTTTGTAGCCAATGCCTTTCACCGTTTTAATATAAGGAATTCCTAATTTTTTTCTTAAGTTTTTAATATGTGTATCTATAACTCTTACATCACCATAATGTTCATAGCCCCATACCTTATTCAACAAATCACTTCTTGATAATACTTTTCCTCGATTTTGCAGTAAAGTATAAATAATTTCAAATTCTTTTGTTGTCAATTCAATTTGATTACCATGAACATAAGCTGCATATGCTGTAGAGTTTAACATCAATTCATGGAATTGTAGTATAGTTGCAGCTTCTGCTTCCTTCGTTGCTGCCCTTCTTAATACAGCCTCTACACGCTTAATAAATACAGTGTAATGGAACGGTTTCGTAATATAGTCATCAATACCTAATTCAAATCCTTTAATTTCACTTTCTTCATTATGTAAGCCTGTTAACATAATGATTGGTACATCAGATTGTCCTCGCATAATTTTACAAATACTATAGCCATCTATATCTGGTAACATTACATCGAGGAGGACAAGATCGTATGAATTTTTTTGGAAAAGAAGAATACCTTCTGTTCCAGCACCAACTACATCAACGGTAAAGTTTTGTGCCATTAGAAATTCACGAATAAGTTCTTGTATATCTGGGTTGTCTTCAATCACCAGTATATGCGTCATAGTAACACCTCCTAAATAACGCTTTTTACTGCAATATTCGAATTCATCATTTTTCGAGTGACTCAGATTGTTTATACATATAATAAGCCCCCGCTATAAAATAATCATGAAGGTAGCAAGGGGAATAGTTTAGTGTTACTGAATAGTTCAGAATTACAGTAGTTCTATTATAGTATGTATTATAAAATTTATAAAATATTATAACTGTATAATTTTAATATCTACGTTTATCAATGTTTAGACATTAGCTAATCAAATCTATTCCTATTATATATGTAAATACAGTTGTTTTGCTACTGTAAATGAATAAATAAAATAAGCCAAGACATAAAATTCTTGGCTACACATAAATCTTGTTTTTAGGCTATTTTACAGTGACGGTAGCTTGCTGCTGAACGCGCTCAAATAACCAGTGTATATCATTGTTATACATACGAATACAACCAAGTGTTGTCCATTTGCCGATTGCTTGATTATTGTTAGTTCCGTGAATCGCATAAGTTGTTCCGTAAGTTCCTGCCATATTTAATCCAAGCCAACGGTCACCAAGTGGATTACGTGGATCGCCGCCTTTAATTTTGCCTGTATAATAAGGGCGGTTTTTAATTTTATTTACGATTTGAAAAGTGCCTTTAGGTGTAGGTGTTGCTGCTTTTCCAGTAGCGACAGTAAAACTTTTTATAAATTTTCCATCCTGATAATAATCCATTTTATTTAACTGAGTATCTACGATTAATTGATCTTTCGTTGTAGCTGCCTCTGTGCTAGCGAATGGAAGAGTTAAAAATCCTAATGATAATAGTGCGCTTAATAATAATTTTTTCATTGTTATTCTCCTTTTACTATCGTAATAGTCTTACATACAATGAAGTTGTAATCCTCGTAATGCTTTATTTACATTTTCATCTAATGTTTCAAAGAATGTAGTGATTTTGCTGTTATGTTTGTTGTTATCAATAAGTAATCTTTCATTTAATAAAAGCTCACCACGTAGTCCAAAACTTTGAACTTGAATATTTAGCTCATCTTCATTTTCAGAAATGATTGGTAAGAAATAGTGAAAAGCTTTTGTTGGAATGATGTAGCTTTTGCCAATCATGCTTTCTTGATTTGAATTAATCCATTTTTTCGTGACAATTTTAATATTCTTTTTTGAAACGATAAAAGATAGTGTTGTAGATTTTGTTAAACTTACGTCAAATTCACTTGTTTCACATATTTGTAAATTAAAAACGGTTTCATTTTGATGAGATTCAACATTTGTATTAATAAAATCGTGCATTTTATATGCTTCCATTTCGTATTCACCCTTTTTTCAATTTCGAAAAACGACTTATATTTATTCAAATTAATGCTTAGTCATATATTGGTTAAATTTTTCAACAAATTCCGATATAATCTTACAATACGTATATGAAGCTAATATGAAGTTAGCATGAGTTTGTGATGGTTTTTTATTGAGAACAAAATAAGAGAGGTTTTTTAGTGCTAAAAAATGGATGAAATCTGCATGTTATTAATGTACCTTTTCGCTATTTCGACTTAAAAAATGATTTTTACTATTTAATAAAGAACGAAAATCATTAGTGTGACCCTTACAAAAATGTAATAAAAATGTAAGCTATTGTGATAGTTATTTCGACAATTTTTTTATACAATAATAGTAAGAAGTTGTACGTGACTGAAAGGAGAGATGACATGGAATGGATTCATGAATTATTTCAGCAATACGGGTACTATGTTGTACTTGTCGGCTTGCTGTTAGAATATATTGCACTTCCGTTTCCGGGAGAGCCAACATTAGCATATGCGGGATTTTTAGCACATAAGGGTGATTTAAGTTTACCGATTTTAATTATTCTATCCTTTATTGGGACAAGTGTAGGAATGACGATTCAATACTTTTTAGGAAATAAATTAGGTATGCCTTTCATTCAAAAGTATGGAAAATACGTATTTTTAACACAAAGAAAAATTGACTTAACGAGAATGTGGTTTGATAAGTATGGGTACTTCTTAATTTTTATTGGTTTCTTTATTCCTGGTGTACGTCATTTCACAGGATACTTTGCAGGAATTATTAACTTACCATTCCGTCGTTTTGCCATTACAATTTACTCAGGTGCTCTATTTTGGGTATCATTCTTCTTAATTGGTGGTTACTGGTTAGGTGGCAACTTACATGATATTTTTGGGGCGCTAGAAGGTCACATCGGTAAAATCATTTTTGGGGTGATTGTGATTGTAGCGGTTACGTTAGGTATTCGTTTCCGTAAGCAGTTAAAACGAGTATTACTACAAAACGCAAGTTAATATGAAATCCATTCTATGTCAAAATTTTGAAAGGCAGTGCAGACGCACTGCCTTTTTTATTTTATGTTCCAGTTTATTTTTAATTTTCCTTTTAACTGGTGTCCGCTAACTATAATGTAGTAAGTTCCGGTCTTAATTGCTGCGAAATGGTATGTATTAGGGCCGACTGAAGCTAAATAATTTTCTTCCTCTTGAAACTCACTAGCCATTTTTACGTCTCCCATGTAGCCATCTGGATTTTCAGCTTGTGATTCAATGGTGAATTCTAATATGTCACCTCGTTTTAGCTCAATGGGGACTTTATGTTCACCACTAAAATGTTGAAAAGATGCTTCGAAAGAGTTATCTGTTATTGTTTCGACCCATTGCTCTTTTGATGTTCCAACCTTTTCTAAATCAATAAAGTTGATTGTGATAAATATAATAAGCATAATGCCTGGGACGACATATTGTATCCACTTAAATTTTGTTGCTATAACTATACATAAATAGAAAAAAAGAGAACATAATGCTCCAATTGATCCGAGGTACAAGAACTGTGTTAGACTAGCTTCTTTAAATATTAGGAAGGGAAGAAAAAATAAATAGCCGCAAAAAATATAAAGGAATAATGTCTTTAGTCTTGTATGTGTTTTTAATTTCAATTTATCGATGCAAATAGAACAAAAAATTGCATATGCAGCAAGAATAGGAACGAAGGGAACATATAGTAGTTCGCGTAATCCAGTTAAGAAACTATATAGTGTTGGTTGACTAGTTGTTAAGAGAAGCGTGCTAATAAGTAATAATAACAAGAAAGCTGCTGTAAGCTTAGTAAGAATGTAAGAAAAGGTAGATGTTTTCTTCATATGGAATCTCCTTTGTTTAATATTTCACATTCATTATATAGGTTATTTCTATCATAAGATATCCTTATTTTTGTCAATTATCATAGTCGTAATGACAATTATAATTGACAAAAATAAGGATATTATTTACAATTTTAATTAAATAAATGAAAAAGAGGGAAGACATGAAGCTTCAAAATCGAGTGAGGGAATTGCGAGCAAAGCATCGTTTATCACAAGGGGATTTAGGGAAAGCGATTGGATCATCGCGGCAAACGATTAGTTTAATCGAGCGTGGGGATTATGCGCCATCTATCGTATTGTCGTTAAAAATCGCAAAAATTTTCAACGTATCGGTGGAGGAAATATTTACGTTAGTAGAGGGGGAAGAGGACGATGAAGAGTAAGCAAAAAAAACAATTTGATTCTGTAGGGAAAATAGCATTAAGTATGCTGGGTGGTTTTTTAACGTCTTATATAGCTTTAAATTTACTCTCGGATGAACCGAGAAAATTATCATCCAATACATTTATAGGTATATGTACTATTTTTGGAATCTTAATGATGTACTACACTTGGAAGAATACACGTATGTTAGCAGAGGCACGCGATGAAGAAGAGAGCGTGCAAGGCAGAAAATTAGGCATTATAAGTATATATTTACGTGTAGGTGATATAGTTACGCAGGCATGGTTTGTATATGCAGTTATTACATGTAGACGTGCACTGTTGCAAGATACAAATGTTTCATTTGCGGTGTGGAATTTAGTAGCTTCTATTGCTTGTTTAACTACTGTAGTAATTATCGGACTCATAACAAAAAATCGTTATAATAAGCTATATCCTGAACAAGGTGTAACATATATGGAATCTATGAAAATGTGGACGAAAAACGCAGATGAAGGATTAAAGCACATTGTGCATGAGGCTGGATATAAAGCATATGAATTTACGAATACAATATTGGCATATGTATGGTGGGCTGCTGTTATATATACAGCTGCTAGTGATATCGATTTTGTGTTAATTGGTTTAATCTCATTTATTTGGATATTGCATCTCGGGAAGTTCATGTACGAAATGCAGAGAAAAATGATTTATTAAGGGGAGAAAAAGGTGGATATTTTAAGAAGGCCAGCTGGCTCAATGACAGTGGCGCTAATTCTGTCCATTTTATACGGAGTAATCCGAACTGGGAAATTAGAAGTAATTTTGAACCTGTGGGCAATAGTTGGGATTGCATTGTTAGTGTTAGCCATTCATGAGCTAGGGCATGTAGTATTTGGTGTAATAGGTGGTTTGACATTTAAATTTATAACAGTAGGACCCATTACTATTCAAAAAGAAAAAGGAAAATTACGCATTCGAGAAAATAAATTATGGGCGTACTTTGGAGGCGTTGCAACATTAGTACCACCTTCTATAGAGACACCGAATCTTTCGAAAAAATGGGCTTGGCTCACTTTAGGTGGACCGATTACGAATTTACTATTTGGTATTACTTTTGGTTACATATACATGGTAAGTTATTATCAATATCTTTTATATTTTTCCTTTTTCCATTTTGCAATCTTTGCGGTTACAATTGTGCCGATAAAAGGAACGCTTATGAGTGATGGGATGCAATTTCTTATTTTAATTAAAGATGATGAAAGAGCTAGAAATCATTTATATGAGATTCAAATATCGAGTGAGTTATTTAGTTATAAAAGACCGAAAGATTGGGATGAAAGATTAGTAGAACTTAGTGAGGAGAAAATAAAAGAGAATAAAGAGATAAGAGAGATAATGAGTAGACTTATGCTTGTCTTTTTTGCTCGTGCAGATCAAGAGGGAATGGAAAGAGCGATACCGCATATAGAACGAATTGTTCAACTACCTGTAACGAAAGAAAATAAGTTTTTCGTTAGTAGTTTTCATAGTTGGTACCTTTTATATAAAGCACTTTATGAGATGGATAGTCTTTCTTTGCAAGAAGCAAAGGAACATGCAAAGGCCATTACAAAAATGGATCTAAACGGATATTACCGTACAAAAGGAATTATTAAATATTTAGAGGGCGATATGGAAGCATCCCGTACTTATATGAGGAAAGCTGATAAAGAATTAAAGAGCGCCGAGAAGAGTGAAATGGGATATTTACAATTAGAGAGAGAATGGTTTGAGCAGCTAAAGAAGAGGGTATCTTACGATGGGTGAGGTATCCTCTTTTTTCTATGTCATCTTATGCCGTTCCATAAACAGCCTAGGGCGAGTAAAATAAGATAAGAAGAGCGCAGCTTGGAGGAAGTAAATATGGAAATTTTATCAATTATTTTGATAGTCTTGCTCATTTATGTTGTTTTTAAAGTGGCATATGTAGCATTAAAGATACTCGCGATCCTATTAATTATCTTTTTAATCGTAGAGTTCGGCAGTAAGTTGCTTGGGGGATAGGGTATGTTGTACGTTTCGAGTGTCGAAGATTGTCGTTAAAACGATATTTTGTGCCGAATCGTTGATATAAGTGGAGAAACGATCGATATATTTGAAAAATCGTTGATATATTTAAGTGAATACGAAGTGGGGTATGTGGAAAAGAAGTTGCCGTTGGGTAGCTTCTTTTTATTGTGGTGACGGGGTATAGAGCATAAATAGGTTGCCGAAAATTGTCGGTAAGTCGATATAATGTGTCGAACCGTCGATATAATGAAAAAATCGCTGATATAAGTGGAGAAATCGCTGATATAAGTGGAGAAATCGCCGATATATTTGGAGAATCGCTGATATATTACGGTAGATACTAACCGGGGTATGCAAACCAACATAAAAAAGCTGGAAGAATTCCTTCCAGCTTAAGAGTTACTTTCAATTTGGCGACCGCTATCTTCTTCATTGTCTTGTAATAGGTTGAATACGTCTGCTAAGCAGAATGCAATGAACCAAGTCCATAGACCGTGGAAGAAAGCTGAGCTTAATTGAAGTGGTAATGTATAGTTTGTCATTGAGTAGGAAATACATCCACCAACGATTCCAATCATTGTTAATAACATTGTTTTTTGAGCATTTTCTTCTGGATTGAAGAGGAAGTAAATGTATCCGCCTAAAATTGAAGCGCTTACAAGTGTTTCGATTCCATTAAAAATGATATTCTCTCCAAGCTGAGTGTTTGTCCAGAAGCAGATTGTTCCGCCGATAATAGCAAACAGGACAGCTATTGTATATCGTATATATTGATTCATATGTTCATCTCCCTATGTAATAAGATGATTTGGAAGTCAAAAAGGTAGGTATAGTATATTGAAGTGAGTTTTAATTGTACGTATCTTTTTATAAAAAGATCATTGAAGAGTAACTAAGATGATCGGTTGTTTAAACCGTTACGTGTATGGTGTCTGAAATATACCCGACTGCTCGTTTCTTTTTGCTTGTAAAATAAGAGAAACTTCCAAGTCTATATACTCTTTTTTTGTGAGTCTGCTTTCATTATAACACATTTAGGGACATAATGATAGAATTATCTGATTTTGTAATAAGTGTAAAAAATAAAAAGCGCAAGGAAATACCATTAACGGTGCAGTTTAGTGGAAGAAGGACTTTAATTTATTATGATGAAATATGTAATCAAAGTGAGATCTAAGAATGAGGCTTAAATACTATAAAAAATGTTTTATAGCATGAATGTAAGGGAGGAGAGCTAACTTGGAGTTCACAACAGAAAGATTAATAATTAGACCTTTTAAGAGTACTGATTTACAGGATGTATTTGCTATTTATAATAGTGATGATACATGTAAGTTCCTATTACATAATAAGTGGACTCATGAAGACATGCAGAAAAGATTTAATAAGAAGCTAGCAAATAATGTACTTACTAAAGAATCAATATTAAGTTTGGCAGTTATATATAAGGCTAAAGTAGTTGGTGATTTATCCGTATGGTACACAAATATGAAAGACACTGTTGAGATTGGTTATAGTTTTTCAAATGAAGTAGCTGGGAGAGGTTTGGCAACAGAAGCAGTAAGTAGTTTAGTATTGAAATTATTTAATGAATGTAATGTACATCGTATACAGGCTAATCTTGATGCACGTAATACAGCTTCACAAAAATTGTGTGAACGAATAGGCATGAGAAAGGAAGCACATTTCATACAAGATTTTTGGAATAAAAATGAATGGACAGATAGTATTGTATATGGAATGCTATCCTCCGATTTGTAGTAATAAACTTAGTGATTTTATTATGCTAAAAGGTGCGTTAGTTGAATAACAAAGGGCATAACATATTATATATGACTAATATGTTATGCCCTTTAATTTATTACCCTTTTTTATATACGTTTGAAACGGCCGACAATTTCAACTGTTTCAGTAATGTTCATAAATGCTTTGTTATCCACTTGACGGATAATACGTTTCATTTCGCCTAACTCATAGCGAGTCACGACAGTGTAAATCATTTTTTTCTTATGGTTTGTATAGCCGCCGACAGCGTCTACCATTGTCACCCCGCGTATACCGTGATGTAGTAGTGCGCTTTTTATTTCCTCGCCTTTTTCTGTAATAGTCATTATCGTTAATTTAATATGTTTCGTATGCACAGCGTCGATAACTTTGCTGACTACAAATCGACTAATTAACGTATAAAGTGTAATATCCCAACCGAAAATAAAACCTGCTGCTACAAGTAAGATTAAGTTGAATACAAATATGATTGCTCCAATTGAAACATCTCGATATTTCGCTACAATCAATCCAACAACATCAAAACCACCTGTTGAAGAAGCAAATCGGAATATAATTCCTGAAGCTGCTCCGCAGATAACACCACCGAATACAGAAGAAAGTAAAATATCGTCTGAAACTTGGTGTACCGGGATAATGTTCATCGCTAACGATGATACAGCTACAAAGTACGCTGTTAAAAAGGTTGTCTTCTTGCCTAAGTAAAAGTGACTTAAAATAAGAAGAGGAATGTTTAGTAAAAAGATAAGTGCACCGATATTGTAGTGCATTAAATAACCGATAATCATCCCTACACCAGCGAACCCACCGCTAATCATATTATGCGGGATAAAAAACATATTCATAGAAATTGCATACAAAATAGAAGCTATAAAAATAACAACCAACTGTATTATAAATTCTAAGTGAAATGTTTTCGCTGCTGGGAAGGATAAAAAGGCGGTGTCGGGAACGTAATCGGCGTCTCCTAGTTGACCCATAGTATGTTTCATCTCCATATTCATTTTTGATTACAAGAAGAGAATAAAGGTTTTTTCAAAAACTGGCAATAGTTTTATTATAATGCAAAAATTTTATAAATTTCTAATAAATCAAGCCTATTCATTGATGTGTGTGAATATACTAAAGAAAGCGAATACAATATTTCTTAATTATTATTTTCTTGAGAAAATATGCAAAATGCTTTTTTTGAAAATAAAAGGAAATAGAGAATGTTTGCCGAATGTGCTAAAA
This sequence comes from Bacillus sp. FAU20, assembly GCF_056033865.1. Classification (NCBI taxonomy): domain Bacteria; kingdom Bacillati; phylum Bacillota; class Bacilli; order Caryophanales; family Bacillaceae; genus Bacillus; species Bacillus sp. FAU20. Next base: position 74,582 of record NZ_JBVYHY010000024.1, read on the forward strand.
TGACCTTATTAAGGATGTGAAGCGATGGAATTTTTATTGCAGGATGCAATTCTATATATATCGTTTGTAACGACAGCACTTTGTTTATTAGAAGTTTTCTTCCTTACTAATGTTTCTCGCTTTGTGCGTCAACAAGCATCAAGCGGTAGACAAAGAGCTTTTGCGTTAGTTGATACATGTGAAGATAGTGCGGGAAATGTACCGCTATTTTCTATTTTTTATAAATATGGAATGATTCGTTCTGTACGCAGACAAGAATCAAGTGAAGAGAATGACGAGGTCGGTCCGTATACACCAATGTTTCGCTAAATAATTACGAAACATTGGAGGAATGAACATGTTAAAATCATACCGAGCTGTGCTCGTTAGTTTATCATTATTACTTGTTTTTGTTTTATCTGGTTGCAGTAATGCGGCCCCAATTGATGCACATAGTACTGGGATTTGGGATCATTATTTTGTATATCCAATCTCGTTTATGATTCAATTTGTTGCGCATCATATATCTGGAGCTAGCTTTGGGATTGCCATCATTATTATGACGCTCGTTATTCGTTCAGCCATGATTCCATTAGCTGTTTCGCAATATCGCAGCCAAGCGAAAATGAAGAAAATGCAACCTGAATTGCAGAAGCTAAAGAAAAAATACGGTGATGTAAGTAAAGATCTTGAAAAACAAAAACAGTATCAAAAAGAAATGTCAGAACTAATGAAATCAGGCGGTTGGAATCCACTTGCTGGTTGCTGGCCAATTTTTATACAAATGCCGATTTTCTCTGCTTTGTATTATGCGATTAGCCGAACAGAAGAGATTCGCACATCTTCGTTTTTATGGGTGAACTTAGGACATGCAGATCCATATCATATATTACCGATTATTGCAGCGTTAACGACATTTATTCAAATGAAAGTTTTCCAATCTAATATTACACCTGGAGAACAAGTACAGATGCTAAAGATGCAGCAAATTATGATGCCGGCAATGATTCTATTTATGGGGTTTGCGGCGCCATCAGGACTTGTATTGTACTGGATAACAGGTAACTTATTTACAATGACACAAACAATTGTATTAAGAAAAATAATGGAACGTGAAGAGTTACAATTACAAAAAGCATAGAGAAACACCGCTCATCACGAGCGGTGTTTTTTATTTGAATCGTTAAGGAAATTTTAAGGAACCAACATTACTATAGGTGATGTATACGAAAGTGTACATGCTTTAGAAATATGAAGGAGGAAATTTCCTATGAAGAAGAAAACAGTTGGGTATTTAGCGATTGCAGGTGCTTTATCATTCGGAATCATTGGAGGAGTCGGTATTCCGGCATTCGCGGCAACGAATACTCCAGCAACAGATCAGCCTGCAAAAACGGCGAAAAAGGATTTGGATGACGCTACAAAACAAAAAGTAAAAACAATTATGGACGATACAAAGAAACAGTTAGAGGAACTAGGTGTAAAGCTTCCGGAGAAAGAAAAACGTAAAGACATGTTCGCAGGATTAGATGATCAAACGAAAGAAAAAGCGAAGTCAATTTTAGAGCAAGAGAAATCTGGAAAATTAACGCATGAGCAAGCAAAAGAGGAATTAACAAAGATAGGCGTGAACATGCCGGAGAAAGGTAAGCATGGAGACATGTTTGCAGGATTAGATGCACAGGCGAAAGCAAAAGTGAAGTCGATTTTAGAGCAAAAGAAATCTGGAAAATTAACGCATGAGCAAGCAAAAGAGGAATTAACAAAGATAGGCGTGAACATGCCGGAGAAGGGTAAGCGTAAAGACATGCTTGCTAACTTAGATGAAGCAACAAAGAAAAAAGCAAAGTCTATTTTTGAACAAGAAAAGTCCGGAAAATTAACGCATGAGCAAGCAAAAGAAGAATTAACAAAACTAAGTGTAAAACTTCCAGAGAAAGAGAAGCATGAAGATATCTTTGTGGGATTAGATGAAGCAACGAAAACAAAAGCAAAAGCGATTTTAGACAATGAAAAGAAACAATTAGAGGAATTAAATGTGGATCTTCCGCATCATAAAGTGAAACTTTAATCAGTGGTGCATTTCCACTGATTATTAGCCCTCACCAATCGGGCTTTTACGGGGCAAGTTTTTTTATGAAAAAAGAAGATAAATAATGGATTTATGTATCTTTCGTGGGGCAACCGGAAGGTACGTGCGAGGACCGATTTCTACTTATAGAAATCGGTCTCTTTTAATGATTCAATAAAATTCTTTTCATTGTTAGTATGTATCCGAAGACGCAGTAGAAGATTGCAAAACCGATAAACACTTCCGTATATTGATATTTACCCAATACGTAGAGAACCAGCTGGTATAATAGCTACCGCTAAAATGCTATAACCAGGATACTTGTGCCGATGCATGATAGCGAATAGAACAGAGAGACATGTAGCGATGATACAAAAGACAGCAATCATTATTGATGCACCTCCTAAATGGATTATACCATTTTTAGGGAAATAGAGAAGTTTTGTATCTTCTGTTATAATATAAGAAGAGAATTCTTTCTTATGTTATATAAAAAATATATTGATTTTTTATAACAATTCAATATAATGAACAATAACTACAAAATTCGACATCAAGAAGTGATGATGAGGACACGATCAATTTTTTACGATTCTCAGAGAGGGAAGCCTTTGGCTGTGAGCTTCCTAATACGGAAAAATAGATTACCACCTCTGAACTGCAGCAGTGAACGAATATCTAGTAATTGCTTGCCGGCAAAAACCGTTATTTAGACTTGAGAAATTGGTGAAGTGTGTTACTTTACGAATTGAAACAAGGGTGGAACCACGAATACAACACTCGTCCCTTTTTTAGGGAGGAGTGTTTTTTTATTTCATTTTTGCATCACACTAGGATTGGAAGGAGGATACGCAGCATGCATCATGATGAGAAGAACAAAATTGGTTTAACAGTAGCACTTTCTATCGTAGTAGGAACGATTATTGGATCTGGTGTGTTCATGAAGCCAGGGAGCGTATTAGATTACTCGGGAAGTTCTAATATGGCCATTCTTGCTTGGGTAATTGGTGGTCTATTGACGCTAGCGAGTGGTTTAACAGTAGCTGAAATTGGAGCGCAAATCCCGAAAAATGGTGGTTTGTATACGTATTTAGAGGAGATTTACGGAAGTTTTTGGGGATATTTATCAGGTTGGATGCAAACAATTGTTTATGGACCTGCTATTATCGGAACATTAGGCTTATACTTTAGTTCTTTAATGATTAATTTTTTCTATTTAGATAAAGCATGGAATTTACCAATCGCAATTGGAACGGTTGTGTTCCTTGGCGTTGTAAATAGTATGGGAACAAAATACGGAGGTATCGTTCAAACAATCACGACAATTGGGAAGATGATTCCGATTGTGTTAATTGTTGTGCTAGGTTTTTGGAAAGGGAATAGCGATATCTTTAACGTAGTTGTGCCGATATCGGAAAATCAAAGTATCGGTATGGCAATTTTAGCAACGTTATTTGCTTATGACGGCTGGATTTTACTTGCTTCAATTGGCGGGGAAATGAAGAATCCAACAAAGTTATTACCGAAAGCAATGACAGTTGGGATTTTAATTGTAACAGCTGCATACGTATTAATTAACTTGGCGTTATTAAATGTATTACCAGCAGCGAAAATTGTAGACCTTGGAGAAAATGCAACAGCGACAGCTGCCGGCATGCTACTTGGAGAATATGGCGGGAAAATTATTAGTATCGGTATTATCGTTTCTATTTTCGGTTGTTTAAATGGAAAGATTTTAACGTTCCCACGTATCCCGATGTCGATGGCAGAACGTGGACAACTTCCATTTGCTAAGTTTATTGCAAAGGAAAGCCCAAGATTTAAAACACCAGCAAATGCGATTACTGTTGAAATCATTTTAGGAATTATTTTAATGATTATTAGTGATCCAAATAAGCTATCTGAGATTTCCGTATTCATTATTTATATTTTCTATGTGATGACGTTTATTGGTGTCTTCATTTTAAGAAAACGTAATAAGAATAAAGAGCGTGCATATAGTGTACCGTTATTCCCAATCGTACCAATTGTTGCGATTTTAGGTTCACTTTTTGTAATCGGTAGTGCGATTATTAACGATCCAGTAAGTTGTTTTTTATCAATTGGAATTGTATTTACGGGACTTCCGGTGTATTGGTACTTGAATAAGAAGAAAGAAACAGAATGATGGAAGGGTAGGCGTATAATACGCCTACCTTTTTTACTGCAAAAAAATTATACTTGCGTCCACTTTCTATTTTGGTTACTATAGTCGTAGTAACCAAAATAGAAAGCGTGGGGAAAGACTTGAATTTTCGTGTTTATATTTTAGCTATCGCGGCTTTCGTAGTCGGAACGGTTGAGTTAATTATAGGAGGAACGCTCGATTTAGTTGCCAATGATTTAGGAGTATCTATTAGCGCAGCTGGTCAGCTTATCACAATATTTTCGGTAGTATTTGCTTTGTCAGGTCCAGTTTTATTAGCTGTGACAGGGAAGTTTGAAAGAAAAACATTGTATGTTGGAGCATTATCGATTTTCTTAATCGGAAATATCATTTCGGCATTTAGTGTAAATTACGGAATGTTAATGTTCTCAAGGGTTATTTGTGCGGCAAGTGGTTCATTAATTATTGCACTATCGGTAACACTTGCTTCTAGTGTAGTGGAACCGCATTTTCGTGCGCGTGCAATTGGAATCATTTTTATGGGGATTAGCGGATCACTCGTACTTGGAGTACCGCTCGGTCTTGTGCTCGGAAATGCATACGGATGGCGTGCGCCATTTGTATTAATTTCGATATTAACAGTTATGGCTATTGCTTGTATTTCATTGTTCTTAACGAAAGTACCACCGACATCGGTATTATCAATAAAGAAACAACTTGCTACTTTAAAAGATAAAAAAATTGTAAGTGCACAGTTAACATCCTTTTTATTTTTAACGGGTCATTTAACACTATATGCATATTTAACGCCTTTCTTAAAGGATGTCATGCATGTTGAAGCAAACTGGATTAGTGTGTTTTACTTCATTTTCGGAATCGCAGCAGTAATTGGCGGCGGATTTGGTGGATGGCTTGCTGATAAATGGGGGTCGAAGAAAAGTATTATCTCGATTATTATCGTATTTGCATGTGCAATCTTCATGTTGCCATTAATGACATTCTCATTCCCGCTCTTCATCATTATGATGGGACTTTGGAGTATGCTGAGCTGGGCGATTTCACCAGCACAGCAAAATTATTTAATTGAAATTGCACCGGAATCAGCTGGTATTCAGCAAGGTTTAAATAACTCTGCGCTTCATTTAGGAATTGCACTCGGTTCAACAGTAGGTGGAGTTGTTATTGAAAAATCATCTGTTATATATAATGCTTGGGTAGGCGGTGGCTTTATTATATTAGCACTACTTTGTGCGATTTTCTCGATTACAAGAGGACGCTCTACTCAGTTCGTGAAAGAAGAATCTATCGTTTGATAGGTTCTTTTTTATTTGTAAAAAATTGCAGGTTTTAGTAGAAAGATGGAGAAGGTGTATATAGCGAGGTAGGTATATGTATACGAATTTTTCAATTATTGGTCTTCTAATTTCAATGCTCCCTTTGTTTCTTATTATTCTTGCACTTAGATGGGTTCGTTTCATCTATAAAAATTCTGAGAAACAGGTAGAGCAAAATGAGAAAATCATTGAGCTGTTGATGGAGATAAAGGAACAAAACGAAAAGGAGTCTAAGTGAAAAACTAGACTCCTTTTTATTATTTAATTAGTATCTTAATTTCATTAACAAACTCTTAATTTCCTCATCTTCCATAAAGAGGTCATGGTGTTTCTGGGTAATCTTTGCAAGTGCAACGTCGTGATAGAAAAATTCTGTAAAGAACTTTACGAAAGGTTGTGACATTGTTTTCATCGCTTGCCATGACTCTTGTTCTACGCCAGCAAATAAAATTTCACGATCGTCAACGATGAGTAGTAAGTAGCGCTCTAATGCATTAGGCTCTTCAGCTGGGATTAGAAAATGCATGTTTTCTAAGTCTGTTTCTACTTCTCCAACAATAAGGGATTCAATTTGAACACCTTGTTTTGCTTTTTGTTCTAGTAAAGGGAGATATTCTAAAAGAGTATCATTCCAAGCTGAAATACGGATTGATTCTTTTGCACTTTCAATGAGTTCTTTACTTTGAACTCGAATAGAAGATTGCATTTTTAAGCTCCACACACGGTCATCTGTAAATGATTTTTTTGATATATTTGTTTCCAGTTCTTTAATATTTGATTGGAATTCTGTCGTTAATTTTTCAATTGCTAGCTTTAGTGGTAATGCTGTATACAATTTTTTCTTTTCTGAAACAGAATCCATTACCATTCCTTTATCGATTAGGCGTGCTAGCACTTCATATATTTTTGCTTTTGGAACACCTGAATGCTTCACAATTGTTGTAGCATCTAATGGTTCATTGCTTGATACGACAACTTCATAAGCTTGGCTTTCATATTGTGAGAAACCGAATTTTTGTAACATAGTTACCTCCGAACGAATGAGATTATATTTTAAGGATAATGAACTATTTGTTTTTGCACAAGTGGTAGTCCGTTTTCTAATTGTATTAAGGTGAGAATTAATTTCAATTTTTTAATTTTATCTATTATACTTAATATAATGATTAATAAGATTTTAGTTTAATGCGAAGGGGATGCTAGGGGGAAGATGTTAAGAAGTTTACGTTTAAAAATTGCGGTAGTGTTTTCAGTACTTATTTCTATGATGTTCGTAATATTGGGTACAGCTGTGTATCAATTACAGAAAGAAAAGGAAGTGCGTTCCTTAGACGAGTATTCTCAAAATGCGATGGATCTTGTGACAGAGCAACTTACGACATTTGTTCAAAGAACGGATGAAGATATGGGGTATTATGCGAACAGTGAGATGATTCGTAATATGCTTCAAGGTGGGGTTACTCCAGAAGAGGAAGCGTTTTTAACGAAAGAGTTTGCAGAGTATAAAAAGAATCATCCTGGTATTTTAGATTTATATATTGGTACGAAAGATAAAAAAACATTAAGTGCCAATCTTGCTGAAGGTGGGCAAGTGCCAGAAGGATACGATCCAACGACAAGGCCATGGTATAAAGATTCAGAGGCTGATGTAAAAAAGGTCCATTGGGGACAACCTTCTTATGAAATTGCAACAGGAAAGTTAAGTGTAGGTGTTTCTAAAGCAATTACAGCTCAAGATGGGTCTGTATTAGGTGTTGTTGCGATGGATGTATCGCTTGGGACGATTCAGAAGTTGCTTCACAATATTCAATACAATAATGACGGAGAAATGTTTATTATAAATGATAAAAATATGGCTCTTGTTTATCCAGAAAAGATAGGGAAAGATGTTTCTAAAGAGCCACTTATAAAGAGCTTAAATAAAGAGGTAACAAAATATGCGGTCACTACAATAAAAGGTGAAGATGTAGTTGTTTATAGTCAATCATTTGATACGATGAAATGGGCGATAGGAATCTTTTATCCGAAAGAAACGATCGATGGGCTATTAAATAGTACAAGAAATACAGTTATTATAATGGCATGTATTAGTTTATTAGTTGGAATCGTAGCTTCCTACTTGTTCTCAAGAAGATTAGCAAGACCACTGCAACTATTAAAGAATCACGTGCAAAAAGTAGCAGAAGGCGATTTAACGCTGCGAATGAAAGTGACAAGTAAAGATGAAGTTGGAGAGTTGACGAAGCACTTTAATGATATGGTTGAACAAATGAATGAAATGGTAAGTAAAATTAAAAACAGCGTATCAACGGTGCAACAATCAACGAATAGTTTACATTATTTAACGAACGAAACAGTAGCGGCTAGTAGAGAAGTTTCAGGAGCAATGGATGATGTGAGCGGAGGAGCTTCTACTCTTGCGAATAGTGTGGATGAAGTTTCAGCTCAGCTCGAGAATATGGCGGAGTCAGTGGAACAAATGAATAGCTCCGTTGGTGAAATAAAAGGAGTGGCTGGCAAAGCGGAAGAGGCATCTAAGCAAGGATTAAATACAATGAGGAATTTAATTCGTACGAGGGGACAATCATCTTCGATTGTTGTTCATACAGAAGAAGCATCGGATAAGTTAGAACAAAGAGTTGGATCGATTCAAAATGTTGTTGAGCTTATAAAAGGCATTTCAGATCAAACAAATTTACTTGCTTTAAATGCATCGATTGAAGCTGCCCGTGCAGGTGAGCAAGGTAAGGGATTTGCGGTTGTTGCTGAAGAGGTTCGGAAATTAGCGGAACAATCAAAAGAGGCAACCGGAGAAATCACAACGATGATTGGTGATGTACAATTAGAAGTAAAAAGGGTTGTAGAAGTTGTAAGTAAATTGAAAGACATTGCAGATGTGCAAAATAAAGTGACGACAGAGGCGGAAATGGAGTTCCGCACAATTATGTCAGTCGTAAATACGATTAGTACTTCAGTTGAAAAAATTGTAGAAGAGGTACATAACATAGGTTACGAGCAAGGGGAAATTACAGCGGTAATGCATACAATTGCTGGTACGAGTCAAGAAAGTGCAGCTGTTTCTGAAGAGGTACATGCTGCAACGGAATCACAGGTGAATCATTTAGAAAAGGTAGCTCACACGATGGAAAGTTTGACAGAACATATGAGAGATTTAGAAAGATTAGTCGAGCAGTTTAAAGTGGAAGAGTAACATATTAGTAAAATGATGAGGATTTCGGTAAAATAGACAATGGATATATAAGAAACGATTATAGGAGGAAGACTACTATGGCAATTGTTGATGTATCGATTATTCCAGTAGGAACAGGTAATCCAAGTGTTAGTGAATATGTAGCAGAAGTACAAAAGGTGCTAGAGAAAAATGCGGATCGCGTGAAGTATCAATTAACACCGATGAATACAATTATTGAAGGAGATCTTCCTGTCATTCTAGAAGTAATTCAACAAATGCATGAAGTTCCATATACGAAAGGTGCACAGCGTGTTGCAACAACTATTCGTATTGATGATCGTCGTGATAAAGTAAGCACAATGGAGAAAAAATTAAACTCTGTTCGATCAAAATTATAAGAAAAAGCAGCGATCTTCGCTGCTTTTTTCATATAGGAGGTAAATAAAATGAGTGAAAAGTTTAATGAACAATTTGACGGGTTGTTAGAGAAATACACGGAACTATTACTTGGAGAGAGCAATGAAGAGAGAAAAGAGCAGGTGCAGAAGTGGGCGCTTTATTCTTACATAGCGAAGACAATGCCAGCTTTAGTAAAGCATTGGAATGAGACATATCCAGATGCGAAAGAAGAGATGGTGCAGTTAATTACAGATATTAAAAGGCTGAATGAAGAGAAGCGAAATGAGCAATAAAAAAACTTGAGGGAAATATAATCGCAAGTTTTCTGTATTAATATCCTTATATAACTTACGTGGAATATTAAGGGTTTTATAGGCATGTCGAATATTTTCGGTATGCCTATTTTTGCCCTAGTAAACCCGTTTTTTCTAAATGTCGAAAAATATTCCCTTCATATTTGCATGCGAGAATATAGGTTTTTAAATGTTTTTATAGTATTTTATAAATTATCTAAATAATTATTTGTATCCAATAATTTTAAACAATGATATAATTTTGAAGAGGGGTAAAAAACAGATAAATTACAGTCATAGGGGTGAATTACATGGAACAATTAATGCGAAATTCGTTTCTTTTCTTATCTAAAAATAAAGCGCTAACAAAACTGGCTAAAAAGTACGGTTTACGCTTTGGTGCAGGTCGCTTTGTCGCAGGGGAGACAATTGAATTAGCGACAGCAGCTATTAAACAATTGAACAAGCAAGGACTTTGTGTAACAATCGATTATTTAGGGGAATTCGTTGATAATGAAGCAGAAGCAAATGAAATGGCTAACCAATCGATTGAAGCGATCCGTGCAATTGGAAGAGAAGGTCTTGATTCGCAACTTTCTTTAAAGATGACTTCTATGGGATTAGATATCTCTGATGAAATCGTAATGAACAATATGCGCCGTATTTTAGAAGCTGCAAAAGAAAATGGCGTGTTCGTTACAATTGATATGGAAGATTATACACGCTGTGGTAAAACAATTGATATCTTTAAACAATTAAAATCTGAATACGATAATATTGGTACTGTTATTCAAGCTTACCTATATCGTACAGAAAAAGATATGGAAGAATTAAATGCGTATAATCCTAATTTACGTCTTGTAAAAGGTGCTTATAAAGAACCTGAAGAGGTAGCATTCCCAGATAAGAAAGATGTAGATGACAATTATAAAAAGATTATTAAAATGCACTTATTAAATGGAAATTATACTGCGATTGCTTCACATGATGAAGCGATTATTGAATATACAAAAAAACTTGCTGAAGAACACAACATTCCAAGGGATCAATTTGAATTCCAAATGTTATATGGTATTCGTAATGAGCGTCAACTTGAGCTAGTAAAAGAAGGTTACAAAATGCGTGTTTACGTACCTTATGGAAACGACTGGTATGGCTACTTCATGCGTCGTCTAGCAGAGCGTCCAGCAAACGTTGCGTTCGTATTAAAAGGTATGGTTAAAAAATAACCAAGGAGAAAATACTCCTTGGTTATTTTAATTGCTGAAATGCATAATGTGCCATTTTCTTCGTATCAGGATATAGTTGCGCCCGAGTAGAAGATAATACGACGTTAATGACGCGTTTACCATCTTTTTCATCGACTGTTACGACTGTATATTTGCCAAGTGCTGATAGACCGCTTTTACTTCCAATCGCATATGGATCGTCATATAGTTCTTCTCGTCCATAGTTTGCGATGTTTGGAGAGCGTTCTGAAGTATGTAGAGTTGTACGTGTTGAATTCATATATTCTAAAACAACTGGATACTTTAATGCTTCTTTCGTAATCATAGCGATGTCATATGGTGATACTTTATTTCCAATCGCATCAGCACCACTTGCGTTCTTGAAAGTCGCATGCTTTGTACCAAGTTCCTTCGCTCTAGCATTCATCATTTTCACAAATTCATTTTTTGATCCTGCGATATGTTCTGCAATTGATTCAGCTATTGGATCTGCACTAATGATAAGCATAAGTTTTAATGCCTCATCACGTTTTAATTTTTCTCCAGCACGAAGTTTAATTTTCTTACTTTGACTTTCTGTTTTAATTGCATTTTCTGTAACTGTAATTTCTTCATCTTCTTTTACATTCTCTAGTAAAAGAAGGGTTGTCATCATTTTGGCTATACTAGCCGGATAAGAGCGTTCGTCTTCACGTTTCCCATACAAAATTTCACCTGTGTCTGCATCGATTGTAATGGCGTATTGCCCAGTAATGTTAGGTTGATTAACTCTTACAGCTTGTTGCCTTTGTGCATAAGAGAAGAAAATCATCCCTGTAAATAGTGTAGCAATCATTACAATCATAACTATTGTTCGTTTCATCATCGGTCCCTCTTTTGTTTTCCATATGTACAAATAAATTGGGCAGAAAAAGCAGCCATTAATCATTATGCCACGTTCTCTGCCCAAAAATATAGCGTTATTTTTCGCCCATATTATGCTTCTTATATTGTTGGTTGTTACCTTGGCGTCCTTTTTCAACACCGTGATTATGCGGACCTGCGTTTCCAGTTACACTAGCTGCACTAATTCCAGCCTTTGAAGGGTTCTTCTTAAGTTTTGCCATATATATTCCTCCAGTTTCGTCAGATTATAAAAAGGAAAAGTGCATTTAAACAAAGAAAATACACATGTATAGCATAGCCAAATGAAAGAAAAATATTTATTTCAGAAAATTTTATCAATAAATATATTGCGAAAATTTAAACAGTATCATATATTTATTAGTAGAGGCTCACTCATTGATTGCGACTTATGTCGAAAAATTGAATGAGCATTCATTCAAGAATAGGGGGAGAATTGGATGTTCCAAATTAAAAAGGCTGCTGTTCTAGGTTCAGGCGTAATGGGTTCGGGAATTGCGGCACACTTAGCTAATATTGGTATTCCGACATTATTGCTTGATATTGTACCACCTGCGCTTACGAAAGAAGAAGAAGCGAAGGGACTTACATTAGAACATAAAAGTGTGAGAAATCGTTTTAGTAATACGGCTGTGCAAAAATTATTAAAGCAAAAACCAGCTCCTCTGACAGTGAAAGGAAATCTAGCACTGATTGAAGCAGGTAACTTAGAAGATGATCTTGAGCGTCTAGCTGATGTAGATTGGATTATTGAAGTAGTAGTTGAAAACTTAGAGATTAAAAAGAAATTATTTGAAAAAGTAGACGCTGTTCGTAAACCGGGTTCTATTGTCAGCTCGAATACGTCAGGCATCTCAGTTGAAAAAATGGCAGAAGGTCGTTCAGACGACTTCCAGAAACACTTCTTAGGCACACACTTTTTTAACCCACCACGATATTTAAAACTTCTAGAGGTAATACCGACGAAAGAAACAGATCCACAAGTATTAAGCTTCATGAAACTATTTGGCGAAGACGTTCTTGGAAAAGGCGTTGTTATCGCAAAAGACACACCAAACTTTATTGGAAACCGCATCGGTACGTACGGTTTACTTGTTACTCTTCAAGAGATGGTAAAACGCGGCTATAGTATTGGGGAAGTTGATTCTGTAACAGGCCCACTTATTGGTCGTCCGAAGAGCGCAACGTTCCGCACATTAGATGTTGTCGGCTTAGATACATTCGTACACGTTGCAAATAACGTATATGAAAATGTGCAAGAAGAAGAGCGTGATGTATTTAAAGTACCAGCTTTCATGCATGAAATGCTTGAGAAAAAATGGCTTGGAAGTAAAACGGGTCAAGGCTTCTTCTTAAAACAAGGGAAAGAAATTTTAGAGTTAAACCCTAAAACGATGGAATATGAAGCGCGTAAAAAATTAAAAGCTGCATCCGTAGAGTTAAGTAAACAAGAAAAAGGATTAGCGAATAAATTGAAAGCGCTTGTATACGCGAAAGATCGTGCAGGAGAGTTGTTATGGAACATCATTACACCAACTCTTTTATACTCTGCAAAACTTCATAAAGAAATTGCTGACGATATCGTTGCAATTGACCAAGCGATGAAGTGGGGCTTCGGCTGGGAGCAAGGACCATTTGAAGTGTGGGATGCAATCGGTGTTGAAAAATCTGTTCAAAAGATGGAAGAAAACGGCGTAGTTGTTCCTACTTGGGTGAAAGAAATGTTAGAGAAAGGTTTCACTACTTTCTATAAACATGATAACGGCGATAGCTACTATTACGATAATGGCGAATATAAGCTAATCGAGCGTAATAAAAAAGCAATTTCTCTTAAGCAATTAAAAGCGAAAAATGGTGTATTAAAGAAAAATAGCGGAGCGAGCTTAATTGATTTAGGCGACGGCATCCTTTGCTTAGAATTCCATTCGAAGAGCAATGCAATCGGTATGGATATTACGCAAATGATTAACTATGCTGTTGATGAAGTAGAAAAAAATTATAAAGGTCTTGTTATCGGTAACCAATCGAAGAACTTCTGCGTTGGTGCGAACTTGGCGATGATCTTAATGGAAGCACAAGACGACAATTACTTTGAAATTGAGTTGGTTGTGAAAAACTTCCAAGATGCAATGACGAAAATTAAGTACTCTTCTAAGCCAGTTGTAGCAGCACCATATGGTATGACGCTTGGCGGAGGTACAGAAGTTTGCTTACCAGCAGCTAGCATTCAAGCTTCTAGTGAAACGTATATGGGCTTAGTAGAAGTTGGTGTTGGCTTAATTCCTGGCGGAGGCGGTAATAAAGAGCTATACATTAAACACTTAAATAAAATGCCAAATGGTGTAGAGTTTGACCTGCAAAAAGTTGCGAATAAAGTGTTCGAATCTGTAGCGATGGCGAAAGTTTCTACATCAGCCCAAGAAGCTGTATCGAACAACTTCTTAGGCGATAAAGACGGTATTAGTGTGAATGGTGATCACTTACTATATGATGCGAAACAGAAAGCACTTGCTTTATATGAAGCTGGTTATAAAGCACCGATTCGTAAAAAGATACCAGTTGTTGGTGAAACAGGATATGCAACTCTTGTACTTGGTGCAGAAGCAATGCATTTATCAGGTTACATTTCTGAACATGATCTTCACATTGCGAAGAAACTTGCATATGTCATTGCGGGTGGAAAAGTGCCGTACGGAACAGAAGTTGATGAGCAATATTTATTAGATGTAGAACGTGAAGCATTTATTAGCTTAGTAAGTGAGATGAAATCACAAGCAAGAATGCAGCACATGCTTGTAAAAGGAAAGCCATTACGTAACTAATAACGAGGGGAGATATCGTTCATGAGAGAAGCTGTCATTGTTGCGGGAGCAAGAACACCAATTGGAAAAGCAAAGAGGGGTTCATTAAAAACAGTTCGTCCTGACGATCTAGGGGCGTTAGTAGTAAAGGAAACGTTAAAGCGTGCGAATTATGAAGGACCAATTGACGATTTAATTTTCGGCTGTGCGATGCCAGAAGCAGAGCAAGGTTTAAATATGGCTCGTAATATCGGTGGATTAGCAGGACTTTCTTACGATGTTCCAGCTATTACGATTAACCGTTACTGTTCTTCAGGTTTACAAAGTATCGCTTACGGAGCAGAGCGTATTATGCTTGGTCACTCTGAAGCTGTATTATCAGGTGGAGCGGAATCAATGAGTTTAGTTCCAATGATGGGACACGTTGTTCGTCCGAATAGTCGCCTTGTAGAAGCAGCTCCAGAATATTATATGGGTATGGGACATACAGCAGAGCAAGTTGCTGTGAAATATGGAATTTCTCGTGAAGAGCAAGATGCATTCGCAGTAAGAAGTCATCAACGTGCTGCCAAAGCATTAGCGGCAGGGAACTTTGCTGATGAAACAGTATCTGTAGATGTAACGTTACGTACTGTTGGAGCAAACAACAAATTACAAGAAGAAACAATCACTTTCGCACAAGACGAAGGTGTAAGAGCAGAAACGACATTAGACATCTTAGGTAAATTACGTCCAGCATTTAACGTTCGCGGTTCTGTAACAGCTGGTAACTCTTCACAAATGAGTGATGGTGCAGCATCTGTATTATTGATGGATCGTGAAAAAGCAGTAAGTGATGGTATGAAGCCACTTGCGAAATTCCGTTCATTTGCAGTAGCTGGCGTACCACCAGAAGTAATGGGAATCGGTCCAATCGCTGCAATTCCGAAAGCGTTAAAACTAGCTGGTTTAGAGCTATCTGATATCGGCCTATTCGAACTAAATGAAGCATTCGCTTCACAATCAATCCAAGTTATTCGTGAACTTGGTTTAGATGAAGAAAAAGTAAACGTAAACGGTGGTGCAATCGCACTTGGACATCCACTTGGCTGTACAGGAGCAAAACTAACACTATCTCTTATTCACGAAATGAAACGCCGCAACGAACAATTCGGTATCGTAACAATGTGTATCGGTGGCGGAATGGGAGCAGCGGGAGTATTTGAATTACTATAAAAAAAGTGGAAGCGGCTTGCTCAGAATGTGAGGGGGATGGAGCTTCAGACGAAGAGGCGCTCTTTGCCTCACAGGAAGGGGTGAAACGACCGACTGTTTTAGCCACTGGAACTGGATTATAAAAAAAGAATGGAAGCAACGAAGGTTTATAAAAAATAAAATTGAGAGCCAGCTTCTTTCTTTTTTGAAAGAAGCTGCTCATGAAAATATGAAGGAGGAAATTTTCATGGAAAAAACAGTAGGAAATGCGGTTAAAGGCGGTAGCTTTTTAGTAGATGAGATTACGATTGATCAAGTGTTTACGCCAGAAGATTTTTCATCTGAGCATAAAATGATTGCAAAAACGACAGAGGACTTTATCGTAAATGAAGTTCTTCCAGAGCTTGAATATTTAGAGCAACATGAGTTTGATCGTTCTGTTCGTCTGTTAAAAGAAGCTGGAGAACTTGGTTTATTAGGTGCTGATGTACCAGAAGAGTACGGAGGAATTGGCCTTGATAAAGTAAGCTCAGCGTTAATCGCAGAGAAATTCTCTCGCGCAGGTGGCTTTGCAATTACTCACGGTGCTCACGTAGGTATCGGATCGTTACCAATCGTATTATTCGGTAACGAAGAGCAAAAGAAAAAGTATTTACCATTACTTGCAACTGGTGAGAAATTAGCTGCATACGCATTAACAGAGCCAGGTTCAGGATCTGACGCATTAGGTGCAAAAACAACTGCACGTTTAAATGCAGAAGGTACACATTATGTATTAAATGGTGAAAAACAATGGATTACAAACTCTGCATTCGCTGACGTATTTATCGTGTATGCAAAAATTGATGGAGAGCACTTCTCAGCATTTATCGTAGAGAAAGAATATGCTGGCGTATCTACAAGCCCAGAAGAAAAGAAAATGGGTATTAAATGTTCTTCAACTCGTACGTTAATTTTAGAAGATGCATTAGTACCGAAAGAAAACCTACTTGGTGAAATCGGTAAAGGTCATATTATCGCATTCAACATTTTAAATATCGGCCGTTATAAATTAGGTGTTGGTACAGTTGGATCTGCGAAACGTGCAGTAGAAATTTCAGCACAATATGCAAACCAACGTCAACAGTTCAAGCAACCAATCGCTCGCTTCCCATTAATTCAAGAGAAACTTGCGAATATGGCAGCAAAAACATATGCAGCTGAAAGTTCTGTATATCGTACAGTAGGTTTATTCGAAAGCCGCATGAGCACATTATCTGAAGAAGAAGTAAAAGACGGTAAAGCAGTAGCAGCTTCTATCGCTGAATATGCAATCGAGTGCTCTTTAAATAAAGTATTCGGTTCTGAAGTACTAGATTATACAGTAGATGAAGGTGTTCAAATTCACGGTGGTTACGGATTTATGGCAGAGTACGAGATTGAAAGAATGTACCGCGATTCTCGTATTAACCGTATTTTCGAAGGAACGAATGAAATTAACCGCCTAATCGTACCAGGTACGTTCTTACGTAAAGCGATGAAAGGTGAATTACCACTTCTTCAAAAAGCACAAAAATTACAAGAAGAGTTAATGATGATGATGCCAGAAGAAGTAGGCGATGAGCCATTAGCACTTCAAAAGTATTTAGTAAGTAACGCGAAGAAAATCGGCTTAATGGTAGCTGGATTAGCAGCTCAAAAATACGGTAAAGCATTAGATAAAGAGCAAGAAATTCTTGTGAATATCGCTGACATCGTAAGTAACCTATATGCAATGGAATCAGCTGTTCTTCGTACAGAAAAAGCAATTAAAACAACTGGTCTTGAAAAGAATAAACAAAAAGTGTTATACACTGAAGTATTCTGCCAAGAAGCATTCAACGAAATTGAAGCAGATGCGAAAGAAACACTTATCGCAATTGAAAACGGCGACATGCTGCGCATGATGTTATCATCATTACGTAAATTAACTCGCCACACACCACTTAACGTAATTCCGAAGAAACGTGAAATTGCTGCGAAAATTTTAGAAGATGAGCGTTATACAGTTTAATAGATGAAAGAGAACCAGTAGCCGATTGGCTACTGGTTTTTTATTGCTGAATTCTTGAATAAAGCTGTTTTACATATGTATGTGTAAACAGCTCTTTTTTATGGAGGTAAAGAAGATGAAGGTGATAAGTGTAGGAACAGTTCATCAAATCGCATTTTTACCGCGTCTATTTCCAATTAACTGTTACTTCGTTGAAGAAGAGACAGGATTAACTTTAATTGATGCGGCTTTACCGTTTTGTGCAAAGAAGATTTTACAATCAGCTCGGAAAATAGGAAAACCGATTACGAAAATCGTTATTACACATGCGCATGATGACCATGTAGGAGCGCTTGATGTTATAAAACAAGTGCTGCCGGATGTTCCGGTCTATATTTCAAAAAGAGATGCATGTTTACTTGAAGGAGATAAGGTACTGCAAGAGGGAGAACGAAATACACCAATAAAAGTGGGAGTGTCAAAACAGATAAATACGATTCCAGATATTCTTCTTCAAGAGGGAGATAAAGTTGGTTCTCTTGTAGCGATTGGAGCTCCAGGTCATACACCGGGATCAATGGCGTTTTTAGACACAAGAAATGATGCACTCATTGTTGGAGATGCATTTCAAACGAGAGGAGGATTAGCGGTAGCAGGACAGTTGAAGTGGCTTTTCCCGTTTCCTATGTTTGGTACGTGGGATGCAGAAGTTTCATTAGCAAGCGCGCAGAAATTGCTGGAGTATAAGCCGTCTTTATTGGCGACAGGACATGGGAAAGTGATTGAAAATCCGTTAATACAAATGCAACGGGCGATTGAAGAAGCGGAAAGGAATTTAAGTAGAAAGAGCCTCTAATCGTTTAGAGGCTCTTTTTAGTTAAATGATTATTTAGCAGACTTTTTAATGAATACGATTTGAAAAAAACAGAATACTAAAGAAGAATGAAAGAAGAAAGGTAGGAGTATTCCATGCAAAATTTAACAGAGCTTGAAGTAGAAAATTTACGTCATTTAATCGGTGGACATGCAACAATTATTAACAAGTTGGAGCAGTATGCACAGACGTGTACAGATCCACAACTGAAACAAATGCTACAAAAGGATGCACAAGATGCACGAAATACGAAGCAACAATTAATGACTTTTTTAGGATAGGAGGAAGCGGAACATGAATGAAAAAGATATGGTAAATGATTATTTAGCAGGATTAAATGCAAGTTTAACAAGTTATGCAAATTATATTGCTCAGTCTGATAATGAGCAGTTACATCAAACGTTAATCCAAATTCGTAATCAAGATGAGATGCGCCAACGTAATATGTATGAGTACGCAAAGCAAAAGAGTTATTATAAACCAGCAGCACCTGCGAATCCGATGATTGTGCAGCAATTGAAAAGTCAGTTAAGTGCAGAATAATAGGATGAAAAAACGAGCGAAAATGGATTCGCTCGTTTTATTTTGTTGTATGTCAATAAATATATAATAAATATTTTTCCAGTTGTAACAAATATGACGAAAATGGAATATAACAATTCACAAAAAGGACAAAAACTTTGTTCAATATTTCACAAAGTATCCATGGTTTCTATCGTGATAACCTCTATAATTAAGAGTGTAAAGAACAAAAGAAATAGATTATATGATCACTTAGGAGAGATTGCTATGAAAAGGCATACAAGAAAAATTGCAATTATCGGTACTGGATTAGTTGGATCAAGTTGTGCGTATTCTATTGTGAATCAAGGCATTTGCGAAGAGCTATTATTAATTGATATAAATCATGAACGTGCAGTTGGG
The DNA here is from genome assembly GCF_056033865.1 of Bacillus sp. FAU20. Taxonomy (NCBI): domain Bacteria; kingdom Bacillati; phylum Bacillota; class Bacilli; order Caryophanales; family Bacillaceae; genus Bacillus; species Bacillus sp. FAU20. Next base: position 93,933 of record NZ_JBVYHY010000024.1, read on the forward strand.
GAAGCAATGGATTTATCACATTGCATTAACTTTACAAATACAAGAACAAAAGTATATGCAGGAAGCTATGAAGACTGCAAAGATATGGACATTGTTATTATTACTGCAGGGCCAGCACCAAAACCTGGACAAAGTCGCTTAGATACTTTAGGAGCAAGTGCAAAGATTATGGAAAGTGTTGTTGGTGGCGTAATGGAAAGTGGATTTGATGGTATTTTCTTACTCGCATCGAACCCAGTTGATATTATTACATATGAAGTATGGAAATTATCTGGATTACCTAGAAATCGTGTGATCGGTACAGGTACATCATTAGATTCTTCTCGCTTAAGAACAATTTTATCTGAAATGTTACATGTAGACCCTCGTAGTATTCATGGGTATTCATTGGGAGAACATGGTGATTCTCAAATGGTTGCTTGGTCTCACGTAACTGTTGGTGGAAAGCCAATTCTGCAAATTTTAGAAGAACAAAAAGAACGATTTGGTGAAATAGATTTAGATGAAATTGTTGAGAAGACTGCGAAAGCTGGATGGGAAATTTATAAGCGAAAAGGAACTACTTATTACGGAATCGGAAATTCTCTAGCATATATTGCGAGTTCAATCTTTAATGATGATCACCGTGTCATTGCTGTATCAGCCATTTTAGATGGTGAGTATGGTGAATATGATATTTGTACAGGAGTACCAGCTATTATTACTAGAGACGGTATAAGAGAAGTTGTAGAACTCAATTTAACAGAGGATGAAGAATCTCGATTCGCAAAATCAAACGATATTTTACGTGATTATATGAAAACAATTGGTTACTAACTTATAGAAGAAGGTGAAACAAATGAAGGAATATATAATGTCTCGTGTATTTAAAGCATCTGCTGGAATCGCACAAGGTATTTTCGTATCCCTCGGAATTGGTTTACTGATCGAAAATATAGGAAGAATTGTTGATATACCATTACTTATTACAATCGGAGTTGTTGCAAAATCACTTATGGCACCAGCAATTGGTGCCGGGATTGCTTTTATGCTCGGTGCAAATGGCCTTGTAATCTTCTCGGCTATGGTGGCTGGAGCAATTGGTGCCGGATCCATTTCAATTACTGAAGCAGGTCTAATTATTAAAACAGGTGAGCCAATCGGTGCTTTATTAACAGCAACTTTAGCTGTATATATTGGTAAACGTTTAAGCGGAAAAACTGCTTTAGATATGATGCTCGTTCCATTTGCGGCAATATTAGGCTCTGGTTTAGTTGGTATTTGGTTAGCTCATAATATTACTCCTGTTTTAAATGCAGTTGGAGCGTTCATTAAAGATAGCTCGGCTGGTAGCCCGTTTATCGCTTCTATCGTCATTGCAGTAGTTTGGGGACTATTACTTATCTCTCCAGCTTCATCAGCTGCGTTAGCAATTGCACTTAGCTTAGACGGTGTTGCAGGTGGTGCTGCTCTTGCCGGATGCGTCGCTCAGTTTATCGGATTCTCTGTCATCTCAGCGAAAGAAAACAATTTAGGTGGCATATTAGCTCAAGCACTTTGTACTCCGAAAGTACAGTTGCCAAATATCACTAAAAATCCAATGATTCTCGTTCCAACTGTCGTCGCCAGTGCTATAGTCGGTCCAGTATCCGCATTAATTTTCCAACTGGAAGCAGGAAAGGAAATTGCAGGTCTTGGATTAAGTTCTCTTATCGCACCAATTAATTTAATTTCCAGCCAAGGATGGGGAGTTCTCCCAGCGATGGTAATTACTTATATCGTTATTCCAGTAGCTGTTTCTTATATACTTTACATTGCTCTTAAAAAAGCAGGTCGTATTCATTCTGGTGATATGACTGTACCGCAATCTTAAATTGAAAATCTCCTTAATAATAGATAAAAGCAGACTGAGAAGCCACAGTCTGCTTTTTTGTCATGTTACATTCTATGATTTTGTTTTACTGGAACTCTTATTGGTTCTTTCGCCAATAAGAGTTGAACGTCGAAGTAAAGTATGCTTGCAAGCGTCATTCCAGAAACGGCATCTACAAAGGCATGCTGCTTCGTAAATAACGTTGATAAAATAATAAGTGTACCGAAGAAAGTAAGGATGTAATATTCAAAAGCATGTTGCTCTCTACGCTTAAAGGCAGCTAACATAATTACAAATGTAGTAAGAACGTGAATGCTAGGGAAACAGTTTACCGGTTGATCGATACTATAAATATAGCGAACTAGTTCAGAAAATACATCTGTTCCAACGACAGTCGGACGCGGTACAGTTGTTTGCCAAAAATAATAAATAGAAAAACAAGCAAGCTTTCCAAAAATAACACTACTTAAAGTGACATAATATTGCTTTCGGTCAGCAAAGCAGTAATAAATAAGTGCGCCGTATAAGTATGGAAACCAAAGTAAATAAGGAATAATAAATGCTTTTACAAATGGAATCCAATCATCTACTACAGTTGTAACGTCTACTGCGTGAACAGTCGATTTATTTAATACGTCGTAAAGGGGACTTACGAGTACAAGTAGAAGTATATAACTTAACGGAAGAAAAGATGAAAGTTTAAATTTCTTCATGTTGATCTCCTATGTTTAGTAATGTAAGTAAATTCAATTGATTATAATATAGAAACGTGAATTGGGCTATCGATTTTACTTACATTTTCTTGAATTAACCTTACGTTTTTGTCACTTGACTAAAAAGAAGGGGAGGGTGCTATATGAAGCGTTTATCGTATTTCTTATTTTTTATATTGATATGCCTAGTCAGTGCTGGGTGTGCAAAGGATAAAGAAGGAGAGAAATTAGAATATAACGGAAGAGCACTCGTAATTGGAGTTGTTGGAGAAAAGCCGAAAGATACGTTTAGGAATGTAAAGTTTGAGGAAATGAAGTTAGAGGCACTGGAAAAGAAATCTAAGGAAGTGGATGGTTTTCTAATAATGAAAGATCACTTTCAAGAAGCCTCAACAGAGCAGTACAAAAATGTATTTTCATCGCTAAAGAAACCAGTGTTTTTTATCGGTTTACAAGATAAATCATATTCAATTTTTATTACAAAAGGGACAGAGTATAACAGTGCACGAAAAGATGTAAATGTGATGTATACGCAAGGTTTTGCAAATATCGGAAGTGGTGAAGGGCAACAATGGGCAATTGGTTTATCTAATGGAGGAAATACAGAAGAAAGTATTCATAATATGTATATCGTCGTATTTCAAACCATCGCAGATTATTTGAATAGATGATGAGGGAGCCTGTAAACGAGGCTTCTTATTTTTTTAAATAAACGTTTGTTTAAGCTGTATGTTCGGTAGGAAGAAACCGATGTAACTTAAGGGTTAAGAAAGAAAAATGGAGAATTAATCAAACGTTTGTTTAAGCTGTATGTTCGGTAGGAAGAAACCGATGCAGCTCAAGGCGTAAGAAAGAAAAATGGGGAATTAATCAAACGCTTGTTTAAGATATATGTTTGGTGCAGAATCTAAAAAAATTTATATATTTATTTTTTTCTTAACAAATGGCGGAAAAATAAGAAAAATTCGCAGGATTATTAAAAATTATCACGAAATAAGTAAAAGTTTAGCGAATAATGGTTTGAAATAATAAAACGTTTTCTATATGATAAAGGTAAAGGTTAGTAAAAAAGTAGGTGAATTTATGACAGTAACATTTTATTCATATCCAAAGTGTGGCACATGTCAAAAGGCAAAGAAATGGTTTGAGGCAAACGATGTAGCATATGAGATGATTCATATTGTTGAAAATCCACCATCAAAAGAAGATTTACGTAATTTACATGAAAAAAGTGAATTACCCTTAAAAAAATTCTTTAATACAAGTGGAATGCGTTACCGTGAACTTGGTCTGAAAGATAAGTTGAAAGATGCAAGCGAAGACGAAATGTACGAGCTTTTAGCATCTGATGGCATGTTGATTAAACGTCCAATTGTAACAGATGGAACGAATGTAACACTTGGTTTTAACGAAGAGCAGTTTGAAAGTGTGTGGAAAAAGTACCAATAAGGTATTTTTACATAATTAATACATTCACTGGAGGTACAGTCATGAGCATTCCAAATAATTTACGTTACTCTGAAGAACACGAATGGGTAAAAACTGAAGGTAATGAAGTTGTTATCGGTATCACTCACTTTGCACAAGGTGAGCTAGGCGATATCGTATTCGTTGAACTTCCTGAAGTAGGTGCAACAATCGAAGCTGACGAGCCATTCGGAAGCGTAGAATCTGTTAAAACAGTTTCTGAGTTATACGCACCTGTAAGCGGTAAAGTTGTAGCAGTAAACGAAGAATTAAGTGACCAACCAGAACTTGTTAACGAATCTCCATACGAGGGTGCATGGATGGTTAAAGTTGAACTTTCTGATGCAAGCCAAGTTGAGAAGTTATTAACTGCAGAAAAATATGCAGAAATGACAAATCAAGACTAATTTAGTCGACTAAAGGACAGCCTTTGTGCTGTCTTTTTTTATTTTGTGTGAAATAATGAAAGTCAAGTTATATGTAAATAAATAAGCTATTATGAGAAAAACTGTTTTGTGGTAAGGTTTCATAAGTCTTCACAATCTGAACGAGCCGCTTACGCTTTTCTTTTGCAAAAATAAACAGGAAACAACATGAAAATAACGAATATACTATATACTAAGTTCAAGGTTATATAGTATATGGTGATCGGGTGATGACATATGATTTATGTAGAAAAAGTCATTATTGTAGAAGGTACATCAGATAGAAGAAAGATTGAATCTATTATTCGTGAACCGGTGGAAATTGTTTGTACAAATGGTACAATTGGTTTGTCGAAAATGGATGAGCTCGTTGATCAGTTTTTTGATAAGGAAGTGTATGTGCTAGTGGATGCTGATGATGCTGGAGAAAAGTTAAGGAAACAATTTCGAAAAGAATTTCCGCAAGCCGAGCATATCTATATTGATCGCTCGTACCGAGAAGTGGCAACTGCGCCATCTACACACTTAGCAAATGTATTATGGGGAGCCGACATTGACGTTTATACAGAATATTTACGGTAAGGAATGATAGAAGTGATTGATTGGACAGGAGCCGAAGCTACAGCCCTAATAGAGAACGAAGAAAAAACAGTATTATATGTATATACTCCAATGTGTGGAACATGCCAATTAGCAAAAAAGATGTTAACAGTCGTTGAGATGACAATTGAAGGCCTCAAAATTGGGATGTTAGATTTAAATTATGCTCCGCATTTAGCGAAAGAGTATGGGATTGAAAGTGTACCTTGTTTACTTGTTTTTGAAAATGGGACACTGATGAAGAAGATATACGCATTTCATTCGGTTGAATATTTATATACGGAATTAAAGTAGGCGGCAAAATTTTTGCCGCCTCGACATATTTCTTGGGAAATATGTCGAGATGCAGGGTGGATACAGTATTTGTCGAGCGAAAATAACAGGATTGCTCTTTAGTGAGAGGGAATGGTATGTAATAGAAAGTGATATGAAGGATGTGATTTAAGGTGAAATTATATTCTTTGCTTCAATCATTTGTAAATTACGCTAATGGTCAATATCATTTAGAGCCGCTTTTAAGAAAAGAAGAAAAAACTGTTAATTTCCGCTTTGGAGATGAAAGTTGTTCGTTACAAATTTCAAGAGATTATATAGAACTGCTACATGAGGAAATAGGGACGGAGCAAATTGTTTGTGTAGATGAAGAAGATGTAAAACAATTGGTAAACGGCAATGTACGATTGCAAATGTTAATGAACGATGGACGTGTACAATATTCGGGAACGTATCGAACGATGCTATTAGTCGAATCGATGTTTCATATATGTAAACCGATGTCAGTAGGTGCTTAAAATTCTGAAGGTTCATTTTTTACGAAAATTTCTGTTGACATGGTGTTTAGATATTGATACAATTCAATTCATAAAATATAGACAATTTCATAAATTACAAATCAGACGAAAATTGAATCTGATTTCTCTTATCAAGAGAGGTGGAGGGACTGTGCCCTGTGAAGCCCGGCAACCGTCAACTTATGTTGAAATGGTGCCAATTCCTGCAAAGCAAATGCTTTGAGAGATGAGAGAGAGGGATAATGTTGTTATATACGCACATAAACCTTTCTGCTTCTCTAAAGCAGAAAGGTTTTTTTATTGTTTGAATGTGGAGGACATTCAAATAATAAAGATAGTGATAACGGTGGACTACGCGCATTAAACATAAAAAATTGCGGAGTCAATCCAAAATCTTTATGAAATCTAGCTTCAGCGGCTAGAACAGTCGCTTGCGCTTTTTATTTAAAAAAGGGGTGAACATCATGATTCTATTAGAGAATGTAAAGAAAATATATAAGGCGAAAAGCGGTGATGTCACTGCTGTAGATAACGCCAATTTAAAAATAGAAAAAGGCGAAATATTTGGTGTTATCGGATATAGCGGCGCTGGAAAAAGTTCTTTAATTAGATTGTTTAATCAGTTAGAGAAACCGACTTCTGGCCAAATTACAATTGCCAATCGTGTTATATCAGCAATTACAGGAAGTGAACTTCGTAAGGCAAGGCAAGAAATCGGAATGATTTTTCAGCACTTTAACTTACTTTGGTCACGAACTGTACGTGAAAATATAGAGTTTCCACTTGAAATTGCAGGTGTTGATAAAGCGAAGAGAAGAAAACGTGTTGATGAATTAATTCATCTTGTTGGATTAGAAGGGAGAGGAGACGCGTACCCATCTCAGCTAAGCGGAGGACAAAAGCAACGCGTCGGGATTGCAAGAGCTTTAGCTAACAATCCACAAGTGCTTTTATGTGATGAAGCAACGTCAGCTCTTGATCCAGAAACGACAGATCAAATTTTGGATTTACTATTAGACATTAATAAGCGCCTTGGTTTAACAATTGTACTCATTACACATGAGATGCACGTGATTCGAAAGATATGTAACCGAGTGGCGGTAATGGAGAGAGGAAAGATTGTAGAAACAGGTCCAGTACTTGATGTATTCCGTAATCCGAAGCAAGATATTACGAAACGATTTGTACAGCAGTTAACAGATTCTGAAGATACAAATGAAACGATTGAAAGTTTAATTGAAAAATATCCAGATGGAAAAGTAATTCGTTTGCAATTTATCGGTGAGGCTGTAGAAAGACCAGTGCTTCAACGATTAATGCAACGCAGTGATATAGAAGTTAGCATTTTGCAAGGGAATATCGCACAAACGAATAACGGTTCTTACGGTAGTTTAGTTGTTCATTTAAATGGTGAGGAAATAGCGATCCAGCAAGCAATAGAAGGAATTCATCAAGATCAAGTAGAGCTGGAGGTGATTGCACATGGATAAGTTACTCGCAAATGTTGATTGGAATCAAATGTTAGAAGCAACTGGTGAAACGTTATATATGACGGCAATCGCAGCTCTTGCGACATTTGTTTTAGGACTAATTTTAGGATTGTTACTCTTCATGACAGCGAAAGATAATTTATGGGAAAACAAATCAATTAATACGGTGATTGGAGCATTCGTAAATATATTCCGTTCTATACCATTCATCATTTTAATTATTTTATTAATCCCATTCACAAAGATTCTTCTTGGAACAATTCTTGGAGCAAGTGCAGCATTGCCAGCTTTAATTATTGGAGCGGCACCATTCTACGCGAGAATGGTTGAAATCGCACTTCGCGAAATTGATAAAGGTGTAATTGAAGCTTCAAAAGCAATGGGAGCGAAAACAAGCACAATTATTTTGAAAGTGTTAATTCCAGAATCGTTACCAGCATTAGTATCTGGTATTACTGTTACGACAATTGCTTTAGTAGGCTATACAGCAATGGCGGGAGTTGTTGGTGCTGGTGGCCTTGGAACACTTGCTTACTTAGAAGGATTCCAAAGAGGGAATAACGATGTAACAATCGTTGCGACAATTTGTGTATTACTAGTTGTATTTTTAATTCAGTGGATTGGTGATAGTTTAACGACTCGAATAGATAAACGGTAATAAAAAACGGGAGGATGTTTCAAATGAAAAAATTATTACTTACGGCACTTATTTCAACTTCAATTTTTGGGTTAGCTGCTTGTGGTGGGAAAGATAAAGATGAAAAGAAACTTGTTGTGGGTGCTTCTAACGTACCGCATGCTGAAATTTTAGAAAAAGCAAAACCGTTACTTGAGAAAAAAGGAATTGAATTAGAAGTCAAAAAGTTCCAAGATTACGTGTTGCCAAATAAATCGTTAGCGGATAAGGATTTAGATGCAAACTACTTCCAGCACATTCCGTATTTAGAGAAAGAAATTAAAGATAAAAAATATGATTTTGAAATAGCAGGAAAAATTCATTTAGAACCAATCGGTGTATATTCTCAAAAATATAAGAGCTTAAAAGAACTTCCAGACGGAGCGACAATCATTATGAGTAATTCCGTTACTGACCATGGACGTGGTTTAGCAATTTTACAAAAAGAAGGCATTTTAAAAATTAAAGACGGAGTAGATCCAGTTAGTGCAACTCCAAAAGATATTGCAGATAACCCGAAAAACTTAAAGTTTAAAACGGACATTGAGCCAGGTTTGTTACCACAAGTGTATAACAATAAAGAAGGCGACGCTGTTTTAATTAACTCGAACTATGCAATTGATGCAAAGTTAAATCCAGAAAAAGATGCAATTGCAATTGAAGGTGATGATTCACCGTACGCAAACGTATTAGTGGTTCGTAAAGGTGATAAAGATAAAAAAGAGATTAAAGAGCTTGTAGAAGTATTGCATTCTAAAGAAATCGAAGACTTTATTAATAAAGAATATAAAGGGGCAGTTGTTCCTGTAAAAGAATAATTGCTGAAAAGGCTGGTGTATGCCAGCCTTTTTTATAACTACATAACTATAGGGGAGAAGGGGACATCATATGAAAAAGATTTTATTGTCAGTTGTTACAGCGCTGTCTGTATTTACATTAGCTGCTTGCGGAGGAAAAGAAGAGAATAAGCTTGTTGTTGGAGCCTCTAACGTGCCGCACGCTGTTATTCTAGAGAAGGCACAGCCAATATTAGAGAAAAAAGGCATTAAGTTAGAGATTAAAAAGTTCCAGGATTATGTACTGCCAAATAAAGCGTTAGCGGATAAAGAAATTGATGCGAACTACTTCCAGCATATTCCGTACTTAGATAAAGAAATCCAAGAAAAGGGATATAAAATTGTAAACGCAGGAAAAATCCATTTAGAGCCGATGGGTATTTATTCTAAGAAATATAAAAGCTTAAAAGACTTACCAGATGGCGGAACAGTAATTATGAGTAATAACGTAGCGGAGCGAGGCCGTATGTTAGCATTGTTACAAAAAGGCGGAGTGATTAAGCTTAAAGATGGTGTAGATGTTGTTAAGGCAACCGTAAAAGATGTAGTCGAAAATCCGAAAAACTTAAAGTTTAAAACAGATGTAGAGCCTGGATTGTCACCAAAGCTGTATGAAAATAATGAAGGTGATGCTTTATTTATTAATTCAAACTATGCAATTGATGCAAAATTAAATCCAACAAAGGATGCAATTGCGATTGAAGGAGCAGACTCTCCGTATGCAAACATCATTGCAGTTCGTAAAGGTGATGAGAAGAAAAAAGAAATTAAAGAGCTAGTAGAAGTGCTACATTCAAAAGAAATTCAAGATTTTATTAATAAAGAATATAAAGGTGCTGTACTTCCGGTAAGTGAATAATTATAAGGAAAGGACTGGAAAATTACCAGTCCTTTTTTCTTTATATAAATAAGAAGAAAGGTGTATCATAGAAAGATGCAAAGGAAATACTTATATACATTTGTGAAAAAACGGTTACTTTTTTTCGTCGTTTGCGATATCATTTTATTTGATATAAAATTAGAATGAGAATAAAATGAGAATATGAACGTTTTAGGAATTTTTAAAATGTATATATAGGATTAATGGAGGTATTGAGATGGCTGGTTCTACATTAACGGTTAAAGACTTACACGTATCAATTGATGGCAAAGAAATTTTAAAGGGTGTAAACCTTGAAGTAAAAGGTGGAGAAATCCACGCAATTATGGGACCTAACGGAACAGGTAAATCAACTTTATCTTCTGCAATTATGGGTCACCCAAAGTATGAAGTAACAGAAGGTAGCATCATCATCGACGGTGAAGATGTATTAGAAATGGAAGTAGATGAGCGCGCACAAGCGGGTCTATTCCTAGCAATGCAATATCCAAGTGAAATTAGCGGAGTAACAAACGCTGACTTCTTACGTTCTGCAATTAATGCACGTCGTGAAGAAGGCGATGAAATTTCTCTTATGAAATTTATCCGTACATTAGATAAAAACATGGAATTCCTAGAAATGGATCCAGAAATGGCACAACGTTACTTAAACGAAGGTTTCTCTGGTGGAGAGAAAAAACGTAACGAAATTCTTCAATTAATGATGATTGAGCCAAAAATCGCAATCTTAGATGAAATCGACTCAGGTCTTGATATCGATGCATTAAAAGTTGTATCTAAAGGTATTAACGAAATGCGCGGCGAAGAGTTCGGTTGCCTAATGATTACGCATTACCAACGTTTATTAAACTACATCACTCCAGACTTCGTTCACGTTATGATGAACGGTCGTATCGTTAAATCTGGTGGTCCTGAGCTTGCACAACGTCTAGAAGCTGAAGGTTACGACTGGATTAAAAAAGAATTAGGTATTGAAGACGAAACAACAGAGCAAGAAGCGTAAGAGAGGAGCATAAACATGACAATCGGTACATTACCTTTCGATCAAGAAACAATCCGTCAACGCGCAAGCGAAGTAAACGAAGCTGCTTGGTTGACTGAGTTCCGCTTACAAGCTCTTGCACAAGCAACTGAACTTCCAATGCCAACGCCTGATAAAACGAAAATTGAAAAATGGGACTTTATCGGAAAAGGCGACGCTGCTAAGCAAGAGCCTGTAAGTTCTTTAACAGAGCTTCCAGAAGCAGTGAAAAACTTAATCGATGAAAACAACAGCGTATTAGTACAACGCACTGGTACAACAGCGTTCGTTTCTTTAGCAGACGAAGCAAAAGAAAAAGGTGTTATTTTTACAGACATCGTAACAGCTGCAACTGAGCACGCTGAGCTAGTACAAAAGTACTTAATGAAAGATGGCGTGAAGGTAGACGAGCATCGTTTAACTGCACTTCATGCTGCATTAATCAACGGCGGTGCATTCGTATATGTTCCGAAAAACGTTGTTCTTGAAACTCCACTTCAAGCTGTATTCTTAGTAGACGGCGAAGAAGCTAACGTATATAACCATGTATTATTCGTAGCTGATGCGAACAGTACTGCAACTTATGTAGAAAACTATGTTGCAAATGAAAATGCTAAAGGTATTGCAAATATCGTAGCAGAAGTAATCGTGGAACAAGGCGCACAAGTTAAATTTGGTGCGGTTGATCTATTAGCAAAAGACGTAACAACTTACGTTAACCGCCGCGGTGTTGTTGGACGCGACGGCCGCATTGATTGGGCTCTAGGCCTTATGAATGACGGAAATACAATTTCCGAGAACGTTACAAACTTAATGGGCGACGGTTCATATGCTGATACGAAAACAGTAACAATTGGCCGTGGTAACCAAACACAAAACTTTACAACTAAAGTTGTTCACTTCGGTAAACACTCTGAAGGTTGGATTTTAAAACACGGTGTACAAAAAGATAGTGCAACATCTATCTTTAACGGGATTGGTAAGATTGAACACGGTGCATCTAAATCAAACGCACAACAATCTTCTCGCGTTCTTATGTTAGATGAGAAAGCACGCGGTGATGCAAACCCAATTCTTTTAATCGACGAAGATGATGTAATGGCAGGTCACGCAGCTTCAGTAGGCCGCGTAGATCCGTACCAATTATACTACTTGATGAGCCGTGGTATTCCAAAACGCGAAGCAGAACGTTTAGTCATCCATGGATTCTTAGCACCTGTAGTAAATGAGCTTCCAATTGAAGGAGTAAAAGCACAGCTTGTTGAGGTAATTGAAAGGAAAGTTCGCTAATGAATATTCATGAAATACGCAAACAGTTTCCAATTCTTGATCAAAAAGTGAACGGCAAACAACTTGTATATTTCGATAGTGCAGCAACTTCTCAAAAACCAATTCAAGTCATTGAAACGTTAGAACGTTACTATAAAGAATATAATTCTAACGTGCATCGCGGTGTTCATACGCTCGGTACGAAAGCTACCGACGCGTATGAAGGTGCACGCGAGAAAGTTCGCAAGTTTATTAACGCGAAATCAATGGAAGAGATTATTTTCACGCGCGGAACGACAACTGCATTAAATACAGTAGCGGCTAGCTATGGTCTTGAAAATGTAAAAGAAGGCGATGAAATCGTTATTTCTTACATGGAGCACCATAGTAACATCATTCCGTGGCAACAAGTTGCGAAGAAAACTGGTGCAACTTTAAAATACCTTCCGCTTCAACCAGACGGTACAATTTCTTTAGAAGATGTTCGTCAAACAGTTACACCGAATACAAAAATCGTTTCTATTATGCAAGTTTCAAACGTGCTTGGAACGATTAACCCTGTAAAAGAAATCGGAGCGATCGCACACGAAAATGGCGCAATTATGGTCGTTGACGGTGCACAAAGTACACCTCACATGAAAGTAGATGTACAAGATTTAAACTGTGATTTCTACGCATTATCTGCTCATAAGATGTGCGGACCTACAGGCATCGGCGTATTATATGGTAAAAAAGAATTGCTGAACAATATGGAGCCAATTGAATTTGGCGGTGAAATGATTGATTTCGTAGATTTACAAGAATCTACTTGGAAAGAGCTTCCGTGGAAGTTTGAAGCAGGTACACCGATTATCGGTAATGCAATCGGACTTGGTGCGGCAATTGATTTCCTAGAAGAAATCGGTCTTGATAATATTGAAAAGCATGAGCATGAATTAGCGCAATACGCTTTAGAAAGACTATCAGAAGTAGATGGCGTTACAATTTATGGTCCAAAGCATCGCGCTGGTCTTGTTACATTTAATATTGAAGACGTACATCCTCACGATGTAGCGACTGTATTAGATGTAGAAGGCATTGCAGTTCGCGCAGGACATCACTGTGCACAACCGCTTATGAAGTGGCTAAAAGCTTCTTCAACAGCACGTGCGAGCTTCTATTTATATAATACAAAAGAAGAAATTGATACATTTGTTGAATCGCTAATCAAGACAAAGGAGTATTTCACAAATGTCATTTAATAATTTAGATACGTTATATCGTCAAGTTATTATGGATCATTATAAGAATCCTCGTAACCATGGCGTGTTAGAAGATAGTGTTACTGTTAACTTGAACAATCCAACTTGCGGCGATCGTATTCAACTTACGATGAAAGTAGAAGAAGGTATTGTGCAAGAGGCGAAGTTTGAAGGCGAAGGATGTTCAATCTCAATGTCTTCAGCTTCAATGATGACACAAGCAGTAAAAGGTAAGAAAATTGAAGAAGCACTTCAGCTTTCGAAAATTTTCTCTGACATGATGCTAGGAAAAGAGTACGATGACAGCATCGATTTAGGAGATATTGAAGCATTACAAGGCGTATGCAAGTTCCCTGCACGTATTAAATGTGCAACATTAGCGTGGAAAGCGTTAGAAAAGGGCTTAAACGAAGATAAGTAATGTTAAAGGTTCCTAAAAATGAGGTTATCTAAGGAGGGACACACCAACATGGCGAAGCAACTGCCAGATATCGGCGATTATAAATATGGTTTCAAAGACAAAGACGTTTCGATTTTCCGTGCTGGACGCGGTTTAACAAAAGAGATCGTTGAAGAGATTTCACGTATGAAAGAAGAACCACAGTGGATGTTAGACTTCCGTTTAAAATCACTGGATAAGTTCTATGAAATGCCAATGCCACAATGGGGCGGCGACTTAAATGACTTAGATTTCGATGAGATTACGTACTACGTAAAACCATCTGAGAAATCTGAGAAGTCTTGGGATGAAGTACCTGATGAAATTAAAGCAACATTTGATAAATTAGGTATTCCAGAAGCTGAGCAAAAATATTTAGCTGGTGTATCTGCACAGTACGAATCTGAAGTTGTATACCACAACATGAAAGAAGACCTAGAAGCTCTAGGAATCGTCTTCAAAGATACAGATAGCGCATTAAAAGAGAACGAAGATATTTTCCGTGAACATTTCGGAAAAGTAATTCCACCAACAGACAACAAATTCTCTGCATTAAACTCTGCAGTTTGGTCTGGTGGATCATTCATCTACGTTCCAAAAGGTGTTAAAGTTGATACACCACTTCAAGCGTATTTCCGTATTAACTCTGAAAATATGGGACAATTCGAGCGTACGCTTATCATCGTAGACGAAGGCGCACACGTACACTACGTAGAAGGTTGTACAGCACCTGTTTACACGACTAACTCACTTCACAGTGCGGTAGTAGAAATCATCATTAAAAAAGATGCATATTGCCGTTATACAACAATCCAAAACTGGGCGAACAACGTATACAACCTAGTTACAAAACGTGCGGTTTGTGAAGAAAACGCAACGATGGAATGGATTGACGGTAACATCGGATCTAAATTAACGATGAAATATCCAGCAGTTATCTTAAAAGGTGAAGGCGCTCGTGGTTTAACATTATCTATCGCGATTGCTGGTAAAGGCCAACACCAAGATGCTGGTGCGAAAATGATTCACTTAGCACCAAACACGTCTTCAACAATCGTTTCTAAATCGATTGCGAAGCATGGTGGTAAAGTAACTTACCGTGGTATCGTACACTTCGGACCAAAAGCGAAAAACTCTCGCTCTAACATCGAGTGTGACACGTTAATCATGGATAACCAATCTACATCTGATACAATTCCTTACAACGAAATCAAAAACGATTACGTTTCACTTGAGCACGAAGCGAAAGTATCGAAAGTATCAGAAGAACAATTATTCTACCTAATGAGCCGCGGTATTTCTGAGCAAGAAGCTACAGAAATGATCGTAATGGGCTTCATCGAGCCATTCACTCGCGAACTTCCAATGGAATACGCAGTTGAAATGAACCGCCTAATCAAGTTTGAGATGGAAGGTTCTATTGGTTAAATAGAAATGCGGAGCCGACTGTTCAGACCCGTTGGCTAAGGTTCTTTCGCACAGAAGATGCTTTTTATCTTCTGGTGCGGAAGGTTCTTAGACATGAGGGTTTAGGAGGCAAAGCTGGACAATATTTAAAGTGGAAGCGGCTCGTTCAGAATGTGAGGGGGAAGAAGTGAAGCCACCGAACATTCTAGCCGCTAGAACTGGATAATATATGTATGAAGAAAGCGCCCTGCTGTGCAGGGCGCTTTTTTGTTTTGCGGATTTGTCTTGGCTTGGGAGAGGGTACCCGGGTGGGTGTTCAGCTAAATATATCAACGATTTTTCAAATATATCGATCATAAACGGGAATATATCAACGATTATTTCAATATATCAACGTTTCGACAAGGAATATCGATTTGTCGACAAGATAAGACAAAAGAAAATTCTCACATACCCCAAACATTTTATAAGAACAGAGAACGACTAGGTTTAAGACAAAGAGACTGACAAATCCACCCCTCCCTCCACTATCTGGAATTCTTTCCTGTATTAGCAAAAGTTTCTCATATAAAAAAGGACAATCTTTTGCTTTTTCTCACAATGCGAGTACAATGTAAAATAGCAAGAAAAGACGAAAAGTATTTACAGGATTATTGCGTGCGCATAGCGTAAATGGCAGTAAGGAACTGAGAGGAGGTTTTTTCTCTGAATATAAATAAAGAAACAATCATCCATCTTTATCATACAAACGATATACATAGTCATTTTGAAAATTGGCCGCAAATTTCTCGGTTTGTACAAGAGGAGAAAAAGCGAAGACAGGAAGCGGGAGAGACTGTTTTGACGGTTGATATCGGCGATCATGTGGATCGTTTTCATAGTATTTCGGAAGCGACGAATGGACTTGGCAATACGAAGCTTTTGAATGAGGCGTTATATGATTATGTAACGATCGGAAATAATGAAGGAATTACGTTAGCGAAGGAGCATTTGAATCGTCTATATGATGATGCTGGATTTGAGGTGCTCGTCGCGAATTTATTTGAAAAAGAAGGGGTACGTCCGGAGTGGGCAAAGCCTTATAAATTACATACAACGACAGATGGGATTACGATTGTTTTTATCGGATTAACGGTAGCTTATCCGGAGTTTTATTATATGCTCGATTGGCATATTGAAGATCCGCTTATCCATTTAGAGTCAATTTTAGAAGAAGTGAAAGATGAGGCTCATATTACAGTTGTTCTTTCTCACCTTGGAAAAAGCATGGATGAGTATATGGCGGAGCATTATGATGTAGATGTTATTTTAGGGGCACATACGCATCATTTATTTGAGCGAGGCGTTCTTATGAATAATACGTTACTTTGTTGTTGTGAAAAGTGGGGACGTTACGTTGGGCACGTTCAGCTTACTGTGGATAAAGAGACGAAGAAGCTGTTGAAAAAGGACGGTAGAGCGATTAAGACAGAACGTTTAGGTGCTTACAGCAAACCGTTATCCACAATTGAATTGCTGCAGGAAGAAAGTAAACAGATTATGGCAGAGCCTGTCGTTCATGTAAAGGAATCATTGCCAGTCGATTGGTTTCAGGAAACAGCATTTTCGCACATGTTAGCAAATGCGCTGAAAATGTGGTGCGGTGCAGAGATTGGAATGGTGAACGCGGGTGTACTTCTTGAAGGATTAGAAGAAGGTGTTGTGACGCGCGGAGATATTCACAGAATTTGTCCACATCCAATTAATCCTTGTGCTTTGAAAGTTCCAGGAAAGATATTAAGAGAAGTTATTTTGAAAGCACGTAAACCGAATATGGAGAATCTTGAGGTAAAAGGATTCGGATTTCGGGGAAAAGTGATGGGGAAAATGATTTACGCTGGTGTAGAAGTAATTCCAGATACGATTCCCGGGAATAAAATTTTACTCGAAGATGTATTAATTAACGGGGAATCGCTGGAATTAGATCGTATATATACAGTAGGAACGATTGATATGTTTACATTTGGCTACTTATACCCAGAGCTATCCACACTTTCTGACAAACAATATTATATGCCAGAACTACTTAGAGATGTGTTAACAGATATGTTAATAACTTATACATCTTCCGTTAAACTATAGGCTAGTTAACTTGTAACACTCATTTTTCTCTTGTCATACAGATAAGAAAGAGAGGAGTGTGAACTATGGTTAATGTGGAGCCAATTATAATTGATAATTATACGTTTATTGCAGTTAGCGTGAAACTTCCAAAGACGAATTTGCTAGCTGTAATGAGCGATAAAGGATATATTATGTGTGGTGCATTAGATGTAGGTCTTTTAAATGAGAAATTAGGTGATCGAGGAATTATTGCTGGTCGTGCGGTTGGTGTAAGAACGATTGAACAACTTCTTGAAGCGCCACTAGAATCGGTAACGACTGGAGCTGAAGCATTAGGCATTCCAGCAGGAACGATTGGAAAAGAAGCATTATTAAAAATGAGATAAGCATATATCGTCCCTCCTTCTTGCATAGAAATGATATAAGAAGGAGGTTTTTTTATGAGTATATTTCGCTCGAAAAACTCGCGGTTTCGAAAGGGACCTATTGCCTTTCGGTATATACTGCTTATGTCGTTTATTCTTTTTGTTATATTACTTACGCAAGGGTTGTGGATTGTGAATAATAATATTCAGCCGACCTTAATTAAATATGGGGAAGTAGAGACACATAAAATGGCTACAGCAATTATGACGAAGGCAGTAAAGGATCGAATTAATGAAGGATTCGATGTCGATTCATTAATGAAAGTACAGAATGATAAAAACGGAAAAGTATCCACAATTAATTTAAATACGAAGCAAGTAAATGAAATCGTAACGTCAACGACCACGTACATAGAAAAATATTTGCAACAAGTAGAACAAGGGAAGTTGAAGGAGCTAGGTATTTCTGAAAAAAACGGGGCGACTATGGCAGTTCCTTTTGGGCGTGTAACGGATAATGCACTTCTTGGTAATATAGGACCAGATATTCCAATTCATTTCACGCCAATTGGTCATGTGAATACAGATATTAAACAAAAAATTGAGCCGCATGGGATTAATACTACAGCGATTCAAATTGTTATGGAAATGGAAGTAACATTGCAAGTAATTATTCCATTTCATACGAAAGAGATAACGGTGAAACAAAATGTTCCAATTGCGACGCGTATCGTTCAAGGGGAAGTGCCTACGTATTATGGAAGCGGAAGTGTTGCTGTACCTGATAAAAAGAAAACAGATAGTTAATTGCATATAAAGTGAAACTCGGCTGAGCCGGGCTTTTACTGGATAAAAAATAACCGTAGCAATGCGCTACGGTTATCGTTTTGTATTTGCTCGTTCTTTGCGTTCCCAAAGGCTTAAATGCATGTATGGATCGAAGGCCCATTCTGTATAGCCATTGTCTTTATACATGCCAAAATGTAAGTGGGGTGGAAATTTTCCGGCTGTACCAGGAGGTCCATAACCAGTGCTACCAACAAATCCGATTACTTTTCCTGGTTCAACAATTTGTCCAAGCTGTATTTCTTTTGAAAACCCGCCTAAATGGGCGTAATAATGGTAATTGTTATGAAGGTCACGAATACCAATGCGCCATCCACCAAGGCGGTTCCAACCTTTCGTTTCAATAATGCCATAGCAAGTCGATCTTACTGGCACGCCATATCCGGCGAAAATATCGGTTCCTTCATGAATCCTTCTGCCGCCAAAACTTCTTCCAGCGCCGAAAGTACTACGGTAGCTATGGTCACTACGAATCGGAAGAGGAAAAGCATTTCCTTCTAAATTAATACGTCCATAATGTTTATAAATTTGGGCGTATTCGCTAATTAAATCAACTGTTTTTGCACGTCTATAATATTCCCAAAGCATAATTTTAATACGGTCTTCTGACGTTCCTTGTTTCCTTAAAATAGTCGCTGCGGTATGCAGAAGATCACGGTCGCTATTTGCATTTGCAAATCCATCTTTGTCACCATCTAAACCTATTCCGCCAAATAGAGAAATTGTATGGGGGAGAGTATCGTTACTATTAATAGGCCCAGCCCATATTTCTGGTTTGAAATAAAGGGAAATGATGGCATCTGGTTTTTTCGGAATATCTTTTCTTACGCTCCGTATATTTCTTTCATATTGATCCATTGCAGCTAAGTAATACCATGGAATGCCTGAAGACTGCTCGGTTTCTTTATATAGTGCCATGCGCTTTTTGTATATGCTTTGCTGATTATCTTCACCGTAAGCGATGTTTTGGTGGAGAAGAAAACAAATAGAAAGCAAAAGAGAAATTTTTCGAAGCATGAAATAGACTCCTTTCACAACATCACTCTTTTTAGTGTGGGATATACGGAGTATTTCATTATAGGGAACGATTGGAAAAAATCTTAGAATCTTCATTTGAGCAAATCGCTTTCATACGTTAGAATAGATATGTTACATTGAAAGAAGCGAACACGGTAAACTATTTCATATTGTGCGGAGTTGATAACCATGACAAAACAAACAGAATATAAGCGCAAGCCCGAATGGTTGAAAATTAAGTTAAACACGAATGAAAACTATACAGGCTTAAAGAAAATGATGCGTTCTAAGAATCTTCATACCGTTTGTGAAGAGGCAAAATGTCCGAATATTCATGAATGCTGGGCTGTAAGAAAAACAGCAACATTTATGATTTTAGGTGCGGTTTGTACACGTGCTTGTCGTTTTTGTGCGGTTAAAACAGGCTTACCAACTGAGCTTGATTTACAAGAACCAGAACGCGTAGCAGATTCAGTAGTTCAAATGGGTTTAAAGCACGTTGTTATAACAGCGGTTGCACGTGATGATTTAAAGGACGGGGGAGCAGCTGTTTTTGCTGAAACAGTACGCGCAGTACGTCGTAAAAACCCATTCACGTCTATCGAAGTATTACCATCTGATATGGGTGGAGTAGAAGAAAACTTAAAAATGTTAATGGATGCAAAACCAGATATTCTAAACCATAACATTGAAACAGTACGTCGATTATCTGACCGAGTTCGCGCTAGAGCAAAATATGAACGTTCATTAGAGTTTTTACGTCGAGCCAAAGAAATGCAGCCTGATATTCCAACTAAATCGAGCATTATGGTGGGCTTAGGTGAAACGAGAGAAGATTTAATTGAAGCAATGGATGACTTACGTGCAAACAATGTGGATATTTTAACTCTTGGGCAATACCTACAACCATCTAAGAAGCATTTACCAGTTCTTAAATATTACCCACCAGCAGAATTTGCAGAGCTTAAAGAAATTGCACTTAGCAAAGGATTTAGCCACTGTGAAGCTGGCCCACTTGTGCGTTCTTCTTACCATGCGGACGAGCAAGTACGTTCTGCAAAAGAAAAAACAGCAGAAGCTAAATAATGAAAAAAGAGAGCTAGCGATTAGCTCTCTTTTTGTTTGTACTCTAAAACGGTATTTGTACATGTTAATAAAATCTTTTTTAATTCTTCTGTGGATAATTCAATTGTAAATTCAGGAACACCAGGTGTAATTAAAATTTTATCGTACGTATAAATAGCGTTATCCACAATAATTGTTACATCGTGTGAATATCCGAAAGGAGCTACACATCCCGGCGTACAACCAGTTTTGTCTCGCAGTTCATCAGGAGAACAGAGAGATAAGCGTTCTCCTGTTAGCTCTTTCATCTCCCCCCGGTTGAGCCTTGTGCCCTCTAACGTAAAAAATACGTAATAATCTCCAGACTTTGATTTTAAAAATAAGCTTTTACTTGGAGTGCCTTGTAAGCCAAGTCTCTCACGTACGATCCGATCCGTCTCATAATCGAGTACTGGTTCGTGTTCGAATTTTTCATAAGAAACATTTGTTTTATGTAGTAAAGCAAGTACGTCTTCGTACATATGAAATGATACCCCTTTCTATTGTTAGAACAGTCTCTTCTCGTGGCGTCAACTGAATGTTTTGGAAAGGGATATTACTTGGACGATGCTTCCCATAAGCGTTTTATGATACATTGTTCGTCGATTGTAATTTCGTAAATATCAGGATTGGTTAAAGTTCTCCATTCATTAAAGCCAATCGTATGATCAAAATGCTTTAAAATGAGCGTAAGTAAATTGCCATGTGTAACAAGTAGTGTTGTCGTATGGTTTAATTGTAAAACGTCTTGAATAAGCGAAAGGGCACGGTCTGTTGCTTGTTTTGTTGACTCTCCGCCTGAAAAGGCAATATCTATGTTCGTAAAAGTGGATTCTAGTTTTTGCATCCAATCATCCATTGGAACGTTGCTCAATATGCGTTCAGTTAATCGTTCATCTTCTTGGATAGATAAGTTAGCTTGGAGCGCATAGGGCCGAATGGAATCGATAGCTCGGACAAATGGGCTTGAAATAATATGATCGATTTGTAGATGATTTTCTAAGAGGAATGTAGCAAGAGTATTTGCTTGGTCTTTTCCATCGGTCGTTAATTCATCATCACGTTTTTGCCCAGTTGCTGAACAATGTCGTATTACAATAATTTTCTTCATAATTCATCCCCATCTTTCAAGTTGACGCTATATACTTCGACAAATGTGGAAATAATTCCTTTTTCTTGGAAACGGCATATTGATTTAAATATGTGGAAAATTAATGTGGATAATGAACATTTGAGGTGCAATCATGAATAAAATGATATGTATTGTATTTAGTCTTTGTTTTTTTATACACTTGTCCACAACTTATGCAGAGTCGAATCAAAAAGTAAATTATCAAGCAATCGAAATAAGTCATTTGTGAGTGAGGATGTTTTTTATAAACAGTTAGACAAGAAAATCTATAAAGAATACAATAATGCAGCATATAGTGTTCGAAAAAAAATCTTATTTAAAGAAGTGGCTGATGAAGAATTTTCTTTCCTACAAAAAACAGCCATGGGTCGTCGGAGTAGTGTGATGCTTCAAGATTTTTTTGTTCATCCTGATCGCCAAGTTTATTTTTTCGCTTCCTTTTCTCAAAATGAGGTAGAAGAGTTTCATGAATATATCGTTATAGATGCAGAAACAAAGAGGGAGCTGCAAGAGGGCAAAAGTTATTATCAGTGTGGTAATTCATATAAAAAATAAACCACCAATTTTGGTGGTTTATTTTTTACTCCGGCACACTCATTAATTTCGCTTTCATCTTGCGAATAAGAACGACAGCGCCAATTGTACAGAGAAGTGTAATTCCTTCGGCAACGAAGAGATTGATTGTTTTTGTTTGGTAAAGTGCCGCGAAAAAGTCTACAAATGCGTGGAATAGTATAGCGTATACTAGGAAGATATATTTCTTCTGTTTTACTGCGTATAAAACAAGCATTGTAAAGGCGATTTGAAGCACGAGTGCCATAATTCTTTCTAAGCTACCAAGGAAGTATAAGTAGGCAGGTTGCTGAATTAACATGTCCTGTAAAATGCTGAGCTCGGGTTTTTGTTCAATCAGTCGAGCGAAGCTACCATCGTTAATAGAATTAGCAAAGATTAATGCTTGTAATGCAGAAAAACCGCCAATTAAAATAGATTCAATTCCGCCGTGACCTATTCCATAAGCGAAGCCATCTTTATATTCTAGATATTTTTTTAGTAAGAAGAAGAAGGCAACGAAGCATCCTAATTCTTCAAAAATACCAGCAGTCAATCCGCCATAAATTGCGAAGACAAACGGATTTTCTAAAAATGGAGCGATTGTTGGATTACCGCGCATAAATAGGTGGAATGGTGTTTCAAGAATTTGGGTAAATCCGATAAAGATAAGAACACCAATGCCGACCACTTTCCAATTAATATGATATTTTTTACGGAAATAAACGAGTACGATAATTGGGACCAGAATCGAGACAATGAGTTGAAAGATGATGCTGGCAATTACAGTATTTGAAACCATACTTTCACCGCTTTCTAATATATGTACATATCTATTATGCATGAAATAGGGGAGAGATGAAACTTTTAGAAAGAAAATGAATTTACTTATTGACTCTAACGTTGCGTCATACTTTATCGTATGTACTAAGGGGGGATACAAATGACAATGAGAGTAAAAGAAGTAGCTGATTTAGTTGGAATTAGTGTGCGCACACTGCATCATTACGATGAAATTGGGTTGTTAACCCCAGACGAGACGACAGAGTCTGGATATCGTCTGTATTCCAATGAAAATTTAGAGACGTTGCAGCAAATTTTGTTTTTTAAAGAACTAGGCTTCCCTTTGAAGAAAATTAAAGAAATTATCATGAGTCCATCATTTGATCGCGAAGAGGCACTACAGCTTCATAAGAAAATGCTTCTTGAGAAGCGTGCCAGATTAGATAAGGTGATTGCGACGATTGATAAAACAATTCAGCATACAAAAGGAGAGATTGAAATGACGAATAAAGAGAAATTTGAAGGATTCGATTTCAGCCATAACCCATATGAAGAAGAAGCACGTGAAAGATGGGGAGACGCAGCTGTAGATAAAGCGAATGAATATGCGAAAGGTATGTCAAAAGAGAAGCAAGAAGAGTTTAATGCTATTTACAGAAATTTAGCGGCACTTAGACACGGTGCACCTGATTCCAAAGAGGCGCAAGAAGCTATCAAAGTATGGTACGATTACTTGCAAAACTTTAGTCACTATTCATTAGATGCTTTTAAAGGACTCGGCCAAATGTACGTCGCTGATGAGCGCTTTACGAAAAATATCGATAAGTTTGGCGAAGGTTTAGCGCAGTTTATGTGTGATGCAATGGAAGTTTATGCGGATCGTAATAAAAAATAAAAAGTAAAACAGGTGGAGATTTTCTCCACCTGTTTTACTTTTTAATCATATCATTCAAGGTCTGATCTCCCGTATTGTTCAAATGAGGATTTTTACTCATTTCACGTTTTAGCATATCGAGGCTTTGCGTATATTCTGTATCATTTAATGCGCCAGATTGAAGGCCTTGAATTTGGGAAATCAACTTTTGGTCTGTTGATACATATGCTTTATAATAGCGAGGGACGATGGACAAAGCAGCTCTATATACTTGATCCGCTACAAGTTTTGGATCCGTTGTGTTTGCACGATATACAACAAATACTTCATCATCGGTAACGAGTGTAGCAGCGTTTGTAACGTCAGGAAGTTTGACGGTCATGCTTGTAATCATTTCAGCGACTTTCTCGCGATTAATGGCCCCTACTTGTTTGTTAGATACTTCATGCTTTTGTTTAGAAGAATAACCGACTCTTGTGAGTCTTGTATTTGTATTTTCCGTATGATACATGTCATTTTTATTGGAAACAAGAACACGGCTTCCTTCTTCACGTTCCATTTCGGCTTTATTTGCTGGCTGGCAGCCTGCAAATAAGGAAAGAGTGAGGAGAGAGAGCATAATTTGTTTTTTCACGATGTATCACCTCCTTCTCCATAGCATGCACTAATTTTCAATTTTTTGTATTTGAAATTGTTGGTTGGTATGCTTTGTGATACGATAAAAAGAAGAATGCTTAGAGAGGAAGTTAATGATGGAGCAAAAGCAAGAGCAAGAGCAAGAGATGCATGCTACGGTGAGCATTAATAATGTTCAGTACGAAGTAATTAAAAACTTTCGTGATGGTTTTAGTGAAGAAGCATTTAAAGAGCGTTATGCAGAAATTTTAAATAAATATGATTACATCGTTGGAGACTGGGGTTATGAGCAACTTAGATTGCGCGGTTTCTTTGATGATAGTAATCAACGTTCGACATATGATACGAAAATTAGTACGTTATCAGAGTATTTATACGAGTACTGTAACTTCGGTTGTGCACACTTCGTATTACGAAAAGTGAAGAAATAAAAAAATCCTCTTACAATTGTAAGAGGATTTTTTGCATATGCTCGCTTACAAACAAATCGAGATATAATCGCCTTCAGAAAGTATTGTATTTGGCTTCATTTGTTGTCCGTTCAATTGAATATCCCCATTTTTAATTTTATCCACAATGAGTGTACGGCTCCAGTCAGAAATATATGTGGATAAGGCTTTATCGATGCGGTGGGAACCGAAAATGAGGTCTAATACAAGCGTGATTTCGGCTATGCCGTTTTCTTTATGTTGCATAATGGAAATAGTAGTTGTTGTTTCGGCTTGATCTTGCTGGGTCATATCGATCGTTTCAACGTGATCAGTAAATGATTTATAAATACGCAGTTTTTGATTCCACGTATGATCTTTCGGACATTTATAAATAGCAAATCGGTATATGTTTTTTCCATTGGCGTTATGCCTACGAATATTCGTATCAGTAAATAGGGTAGTACGTCCGCAATTTTTACAATATTTTTCGATTGTGTGTTGCTGATTTTCATATAAACTCCAAGAAATTTGTACTTTCTGCATTTTCCTTCACCTCTTATAGTAGTGGCAAAGAAACGTAATACAGCTATTTGGATGTCTTGTAGTATGAAGACATGAGAAAAAGACAAAAATAAAAGGAGGTTCCCCAAAGAGGAACCTCCGTAAACATCATACTACAGATGCAATACGTTCCTTTGTAATGGGAATGGGCAGACTACTCCCTTGAAAAAGCGTGGTGCTTTTTTGAGAGTAATGCTATCCAATTGCTGGTCCATTACAAAGTAAATGTTGGCATACGTAGATAACGTCCTTTCTATCCAAATAGATTTATTCTTCATTATAACATATAATGCTGAAAATTCAAAATAATAAAGGCGAAAAAACACCAGCTAAAATAGCTGGTGCATACGATAAATTATATAAGTTCAAATAAAAATGAGCGTAATTCTTCTGCAATTTCTTCAGTCATAGAAAATGCGTGCTCTAAGTAGCCTGGTTCGTTTAAATCGTCAGCACCGATAATTGCAAATTTATTACTTTGCATATCAAGTACAATTGTTTTACCGTAATGACGATCGGAGTATAAAAGCGCTAAATCATGACGCTCATTTTCTCCCATAAAGCTAACGAAACGAGTTTTTGTAGCGACAGTATCGTCGTACAGAAAGAAACGTTCTTCCATACACATGG
Source organism: Bacillus sp. FAU20 (assembly GCF_056033865.1). NCBI lineage: Bacteria > Bacillati > Bacillota > Bacilli > Caryophanales > Bacillaceae > Bacillus > Bacillus sp. FAU20. The sequence goes on from NZ_JBVYHY010000024.1 coordinate 120,074, forward strand.
CTCCTTTATTAAATATCTAAGTTTAAGTGTGGTTTATGATCTAAATGGTGATGCGTTTTAATGAATCGTACTGTTCTTGTTTTGTAACGCATTACGATAGAGTATGTTTCAGCTAAATCTCCGCCAAGGAATTTAACACCGTCTAATAACTCACCAGCAGATACACCAGTTGCTGAGAAGATTGCATCATCCCCAGATACTAAGTCATCTAACATAAGAAGTTGACGAGGATCTTCTAATCCCATTTCACGACAACGAGCTTCTTCTTCTTCGTTCATTGGAACTAAGCGAGCTTGCATTTCACCTTCAAGACATTTTAATGCTGCTGCAGAAATAACGCCTTCTGGAGCTCCGCCAATACCTACGAATAAGTCAATACCTGTTCCAGGTAGTGCTGTTGCGATTGACGCACCAACATCACCGTCACCAAATAATTTTACACGTGCACCTTTAGCACGAACACGATCGATAATATCTTGATGACGTTCACGTTCTTGAACGATAACTGTTAGATCGCGAATCTTTTTATTGTTAGCTTCTGCTACAATTTCAATTGTTTTTTCAATTGGATCATCTAAGCTAATTTTACCAGCTGCTTTTGGACCAACCGCGATTTTTTCCATGTACATATCAGGAGCATGAAGAAGGTTTCCTTTATCTGCGATTGCGATAACTGCCATTGCATTTGCAAGACCTTTTGCAACGATGTTTGTACCTTCTAGTGGGTCAACGGCGATGTCTACTTCTGGACCGTTACCTGTTCCTAGTTCTTCACCAATATACAGCATCGGTGCTTCATCAAGTTCTCCTTCACCAATTACAACTGTACCTGCCATGTTTACTGAATCAAACATATCACGCATTGCTGTAGTTGCTGCATCATCTGCTTCGTTCTTCTTTCCGCGGCCCATCCACTGTGCGGATGCTAATGCTGCTGCTTCTGTTACACGGACAATTTCTAGTGCGAGTTCACGTTCCAAGATTTCATTCCTCCAATTTCAAAAATCATACAAATATAACTATAACAAATAACAGAGAAAAGGTGAATTCGAAAAATTGTCGATTTTTTCAGAAGAAAGCGTTACAATTAAAATGTAAATGCTTTAATTTCCAGGTAGGTGACATTCATGTATTTTGTAGACAGAAAGAAAATAGAACAAATGCTAGTATGTTTAGAACGAGCAACAAGTACATTTCAAGAGAAAAAGATATATGAAACCGAGTTTGAATTTTATGCATTAGAGCGCATAGCCCATCTTATTATTGATACTGTATTAGATGTAGGAAATGCGATGATTGATGGATTTATTATGCGCGATCCAGGAAGTTATGAAGATATTATTGATATTTTAATGGATGAGCGAGTGATAAGTGAAGAAGATGGACAAGGGATGAAAGAAATTATCCTTCTTCGAAAAATGCTTATGCAAGATTATATTCAAATGAATCATGATGAATTATATAAGACGATTCAAAAACATATTGCAGTGGTAGAAAAATACCCAGCAAATATTCGCAGTTATTTAGAAAAGGAATTAGGACCTGTATCTGCATTTGTACCAGAATAATTATGCTTATAAGATCCCCAGAGAATGCCTTTTGGGGATCTTATATTGTATGTGAGAAAGAAAAGGGAGAAGGGTGAAGTATGGGGGAAGCACGTACTACGAAAGACGAGATTGTACAATTGTTGAAAGTAAAGGGAGAGCACACGGTAGCGGAACTAGCTGACGTTTTAGAGATTACAGAAATGGCAATCCGAAGACATTTAAGTAATCTTGAGAAAGACGGACTCATTTATTCTAAGATGGTAAGGCAACATGTCGGAAGACCAACTTATTTGTATGGATTAAGTGAAAAGGGAGAAGATACATTCCCGAAAGAGTATAAGCAATTTGCGATTGATATGCTAGAAGATTTAGCTCGAATGGGCGATGGAAAAATACTTCGTTATGTTTTAAAAGAGAGAACGAAGCGAATGGAAGAACAGTTACAAAAGCGAGTGAGTGATCAAAAGAATTTAGCATATAAAGTGCAAGAGATAGCAGCGATGCAAGAGAAAAATGGTTATATGGTTCAAATTAAGAGAGACGGAGAGAACTCTTTCGTAATTGAAAAACAAAACTGTCCGTTAAAGGAAATTGCAGAGAGATTTCCGCAAGTATGTGAAGATGAAAAAGAGATGTATAAGCGTTTATTTGCAGGGGCAGATGTAAAGACGTTAGCAAACATGTGCGAGGGGGATTGTAGTTGTTCTTACCAAGTAAAAGAGAAAAAATGAACGTTATGGGGCGCTTTAAGGTAAAGCGTTTTTTTCTTTGTAAAAAGCGGGTAATATAAGAATGGTATGATAAGGTGAGAACGTTAGCATAGAAGGAGAGACATAATCGATGTATAAAGGGTACTTAATTGACTTAGACGGTACGATGTATCGCGGAGAAGAACAAATTGAAGAAGCAAGCGACTTCGTAAAAGCATTAGGAGAGCGCGGCATTCCATATTTATTCGTTACGAATAACTCAACTCGTAAACCAGAACAGGTAGCAGAAAAACTTGTTCGTTTCGATATTCCAGCGAAAGCAGAGCAAGTATTCACAACGAGTATGGCGACTGCGAACTTCATTTATGAACGTAAACAAGACGCAACTGTATATATGATTGGTGAAGAAGGCTTACACGATGCACTTGTGGAAAAAGGATTTGAACTTGTGGATGAAAATCCTGATTTCGTTGTTGTTGGTTTAGATCGTGACATCACATATGAAAAATTAGCAAAAGCTTGTCTTGCTGTGCGTAACGGCGCAACGTTTATTTCTACAAATGGAGACATTGCCATTCCGACTGAGCGCGGATTGTTACCAGGTAACGGCTCATTAACATCAGTTGTAGCAGTGTCAACAGGTGTGGATCCAATCTTTATCGGAAAACCAGAATCAATCATTATGGAACAAGCTTTAAAAGTGCTTGGCATAGAAAAAAATGAAGCATTAATGGTTGGGGATAACTATGATACAGACATTTTAGCAGGAATAAATGCTGGTATGCATACCCTTCTTGTCCACACTGGAGTCACAACTGTGGAGAAGTTAACAGAATATGAAGTACAACCAACGCAAGTTGTGCATAACTTGACGGAGTGGATTGAGAAGATGTAGTGAAGAAAGCTGTTCCAAACTTTGGAACAGCTTTTTTTATTCCTGCTATTTGCAGGCAGCCCGATTGGTGTGGGCTAACATTCAGTTGTGACTAGTGTCGATTTTTGTCGGTAAGTCGATATATTTTAAAAATCGCCGATATAATCTGAGTTGCGCCGATATATTTAGAAAATCGCTGATATAATCTGAGTTGCGCTGATTTAATTTTATTAAAAAGCACGATTCACAACGTCTTTAACCTCTTCAAGATATTGTTTACGCACACTGTTATCCACAGAAGGAACACTTGTATAGAATGTATGCTCAATTGTTTCAATGCCTGTAAATTCAAAAATACCAACATCCGCTGTTTTCTTCATTGCATCAAACATGCCGCCTGCTGTGTATGCTTCTTTCGTATTGCCCATTGTAGATAATAATAACCCTTTTTTACCGCTTAATAACTTCTCGATGCCATTTTCACCGTAAGCATAAGCGAAGCCGTGGCTAAATACACGGTCAACGTATCCTTTTAAAATAGCAGGAAGTCCCGCCCACCAAACTGGATAAATAAATGTAATGCTGTCAGCCCAAGAGATATGCTCTTGCTCTTCTTTAATATCTGCTGGTGTGTTTCCTTGAGAAAATGAGATGAAATCGGAAGCGCCTAATACTGGATTGAAGTTTAATTCATATAGATCGCGAACGCGTACTTCATGGCCTTTTTCTTCTAATTTACTTTTTACCGTTTCTAAAATCGCATGGTTGAAGCTTTCTGTATTTGGGTGTGCATAAACGATTACATGTTTCATTGTTCTTCCTCCTATTTGTGGATATGTGAATAGTTATTTGTATATCTGTAACTATTATGGTTACTGCTTTTGTAGAAGTCAAGTAATACATATGTATGTATAAAAAGACGCCCGAAAATCGCCTTTTTATACCCCGCTCATACAAAGTACAAAAAAGACAAATAAAATAATGACAATACCAATGCCGAAGTTAAATACGAGAGTACTATCCATATATGTAGCCTCCTTGCTTGAAAGTAAAAAGCACTCTAGTTAAGAGTGCTTTTTTATTTTGAATCTACTTTATAATTTTTAGAAAGTGATTCATGCGTGTAATGATTTACATTATTTTATGTATTTATACTTTGAAATGAGTAAGTCCTTGTTGGATATAGAAAAAAAGACACTCGTTGGAGTGTCTTTTAAGATGACAAAATGTGCCAATTGCTTGAGGTTGATAAGACGCTAATTTCCGTGTTAACGCCTTTTCTCTAATCAAGAAGTGTAGCAACAGCGATTCAAATAAATTGTACCACTTGTTTAATGGCTGTGCGTATGTAATTCTGCATATTGCAATTAGAGGGAAATTTAATGTGAAAAATGAATGAGTAAATATATAGAATATTTGATAAGGAGTGAGAAGATTGGATATACATGTGTTAACAAAAGAAGAAGCGATGGAGATAAATACGTGGGCGTACGAGGAACCATATAATTTATATAGTTTTTCAGGCGAGAAAGAAGTAATGGAAGAGCTATTAGATGGAATGTATTATGGCTGTTGTGACGGTCAAGGAGAGTTCATCGGTTATTTTTGTTTTGGAGCAAATGCACAAGTACCAGGTGGAAGAGATGCTAATTTATATGGTGGAGAAGATGTGATTGATATCGGACTTGGCATGAAGCCGGCGTTAACTGGGAAAGGAATGGGGAAAGAATTCTTCCAAGCTGGAATAGCGTTCGCCACGAAAGAGTTTAATGCAAAAATGTTTCGATTAAGCGTAGCGACATTTAATACAAGAGCAATTACGTTATATAAAAATATCGGATTTAGACAAGGGACTATTTTTTTGAGTCGCGGAAGAGAATTTATGCTGATGGAATACGAAAGGCCGTCAGCATGAAACTGACGGCCTAGAAAACATTATTATTCTGAGTGCTCAGCTCGGTGCGCTAAACGGCTTGACGCAGCGGCAGCGATTCCGCCGACGATATCATCAAGGAATGTATGCACCTTTCCAGTTGATTTATCATTTAAGTATTCTAAAATACCAGGTTTTAATTTATCAATATATCCAAAGTTCGTGAAACCGATAGAGCCATACACATTCACGATAGAAAGTGCGATAACTTCATCAATTCCGTATAAGCCTTCATCACGTTTTACAATATCTTGTAACGGCTCACTTAGCATTCCCTTTTCAGCAAGGACATCAAGCTCGATACCAGTAATCAGTGCGTTTTGTACTTCACGTTTTGATAGTACACGTTCTACATTGTAACGGCATTCTGACATCTCTAAATTTGGATGATATTTTTTTTGAAGAAAATGAACAAGCTCAGCAATATCGTCAATTGTTACACCGCGCTCTTGTAATAGTTGTAATGCTCTTTCTTGTAGTTGATTTGATTCTTTCATGTTTATCACCTTTTTTTCTTTTTAGTATTTGTATACGTTTCGTTGCTTTATCATGTGCATAGGAATGAAAGGCGAGCACAAGCTCATATATATAAAGAAAAACCATAGGTGGCGACTGCGATGATTCATCATATTTATGAGCATTATCACATGCATGTTAAAGAATTAATCCCCCTTGGCCCCTATAAAAGCTTTTGGATTCGCAACAAAATTTATGTACTTGTTCCAATTGGAGACATGGAGGAAGAAGTACTTGTAGAGATGAAAAAGCTCAGTGACTATATGAACCAGCAAGGGGATATAACTGTAGCGACTTTCGTTCCGACTATACACGGCTACTATGTAAGTGAGATAGAAGAACAAAATTACTGCTTATTAAAAGGTATGCGTGCATTAGAACGACATGCTACATCATTAGGAAGTGAGCTTTCTATATTCCATAAACGAGGTGCTTTTTTTCCAGAAGAGATCGAGCAATTAAGCCGCATTGGTGAATGGAAAGCGTTATGGGAAAAAAGGCTCGATCAATTAGAAAAGTTTTGGCAATCACAAGTGATGAACCACCCTACAGACGTATTCGATCAATTGTTTATTGAATCCTTCCCGTATTACTTAGGAGTTGCAGAAAATGCAATTCAATATGTTGTCGATACAGAGATGGATGATACGCCCCAACTGACTGATGCAGCAACAATTTGCCAAGAACGATTTACACCTTTATTATGGCATCAAACGAAGCGTCTCAAACTCCCTTTTGATTGGGTGTATGATCACCCAACTCGAGATATAGCAGAATGGATTCGCTATATGATGATTGAAAAAAAGAAAGACTGGGATCAAACAATCGTTCAATTTGTTACAGATTATGAACGGAATTACTCGCTGTCCTCATTTGGTTGGCGCTTATTATTTGCAAGGCTCCTGTTCCCGCTTCACTATTTTGAAACGGTCGAACGATATTACCAAACTGGAAACGAAGAACAAAAAAGCATATATAGAGATCGCTTAGAAGCCATTTTACACGATGTGAACCGCTCAGAGCAATTTATGAAGCACTTTTATGGCTCACTTCGTTTACCAGTAGATAAGCTTGGGATTAGAAAATTAGATTGGTTATCTTAAAAATATAAAAAAGAGACCGAGTGAGGTCTCTTTTTTATATACCACAATTTTATGTAATACATTATGCCCCTACCTGCTGATCTGTACATATATTTAAAACGAATTGATGCTTTTCGAGCTTTTCATTTACTTTATCCAATAATTCTTGCTGGATTTCTTTAAATAAAAATTGGTAGCTCGCATTCCATGTTGGTATAACAGATGAAAGGTCTAATAAATACTCTTTTTTCTTTTCTAGTTCTTGAATTGTTAAAAAAGTGTTCCCCATTCTTGGCATGTGTCGTCCCCCTATGTTTTTTTCTATATATGTGTGAACGATTCTATATTATTAATTATCGCATTTTTTGAGAAGGATTTCCAATTTTGTTTTATGATGTTAACGGATAAATGTAATTTGAATAAAAAAAGGAGACCAAATTTGGTCTCCTTTTAGAAGGCGATTTTGAACGAGCCGCTTCCGCTTTTAGTTATCCAGCTCCAGCGGCTAAAATGTTCGGTGGCTTCGCTTCTTCCGCCGAGGCCAAAAGCGCCTCTATGTCAGAAGCTCCATCCTCCTCACATTTTGAACGAGCCGCTTCTGCTTTTAGTTATCCAGCTCCAGCGGCTAAAATGTTCGGTGGCTTCGCTTCTTCCGCCGAGGCCAAAAGCGCCTCTATGTCAGAAGCTCCATCCTCCTCACATTTTGAACGAGCCGCTTCTGCTTTTAGTTATCCAGCTCCAGCGGCTAAAACAGTCGGCCATTTCGCACCTTCCTGCGAGGCCAAAAGCGCCTCTTCGTCAGGAGCTCCAATGACCTCCTGTTCTGAACGAGCCGCTTCTGCTTTTAATTAAAATACTTGTTCTACTTCAATAACGCCTGGTACTTCTTCAAGTAATGCGCGTTCGATACCAGCTTTTAGTGTGATTGTAGAACTTGGGCAGCTTCCGCATGCACCCATAAGGCGTAATTTTACGATACCTTCTTCAATGTCTACTAATTCAACGTCTCCGCCATCGCGAAGTAAGAATGGACGTAATTTATCTAATACTTCTAGTACTTGTTCTTGCATATGTGGGTTTTCCATTTTTATCGACTCCTTTCATCAGTTTTATTATAATCAAGATAGAGGGGAAAATCTATTTTTTCTGTTCTTGTTTTAATGTTGAAATTTTTTATCATGTTTACAACGTGTTTTTTCAGTATAGGGGTATGGAATAAGTTTGTAAAATGATGTGCTTATGTAATAAGACATCTGAATATACTGTTGAAACAAGAAGTGGGGGAGAAGAAATGGTTAATGTGCAAGTGTATGGGACGAAAGTAATTTGTGCGAGCTGCGTTGGAATGCCATCTTCAACAGAAACGTTTGAGTGGTTACAAGCGGCGATTGGTCGTAAATATGAAGGACAAGAAAATAAATTTAATTTCGAGTATATTGATTTTCAAGAAGAACAAGAAGATGAAGATAAGAGAGCATTCGCTGAGCGCGTAGTGGAGGAAGATCTATTTTATCCGGTCGTTCTTGTAAATGGAGAAATTGTTGGAGAAGGAAATCCTCGTTTGAAGGATGTTTACGAAGAAATCGAGAAATATTTATAAAGCAGGAAGCCTTTGCGAATTTGCAAAGGCTCTTTTTTATTGGAGGGATAGATGTGAAAAATGGAGTGAAGCATGCGTTACCAACGGAAGTACGACAGTTAATGGAGCAGTACACAGTAGAATTAAAAGAAATTTTTTTAGATGAAAAAATAGTCGGCGTATATATTTACGGGTCCATCGCACTAGGCGCATTTCATAAGGAAACGAGCGATGTTGATTTTGTTACAGTGATAAATGATTCCGTGAATGAAGCTGAAAAACAGCAGCTTGTGGAACTACATGAGAAACTTAGTGATAATACGCTAGGTAAAAGAATGGACGGTATGTATATTCCGCTTGCTGATTTAGGGAAATACAATGATGAAATAAACGAGTATGTGTATTGTGCAGATGGTAAAGCTAATGTTGGTCATTGGGACATTAATGCGGTCACATGGTGGACGTTGAAAAATCAAGGCATTACAGTTACCGGAAAAGAAGCAGAAGATCTTCCGCTGCAAATACAATGGAGTGATGTAGTAAATACGATGAAATATAACGTAGAACAGTACTGGAGTGAAAAGGCGAAGAAGCCATATTTATTTTTTATAGAAGAGTGGGTAGAATCAGCTGTCGTTACGATGGGACGTATTTTATATACACTAGATCATAAAACAATCGTTTCAAAAGATAGAGGATTGCAATACTTGTCAGAACGTTCATCGGAAGAATGGGAGCTTTTATTAAAAGAAGTAGAGCGAATACGACACAATCCAAAAGAAAAGCGAATGCTCTCAAGGTGGAGAAGGGCAGATATGACGAAGAGGTACTTACTGCATTTAATTGAAACATGTAAAGAGAAATGGTAGGGAAAAAACCGATGATACAGTAAATTGTATCGTCGGTTTTTGTGTTGGAAATGGTATATAGTGGTTTAAAAGGTTTAATTATACTGGAGGGGATAAGATGAATACAGAATTAGCTACATATGAAAAAAAGAATGTAGTAATGAGTATGCGCGAAGTAATTAGCATGATAATAATTATTTTTGGAGTAATGTATGGAATTGGTTTTTTAAACATTATATATGACTCTTCCTTATATCCATGGTATGTAGATCATCTTATTCCGCCTTTAACATTTCTTACTATTATTTTTATATATTCACCAGCAAGAAATCACTGTGTACAGTTAGTAAAATCAATACAGTTCAATAATTTTAAACATTATGTAACGATAGTAATGACGATGATCGTACTGCTTATATATCTTGCAATATTAAATTTAGTTTTACCACATGGGCTTCGTGTGGATGAACCTAATATAGTAATAGAGCCTACTAAAAATGAAATCATTTTATACGTAGTTGTACTCACGATTTTTGCACCGATTTGGGAAGAACTTTTATTTCGTGGGATATTTTTCACGAAATTATCTCAGCGCTTCTCTATACTTAGTAGTGCCGTTATAAGTGCTTCTATATTTACTTTAGGGCATCCCCTTACAGTAGGGAGCGTTTTATATATTTTGGGTGGCGGTATATGCTTAGCTTATACGTATAAGAAAACAAATAATTTACTCGTCCCATGGGGGATTCATTTATTAAATAACGCATTTTTTATATTAGTAAATTTTCAACTGTAAAAAGACGCCTTTTGAAAAGGGCGTCTTTCGTATTTGGTATTAGGTAGAAAAGGCTTTACAAGTATTATGTAGAGGAAAGATAATAGAAAAAATATGTGTATGGGGGAAGTTGATGAGTAAATATAAATTACATATAAGTAAAGAACAACTATGGAAAGGTTGCATCTTAAAGTCGATTGCAGATGCAATTTTTGCAGCACATGCTCCTGATTTCTCACATGAGAATTCATGGGATGGATGTAACTATAGTATGCAAGATAGTCAAGGCGGAAGAGGAACAATTACGTTTCATCCGGATTATACGATCGTATGTCTTCAAGATGTGAATAGTGAAAGAATTGATGAGTGGATTGATGCGGCAAATTATTTTGAAGGGGCACCTTCGGAAGTAATAGACATTGCGAAAGAAGAAGCTCTTCAATACGTATTAGAAGAATTAGAAGGCGAAACAGTGCCTTTCATTACAGCAGCATTTTGGATTGAGGAGAGCGGTGCATATTCAATTGATTCATTTGAAGAGATAGAAGAGCATGGCGGATCCTTATTAGAAATCCCGCTACTTAATCTGCACTCAGCAATGGAAAGATTAGAAGAAGAATATGAGCTGACAGAAGAGCAAATAGAGCTTTTACAACTCGTGTATGAGAGAAAAATCAAAAATCCAAATGAGGAAATTATGTTGTCTAAAGAAGAAGTAGCGATGATTGGAACGGATGATGACGGAGGACTGGAAGTATGTAAGGACTCATTTGAAGAAATGAATATTACTTGGGAGTTGTAGGAGAGGATATAAAAATGGGATAAATGACTAGTAGAAATGCAATGTGAAGTTATATTGCTTCTTCTATTAGTTTTTTATATAGGACTGATGTTTGCAGCAAATCGAAAATGATAGCAAAATAATACGAAATATGGATAGTTTCATGTGAAACATTTTTAGTATTAAATATATATAAAGTTTAACTTAGTGTATTAAACATATCATTCATAAGTATTTTAATATATTTAAAAGGAAAATGAAATAATTAATGAATAATTGTCGGAATATATTCGATTTCCGTTCATTTTTATAAAATATGTGTACTTTTTGTTAGATTCCTTCATTTTGTACATATACAATAAATGTATATAGAAATAAGAAAAGGATGATGTACGTGAAGGACACTGTTTTACAAGAAACAATTTCTCAGCAAGAATTACATAAAGTTGTTCAAAAAAATACAGCTTATTATGATTTTAAGTGGGGTAAAGTAGAAAATCCTGCGCAAGGGAATACATGGAATTGGGTAGCCTTTTTCTTCCCAACCTTTTGGTTAGCTTATCGTAAAATGTATAAGTTATTTATTATATTTGCGTTATTGGCTATACCTAGTATAGTTATACCCCCTTTTATAGATATTCCAGATGGGATTTATGTAACATTTAGTTTAGCTCTTCAATTAGGAATGATGATATTTACTGGATGGCAAGGAAACCGTTTATATTATAAGCATGCTGTTCGTGTTTTTCGTAAGGGAGAAGATGCGTCTGATCATGAGAAGGCGTATTTCTTACAATCAAAGGGCGGCGTTAGTGTAGCTGGTATGATTGGTTTACAGATTATAGTCGGGATTGTGTTTGGTTTAGCTGCGTTCGGGCTGTCCTTTTTACCAACTGAGCCGAATATTAAAAACGTTGTTCGTTCAAGTGATGAAGGGGTTACTTTAGAAATTATGACAGATAACCCAACTTGGAAGTTTGTGAAGAAAGAAAAAGAGTATGACGTAGTAGAGTTTACTGGTTATGATTATACAGAGAAGAAAAACGTGAAAATAAAATTTGCTGTTTATTTCGATGAAGATTATTTCGAGTGGCAAGAGGTATACGAGAATAATAAGAAGTTAAGTGAAGAAGAGTTAGAAGAGTATCAATTTTATATTGAAGAAAATAGTTGGAGTTTCTAGAGCGAAACTCGTTCATTTTGGAAAGAAGGACCTTGTGAAGGTTCTTCTTTTTTTATTGGAAACACCATACAAATTGAAATTTTGTAAAATACAATAAAAAATGAGAATTTGAGGTAGGCTTGTCAATAACGTGAGACTATGGCACTATAAAGAAATGCTATACAAATTTTATTTATCGAGATGTAAACATCAATTTTGATTTTTACGTATAAATAATGAACGGAGGAAATGAATTTATGGCTACTTTACCAAATTGTCCAAAATGTAATTCAGAATATACGTATGAGGATGGCGTTCTTTTCGTATGTCCTGAGTGTGCTCATGAGTGGGGCCAAGAAGCAGAAGCTGAAAATAATGATGGTGCAAAAGTTGTAAAAGATGCGAACGGAAACGTTCTTCAAGACGGCGATGCTGTTACTGTTATTAAAGATTTAAAAGTAAAAGGAACTTCTTCAGTTGTGAAGATCGGTACGAAAGTAAAGAGTATCCGTCTAGTTGATGGCGATCACGATATTGATTGCAAAATCGACGGTTTCGGAGCTATGAAGTTAAAATCACAATTCGTTAAGAAGGCGTAATAAAAAAGAGGAGGCGGGTAGCCTCCTCTTTTTTATTGTCATTTTTTTTTCGGTAAGTCGATATGATTTCATTTACGATGAACAGAGCATGATTTACCGAGCAAGAAGTATCATTTACCGCGCACTATAGTCAACCTCTTTCAACTGACATCGCTTATTAAAGAACGTTTTATATCCAAGCTGTAAAAAGATAATGACAGCAAAGGCAGTACTTCCAGAAATACCGAGTATGATGGCAATTTGATATTGAATAGCTGTGAACGGTGATACACCAGATAAGATTTGTCCTGTCATCATGCCTGGTAGGCTTATAATCCCCATTCCGACCATAGAATTGATTGTAGGTAAAATGGCAGAGTCAAAAGCGTCGCGTATGAGCGGAGCAGCAGCTTCTTTCGGTGTTGCGCCCAGCATAAGTGCACCTTCAATTTGACCTCTTTGCGATTTCATATTGTTTAAGAACGTATTTGCACCGAGAGAAACACCAGTCATGGCATTCCCAACTAACATTCCTGTAATAGGGACGATATATTGCGGAGCATACCAAGGGTCATGACCGATAATAACAAAGATAAATAGTAGAAGTGGCCCAATTGATCCGGCGACCATGGAAAGGGCGGCTACTCGTTTTAATTCTTTAGACATTGGGATGCTAACTCGTTTATAAATATTAAAAATTGCAAAGGTAGTAATAGAAGTAATGAGAGCAATTGTATAAAATGGATTACTATTTTCAAATACGTATGTAAGGACATATGCAACAAGTACGAGTTGGATGGTCATACGGAATGTTGCGAGCGCGATTTGTTTTTCGCGAGGTATCCCTTTTAATTTCACAATCCCGATTAAAATAAGAATGAAAATATAGGCAGCCGCAAGTTGCCAAATTTGGAGTTCAATAACGCCCTTCAACAGAGAGCACTTCCTTTCTAGTTGCACCGTTTGCCTTACTAATTTCAATAATGTCGTCTGCAATTTCTTCTGGAAGTTGTTGCGAGTGTGTGATGAAGATAACTGTTTTTTTCTTTTTTCGTGCTAGTTCAGTAAATTGTTTCATTACGCGTCGTTCTGTATCACTGTCTAATGCTGAAGTAGGTTCATCTAATAAATAGACAGGTGGATCCATAAGTACAATACGAGCAAAGGCAAGCCTTTGTTTTTCACCGCCGGATAATGAGGAAGCGCTATCTTCTAATTGCTTGTCTAAACTAATGGTTTTTAGTGCACTCCGCAGGGCATCATCATTTGGAAATGGTTTTTCAGAAAGACGAAGTCCCATTAATAGGTTGTCTTTAACGGTTCCATCAAAAATAGGTGGAGTTTGCCCAAGCATAACTACGTCACGACGTAATTGAATAGGTGGATAATTAGAAATTAACTTTCCGTTATATTCAATTGTACCGGATGTTGGAGATTGTAAATCGTTTAACATCCGAAGCAATGTACTTTTTCCGCTTTCACCGATAATGCAAGTAATCTTTTCTTTTTGAATCCGTAAATAAGGAATGTGTAGTATATCTTTATATATAACGTCTTTTAATATAAACATAAATCGCTCCTTTCTGATTCTAGTTATATCGTATCAAAAAAGAGGGGGAAATGGTTATAACGAACAACGTTTTTTCTTCATCTTGAGTTTTATTAATAAGTTAAGTAAACGATCTAATTCTTGGCTGAAAGAAATCACTTTATCATGAGTGAATCCGTATTGTTCAACGAGATAGATTAACTCTTTCTTTTTCGCTTCTATTCGATTGTTTAGTTTCGATAAGTTCATAAGTTGAATGTAATGCCTCCTACAAAAGTATTTATCACATAAAAAATAAGACCGAATGAATTCGGTCTTAAAGGAAATAATAAGACAACTTACAAATAGCATACACTTTTTATCAATAGTTTTTAATATGAAAATGAAAAATAAATCATTATACATATTGAAAAAGATGTGTCTGATAATTATATGTTAACTCATAAAAGAGGCTGCCTACTTAGTAGACAGCCTGTAAAGTATTAACCTTTATGATATTTGTACATCCAAAGAAGACCAGATTTTAATAATCTCGGTACACGTCCCATTAATGGTTGGTTTGCTAGTAAACCAAAGCCGTGCTTCTTACCGAGAGAACCGAGAACACCTTTTAATTTAATTACAGGTAGTTCGTCAGGAAGTGCTTCATTATTCCAACGTTTTAATAATATTTGGACAATTTGTTCTCCTTGACCTTCAGCAAGTTGGGCAGATGGTGCATGTGGAAGTGCTGCGCAATCTCCTACAACGTAAACATGATCGTTATTTGGAATATTATGATATTTAGTTAAGACAACCCGTCCGCTACCATCTTGTTCAACTGGAAGGTTTCGAACAACTTCATTCGCTTGAATACCAGCTGTCCAGACGATTGCATCACATTCAAGTGGTTCATCGTGGTTGTACACAATATTTGGTTCTACTTTTGTAATGTTAGAGTTTCGTATAATGTTAACTTTATGCTTTACAAACCATTCTTCTACGTATCTACTTAATTTCTCTGGATATGGGAATAAAATTCTATCTTTTCGATCAAATAAGTAGATTTTTAAATCAGAACGGCTTTCCCGAAGTTCACTTGCTACTTCAACACCACTTAAGCCAGCACCAACGACAGCTACTGTTGCATTTGGTTCTAGACTATTTAATTGTTCATATGTCTTACGTGTTTGTTCAATTGATTGTAGACTATGTGTATATTCCCTAGCCCCAGGAACGTTATGATATTTATCTTCACAGCCAAGTCCGATAATTAAATCATCATATTGGATCGCTTCGCCGCCATCGAGATGAACAGCTTTTTCTTCGAGGTCAATATTTGTTACTGTGCCGTATTGAATATTGAGGCGTGGGTGTTCAGGAAACGGTATACGAATATGCGTTTCTGAAATAGTACCCGCAACTAATGCATAATATTCAGTTTTGAAGCAATGGTATGGTACTTTGTCGATTAATGTCACTTGTACATCATCTGGAAGTTGGTTGCTTGGAAGTAGCCTTTGCAGAATTCTCATTCCACCGTAGCCGCCACCTAGTATTACGAGGTGTTTCATGATGGATTACCCCTTTTCTGTTGAAATATCCCCTAATCATAAAATTTTATATTAATAAAATATTTTGACTTTACTCAATCAAATTATATCGAATTTGTGAACAAATAACAATGCATGAATGAATACTCTGTTGTACAATAAGAAGAAAAGTAAAGTAAACTGTTTTTCCTTTGTAGTTACTATTTCATTAGAAGTAGCATGTTATATAGAAGAAGTCATCTACTTTGAAGTGAAGTAATGAAGTAACTAAATAGTTTAGACTGTGTAACGAAAACAACAAGAAACAGCTTAGTTTTCTTCTTATAGATAAAGTCAGAAGGTAATTTGTTTTGTAGTACAGGGGGGAGAATTTTGATTAAACCATTAATTGAATTTTGTGTAGGTAACCTTGCAAGTGGTTCGCAAGCAGCTCTAGAAAAATTAGAAAAAGATCCGAATTTAGATGTAATGGAGTATGGTTGTTTAGGATATTGTGGTATTTGTTTTGAGGGACCGTTTGCACTTGTAAATGGTGAAGTTGTACAAGGTGCAACAGTAGAAGAGCTTGTTAATAATGTATATGAGTATTTGGATGAAAATCCAATGTTTTAAGGTGTTGCGAATCAGCAGCACCTTTTTCATTAGATAAAACTTTATTTCGTGGGGAAGGCTAATACTGATTATTAGCCTTCCCCAATCGAAAATAGTGGGATAAATAAAAAAAGGCCCTTTTTAGAAGGGCTTTTTTCTTACACAAATTGTGTAAGAGTGGCTCATCGCCAAACGTTGTCAAATATGAGAAACGGGGGACATTCATATTGTGTTCTAAAAGCATGCATTTTATACTTAACATAACAAATTATTTTTGGAGTGAATATAAATGAGCCAATTTTCTTTTACAAAAATGCATGGTCTTGGCAATAGTTATATATATGTAAATATGTTTGAAGAGCAAATTTCTGAAGAAGATTTAGCCCTTGTGGCGGAAAAGGTTTCAAATATTAATACTGGTATTGGAGCAGATGGGATGATTTTAATTTGCCCTTCAGACGTAGCTCCGGTGAAAATGCGTATGTTTAATAATGATGGTTCTGAAGGAAAGAGCTGTGGTAACGGTTTACGCTGCGTAGCGAAATATGCGTATGAGCATAAACTAGTAGAAGAAACAGTTTTCACAATTGAAACGTTAGCTGGCATTGTAACGGCGGAAGTAACAGTAGAAGAAGGGAAAGTTACATTAGCGAAAATCGATATGGGGGCACCGCGTCTAACACGTGCAGAAATACCGATGCTTGGTGAAGATGAAACACCATTTATTCGTGAAAACTTCTTATATAATAATCATCGTTATGCATTTACAGCTGTTTCAATGGGAAATCCGCATGCGATTATTTTTGTTGATGATGTAGAAAAAGCACCTCTTACAACACTTGGACCCGTCCTTGAGACACATGAAATGTTTCCAGAGCGAGTAAATGTTGAGTTTATCGAAATTTTGAATGATGAAGAGATGAACTTCCGCGTTTGGGAACGTGGATCTGGTGTAACGCAAGCTTGCGGAACAGGGGCGTGTGCTGCAGTTGTAGCTGCTATTTTGAATGGAAAGATGGAACGTGGTAAGGAAATTACAGTTCATTTAGCTGGCGGCGATTTAATGATTGCGTGGACTGAAGAGGGAAGCGTGTTGATGAAAGGACCTGCGGAAGTAATTTGTCGCGGAGTGTATGAGTACAAGATAGAAGCGTAAAGATGTATAATGGACTAAGAACAGAAAGGAAGGTGTATTTCATGATTGAAGTAACAGAACAAGCAGCTTTTCAAATTAAAGATATGTTAAAAGATGCTGAAGATGGAGAGAAGTACGTGCGCCTTGCTGTCCACGGCGGCGGATGTAGCGGTCTTTCTTACGGCTTAGGATTTGAAGTAGAACCAAAAGAAGACGACACAGTTCTTGAGTTTTTCGGTGTTGAATTTGTTATCGATACAGAAAGTGCTCCAATTGTTAAAGGAGTAAAAATTGACTATAAACAATCTATGCTTGGCGGTGGATTCACAATCGACAATCCAAACGCAATCGCATCATGCGGATGTGGATCATCTTTCCGTACAGCATCGAATGCTGGTAAGCCAGAAGAGTGCTAAGTTTTTAGCAGAAATAGAGAAAGACCTTTTTAGCGATAGAATAAAATCGTTAGAAAGGTCTTTTCTTTTTGTGTTAAAACAGAAAATGCATGTAAAGTTACTTTAGATTTTAATTTAAATGTTATTATATATAGTATATATAATTTACACTGTGAATTCGAGATTCATATTATTCGTTTTAAGATAAGATTATGTAGACAAAATGTAAATAATTAGCAAAAATATACTATTTATTAGTTATATTTAATGTTAATATTTGTAACGAAGATGATTGGGAATTATGTTCGAAATAGTTGTAAATGCATCGGTTATTACTAATAGGTAGATTTATGCAGCACGATTGGTTCAACTAATAATCAGTGAGGATGAAGAACCCCCCCACTGATTAAAGTTTCACTTTATACAAAAAAGGTGCATAAGGGAGAAGGTTATAGCCAATTGTATAGAACTGAATAGTTCCGTATTAATTAAAATACGTTGATTACTAGATATTAAAAATACCGGGGGGATTAGAGTGAAGTCATTTAAGAAAGTACTTATAGTAGGGATGGCGTTGATTACAGTATCGATTTTGGGAGCTTGTTCTAGCGATACAGACGTATTAACAAAAGTAGGAGCAAAGCAACCAGCGAAGGCGGAAGGTGAAGTACTAAAAGATCAGAAGAAAACACCTATGACTACGAGCAAACGTGAAAGTATTAAAAATGAGGATGCACCATCATCACAAAAGCGTTATATTTCTCATGATGAATCTCAAAAGATTGAGGAAGGTATGACGTATACGGATATTCTTAATACGATTGACTATGGTGGTGAGAACATAAAACATTATAATAACCATGAAAAACGCGTATTTTATACTGAAAAAGATACGGATGGTACATATGAAATTATGGTTGAATTAAATACATATGGTTATGTTGTAAATATTGAACGTACTGCTATAAAGAATAAAGATAAAGATAAAGATACAGATACAGATAAAGAGAATCAGGTATTTACGAAACGTAGTGAAGAGCCTGTAAAGGAATATGAAGAAAAAAACGATCGTGTACCGTGGTATAAAGATGTAAATAACAATTCGGTAGCAGTAAGTTACAATCACTATTTGAAAATCAAAAAAGGTATGGCCGCGAATCAAGTAAAAGCTGCAATTGGACAGCCACATGTGATTGAGAAATATAAATCATATTCAGTATATGACTATACTGGTTATGGTGGAGAAGGATCATTACGTGTAATCTTTGAACCGAATGGAACTGTTACGGATGTAGTGGAAAACGGTTTACCAAGATAATAAATTAGTTACGGGAAGAATTGTAGTAAAGTTGTCTTTGATTTTATAAAGTTTTTGGGAGCATCTCCGAATATAGGTGAAAAAATAATTCTCTTAGCCATGTTAACTACATATTAGTATTTACCGAAGGTTCTTCCAAATTCAATAGCGTTATTGTGGATGTTGTTGTCGTATTATTTTTGTTGATATATACCGCAGTAGGGCAGCAATTGTAACTGGACGTAAAAGGACGCGGAGGAGTAGCAGCTTCCTTTTGAAAGAAGGAGGAAAATATGATGGAGGATATTCTTGAATTTATAGGGAGATACGTGATTAAACCTATTATTAGTTTAATAAGATATTTTGTAATAGAGATTATAATTGAGGGCATAATAGAAGGCGTAATAAACGGTATAAGGAAATTACGTGATAAGTGGCGAAATTGGCGTGAAAGACGTTATTGGCGGTAGTGTAGCTGATGAGCGTGCGAAACAAAAACGTTATACAGAAGCTTAATGGAATGACAATTTCTAAAGTGAAGAAATAATTATTATCTTACAAAAGTGTAATGTTCATGTCATGTTTTTGAATTTCTTCTTTAAAGTTTAGGCTTTAAGATAAGAATATAAGAAAAAACACATGAGGTGAAGGAAATGAAAAGATATATTGCACTTTTTAGTATTTTAGTTGTATTTGCAAGCCTATTAGTTGGCTGTGATTTAAATCGTATGGGTAAAGACGAGTATTACGTTCAAATTACAGTAGATGGAAAAGAATATAATGGTAAAGCTGATAACGGTGAGCCGTATAAAGATTACGAATATAAGCTGACTAGCTTTGATAAAGATGGTAAAGAGAAAGAATTAGAATTCACAGCTCAAAAAAACTTACGTAAAGATGCATTCTTACGCGTATACCACTCAGATAAAAAAGGTGTAACAGCTTGGGAAGAAGTGAAAAAAGACGAGCTTCCAGCGAAAGTGAAAGAAAAACTAAGTGTGAAATAAGACAGATAAAAAGGAATTGACGAACAGGGTCAATTCCTTTTTTTGTTTTCAAATTCTTCTTCTGAAATGACTGTAAATCCGTGTCTTTTAAATAAAGCAGTTGTCACTCCGAAACCAGTTTGCTTATTACCGTTAAATTCTCCAGTATAAATCGTAGAACTACCACAAGATGGACTGCGTTCTTTTAAAATAATATATTCTGGGTGTAAATTTTTGATTTGTTCTAATGCTTTATAAGCACCGTTTACGAAAGCTGCTGTGACATCTTCACCATCTTTTGTCATTACCTTTGCTTTTCCGTCTAAAACGTCATCGCCATTCCCGCCAATAATTTCGGCTGAGGGACGAGGTGTTGGTAATCCCCCTAATACTTCAGGACAAATGAGGACTGTATCTTCTTGTTGCAGAAGCTCCTCTATTTTTGAAAAGAGATTGTCATTTCCATCATACCGGCAAGCAATCCCACCTAAACAAGCGCTAATTACGATCATATTTTCATCTCCAATAAAAAATATTTAATGTCACGCCAATTTCTCTTCCTGCCTCTTATTTATAAGTGAGGTGATAAAAATGGGAAGTTTATATAACTTAATGAAACCATACAGTGAATTTCGAAGTAAAGAAGAGTTTAATACATATCAAAAGCAAGTTTTGAAATATTATCGATTTCAATTAAATAAAACGGATGCTACCATCATTCATTTTTTAGGAAAATATGCGGTAAATGAGAAACAAAAAACAGTAGGGGTCGCTTGTCCATTAATGGAGACGATTGCGACGAATGTTGGAAAGAGTATTCGTACAGTACGCCGGTCAATTGCAAAGTTAGAGGAACTAGGAATTATAAAGCGTGTTGCAACAAAAGAGAGACATAAGCGCGGCGGGTATAGTGCGAACCTATATGTATTTCTTATATCTGCGATTGACCGCATGGATGACCGTATGAAAATGTCCGCTTGTAAAAGTGAGGATAATGCAACTGGCTGTAGTAAAAATGAGCAAAAAAGCGCTGGGGAAACAATTCTTTCTAAAAACATTCCACAAATAAAAGAGAAAAGAAAAGGAACGTACGAGCTTGATGAGACGTATTGCCGTCATGATATACCGAAGCCTTTTATATACGCACTGGTGCCGATGACGAGTAATCCGAAGAAAATTAATATATTTTGGAGTAAGGTCGAGCTTGCATATAAAAAGAGCGGGTTACTAGAACAAGGTGTTTTACTGGAGCAAATATTAGCTGATGAAGAAGTGTACGGAAATTTCATTTGGCGAGTAAAGAGTGTTGTGAGAGCTTATAAATACGGAGAAATCCGTAAAAATGTGAAGGCTCTTTTATATAGTACAGTGCGGGATCTATTTTTAGAGGTTGGATTAGAATGGGGAGCAGCATTAAGGAGAAGTAAGGGAATAACACTATTTGATCCATTCAAAAAAGAGTCATGTGTATAATACATGACTCTAATTAGCTAATCGAACTTCCTTACAACTGGAACACGAATCGCTACAAATAGTACGAAGACAATAACAGCTATTGCACCACTTTTCATAACGGTTACGATTGGAATTCCTATTGCAAGTGCAATGGATGTGAATGCATAAGAGAGCGGGATAAAGCCCATTGATGATAGCATAAGTAAACTCATTACGCGTCCCATCATTTCTTCTTTTACTGTCGATTGAATCATCGCCATAAGCGGAACGATAGCCATTGCGATTGTAATACCGTAAAACATGCCGGCTAATAGTGCTTGCCAAAGTACGGTACTAAAGTTGATGGCTAAGAAGAAGACACCAGACAATAGCATCATGATAATACAAAATAGACCGCGTCTACGATTAATATTTCTTAAACCGACAATGACAGCACCGATTGCCATTCCGCCGCCTACAGATGCTTCTAAGTAACTAAACTGGAGCGAATCACCATGCAGCACATTTTTAACAAAAAGCGGGAAACCAACTTGCATCGGGCCGATTAAAAATAAGTTTAAAAAAGCGCTACAAATAAGGAAAGTTGAAAGGAATGGCGATTCCTTTACATATAAGATTCCTTCTTTAATGGAAGTGAACATACCTTTATCTGTATCTTTTTGTTCTGGCATCGTAAATTGTATTTTTTGAACGAGTATGGCCGCGACAATCAGTAATAAAATCGTAATGGAAAATATTGTCTCATAATTCGTAAATTTAATGAGAATTCCGCCAAGTACAGGGCCTAAGATGACCGATGCTTGGTTCGTCATTTGTGTAAGTGAATTCGCTTGTGTTAACCGGCTTTTTTCTACCAATTCCGGTAAGATAGATCCATCTGCTGACCAGAAGAAAGCATCAGCAAGTCCAAAGAATAAAGCGAATAAAGCAAATGTATATAGCGTTACATCACCGACAATGAACCATGTGAGAATGGTTGCGACAAGAATCGCTCGAATGATATTGGAGTAAAACATAATGTTTTTTTTCGGGAATTTATCAGCTACAGCGCCGCCGACAATCATAAAAATAAGCCTTGGAACACTAAGGGCTACGAAAACAACACCGAGTGAAGCTTCAAGGTTTAATGTTTTTGCTATGTACCACGTTTGTGAAAAAGTAAAAAAGGCTAAAGCAAAGCTTGAAAAAAGAGTAGCTGCCCAAAGAAAAAGGAAATTCGTATTTTTTAATAACGGTTTTCCGCTTCCTTCTAAAGCAGTTTTATTTTGTTGTAGTTCCTCCATATTGCTTCCTTTCTATGTGACAAATTTAAACTAAAAAACCAGTAAACGCCCAATTGGTAAGGGCTAATACTCAATGGGAGATACCCACAGCTGAGTATAGTTTCACTTTATACAGTTTCTAATATTTCTATACTGCACTTTCTCATTGTAGACAATAATAATGGATTTGCCCAGTAGCTATTTAACGACAAAAAAAGATGCCGAATGGGCATCTTTTTTTAGGCTAACGCAATATAAATATCCAGTTGTGCCTGATTTGGGTCTAATGCTCTTTCGTCGTAAAGCTCAAAGTCTGTTGTGAAGGCACGTTTATTTTCTTTCGACCATTGCCAAATATATTCCCAAGCTTCACAAACGACTTCAGCAACTGGTCCCTTTCTTGTTGTAAATACCGCATATGTAGCGGTAGGTATTGTTAAAGTTGTCATATTTTCAGGAACGTCTTTTAGTGAAGAAACTGGCATACCGATTGTAAATGTATATGTACCAGTTTCATCTGACTCGTAGTTGGAATAGAAAGCAAATGTTTCTTTCGTTTGTTGATTTGGGATGTGATGCATCATTTGTTCTTGAAAGTATCGGTTCCAAAGTTGTGGAATGTTTCCTTCAGTAGATGCCTCTTTTTCATTAGTCGTTGTAACCGAAACGCCGATTGCGTGGAAAGCTTCTTTTTTTACGATAATGGGTTCGTGTAGCATAAAAAATTCCTCCTTTTAAATAAGAACATTTGTTCTTGTTTAATATAACATATTTTTACATGTAACGGTTGTTATTTTTAGAAAATTTCAATCATAAAAAACAAACTGAAAATAACTAAAAAATGGTAAAATTTCTATTGTATGTATAAATAGGATAATGAGTATGTTAAAATTTTTAAGTATCCTTTAACTGTTATATAAACCTATACAGCACGGTGTTTTTACTATATTAAAAATATGGTAAAGGTTTGTATAAGTGTCCGATATATATGCTATTTTTGATAAATTAAAATAGTAATATTCTATGAGATTTATATTGTTGACATTGGGATTTCAACGATACATTTTCGTAGGTCGGATTGTTGCGAGTGGATATATATTGCTATGTATTCGGCTACTAAATGAAAGGATTACTGAAATTAAGTAGACGGATAGCAAGTATATAGAAAGGAGAAAGGTAGAAAATATGAAACAAGTATTGAAGTGTTTTAATGTCGTAACAATGATCACACTTCTTCTATCCATCATATTGCCTTCGCCCAGTGCTTTTGCTACAGAGATAAATAAAAAAAGCTGGGATGAGTTACAAGGAAATGATGTGAAAATTAAGGCAGAGCAAGTGAATGCTGAAATGTATAAGGGAGAAGTAGCGGAGAGGGAGCACGTATTTCAATATAAGATTGAAAATACGGGAGATACACCAATCCGAGAATTAGTAATTAATCAAAATAATGACAATGGAATTGAGTTTCTTTCGCAATCTGTGAAAGTAAACGGAGAGAAGTTACTTGAAAATAAGGTAGCGGATTTCTATGTAGAGGAAAAAGATAATGGAGGAAAGGTTCTTTCTTCTAATCTTAAAATTCAAGATTTAAAATCACATGAAAAAATGAATGTATTAATAAAAGCTCGTCGTGCGCAACATTTTAATAAAGAGTATAAGCAAAAAATTAGTGTGCAAAAGGATCAACTGCAAATAGGAAACATGTCTGTAGATGTTGAAGGGCTTCCTTCTGAAGAAGAGTTAGAAGCTAATACCGATGATGAGGCTGACAGTAGTAAGAAAGCTATCGGATCAACAACTGATTCAAAAACTAAAGAAGTGGATGGAAAATTAAAAGTATCTGTAGAAGATAAAAATATATCTACACAAAAAACAGAAATAGAGAAGGTAAAACAACCTGAAGCTGAAAAGCAACTAGAAAAAGAGGAAAAGCAATCACCTCTAACAATAAAGCAGAAGGATGCAGAAGTACAAGCTGCATCAGAAAATGCTTCGAAGGTTCAAATCCAAACAGGAGATAAACAAGGATTTGGAGACCCGCTGTATTCTACAATTGCTCCTGGTAATTTAGTACAGACTGGTAATGTGACCCTTGGTTTGACAACTGATCATTATGGCAGACAAAGTATGGGTTATAAAACGAATAAAATGACTGTGGACGTTGATAACGATGATAGTACTTTTAATTCGTCAACAGGTGCATTTCCTAACATTCCTGCTGGAAGTAAAGTGAAAAAGGCGTATTTGTTTTGGACAGCTGCAATGGGAACTGTAACTAGTACAAATGTTAATCAAAGAGTTAGTGATAATGATGTACGACAACCAGTCAAAATGAAAATGGGAAATAAAGAATATGCAGAGGTACGTGCTGATAGCATACGAAAAGCTGATTATCTACCCTATATTTCTAATTACTCAGGTAGTGGTGCAGGATATGTTGCGTATGCAGATGTAACAAATGTAATTGCACAGCAAGGTATTTCTCAAACGTTGACAGTTGCGAATGTGCCACAAATTAAAGATGTAACAGGTGGCGGCTATTACTGGGGTAACTGGAACCTTATATTAGTTTATGAAAACTATAAAGAAACAGTAAAAGATATGAAAATTTGGGAAGGGTTAGTTTCTCAAAAAAGTACAGCTTGGACGGATATTAGTGTTAATAAAATAAACACACCAAAAGAAGGTGCTTTTAAAGCAAAATTTAGTTATTTTTCATCGCAAGGTGATCCAGCTGATAATGATGGATATGCCTATGATTATGGAGAATATGATTTTGGGTTAGGGTATCAAAAGTTTAAAAATATTAAAGGTAAAGATAATGATGTTAATGACTCATCTATGACAGAAGTACAAGTAGATGGCACTAACGAGTTTGTTACAAAAAAATATCCAGGATATAAACCAGCTTGGACAAATTCATTCAGTACTGACATTCATACGTATCATCTTGAAGGACCGACTCAAGTAAAGAATGGTTTGAAAGAAGGGAAAATGCGTTTTAGAGCATATGGTGGTACTGGTGATATTTACGTATTAAATAACGCCACATTTGTTACAGAACATAATGCTCCAAACTTACAAGTTGATAAAAAGGCATTAGATAGTACCGGTAAAGAAGTTAAGGAAATTAAAGCCGGTGAAGAGTTTACGTATCAAATTGAAGTGAAAAATGATACGAAAAATAATCAAGCGCCGGTATCGAATGTAAAAGGTTTTGATAAATTAGATGATCGTTTAGAGTATGTTCCGGGATCTATACAATATATTTCTGGAAGTAATAAAGGAAATAAAACAGATGATGCAAGCGATGATGAAGCGGAGTTTGTAAATAATCAAATTGATTTCCGTGTTGGTGAAGGTGCTAATGCTAAAGACGGCGGTGTTTTAAAGCCGGGGGAAAGTGCCGTTATTACATTCAAAGTAAAAGTGAAACATTCTGTACAATCAGATACAACAGTAAAAAATATCGTTGTTGTAAAGGGACAAGATAGTGCCGAGATAAAGTATGAAACTGAGGACGATGCAGATATTACGGTTACGACTCCAAAAGAGATCCCTGGAGAAATAGAAGCTAAAAAAATAGCATCTAATAAAACACCGAAGTTAGGTGATGAAGTAGAGTATCGTATTACCTTTAAAAATACGGTAAAAGATGGACGTCTAGATGTATTGACGATTGAAGACGAATTACCAAGTAGTCTTGAATACGTAAAAGATAGTTTGAAAGCAGAAGGTGCAAAACCAGAGCCAGTAGAGCTGAAGTTTGAAAATGGCAAAGTAATGGCAAAGTATCCAGAAATTATGGATATGGAAGAAAGAAGTATTGTCTTTAAAACAAAAGTAAAAGAAACTGCAAAAATTGGTGAAGAAATTGTTAATAAAGCAACCGTTAGTGATAAAACAAATCCACCAAAGAATCTAGAAGAGAAGATTACACCACAGCATAAGGCTGGTAAAATTGTCGCAAAGAAAAAAGCGACAAATAAGAAGCCGAAGCTAGGAGAAGAATTTGAATATCAAATTAGCTTTAAAAATACGGTGGAAAACGGAAAACTAGATGCAGTTACAATAGAAGATGAAATTCCAGCTAACTTAGAATTTGTTCAAGGCAGTGAGAGAGCTGAAGGTACTGAACCAAATCCAGTAGAGTTAAAAGTAGAAAATGGTAAGGTAATCGCAAAATATCCAGAGATTACGGATACAAAAGAGCGAAGCATTGCCTTTAAAGTGAAAGTAAAAGAAGAGGCAAAAGCGGGAGAAACGATCGTTAATAAAGCGGTTGTGAGTGAGCCAAATGGACAGTCTGAGCATCCAGAAGAAAAGATTACGCCGGATTATAAATACGGTAAAGTGGATGTAGAAAAAAACGTAACGAATCAAACACCAAAACTAGGAGAAGAAGTGGAATACAGAATTACATTTTATAATACGGTAGAAAACGGAAAACTAGAAACGGTGCTAGTAGAAGATACACTACCTAAAGGTGTTGAATATGTGAAAGATAGTTTGAAAGCAGAAGGTATAAAACCAGAGCCAGTAGAACTAAAAGTGGAAGACGGCAAAGTAATGGCAAAGTATCCAGAAATTACGGATACAGAAAAAAGAAGTATTGTCTTTAAAGTGAAAGTAAAAGATTCGGCAAAAGTAGGGGAGGCAATTGTAAATAAAGCAATTGCAAAAGATCCGAAAAATGAGCCTGTTGAATCGAAGGTTGTTATTACACCGCAAAGTAAAAAAGGTGAAGTTGCTGCTACAAAGGTAGTTAATAATAAGAAACCGAAGCTAGGCGAAGAAATCGAGTACCGCATTAGTTTTCATAATACGGTTGAGAACGGAAAACTAGAAGAGGTGCGAGTGGAAGATACAATTCCAAAAGGTCTTGAATATGTAGAAAATAGCATCAAGGCTGAAGGAGAAGCACCTGGACCAGTAGAATTAGCTGTTGAAAATGGGATAGTCAAAGCTAAGTATATCGATATTATGGATATGAAAGAAAGAAGTATCGTCTTTAAAGTAAAGGTAAAGGAAGAAGTAAGAGTAGATAAAGAGATTGTCAATAAAGCAATTGTTGATGATACGAAAAATCCACCGATTGAGCCGGAGGAAAGAATTACTCCGCAACATAAGGATGGAATAATTGATTCGAAGAAGACAGTAGATAATCCATCACCAAAACTAGGAGAAGAAGTAGAATACCGAATTAGCTTTAAGAATACGGTAGAAAACGGAAAACTAGAAAAGGTAATAATAGAGGATACAATTCCTAACGGTTTAGAGTATGTAAAAGGCAGTGAAAAGGCTGAAGGTGATAAACCAGCTCCATTAAAGTTAAGTGTGAAAGATGGAAAAGTTATTGCTGAATACGACAATATTACGGATATGAAAGAAAGAAGTATTGTCTTTAAGGTAAAGGTGAAGGAAGAAGCGGAAGTGGGTAAGGAAATCATCAATAAGGCAATTGTTGATGATATGAAACATCCGAAAGAACCAGAAGCAAAAATTACACCATTACACAAAGATGGAAAAATTAAAGCGAAGAAAAGCGTAAATAATGAAACACCTAAGTTAGGAGAAGAAGTAGAATACCGAATTAGTATGAAAAATACGGTAAAGAACGGAAAGCTAACAGAGGTGAAAATAGAGGATACTTTACCAGAAGGTTTAGAGTATGTAGAAAATAGTTTGAAAGCAGAAGGTGCCGGAACAGATTCAGTAGAGCTGAAATTTGAAAATGGTAAGGTAATAGCAAAATATCCAGAAATTATGGATACAGAAGAAAGAAGTATCATTTTTAAAGTGAAAGTAAAAGAAGAAGTAAAAGTCGGTAAAAAAATCATTAATAAAGCAACTATTGATGATTCGCAAAACAAGCCAGTTAATCCGACAGCGGAAATTATTCCTCAGTATCAAGATGGAAAACTTGAAGCGAAAAAGACGGTAAATAATGAAACGCCGAAGTTAGGAGAAGAAGTGGAATACCGAATCAGCTTTAAAAATACGGTAGAACATGGAAAGCTAACAGAGGTAAAAATAGAAGATGATTTACCAAATGGATTAGAGTATGTGAAAGATAGTTTAAAAGCAGAAGGTTCTAAGCCAGATCCAGTGGAATTGAAATTTGAAAACGGTAAGGTAATGGCAAAGTATCCTGAGATTACAGATACAAAAGAGAGAAGTATTACCTTTAAAGTGAAAGTAAAAGGTAAAGTGAGCGATTCAATTGTTAATGAAGCGATTGTGAGCGATACGAAAAATCCGCCAGAAACACCGACAGCAGAAATTATTCCACAACATAAAGACGGAAAAATCAAAGCGAAGAAGACGGTAAATAATGAAACGCCGAAGTTAGGAGAAGAAGTAGAATACCGAATTAGCTTTAAAAATACGGTAGAAGACGGAAAACTAGCAGAGGTGAAAATAGAAGATACTTTACCAGAAGGTTTAGAGTATGTAGAAAATAGTGTAAAAGCAGAAGGTTCTAAGCCAGATCCAGTAGAATTGAAAGTGGAAAATGGTAAGGTAATGGCGAAGTATTCAGAGATTACGGATATAGAAGAAAGAAGTATCACTTTTAAAGTGAAAGTAAAAGATGAAGTGAAAGTCGGTAAAAAAATCGTCAATAAAGCAATTATTGATGATACGAAAAATCCGCCAGAAACACCGACGGCAGAAATTACTCCGCAGCATAAAGACGGAAAAGTGGAAGCGAAGAAAACGGTAAATAATGAAACGCCGAAGTTAGGAGAAGAAGTGGAATACCGAATTAGCTTTAAAAATACGGTAGAAAACGGAAAGCTAGCAGAGGTGAAAATAGAAGACGATTTACCAAATGGATTAGAGTATGTGAAAGATAGTGTAAAAGCAGAAGGTTCTAAGCCAGATCCGGTAGAACTGAAAGTGAAAGATGGAAAAGTAATCGCAAAATATCCAGAAATTACGGATACAGAAGAAAGAAGTATCGTCTTTAAAGCGAAAGTAAAAGAAGAATTTAAAGTTGGTGAAGGTATTGTCAATAAAGTAGTTGTTGATGATACAAAAGATCCAACAACTTCAGAAGTAACAATTACGCCAGAATATAAAGACGGTAAGCTTAAAGCAGAGAAATTTGTAAACAATAAAAAACCGAAATTAGGAGAAGAAATAGAATACCGAATTAGTTTTAAAAATACGGTAGAAAACGGAAAACTAGTAGAGGTTAAAGTAGAAGATGAAATTCCAGCTGGATTAGAGTATGTAGAGAACAGTTTACAAGCAGAAGGATCTAAGCCTAGTCCGGTAGAATTGAAATTTGAAAACGGTAAGGTAATGGCAAAGTATCTAGAAATTACGGATACAAAAGAAAGAAGTATTATCTTTAAAGTGAAAGTAAAAGAAGAGGCAGAAATAGGCAAGGAGATTGTTAATAAAGCAATCGTAGTAGATACAAAAAATGAGCCAGAAGAGCCTTATGTGGAAATTACTCCGCAATATAAAGATGGTAAAATTGCTGCGCAGAAAGTGGCCAATAATCATAAACCGAAACTAGGAGAAGAAGTAGAATACCGAATTAGTTTTAAAAATACGGTAGAAAACGGAAAACTAGCAGAGGTAAATATAAAGGATGCATTACCAAATGGTTTAGAGTATGTGGAAGGCAGTATCACGGCAGAAGGGTCTAAACCGAAACCAGTAGAGCTACATGTGAAAAATAATAAGGTAATGGCAAAATATCCAGCTATTACAGATACAGAGGAAAGAACCATTGTCTTTAAAGCGAAGGTAAAAGAAAGCGCAAAAGTGGGGGGAGAAATCGTAAATGAGGCAATTGTGGATGATACAAAGAATCTGCCAGAAGAGCCTTATGTACCGATTACACCACAGTATAAAGATGGGAAAATTGAGGCAAGAAAAGAAGTAAGTAACCATGAACCGAAGTTAGGTGAGGAAATCGAATATCGAATTATTTTTAATAATACGGTGAAAGATGGAAAGCTAGCAGAGGTGAAGATAGAAGATGAAATTCCAGCTGGATTAGAGTATGTAGAGAACAGTTTACAAGCAGAGGGATCTAAGCCTAGTCCGGTAGAATTGAAATTTGAAAACGGCAAGGTAATGGCAAAGTATCTAGAAATTGCGGATACAAAAGAAAGAAGTATTGTCTTTAAAGTAAAGGTGAAAGACTCGGTTACAATAGGGAAGGACATTACAAATAAAGCGATTATTCATGTGGATGATCCGAACCATCCTATAATTGAACCAACCGCAAAAATTACACCGCAACATAAAGACGGTAAAATTGCTGCTCATAAAAAGGTGAATAATCATAAACCGAAGCTAGGGGAAGAAATCGAATACCGCATTTCATTTAATAATACGGTGAAAGATGGAAAACTGGCAGAGGTTAAAATTGAGGATGAAATTCCGTCTGGTTTAGAGTATGTGAAAGATAGTCTAAAAGCAGACGGTGATAAGCCAGCCCCAGTAGAGTTGAAAGAAGAAGCTGGTAAGGTTAGTGCGAAGTATGAAAATATCACTGACATGAAAGAAAGAAGCATTATCTTTAAAGTGAAGGTGAAAGATTCCGTTGAAGTGGACAAAGCAATTGTAAATAAAGCAATTGTTGATGATACAAAAAATCCACCAGAGCGACCGGAAGTAGATATTACACCGCAGCATAAAGCTGGTAAATTTAAAGCTAATAAAAAGGTAAGTAAAAAAGATCCAAAGCTAGGAGAAGAAGTAGAGTACCGAATTAGTTTTAAAAATACGGTAGAAAATGGAAAACTAGCAGAAGTGAAAATTGAGGATCAACTACCA
Organism: Bacillus sp. FAU20; assembly: GCF_056033865.1. NCBI lineage: Bacteria > Bacillati > Bacillota > Bacilli > Caryophanales > Bacillaceae > Bacillus > Bacillus sp. FAU20. The sequence goes on from NZ_JBVYHY010000024.1 coordinate 151,466, forward strand.
AATGGATTAGAGTATGTGAAGGATAGTTTAAAAGCAGAAGGTAATGAGCCAGCGCCAGTAGAGTTAAAAGAAGAAGCTGGGAAAATTATCGCGAAGTATGAGAATATCACTGATACAGCTGAGCGTAGTATTATCTTTAAAGTGAAAGTAACGGAAGTAGCAAAAGTCGGTAAGAAACTCGTGAATACGGCAGTTGTGGATGATGATAATCCGAAGAATCCTCCGCAAAAACCAGAAGCGATTATTACACCGGAGTATAAGAATGGAAAAATAAAAGCTGAGAAAACAGTAAATAACCCAGCTCCAAAATTAGGAGAAGAAGTAGAGTATCGAATTACGTTCCGTAACGTAGTTGAGCACGGAAAATTAGCGAAGGTGAAAATTAAGGATGAATTACCAAACAGTTTAGAGTTTGTAGAAGGTAGCGAAAGAGCTGAGGGGGATAATCCCAAACCGTTGCATGTAAAAGTGAAAAACGGCATAGTACTCGCAGAATATCCAGAAATTACGGATACGAAAGAAAGAAGTATCGTCTTTAAAGCGAAAGTGAAAGAAAAGGCTAAAATTGGCGAAGCGATTGTGAATACGGCGGTTGTGGAAGATACTATAAATCCACCAGAGAAACCGAATGTCGCGATACAGCCTCAACATAAAGAGGGTGCATTACAAGCTGAAAAGACAGTGAGTAACCATGAACCGAAGTTAGGAGAAGAAGTAGAATATCGAATTAGTTTTGAAAATACGGTAGAAAACGGCAAACTAACTGAGGTAAAAGTAGAGGACGAAATTCCAGCTGGTTTAGAATACGTACAGGATAGTATAAAGTCTGATGGGCCGGAACCAAATCCAGTAGAACTTAAAGTTGAGAATGGAAAAGTAACAGCAAAGTATCCAGAAATTACGGATACGAAAAAAAGAAGTATCATCTTTAAAGCGAAAGTAAAAGAAACGGTACAAGTAGGAAAAGAAATTATAAACAAGGCGGTTGTGGATGATAATAATCCAACCAATCCACCAGTTGATCCACTTATACCGATTACACCGCAATATAAAGATGGGAAACTAGGGGCAAGGAAAGAAGTAAGCAATCATGAACCAAAGCTAGGGGAAGAAATCGAATATCGAATTACTTTTAACGGCACGGTAGATGGCGGGAAGTTAGTTGATGTAAAGATTGAAGATAAAATTCCGTCTGGTTTAGAGTATGTGAAAGATAGTCTGGAGGCCGTAGGTGATAAGCCTGTACCAATAGAACTTAAAGTCGAGAATGGAAAAGTAACAGCGAAGTATCCAGAAATTATGGATACGAAAGAAAGAAGTGTCATCTTTAAAGTAAAGGTAAAAGAAACAGCAAAAGTTGGAGGAGAAATAACAAATAAAGCGATCATTCAAGTAGATGATCCAAATCATCCAGTTATAGAACCGACAGCGACAATAAAGCCAGAATATAAAGATGGTAAGTTAAAAGCAGCGAAGACAGTAAGTAATAAAGAACCGAAGCTAGGAGAAGAAATCGAATATCGAATTAGCTTTGAAAATACAGTAGAAAATGGAAAAATAGCTGAGGTAAAGGTAGAAGATGAAATTCCAGCCGGTTTAGAGTATGTGCAAGATAGCATTAGATTTGAAGGGGCTGAACCAAATCCAGTAGAATTAAAAATGGAATTTGGAAAAGTAATAGCGAAGTATCTAGAAATTACAGATACGAAAGAACGTAGTATTATTTTTAAAGTGAAGGTAAAAGCAGCACCAAGTAAAGGGATAACAAATAGAGCGGTAGTGGACGATAAAATAAATCCACCACTTGAGCCTACAGTTACAATTTTACCGAAAACAAAAGAAGATTTTAAGATACCAGAAGAACCGAAGGAACCAGAAGTGAAGCCGGAAGAGCCGAAAGAACCGAAGGAACCAGAAGTGAAGCCGAAAGAACCAAAGGAACCAGAAGTGAAGCCGGAAGAGCCGAAGGAACCAGAAGTGAAACCGGAAGATCTGGAGAAACCAGAAGTAAAACCGGAGAAACCGGAAGTAAGACTGGAAAAGTTAATTAAAGAACCGCAAGTAAAAGTAGAAAAAGAATTACCGAAAACAGGGGCAGCACATTCATGGATGATGTCAGTTAGTGCGGGAATTTCATTCTTAGTTGGCGGAGTATTATTCGTATTAGGTAGAAGAAGAAAACAATAATTTTTTAGACGAAAAGCACACTGAGTTCGATAGTTTATCGGACTCAGTGTGCTTTCATGTTATATAAAAGGAAAGCTCCTTCCACGTATGGAAGGAGCTTTATTTTTGCATATTAAAACATACTTGAGCTATGCATCGGTTGAAGTTTTGCATTTGGATCGAAGTAAGCTTTTGCATTGTTTACTGCTGTCGGTGCTTCGCCAAATCCACAAGCGATAAGTTTTACTTTTCCTTCATATGTACAAATGTCACCAGCAGCGTAAATGCCAGGAATATTTGTTTCCATTTTTGAATTCACAAGGATGCTGTTTTTTTGTATATCTAAGCCCCAGTTTTTAATTGGGCCAAGAGAAGAAACGAAGCCGTAGTTTACAATTACATCATCAACATCGATGATAACTTTTTCTTCAGTTTTTACGTGCTGAAGAACGACTTGTTCAATTTTGTCATCACCAATAAGTTCTACTGGAACGTACGGTGTACTTACTTCTGCACGAGAATTTATTAAGCTTTCTACGCTATGTTCATGCGCACGGAATTTATCACGACGATGAACGATTGTAACTTTTTCAGCGATCGGTTCTAACATCATTGTCCAGTCTACTGCTGAGTCGCCACCGCCAAATACTACGACGCGCTTACCAGCAAATTTATTCATATCATCAACGAAATAATGTAAGTTTTTCTTTTCGTATTTCGCTGTACCTTCTAATTCTAAGCGGCGTGGTTGGAAAGCACCATTGCCAGCAGTAATAATAACTGATTTAGAATAGTGAGTTTGCTTATTCGTAACAAGTTTAAATATACCGTCAGCTTGTTTCTCAAGCGTATCGACAGCTTCTTCTAAACAAACAGTTGGGTCAAATTTCTTCATTTGCTCTTTTAAGTTATCAACTAATTCTTGTGCGCGCACTTTTGGAAATCCAGCCACATCATAAATGTATTTTTCAGGGTAGAGTGCGGATAATTGTCCGCCAAGTTGAGGTAAGCTTTCAATAATTTTTACACTTGCTTGTCTCATACCGCCATAAAATGCTGTGAACAGTCCCGTTGGACCACCACCAATAATTGTTATGTCGTAAACTTTTTGATTTTCTGCCACTTTCATTCCCCCTATAGATGGAATTTTGATATTGATTTCATATATTGTTCATATGTACACGAAAATCCTGCAAATGATGACACTTTCAAATAAATGATAGCATATTTGAGTTCATAATACTTCTGAAAACGACTGAATTGTGTGTAAGTTTTCGTATAGGTTCTTTTTTGTTGTATAAAATATACAGAAAGGAAAATACATGAAAAAAAGGCTAAAAAACCCTTGAAAACGCTATGTTATTTTAAAATATTGATAATTCTCCAGACGCTTGAATTCTGGAATAAAACCGACTAATATAGGGAAGTATTATGTTAAATTTCTATGACAAAATTCGTACGATTTTTTGACTGCGTTTTGTTATGATATAGAATGTGATAAATTCCACATTCTTGACAAATAGAGTTTTTAGTACTTGGTATTATTTTTTATTACTATTATATAAAGAAAAGGGTTGTGATTTGGTGAAGACTCCAAAAATCGTAGTTTTAGGTGCAGGTTATGGCGGGATGATTACGACTGTTCGTCTGCAAAAAGCATTATCTGTAAATGAAGCTGAAATTACGCTAGTAAACAACAACAGCTATCACTACCAAGCGACTTGGTTACATGAGAGCGCAGCTGGTACATTAGAAGATGAAAAAATCTGTCTAGATATTCAAGACGTTATTGATACAAATAAAGTGAACTTTGTGCAAGATACAGTAGTAGAAATTAAAGCTGCTGAAAAACGCATTATCTTAAAAGACGGCGAGTTAGAGTATGACTACTTAGTAATCGGTCTTGGTTTCGAATCAGAAACGTTCGGAATTACAGGATTAAAAGAGTACGCATTCTCAATTGCTAACATTAATGCAACTCGTCAAATTCGTGAGCATATGGAAGCTAGTTTCGCTAAATATGCAGCTGAAAAGCGCGATGAGTTAGTAACAATCGTTGTTGGTGGTGCTGGATTTACTGGTATCGAGTACGTAGGTGAGCTTGCAAACCGTGTTCCTGAACTTTGCAAACAGTACAATGTACCACGCGAAAAAGCACGTATCATCTGTGTAGAAGCTGCTCCAACAGCACTTCCAGGTTTCGATCCTGCATTGGTAGAATACGCTGTAAAACAACTTGAGAAAAAAGGCGTAGAATTCCGCATCGGTACAGCAATTAAAGAAGCAACTGAAGAAGGTATTATCGTTGCAAATGGCGATGATACGGAATTAATTAAGTCTGAAACAGTAGTTTGGGCTGCAGGTGTTCGTGGTAACGGCATTGTGGAAGAGTCTGGCTTTGAAGCAATGCGCGGACGTGTAAAAGTTGATGAGTACATGCACGCTCCAGGATACGAAGATGTATTCATGGTTGGTGACGCAGCGCTAATCATTAACGAAGAAATTAACCGTCCATACCCACCAACAGCACAAATCGCAATTCAACAAGGTTACAATATTGCACACAACTTAACTATATTAGTTCGTGGCAAGGGTGAAATGAAGAAATTCGTATTCGATAATAAAGGATCTGTATGTTCTTTAGGCCATGACGATGCAATGGGCGTTGTTATGGGCAAAAAGTTAACAGGTTGGAAAGCTTCCTTCATGAAGAAAGTAATCGATAACCGTTACCTATTCTTATTAGGTGGACCTTTATTAGTTCTTAAAAAAGGTAAATTAAAGTTCTTTTAATATATAGTAGAAAAAGCAGAAACGGCTAAGAGCTGTTTCTGCTTTTTTCATATTAAAAATATAGTATAATATATAAAAAAGAAAGAATATTCTGTCCGTTCTAATAGAGGAGGTTATTACATCATGGAGAAACGAGGGAAGGTATGGCTAGCTGTTAGTGGCCTAGTAGCTACAAAAGATGGTAGGTGGCTATTTGTTAAGAAGAAATACAGTGGATTAAAAGGGAAATGGTCTTTACCGGCTGGTTTTGTAAATGAAGGTGAGACGGTTGATGAAGCTGTGAAACGCGAAGTGTTAGAAGAGACAGGCATTGTCGCTCATGTGAAGGGGATCATTGGTGTTCGATCGGGTGTTATTCGTAATGAGATTAGTGATAATATGATTATTTTCCTTTTGGAGCCTGAAGGAGAAAATATTATTATACAGGAGAAAGAATTGTCTGAAGTGGCGTTCTTACATCCGGATAAGATTGCGGGTGATCCGAATACGTCTGTGCTTATTAAATATTTGTTAGAAGGAAGATCAGAACTACATCTTGAAGTGGACAAAACATTAAATCCAGGAGAACCATTTGGTTATACAGCCTATCACGTATTTACGGCGCATGCGAAGGAGAGGGAGAAAGAGTGAGTATACCGGTATTACTTATTTCAATGATGTTATTTTTTATTTTGTTCTTTGGAATTGGATTTTTACTCAACATGATTTTGCGAGCTACTTGGGTAATGGTTATTGTGTATCCGATTGTTTGTATGCTTATTATTAATAAAGCGAGTATGTGGGATTATTTTTCAAAACCGAAAGAAACATTTTCTTCATTTGGGACAAGTGTATCGCATTTAGGACAAGCAGATGTGTTTATTCTATCTACTGGATTAGTAGGGGCTGCTTTAGCAGGAGTCGTAATCAAGAAACTTCGGAAAAGCGGATATCAAATGTTTTAATCTCCAATTAAGTTGGAGATTATTTTTTTGCATATTCCTTCATCTTATAGGGAATGATTAACGATGAAGGAGTGTGGAATATAAAAATGTTAAAACGATATTGTATTCGCATTATGATGACTTGTTTACTTGCAATTGCATTATGCGTAACATGGAAGGCTTTCACAGGAGTTTCTTTATTAGAGATTGTAAAGACATATGAAGGAATGAGTGCAAAAGAAGTACATGCAGCAGAAGTTAAGAGAAATGTTGCTCCGAGTAAAGAAGTGATAAATGCTTTAGAGCAGGCAAACGACTGGTCTAAATATCGTTCAATTGAAATGACTGCAACAGGTTATACATCGGGGATTGAGTCAACCGGTAAGAGGCCAGGGCATCCAGAGTATGGTATTACATATTCAGGTGTCAAAGTGAAAAGGGATTTATATTCCACAATTGCTGCGGACTTACGCGTATTTCCGATTGGAACGATTCTATTCGTACCAGGTTATGGATATGGTGTAGTAGCTGATAAGGGCGGTGCAATAAAAGGAAACCGTCTTGATCTATATTATGATACGGTGAAAGATGTGTATAGCCAATGGGGTAAGAAAAAAGTCAATGTGTACGTAGTAAAAGTAGGAAATGGTAAGTTTACAGAAGAAGAGTTAACGATGTTAAATCAAGACGAAACGATGCAAGTGTTTCGTGGTCAATATTTAAAACAAAGATAGTCTAGTCGTAATTACGCTAGACTTTTTTTCTTGGCTTATTTCATAATAGAGGAGATTTTACACGTCATATAACTGTAGTTAGAATTGTCGCATTTTATCGAAAATAAAGTTATAATGGTGATAGAGAAATTTAGGGGGTCTGAACATGTTTCAAGTACAAAAAGAATTAGCAAGCCATGAAGCGGTAATTGTTGCCTTATTTGAAGAAGAGAAAACAAGTAGTTTTGTACAAGAACTGGACAAAGCGTTTGAAGGACAATTACAAGTTTTATTAGAAGAGAAAGAACTTTCTACTAAGAAGAAAGCTATTTCAAAAGTACATAGTTTAGGAAAAACAAATGTGAAACGTTATTATTTCGTTGGTTTAGGTAAGAAAGAATCTTATACGACGGAAACGTTACGTGTAGCTCTTGGTAAGGCATTTAAAACACTGCAAGCAGCAAAAGTACAAGATGCAGCAATCTTACTGGATTCTTTCGTAACAGAGAAATTAGACGCGATTGATGTCGCTCATATTGCAGCAGAAGTACAAGGTCTTGGTACATATGAATTAGAAACGTATAAATCAGATAAAAAGGATCGTGTGGAATTAGAGAAGTTTACGGCTATTACAGCGGAAGATGTACAAGAAATTGAAGCAGCATTAACAGTTGGCTACGTACATGGACGTGCAACAAATTCAGCTCGTACACTTGTAAATATGCCGCCAAACGTATTAACAGCGACAAAGCTTGCTGAGTATGCTGTTGAGTTAGCGGAGAAGTATGATATGGACTATAAAGTTCTTGAGAAAGAAGAGATGGAAGATCTTGGTATGGGTGCGTTGCTTGCAGTAAACCAAGGTAGTGTAGAGCCACCAAAAATGATCGCTCTTATTTATAAGGGAAAAGAAGAGTGGAAAGATGTCATTGGGTTCGTTGGAAAAGGTATTACATACGATACAGGTGGTTATTCTTTAAAACCACGTGAAGGCATGGTCGGTATGAAAGGTGATATGGGCGGTGCAGCTGCTGTATTAGGTGCGATGGAAATTATCGGTGAACTTCGCCCAGAACAAAATGTGATCGCTGTTATTCCTTCAACTGATAACGTTGTAAGTGGTACGGCATTTAAGCCAGACGATGTAATTACATCAATGAGCGGAAAAACAATTGAAGTATTAAATACGGATGCAGAAGGTCGTCTAGCTTTAGCTGATGGTATTACGTATGCCAAAAAACTTGGTGCAAACTACCTTGTTGATGTTGCAACATTAACAGGCGGTGTAATTGTTGCACTTGGAAACCATACGACAGGCGCAATGACAAATAATGAAGAGTTGTTTGAGCAAGTACTAGAGGCTTCTATGGAAACAGATGAGCCAATTTGGCAACTACCGATTTTTGATCGTGATAAAGAACGCGTTCGAAACAGTAAGTTTGCTGATTTAAATAACTCACCAGGTCGTGAAGGACATGCGGTTATGGCAGGTACATTCTTAGGCGAATTCGCTGAAGATACACCGTGGGTACACTTAGATATTGCTGGAACATCAGAAACAAAAGGCGCGCACGACTTAGGACCAGCTGGAGCAACTGGTGCAATGGTACGTACACTTGCAACACTCGTGGAGCGTTTCGGAGAAGAATAATTTTTTGAAGAAAAAGCTGTCTCAAATTTTGGAGACAGCCTTTTTTATTGATATGGTAGGTGTATTTGTTGGTAATTCGATATAAATTCATTTACTACCGCGCTGTTCAAAAAAATGCTAAAAAATGTTTATAAAGAAATCGTATACAAAATCCCATTTAAAGCAAAAGAAGTACGGCCCGTTTCTTCAGAGACAACTAATATAAGTGCATCACTCTTTTCTGATAAGCCAATTGCAGCTCTGTGACGTGTTCCTAGTTCAGGATCAACTTCTGTACTTTTCGTTAAAGGAAGAATATTAGCAGCTGAGACAATATGATTATTTTTTACGAGAACGGCACCGTCATGAAGAGGGTTACCTGGATAAAATATTGATTCGAGTAATGGTGCAGTTAAATGAGCGTTTAATGTCGTTCCAGTTTGAATGAAAGCTTCAAGCGTCTCGTTTCGTTCTACAACGATAAGAGCACCATGTTTTCTAGCGCTTAAATGTTGGATAGCTGTCGTAATAAAAGATGAACTTTCCGTATAAGGTGATAAATATGCCTGAATATAGTATGTAGCTGCCAATGTTTGTACATTTGCCAACATATGATGAATATCTTCCATTTTGCATAAAATACATTCGTCTTCTTTATCGATTGCGTTCCTCATAATCGATAGTTCTCTTTCAGCAATTTCAATCATTTGCTTTGTTTGTATTTTGAGTTCTTCTGACAAGCCCCATTCGTGCATAATCCTCATTCCCTTTAGTGGAGTATTTAACAATAGTGTATACAAATATTCCTAGTAAAATCCTGCTAGATTTTATAAAATATTGAGATACAGCATGTTTTTTTCATATAATAAAGGTATGACGAGCGAGAGGAGAGAGAAGAATGAATTGGAAACAAGAATTTAGTCGCTGGCTTTCTTACGCACAATTAGATGCAGAATTAAAAGAACAGCTAGAAAATATGAAGCAAGATGAGAAGAAAATCGAGGATAGCTTTTATAAAAATCTAGAGTTCGGCACAGGTGGTATGCGTGGTGAACTTGGTGCTGGTACGAACCGTTTAAACGTATATACAGTTCGTAAAGCAACAAAAGGATTAGCAAGCTTTATCGAAAAGTTAGGTGAGGAAGCGAAAAAACGCGGTGTTGTTGTAGCCTATGATTCTCGTCATAAATCACCTGAGTTCGCAATGGAAGTTGCTGCTACACTTGGTGCACACGGCATTACAACATATGTGTTTGAAAGCTTACGTCCAACGCCAGTACTTTCTTTCGCAGTTCGTCATTTACATACAGTAAGTGGAATCGTTCTTACGGCAAGCCATAATCCGCCTGAATATAACGGATACAAAGTATACGGTGAAGATGGTGGACAGTTACCTCCAAAAGAGGCAGATGAGTTAATTAGCTACGTAAATGCAGTAGAAGATGAATTAACAGTTGAAGTTGCTGATGTAGAGCAATTAAAAGCTGACGGTTTATTACATATTATTGGACAAGAAGTAGATGATGCATATGCTGCAGAATTGAACAATGTCATCATTAATAAAGAAATGGTGCAAAAGGTTGGTAAAGACTTGAAAATCGTCTTTACACCATTACACGGAACATCAAATATTTCTGTACGCCGTGGTTTAAAAGAAGTTGGATTTACAGATGTAACAGTTGTAAAAGAGCAAGAGTTACCAGATCCAAACTTCTCTACAGTAAAATCACCGAACCCAGAAGAGCACGCAGCGTTTGAGTATGCAATTCGTGACGGTGAAAAGGTAGGCGCAGATGTATTAATCGCAACTGATCCTGACGCAGATCGCCTTGGTGTAGCAGTGCGTAATCATAATGGTGAGTTCCAAGTATTAACAGGAAACCAAACAGGTGCATTAATGCTTGATTACTTACTATCTCAAAAGAAAGAAAACGGAACGCTTCCAGAGAACGGTGTCGTATTAAAAACAATCGTAACGTCTGAAATTGGTCGTACAATTGCAAAAGCATACGGTTTAGATACAATTGATACGTTAACTGGATTTAAATTTATCGGTGAGAAAATTAGACAGTATGAAGAAAGCGGACAATATGAATTCCAATTCGGTTATGAGGAAAGCTATGGTTATTTAATCCGCCCATTCTGCCGTGATAAAGATGCAGTACAATCTGTCCTATTTGCATGTGAAGTAGCTGCATACTACAAATCACAAGGGAAAACGTTATATGACGGTCTATTAGAAGTATTTGAGAAGTACGGCTTCTTCCGTGAAGACCTTGTATCGTTAACGTTAAAAGGAAAAGATGGAGCGGAAAAAATCCAAGAGATGATGGCAACGTTCCGTGAGAATCCTCCGAAAGAAGTAGCGGGCTTAACAGTCGTAGCAGTGGAAGACTATAAAGCAAGCATCGTTACATCTTTACAAGATGGACATAAAGAAGAGATTCACTTACCGAAATCAAATGTGTTAAAATATCAATTAGAGGATGGTTCATGGTTCTGCCTACGTCCATCTGGAACTGAGCCGAAGATTAAGTTTTACTTTGGTGTGAAAGATAGTTCTTTACAAAATAGTGAACAAAAGTTACTTACTATTAAAGAAGACATTATGAATCGTTTATAATACAAAGTAATTTTAAGTAGTAAGGAACAAAAGGGAGCGAAATCTCCCTTTTGTTTTATGTAGGAAATGATTGCTATTGATTCCGACAGGAGAGAGGGTATTTTGTGATGAAAAAAGTAAGAAAAGCGATAATCCCAGCAGCTGGATTAGGAACACGTTTTTTACCAGCAACGAAAGCAATGCCAAAAGAAATGTTACCGATAGTAGATAAACCGACGATCCAGTACATTGTAGAAGAAGCAGTGAAATCGGGTATCGAAGATATTATTATTGTTACTGGTAAAACAAAGCGTTCTATCGAAGATCATTTTGATAACGCATTTGAACTAGAACAAAACTTATTAGAGAAGAAAAAATATGAGTTGCTTGAAAAAGTACAAGCTTCTTCAAAAATGGTAGATATTCATTATATCCGTCAAAAAGAGCCGAAGGGACTAGGACATGCTGTTTGGTGTGCGCGTAAATTCATTGGTGATGAGCCGTTTGCAGTGTTACTAGGTGATGATATTGTCCAAGCTGAGAAACCGTGTTTACGTCAATTAATGGATGAGTATGAAAAAACACTTTCTTCTGTTATTGGTGTACAAACTGTTCCAGAGTCGGAAACACATCGCTATGGAATTATCGATCCATTAGAACAAGAAGGTCGTCGTTACCAAGTCCGCAATTTCGTTGAGAAACCAGCACAAGGTACAGCTCCTTCAAACTTAGCAATTATGGGTCGTTACATTTTAACGCCTGAAATCTTTATGTTCTTAGAACAGCAACATGTCGGTGCTGGTGGTGAAATTCAGTTAACAGATGCAATCCAAAGCTTAAATGAAATCCAACGTGTATTTGCTTACGATTTCGAAGGAAAGCGCTACGATGTAGGTGAAAAGCTAGGATTCGTTCAAACGACAATCGAAATGGCCCTGCAACACCCAGAATTACGTGATGACATGGTTGCAATGATGAAGAAAATTTTAGAAGAACAAGCGAATCAAGATTCATAATAAAAAAATGAGTTATTTCAGTATACTGAAATAACTCGTTTTTTTTATTATGAAATCGTTGAATGAGAATGCTGATAAGCAGAACGACGCACAGCATAGTATATGCGAGGTGCGATAATAGCACCGATAATTGTAAATGCAATATCTTTTACTGCAAACCACATCATAATCATCCAAGCAGCTTTATAGCTCATATTACCGTCCATAAAGAGATTGACTGCCCCGTACATGTAAGTAGTACCGATTATATAAGTTAAAATAATTCCTGTGAAAGAGGCAATTGCAAATGTAATGAATGTTGGTCTTTCTTTTTGTTCTACTAGTTTTCCCGACACATAAGCAACGATAATAAATGCGATAATAAAACCACCAGTAGGATCTAAAAGTGCTCCAAATCCAGCCTTGAAGTTAGCGAAGATTGGTGCGCCGGCTACGCCAACGAGCATATATACAGTCATGGATAAGGCACCAAGTCTACTTCCAAGAAGAAGACCTGCTAAAATTGCGAAAAATGGTTGCATAGATAATGGGATGCCTGCTACTTGAAGGAATGGTGCCCAAGATACAATATTTGCACCGATGGCCATAAGAGCAACGAACATGGCAGCTAATGCTAAATCTAAAACATGAAATCTCCTCATAATGTTAACCTCCTGTTGTTTTTAGGTTAACATTATCGTAGCGAAAATATTTACTTGTTGTCAATCAAAATATTTTGATAAGAAGGCTTTAAATAGTCTCTTAGCAACGTATATGGAATACGAAATTGCGGAATTCCACTTGAATAGGGAGCAATCTCATATAAAGGGAAATAAATGACGAGATTGTCTGGCTCTAAAAAGAAGTGAAACTTTTTCATACTCATTACCTTTTCAGTTGCATCAGGAAAATAAATGCTTTCATTTTGTTTAATTTGTCGTACAATCTCTGCAAGGATTACATCTTTATAATTATCCTTTTGTTGAAACAAATCGTCTAAGTGCAGTACCTTTTTTTCGTTTAAATCAAATGTATTTGCCTTCCACGTATAAAGACCGTGTGCTCCGCCAGTATATTGATAGTAATTCACATATAGGCTAAGGAAAGGTGGTTTGTTTAAAGAGACTTTATAATCAACATTTGCTACGTACGGATGAAATGGTGTACTAGATCCTTCTGTCTCTTTATAATATTTTTTTGCTTCTTTTTCTAATTTGTTTTTAAATTTGTCGGTGGATTTTTTGTAGTATAAATTGAGTTTGTTTTGAAATTTAGAGTCAGAAAAGTTGTGAAAAGAAGGTCTATTTATTTGATATTCTATATAAGGTTTCTTACCTTTTTGCGTTACAGTCTTAACATCGATTGTCAGGTTAGATGCTTTGGCTGTTATTGCACAATTTGGTACAATAGTCAGCAAGGAGAACATAAGCAGTAATATACAAAATTTCTGTTTCATTTAGGTGAAGCCTCCTTATATAAGTTTTATAAGTAGTTTGAAAATAAATAGGTAAAATTATACATTTAATTAAAGTAAGAGAAGGGGGAAGCGATATGGCAAAAACTTTAATGGATTCACTTGGAATTGAGTTGTTAGAGATGACAGAAGATAAGGTGGTTGCTACGATGCCTGTTGATGAGCGTACGCATCAGCCGTTTGGATTTTTACATGGCGGTGCATCGGTTGCATTAGCGGAAACAGTGGCAAGTGTTGGTTCATACAATTTAATTGATCAAGAAAAATGTATTTGTTTCGGATTAGAAATTAATGCAAACCACATTCGTTCAAAGAAAGATGGAATTGTAACAGCGATCGGAACACCGATACATAGAGGACAATCGACAATGGTTTGGGATGTTCGCATTATTGATGAAAATGATGATTTATTATGTATATCAAGATGTACAGTAGCAATTAAAGAAAAACGTGAAAATTAAAAAAGAGGCGCTCTTATGAGCAGCCTCTTTTTCTTATAATTAGAACTGGATTTTCTTCTCTAAGAAACCTTTTAGTTCACTAATTGGCATACGAACTTGTTCCATTGTGTCACGGTCACGTACTGTAACAGCTTTGTCTTCAACTGAGTCGAAGTCGTATGTGATACAGAATGGTGTACCGATTTCGTCTTGACGACGGTAACGTTTACCGATAGAACCAGTTTCATCAAAGTCTACCATGAAGTCTCTAGCTAATTCTGCGAATACTTCAGTAGCACCTTCAGATAGCTTTTTAGATAATGGTAAGATAGCTGCTTTGTATGGTGCTAAAGCAGGGTGGAAACGAAGAACTGTACGAGAATCGTTTTCTAATTGCTCTTCTTCATATGCATCACATAAGAATGCTAATGTTACGCGGTCTGCACCTAAAGATGGCTCGATGCAGTATGGTACGTAACGCTCATTCGTTTGTGGATCGATATAATTAAAGTCTTCGTTTGAGTGTTCCATGTGACGTTTTAAGTCGAAGTCTGTACGAGATGCAACGCCCCAAAGTTCGCCCCAACCGAATGGGAATTTGAATTCAATGTCAGTTGTTGCATTACTGTAGTGAGATAACTCTTCTTCACCGTGGTCACGAAGACGCATGCTCTCTTCAGTCATACCAAGTGAAAGTAACCAATTTTTACAAGTTTCACGCCAGAATGCGAACCACTCTAAATCTTCACCAGGTTTACAGAAGAATTCAAGTTCCATTTGTTCGAATTCACGTGTACGGAATGTGAAGTTACCAGGTGTGATTTCGTTACGGAAACTCTTACCGATTTGGCCGATACCAAATGGAAGCTTTTTACGCATAGAGCGTTGAACGTTTTTGAAGTTTACGAAAATACCTTGTGCTGTTTCAGGACGAAGGAAGATTTCGTTTGTGCTAGACTCTGTAACACCTTGGAATGTTTTGAACATTAAGTTGAACTGACGGATTTCAGTGAATTCTTCACTACCGCAATCAGGGCATTTTACTTCATGTTCTTTCATTAAGTCAGCCATTTGGTCGAAAGTAAGACCGTCAACAACCATTTCGATGCCTTTTGCATCTAAAGCATCTTCAATTAATTTGTCAGCACGGTGACGAGCTTTACATTTTTTACAGTCGATCATTGGATCGTTGAAGTTACCAACGTGACCAGAAGCGATCCAAGTTTTAGGGTTCATTAAAATAGCTGCGTCTAAACCAACGTTGTGTGGAGATTCTTGAATGAATTTTTTCCACCAAGCTTTTTTAACGTTATTTTTTAATTCGATTCCAAGTGGACCGTAATCCCAAGTGTTTGCAAGACCACCGTAAATTTCAGAACCAGGGAAAACAAAACCGCGATGTTTCGCTAAGTTTACAACTTGTTCCATTGAATACATAAGAAAATCCTCCTTTTGAAAGTTAACGTATTGGCGATGACATACTCTGATACTTTGGAAACGAGCAGTATATGCTAAAAAGAACATAAAAAAAACGCTCATCCCAAGGCTTATTTGCCTAGGGACGAGCGTTTGCCCGCGGTTCCACCCTAGTTGATACACAAAAGGTGCATCCACTTTATCATGTATTGCTCAGGACTGCCGTTTCCTTGCGGCTTCAGGCTTTCACTATCCCTGAATCGCTTTTTATGCAAGTACTTATAAGTCCGTCATCGCTACTTATATTAATAATAATGAACATATTCTAACACGTTCTTTTTTAAATCTCAATAGAGGAACACGTCTATCTATGATAGAGTCTCGCCTATTTTTTCATTATTTATTCCGTAATTTTGCTTAATATGCTTAATTGCTTCACGCTTACTTAATGGAGCGAGCTCATTGTTTTGCACGTATTCCCAAACTACATCCGGATTTGTTTTTGCATATTCACGAAGGACCCAGCCAATCGCTTTTTGAATGAAAAATTCTTTTGAAGAATGTAGTTGTCCAATAATCCAGAAAAGAAGTTCTTCATCCATCTTTTGTTTATATTTTAGTTGGAATAAAATAGTGGCACGTTGTAACCATATGTTATCTGATGCAATCCATTTTGGAATATAGGCAGAAATTAATTCTGGATGTTTTAAAAAGATATCGCCTAAAAATGTAGGGACGATGCTATCGACAGAGTCCCACCAAGATTTTGTGACAATCAGTTCTTCTAAGAAGGGGATATGAGTTTCGTTTATATGCTTTTTATATTTTTGCATAATATCAAGTGCGGCCGCTTGGAATTCACGTTCTGTTAAGTCCCAAAGCTCACGTATGATAATTTGGAAGTCTTTTGGATCTGGGAGAGTATGTATTTGAATGATGTCTTTTAATAATTGACGTCTTTCCGGTGTTTGAATACCTAGAAAGGGGAAGTGATTTTTCATATAACGAGCCATAGGTTCTGCTTTTTCAGGATTTTGATGAGCTGTAAAATGCTCTTGTAATGCTTTTACAAATGGATGCATAGGTGTTGCTCCTCTCTTATTCTCTTTCTTTTCTTATTATACAAAGAGTTTGGATAAATTTTAAAACATAACTTGCAATGTAATGAAATATGTTGAAAGTAGAGAGGAGAGGATAAGATGGAGGATCAAGGCGTATTAGCAGGTTTCTTTGCTCTTAGTTTTGCGTTTATTCTTGTTATATTGATTTGGGCAATTATTTCATATTTGTTAACGGCTTTTGCACTTTATTCGATGGCGAAAAATGATGGTGCAACGGACGGGGTGCTTGCGTTTATTCCGTTTTTGAATAGTAAGACGTGGGGTGACTTAGCGAAAGATAAATTACCAGATTTTTTGAAAGAAGAAGCAGGGTGGAAAGTATTCGGCATATACGTTGCATGTTTTATTTTTAATTTCGTACCAATTATAAGTTTACTAGCAACAGCTGTATCGATTGTATTGTCCATTTACCTTATCTACGCTATTTTAGACAGATACGGAACGAACTCTATATTATTTACGATTATTCATGTAATCACATTTTCGGTATTCTTACCGATTCATTTATTTATTATTCGAAATGAACCGGTGAGATATAAAGAATAGATTTTTCGTTTTTGTTGATAAGTCGATATATTTTATATATAAGTAAAAAAGCGCCCTGATTATCAGAGCGCTTTTTCTACTACATAAGGTAGCGTAAATAAATATAAATGTGAGAAATGATTAATGAAACGATCATAATTGGGAAACCGACTTTTAGGAAGTCCATGTAACTAAATTTATGTCCTTCGCGGCTCGCGATACCTGCAACGATTACGTTAGCAGAAGCTCCGATTAACGTTCCGTTTCCGCCCAGACAAGCACCTAGTGCTAATGCCCACCATAATACATCGATTTGTGCGTCAGATGGTGATAAGCCTAGCCCAACTGCCATATCGTTAATAAGTGGAATCATTGTTGCAACGAATGGGATGTTATCAATTGTTGCAGAGGCGATACCAGATACCCATAAAATAAGGATGGATGCGTAAGAAATATCTCCGCCTGTTATACCGATTACTTTTTGAGCTAACATTTTGATAAGACCGATATCGATAAGTCCTCCAACAAGTACGAATAGCCCTGCGAAGAAGAAGATTGTTACCCACTCTACGCTTGCAAATACTTCCTCAATTTCGTGCTCTTTCACACCAATTAACATAAGTACAGTAGCACCAGTTAAAGCGATGATAGCTGCATCAACGTGGAAAATCGAATGAGTCATGAAACCTACAATTGTAAGTCCAAGTACTGTTAAAGATTTTTTCATTAATACTGGATCTTTAATGTATTGTTTTTCATCTAGGCTCATTAATTTTTTAACTTGTACAGGATCGGCAATTAATTGTTTGCGATACATAAAGTAAAGTATTATCGCTGTAACTGCAATAATAATAATTACGATTGGTGCTAGATTCAATAGGAAAGCATTGAAGTCTAAATGCTTATTGGCAGAACCAATCATAATGTTAGGTGGATCACCAATTAATGTTGCTGTTCCTCCAATGTTTGAAAAAATAATTTCAGAAAGTAAATAAGGAACAGGATTTACTTGCAGTATGCGCGTAATAGATAAAGTAACTGGAACAACAAGAAGTACAGTTGTAACGTTATCTAAAAATGCGGAGCCAAGCGCGGTAAGTAAGGAAAGTGAAATTAAAATTTTAATTGGATTTCCTTGAGCTCCTTTTGCTGCTTTAATAGCAACGTATTGGAAAACACCTGATTTACTCGTAATGTTCACCAAAATCATCATACCGATAAGTAACGTAATCGTTCCCCATTCAATATGTTTCGTAAAGGCGTTGTGTAAATCGACGACTCCCACAATTACCATGAGTGCTGCACCAAGAAGTGCGATGACAGCACGATTAATTTTTTCAGAAATAATAATGGCATATGTAATTAAAAAGACTGCGATAGCAAAATAATACTGCCAGTTAGCGAGTTCTTGCGTTGTTTCGTGCAAAAATCTCATCTCCTTTCATTCACTTTTTCTTAGTGTGTCAAAAATGTTCTAGAAGAAACACACATAACGTCATTATAAAGTAGGAAAATGGCGGATGTAAATGAAAGGGGGGATTTTGTCATATTTTCTGCATAGGTCATTTTTTCTTATTTTTTAAAATATTTGTGGGCATTTGACATATATATAAGATACATCCAATCTGAATATTTAAAATGGAATTAGCATTCGAGCTTGTTCGTGTAGGAGTGTCAAATAGAAAGGAATGACAAAAATGATAAGGAAGGGATCGTATGGATGAACAACGATTTTTATTTTTAGACTTTGAGTTTACGATGCCCCAGCATAGAAAGAAACCGAAAGGATTTTTTCCGGAGATTATTGAGGTAGGACTCGTTTCAGTTGCTGGCTGTAAGGTAGAAGATACGTATTCATCACATGTCAGACCGAAAACATTTCCCTCTTTAACGGATCGATGCAAGAAGTTTTTAGGAATAAAACAAGAAGTCGTGGATAAAGGGATTTCATTTCCTGAACTCGTTAAGAAGCTTGCAGAATACGAAACGAAATGTAAACCGACAATTGTAACGTGGGGAAATATGGATATGAAAGTGCTGAAGCATAATTGTGAAATGGCAGGGATAGCTTTTCCATTCTTCGGGCAGTGTCGTGATTTATCGCTTGAGTATAAGAAGTTTTTTGGAGAAAGAAATCAAACAGGATTATGGAAAGCAATTGAGGCGTATGGAAAAGTAGGGACAGGGAAGCATCATTGTGCGCTTGACGATGCGATGACGACGTACAATATTTTTAAACTAGTAGAAAAAGATAAAGAGTATTTAGTAAAACCAGCACCTCCAACGTTAGGGGAACTCGTTGATTTTTCAAAAGTGTTAAAGAAAGTGAGCACACAGTAACGACCAAATTGCACAGTATGTAATTTGGTCGTTTTGTTTTTTTTAAAGTTTGTAGTCCTTTTTTAACTGTTCTAATGTTTCTAGACTACGAACCGCAAAAGGTGAATCATCTTCAGAAAATGAATTCATTTGAGTTTCCAATGCTAATTTTAGTGACTCGGTATAATCCGGAATTTCTCCTTCATATTTCTTTACCATTTGCTCTGGAATGTTCGTTTGCTCACGATAAGCTAAAGCGCGTCTTTCGTGGAAAAATGGCACGTCAGCTTGTTTTACGTTATGTAAGTCACCTTGCACCGGATGTTTTAAAACAGCTAATACTTTTACGACATAACTACCAGGACGGCTATTTGTAATTTCGCCTATGTATTTTCCTGTTTTATAAATACCAGTAACGATTTCGCCAATTTCAAATGTTTCTCTCATATTTTTCACCTCAAGTTTATAGTAAGGAAAGTACGGGAAGGAGTCAAAGAAATCATTCGTTTTCAGAACGCCTCTTGAGAATATGGATAGGTTCCACTATAATTTAAAATGATATAACAGAAAATTCTGATGTTTTATAAATCCTATAATAAGGAGTGTTCTATATGATGCCTTTATATTTTCCGGAAGATAAAACAGAATATATTATTCCAGGGATTGTTTGCGTTCTATTTATTATCGGTGCTATTGCCACATGGCGCATGTTTATTCGTGTATCAAAAAGAGAAGCAGAGCGATTACAGAAAGTTGAAGAAAAACTATTAGCTGAAAAGAAACAGTAACGCATTTTTGTATGTTTCCCTCTATGCTCGGACAATCTAAGGGCAGAATATATTTTGGAGGGAATAGAATGAAGAAACGGCTTTTTTTCAGTTGTTGTTTATTATTTCTGATGGCAGGTTGTGACCAAGGAAAGCCGAAAGAAATTGAAGTGAAATTACATAATGCTTCAGGAGATGAAGTAGGGACTGCGAAAGTAGTTCAACAAACAAGTGGAGTGAAAATTACGATTAAAGGGGAAGGTTTCACGCCAGGACCACACGGACTACATGTACATGAAATCGGAGAGTGTAAGGCACCTCGTTTTGAATCATCTGGGAATCATTTTAATCCCGATGATAAAAAACATGGTCTTCTTAATCCGAAGGGTGCAGAAAACGGTGATTTACCGAACGTAGTTGCAGACGGTTCTGGAAAGATTAAAGCGGAAATCGATGCACCCCACATTACAATTGAAGAAGGAAAAACGACGATTCATAGAAAAGATGGAGCGTCTATTATTATTACAGAAAATCCTGATGATGGTATGACACAGCCGACAGGTAAATCAGGGGATCGAATTGCTTGTGGCGTAATTGTAAAAAAAGCATCGGATATGAAGAAAAAATAAAAGCTACCGTGAATGGTAGCTTTCTTTGTGAAATGTAATTGAAAAGATATTGATAAAGGAGGTTGTCCAAAATAATTGGAGATAGCCTCCTTTCTTATTATGAAAACGTATGACGCAGTCTGTTCAAAATTTCTTCTAAAACAGATCGTGGACAGCCGATGTTAATTCGAATATGTTCTTCGCCACCTAACCCGTATTTCTCACCAGGTTCAACAATGATTTTTCCTTTTTCCTCAAGTAGTGCGGTACGCTCGTTTTGAGAAAGCTTTAGACGAGAACAATCAATCCATAATAAAAAGCTACCTTCAGGCTTCGTTACGGAAAGAGCAGATATGTGAGTTTTAATATATTCACAAGCAAATTGAGCATTATCTTCTATATATAATCGAATTTCGTTTAGCCAATCATTACATTCTGTATAGGCACTTCGCATCGCTGTATAAGCGAAGATATTTAACCCGTGGAAGCCTTGTCTATACTGGATAGCTGTAAAGGCGTGACGGAGTTTTTCGTTTGGAATGATAATAATCGACGCTTGTAATCCAGCGATATTAAATGTTTTACTTGGAGCCATACAAGTGATAGTGCGCGCTGCTAATTCTTCAGATAAGGAAGCGAACGGTGTATGTGTATGGTCTGCATAAATGATATCGGAATGAATTTCATCCGCGACAACGATTACGTTATATTTAGTACATAACGATCCGAGCTGCACAAGTTCCTCTTTCGTCCAAACGCGTCCGATTGGGTTATGAGGGCTACAAAGAAGCATGAGTTTGACGCCTTGCTGAAACTGCTTTTCTAAATGCTCGAAGTCTATCACATATGTATCATTTTGTTTCTGTAATGGACTCACACATAACTGCCTATTATTTGTTGTGACCATTTCGAAAAATGGAGGATAAATAGGTGGTTGTACGAGAACGGATTCGTTTTCTTTTGTAAAAGCCTGTATGCTCGTACTAAGAGCTGGAACGATCCCTGCACTAAAGACGATCCATTCTTTTTGAATGTCCCAGTCGTATTGTTGTTTTGTCCAGTTACAAATAATATCCCCAATATTTTCAGGGGGAAGTGTATAGCCAAAAATCGGATGTTCGATCCGTTGTTTTAAGGCAGTTTGAATTGGTTTTGGTACTTCAAAATCCATATCAGCAATCCAAGCATGGATAAGTTCTTCGTTTTTATATGTATCCCATTTTATACTATGCGTTCCACGTCGATTGATTGCTTTATGAAATAGTTGCATAAGTTTGCCCCCTTCTTCTGTAAAACCAATAAGTTACGAAAGTTCTCTCTCTTCTTATAGAATAGCTGATGTGATAGGATAAAGAAAAGTATTAAAAAGTGAAAAGGCGGGAAGCGAATGGGTACATATGAAAAGATGATAGAGGTTGTGAAGAATTGGGATCCGTTTCAAATGGGACCGGAGTTTTATGAAACAGAAGCGAGCGATGTTGTGAACGTCGCAAGTGTGTTTGATGATCCAAAATACATCGCAAAGAAGATTCAACATATATACTTTATGTCTTTTGAGGAAGTACCTGCGCTTGAAAAATGTGAGAAGTTAGCTGTGGAATTACTTGTAATAAAAGAAGGCGGAAGTTGTTCATTATAGGCTGTCGGAATTTCCGACAGCCTTTTTTATATTATCCCGCTATTTGCTTGGTAGTAAGACCCCACCTCAAAATTCAGCGGAAGCAAAGAAGTTAGGTCGGACTAATTAAATTTTCACTTTATTGCGCGGAAAAAGCGATAATTTCTTCATAAACATGTTTAGGCTTTTCTTCAGGTAGTAAATGTCCTGTATTTTCGTAAGAAATAAATTTTGAATTCGGTAAATCTTTGTGTAGACGATGACCTACATGTACAGGGACGACGCGGTCTTTTTCACCCCAAATGAGCAAGATAGGTGTTTCGATTTTTTGTAATTCAGTTGAAGATAAGTCACCTTCACGGTCTCGTATCATGCGAGTTAAAGCGGGAAATATACGGTCGTCATAAAAAGGAGCGGAGTAACCTTTTTTCATTTCATCGTCAATTAATGAGTGATCATGAACGACATTCATTAAGTTATGAACGATGCCGCGCCTAATAATCCAGTTCTTTACGTATAAATGAAAGAACGGTAAATAAGAAGAGTATAGTAAAGGTAAGGTTGCACGTGCTAAATAGCTAGAGCTGCATAGTAAAATCGTCTTTGAAATGAGTTCAGGACGTATACGGTTTACATAGAGAGAAATTTGCCCACCCATAGAATGTCCAACTAATACAATGTTTGAGAGAGATAAATGTTCAATTAAATCAATAATAATCGTTGCTAAATTATGATAAGAATACTTAAACAGATGAGACTTATCACTTTTTCCGAACGGTGGTAAATCAAGAGCAATGACTGTTCCTTCCTTCGATAGTAAAGGAATGAGGCGGCGGTAACTGAATGAGGAAGATAAAAAGCCGTGAACTAGTACGAAAGTAGGACGTTCTGTTTTATTATCATGTTCATACAATTCGTAATGAACAGTAGTGCCGCGAGTGGAAAAAGTGAAATAAGGACAAGTATATTCATGATTCATTTTTTGTCACTCCATTGATTTTTGTTCATATCATCTCCAAGGAAGAAGAAAATATGTTAACAAAAAAAGGCAAGATGACGATGTCATCTTGCCTTTCACTTATTCCGTATTACCCGCGCACAATATTAGGCGGTGTTTTTCCTTGTAATCCTGCAACTAAATTTTCAGCGGCGGTCATAGCCATTTGCTGACGAGTTTTTAATGTTGCAGATCCGATGTGTGGTAAAGTCACAACATTTTGTAATGATAAGAGTGGATTATCTTTTTGAATCGGCTCTTGTGTAAATGTATCGATACCTGCTGCAAAGATTTTCTTTTCTGTTAAAGCATGGATTAACGCTTCTTCATCTACTGTTTTGCCGCGAGAAGCATTAATGAAGATTGCTGTGTCTTTCATTAATGAAAATTCCTTTTCTCCGATAAGGTGATATGTTTCATCTGTTAATGGAGTAAGAAGAACAATAAAGTCAGACTGCTTCAGTAGCGTCTGTAAATCACAATATGTAGCATCGAATTTTTGTTCAGCTTCTTCTTTACGACGGCGGTTATAGTAAAGAACATTCATATCAAATCCGAATTTTGCTCGTTTTGCAACGGCTTCTCCAATTCGGCCCATACCGATAATACCAATTGTGCTATGGTGTACATCTAGTCCAAAGTGTTCTTTTCCGATTTCAGCGTTCCATTCACCATTTTTCACGTAAGAATTGAGTTCGCAAACGCGGCGCCCAGCTGATAGCATAAGGGCGAAAACGAGATCAGCTACTGTATCATCTAATACGTATGGTGTATTCGTTCCGATAACATTTCGGTTTTTCATCGCTTGTAAATCAAAATTATCGTAACCGACAGAAATGTTGCTCACTACTTTTAAGTTAGGAGCTACTGTCAGTAATTCTTCATTAATAGCAGATCCGAAATTTAATAACCCATCTTTATCTTGTATTTTCTCTAATAGAATATCACGAGGTACTTTCTCATTTTGATCCCATTTTTCATAATCACAGTGTTTTGATAAATAGTTTTCTACAAATGTTGGAACTGGTTCAGCAATATAAACTTTTGGTTTCACGGTTCCATCCCCTTTCGCTTTATCCCACATTTTTCCGCTGATTAAAGTTTCACTTTACCCCGCTTTAACGGACAGTAAGCCTCTCGCCTCAAAAAGAAGCTCAAGCAAAGAGGTTAGGCGGGATAGCAACTGTCCGTAAAAGCCCGATTGGTGTGGGCTAATAATCAGCGGGGTAAAGCATTCCGCTGATTAAAGTTTCACTTTATTTTGACATAATTCAATAGAAAAATCTTCTTTTCAAACTGGAAAGGGTATTTGTATAATTTAGACACAAACGAAAAGGAAGGATGATTTATATGGTGACAGAAAAAGAATTAGAATTATTAGCTTGTCTTGAAAAGAGTAGTCGATTATCTGTAGATACATTAGCGAAGCTGTTAAATATAGAAGTAGAAGAAGTAAAGAAGATGGTTGCAAGATTAGAAAATGAAAAGATTATTGTGGATTATGTAACACATATTGATTGGACGAAAGTGAAAGAGCATACAGGTTTAACGGCAATGATCGATGTGAAAGTTACGCCAAAGCACGGCGTTGGGTTTGATGCGGTTGCTGAACAAATTTATCGTTATTCAGAAGTGAAATCCGTTTATTTAATGTCAGGAACATATGATCTTTCTATTACATTAGAAGGGAAAACGATGGGGGAAGTAGCGATGTTTGTTTCTGAGAAATTAGCAACAATTGAATCTGTCGTTTCTACAACTACTCATTTCATTTTGAAGAAGTATAAACATGAGGGCGTTATTTATGAAAAAGACGATGATGATAAGCGAATTGTGGTGACACCATGAAGCAATTTGAACTATCTAGATCAGCAGAATCTTTAAAACCATCTGGTATTCGAAAATTTTTTGATTTAGCAGCAAATATGAAAGGTGTTATTTCCCTCGGGGTAGGAGAGCCGGATTTTGTTACACCTTGGAATGTAAGGCAAGCATGTATTCGTTCTTTGGAACAAGGGTATACGTCATATACAGCAAATGCAGGATTATTGGAGCTCCGTCAAGAAATAGCAAAGTATCTAAAAAAACAATTTGCAGTATCTTATGATCCAAGTGATGAAATCATTGTTACAGTTGGAGCGAGCCAGGCGTTAGATGTAGCGATGCGCGCCATTATAAATCCTGATGATGAAGTGCTCATTATTGAACCAAGCTTCGTTTCTTATGCACCACTTGTGACATTAGCTGGAGGAGTTCCGGTTCCTGTGACGACTACGTTAGAAAACGAGTTTAAAGTACAACCAGAACAAATTGAAGCAGCTATTACAGCGAAAACAAAGGCAATTTTACTTTGTTCACCAAATAACCCGACAGGTGCAATGCTAAATAAATCCGAGCTTGAAGAAATAGCAGTGATTGTTGAGAAGTACAATCTAATTGTATTATCTGATGAAATTTATGCAGAGCTTGTATACGACGAAGTATATACGAGTTTCGCGAGTATTAAAAATATGCGTGAGCATACGATTTTAATTTCAGGATTTTCAAAAGGATTTGCGATGACAGGATGGCGCCTCGGTATGATTGCAGCTCCTGTTCAATTTTCAGAATTAATGCTCAAAATCCATCAGTATTCAATGATGTGTGCACCGACGATGTCTCAGTTTGCAGCACTTGAGGCGTTACGCGCAGGGAACGATGAAGTAATTCGAATGAGAGATAGTTATAAGAAGCGTCGTAACTTCATGACGACATCTTTCAATGAAATGGGCTTAACGTGTCATGTGCCAGGCGGAGCATTTTATGTTTTCCCTTCTATATCTTCAACAGGATTATCTTCAGCGGAATTTGCAGAACAGTTATTGCTGGAAGAAAAAGTGGCCGTTGTCCCTGGTAGCGTATTTGGCGAAAGTGGTGAAGGTTTTATTCGTTGTTCTTATGCGACGTCGCTTGAACAACTTATGGAAGCAATGAAGAGAATGGAACGGTTTGTGGAAAATAAAAAAAGGACAAAACGTAATACGTTTTGTCCATAAAAGGGGGGGGAATACTAGAAAGCCATGTGTTAGTAGTCTATCCCAATATTGGAGAATTATACTTCTTTAAGGTAAATTTTTCATGAATTTTGAATGACTTCTGTCATAGTGGTATAATTTACTAATATAAGGTATACGCATTCTAGATAACGTTATCTAGAATGCGTACTAACCAATCGGATATTTAAAATAAATATATCTGCTTTGCTCTCTATAATTGTAGAGAGAATGGTAAACGTATGGGAGTGTTTCATATGTCAGAACAATATACAACAGGAGTGGTTGTAACAGGGAAAGTGACTGGAATTCAAGATTACGGTGCGTTTGTAGCGTTAGATGCAGAAACACAAGGACTTGTGCATATATCTGAAATTACAAATGGATATGTAAAGGATATTCATGACTTTTTAAAAGTCGGCGATACAGTAGAAGTAAAGGTACTTTCAATTGATGAAGAGCACAGAAAAATGAGTTTATCGTTAAAAGCGGCGAAAAGAAAGCAAGGAAGGATTCTTATACCGAACCCATCTGAAAACGGATTTAATACGCTGCGAGAAAAGTTGGCAGAATGGATTGAAGAGTCCGAGTTAACAAAGTAAAAGAGGAACGCATATGAGCGTTCCTCTTTTACTTTATCTTATGATATATATTTGCAAATATGATTGCATGCAATCATATTCGTATGTCGGAGGTGAAAGGACATACTGATTATCGAATTTCGTTTGTTTCTGGGTGCGTACCAAGATTTTCAGATGGTTTAAACAGTAAACCAAGGTTGATAAGCCCAGATATACCAACGATGCCGTAAATAATACGTGCAAGAGCTGAATTTTGTCCACCGAAAATGGCTGCTACTAAGTCAAACTGGAAAAACCCGATTAGTCCCCAGTTCACAGCGCCAATTACAGTAAAGACTAATGCGATACGTTGCAGAGTACTCATGAAAAAGCCCCCCTTTTAATTGTGAAGCATGAGCAAGCGATGAGTTAATTAACTCTTTTATAGAATGGGGTAGTTATGTTGTTTTTATACATAAAAAATGTTCGAAAGACGATGTATATACATCTATACCGAAAAATACGAATTTTTATGCAAAAAATGAACTTTTTCTAAAAAATATATATTGGTTACGTTTACAATGTTTGAATCGCTTGATTTACAACTTCAGTTTCGCTAAAGTGAATACAGAAATACATATCCATAATTGGAGGGAAAAAGATGAGTACACATGTAACGTTCGACTATTCTAAAGCGTTATCCTTCATCGGTGAACATGAAATCACTTATTTACGTGATGCAGTGAAAGTAACACATCACGCAATCCACGAAAAAACTGGAGCTGGGAACGATTTCCTTGGGTGGGTAGATCTTCCGCTTCAATATGACAAAGAAGAATTCGCTCGCATTCAAAAATGCGCAGAAAAAATTAAAAATGACTCTGACATTTTACTTGTTGTAGGTATTGGTGGTTCTTACTTAGGAGCACGCGCAGCAATCGAAATGTTAAACCATTCTTTCTACAACACGCTTTCTAAAGAACAACGTAAAACTCCACAAGTGCTATTTGTTGGACAAAACATTAGCTCCACTTACATGAAAGATTTAATGGACGTATTAGAAGGTAAAGACTTCTCTATTAACGTTATTTCCAAATCAGGTACAACAACAGAGCCAGCACTAGCATTCCGTATTTTCCGTAAGTTATTAGAAGAAAAGTATGGAAAAGAAGAAGCTCGCAAACGTATTTATGCAACTACAGATAAAGCACGTGGTGCATTAAAAACATTAGCTGATAACGAAGGTTACGAAACATTTGTTATTCCGGATGATGTTGGAGGTCGTTTCTCTGTATTAACGCCAGTTGGTTTATTACCAATCGCAGTAAGTGGCTTAAATATTGAAGAGATGATGAAAGGTGCAGCTGCTGGTCATGATGACTTCGGAACATCAGAACTAGAAGAAAACCCAGCTTACCAATACGCAGTCGTTCGTAATGCTTTATACAATAAAGGAAAAACAATTGAAATGCTTGTTAACTATGAGCCAGCACTTCAATACTTCGCTGAGTGGTGGAAACAGTTATTTGGTGAAAGTGAAGGGAAAGATCAAAAAGGTATTTTCCCATCTTCAGCAAACTTCTCAACTGACTTACACTCATTAGGTCAATACGTTCAAGAAGGTCGTCGTGACTTATTTGAAACAGTTCTTAAAGTAGGTAAATCTACACATGAACTAACAATCGAATCCGAAGAAAACGATTTAGACGGATTAAACTACCTTGCTGGTGAAACTGTAGACTTCGTAAACACAAAAGCATACGAAGGTACATTACTTGCACATAGCGACGGGGGAGTACCAAACTTAATCGTCAATATTCCTGAATTAAATGAGTACACATTTGGTTACCTTGTATACTTCTTCGAAAAAGCATGTGCGATGAGCGGCTACTTATTAGGCGTAAATCCATTTGACCAACCTGGAGTAGAAGCATACAAGAAAAACATGTTTGCTTTACTTGGTAAACCAGGATTTGAAGAATTAAAAGCAGAATTAGAAGAGCGTTTAAAATAATAAAAAGCGGCCGTAATCCGGCCGCTTTTTATTATTTCATCGAAAAGTCCATTAGTATATTCAAACTAGAGTGGGTATGCTAAAGAAAAAGTCTAGGAGGGATGGGCTTGATTCCGATTCAATCAAATTTAGAGGGACGTACATATGCGTTATATAAGTTAGAAGAAATAATGAAGCCACTTGGTTATAGCATTGGCGGCAATTGGGATTATGAGAAAGGATGCTTTGATTATAAAATTGATGAAGAAGATGGCTATCAATTTTTACGAGTACCATTTACAGCGGTTGATGGAGAACTAGATGTACCTGGTGTAGTAGTTCGTCTTGGAACGCCGTATATTCTTTCGCACGTATATCAAGACGAACTAGATGATCATGTTAATACTTTAACAGCCGGAACGAGTGGAATGGATCAATTTGCTGAGCCGAAAGATCCAGATGGAGATGTAAAAAGAAAGTATATCGATATTGGGAAAGTACTCATGCAAGAACTAGAAAAACATTTTACTAATGGTGAATAACAATGAGTATGTCGCTTTGAATGAGAACAAAGGAATGAACTGGATTAATCATATATTGTTCGTCGCGCTTTATACCTAGTAAGAGAATGTTTTGCTTTAAAAGAGTATAGCTACAATTTGCAAACGTTTGTCCGGTGCAGGAAGATGGAAGTTCCATCAGTTGTAATTTATTATCAGAGATTTCATTGTAAAGTGAAAATAGTACACCTGAAATGGAAGGGAATAAAAGAGAAGCGGTAAATACATAGCTCGTTAATTTATTTCCTTCTATAATTTCTGATGCGCCAGCTCTCGTTGCATTTTGTATTTGTTCAGAAGTAAGAAGTTCAGCGATGCAGTGAATGTTTGGGTTGAGCCCTTTTGCGGTTAAAATATTTAAAATGGACTGTGTATCAGCTAAGCCTTCGTTTTTTTCTTTATCAGCAGTTATTAATATAGTGTGAGCGGTTGTAATATTAGCTTTTAATAATGTTTGATCGTGATGGGGGCATCCTTTTATAAATTCTAAATGATGAAATGGTTTTGGCAGTAAAGAAAGTGTTTCATCAATTAAAACGATATCCAGGTTAGGTTGTAAGATGTGCATTTGTTTTACAACATGTTTTGCCCGTTCGTTCCAGCCGACAATAATCATATGACTGTTAGAAGTCGCGGCTTCTTCTCCTTTAACTTTCATATATTGTTTATTAATCATATCAGTGGCGAATAGCACCATATAATAAGAACAAAAACCAGTTCCAAATAAAATAATACCCATACCGATAAGTTTGCCGATTAGTGTATGCGGGGCAAAGTCACCATAGCCAACAGTGAAAATTGTAACGATTGACCACCAAATTCCATCAAACCATGTGGTAAAGTGAGATGGTTCTAATCTATGTATAAGAAAGCCGGAAAAAGCAGTAAGTATAATAATAAAACAAATTAAACGAAAAATAATGGAATCACGAAATGTATCTACTAATTTTGGACGGGATTTCAATTGCCAATTCCTCCTTATTTTGCAGGACTACATTCATTGTTGCCATTATAGAAAAAAGAAAAACTCTCTAATTTATAAAGAGAGTTTGTTTTACGTTACATACTTTCCACTTCAGTTTGTTGAACACTTTCAAGATGCTGGAGAGCATAGTAAACATCGGCAGTATGTCTTTTTTGATCGATACATAATTTAAGATGTAAATAATGAGAACCATTTTCTAACGTTTTAAGCTTCATATTCTTCACTTTTATATCCATTTCTTTTATTTCTTCAATTACAACTGGGATATTGTCCATATTTCGCACAACAAGTTTTACTACGATATCACGTTGACGAAATGATCTAGGTCCTACGAATTTCATTGTTAACGGTATAAGTTCAACACTAATCATAAGGAAACACATCCCGAAAATTGCTTCGATATAGAATCCAGCTCCAACAGCAATACCAATACCAGATGCGCCCCAGATCATAGCAGCAGTCGTTAGTCCTGCAATACTATCGTTTCCTCTTCTTAAAATAACACCGGCACCTAAAAAACCGATTCCTGATACAATTTGGGCGGCAAGTCGAAGTGGATCCATATTCATATGATCGGTATGTGGTAAATTGTAAGCTGCTTTAATAGAAACAATCGTCAGGAGGCAACTGATAATAGAAATAACTAAACACGTTTTTAAACCAAGTGGTTTACGTTTTAATTCGCGCTCTAAACCGATGGCGAACCCTAAAATAGCCGAAAGACCTAGTTTGATTAATAAATCGGTATAGTCCATATATATTCCTCCTTGTATGATATCGTATATAAATAAAACGTTT
>NZ_JBVYHY010000024.1:185000-264279 GCF_056033865.1 Bacillus sp. FAU20
ATCTGGGAGGACCATCTCCCAAGGCTAAATACTCCCTAGTGATCGATAGTGAACCAGTACCGTGAGGGAAAGGTGAAAAGCACCCCGGAAGGGGAGTGAAAGAGATCCTGAAACCGTGTGCCTACAAATAGTCAGAGCCCGTTAACGGGTGATGGCGTGCCTTTTGTAGAATGAACCGGCGAGTTACGATCCCGTGCGAGGTTAAGCTGAAGAGGCGGAGCCGCAGCGAAAGCGAGTCTGAATAGGGCGTTTAGTACGTGGTCGTAGACCCGAAACCAGGTGATCTACCCATGTCCAGGGTGAAGTTCAGGTAACACTGAAT
Organism: Bacillus sp. FAU20; assembly: GCF_056033865.1. Classification (NCBI taxonomy): domain Bacteria; kingdom Bacillati; phylum Bacillota; class Bacilli; order Caryophanales; family Bacillaceae; genus Bacillus; species Bacillus sp. FAU20. The sequence continues at coordinate 185,323 of NZ_JBVYHY010000024.1, forward strand.
GGAGGCCCGAACCCACGCACGTTGAAAAGTGCGGGGATGAGGTGTGGGTAGCGGAGAAATTCCAATCGAACCTGGAGATAGCTGGTTCTCCCCGAAATAGCTTTAGGGCTAGCCTTAAGTGTAAGAGTCTTGGAGGTAGAGCACTGATTGGACTAGGGGTCCTCATCGGATTACCGAATTCAGTCAAACTCCGAATGCCAATGACTTATCCTTAGGAGTCAGACTGCGAGTGATAAGATCCGTAGTCAAAAGGGAAACAGCCCAGACCGCCAGCTAAGGTCCCAAAGTGTGTATTAAGTGGAAAAGGATGTGGAGTTGCTTAGACAACTAGGATGTTGGCTTAGAAGCAGCCACCATTTAAAGAGTGCGTAATAGCTCACTAGTCGAGTGACTCTGCGCCGAAAATGTACCGGGGCTAAATACACCACCGAAGCTGCGGATTGATACCGAATGGTATCAGTGGTAGGGGAGCGTTCTAAGGACAGTGAAGTCAGACCGGAAGGACTGGTGGAGTGCTTAGAAGTGAGAATGCCGGTATGAGTAGCGAAAGACGGGTGAGAATCCCGTCCACCGAATGCCTAAGGTTTCCTGAGGAAGGCTCGTCCGCTCAGGGTTAGTCAGGACCTAAGCCGAGGCCGACAGGCGTAGGCGATGGACAACAGGTTGATATTCCTGTACCACCTCTTTATCGTTTGAGCAATGGAGGGACGCAGAAGGATAGAAGAAGCGTGCGATTGGTTGTGCACGTCCAAGCAGTTAGGCTGATAAGTAGGCAAATCCGCTTATCGTGAAGGCTGAGCTGTGATGGGAAAGCTCCTTATGGAGCGAAGTCTTTGATTCCCCGCTGCCAAGAAAAGCTTCTAGCGAGATAAAAGGTGCCTGTACCGCAAACCGACACAGGTAGGCGAGGAGAGAATCCTAAGGTGTGCGAGAGAACTCTGGTTAAGGAACTCGGCAAAATGACCCCGTAACTTCGGGAGAAGGGGTGCTTTCTTAACGGAAAGCCGCAGTGAATAGGCCCAAGCGACTGTTTAGCAAAAACACAGCTCTCTGCGAAGCCGTAAGGCGAAGTATAGGGGGTGACACCTGCCCGGTGCTGGAAGGTTAAGGAGAGGGGTTAGCGTAAGCGAAGCTCTGAACTGAAGCCCCAGTAAACGGCGGCCGTAACTATAACGGTCCTAAGGTAGCGAAATTCCTTGTCGGGTAAGTTCCGACCCGCACGAAAGGTGTAACGATTTGGGCACTGTCTCAACCAGAGACTCGGTGAAATTATAGTACCTGTGAAGATGCAGGTTACCCGCGACAGGACGGAAAGACCCCGTGGAGCTTTACTGTAGCCTGATATTGAATTTTGGTACAGTTTGTACAGGATAGGCGGGAGCCATTGAAACCGGAGCGCTAGCTTCGGTGGAGGCGCTGGTGGGATACCGCCCTGACTGTATTGAAATTCTAACCTACGGGTCTTATCGACCCGGGAGACAGTGTCAGGTGGGCAGTTTGACTGGGGCGGTCGCCTCCTAAAGTGTAACGGAGGCGCCCAAAGGTTCCCTCAGAATGGTTGGAAATCATTCGTAGAGTGCAAAGGCATAAGGGAGCTTGACTGCGAGACCTACAAGTCGAGCAGGGACGAAAGTCGGGCTTAGTGATCCGGTGGTTCCGCATGGAAGGGCCATCGCTCAACGGATAAAAGCTACCCCGGGGATAACAGGCTTATCTCCCCCAAGAGTCCACATCGACGGGGAGGTTTGGCACCTCGATGTCGGCTCATCGCATCCTGGGGCTGTAGTCGGTCCCAAGGGTTGGGCTGTTCGCCCATTAAAGCGGTACGCGAGCTGGGTTCAGAACGTCGTGAGACAGTTCGGTCCCTATCCGTCGTGGGCGTAGGAAATTTGAGAGGAGCTGTCCTTAGTACGAGAGGACCGGGATGGACGCACCGCTGGTGTACCAGTTGTTCTGCCAAGGGCATAGCTGGGTAGCTATGTGCGGAAGGGATAAGTGCTGAAAGCATCTAAGCATGAAGCCCCCCTCAAGATGAGATTTCCCATAGCGTAAGCTAGTAAGATCCCTGAAAGATGATCAGGTTGATAGGTTCGAGGTGGAAGCATGGTGACATGTGGAGCTGACGAATACTAATAGATCGAGGACTTAACCATATAATATGTAGCAATGTTATCTAGTTTTGAAAGAATATAAAAAACTTGTTGACTTTCAAAAGTAAATGAGTTATAATAATTCTTGTCTTAAATGAATACAGTCTGGTAATGATGGCAGAGAGGTCACACCCGTTCCCATACCGAACACGGAAGTTAAGCTCTCTAGCGCCGATGGTAGTTGGGACCTTGTCCCTGTGAGAGTAGGACGTTGCCAGGCAAATGGAGGATTAGCTCAGCTGGGAGAGCACCTGCCTTACAAGCAGGGGGTCGGCGGTTCGATCCCGTCATCCTCCACCATTTAGCCGACTTAGCTCAATTGGTAGAGCAACTGACTTGTAATCAGTAGGTTGGGGGTTCAAGTCCTCTAGTCGGCACCAGAAATCATGGCGGTTGTGGCGAAGTGGTTAACGCACCGGATTGTGGCTCCGGCATTCGTGGGTTCGATTCCCATCAGTCGCCCCATTTTTCTTAAATAAATTAATATGCGGGTGTGGCGGAATTGGCAGACGCACCAGACTTAGGATCTGGCGCCTTTGGCGTGGGGGTTCGACTCCCTTCACCCGCACTTTTAATTAAATAACTCATACATGTCTTGCGGAAGTAGTTCAGTGGTAGAATACAACCTTGCCAAGGTTGGGGTCGCGGGTTCGAATCCCGTCTTCCGCTCCAATTTTCAATATGACATGCCGGGGTGGCGGAACAGGCAGACGCACAGGACTTAAAATCCTGCGGTGGGTGACCACCGTGCGGGTTCGACCCCCGCCCTCGGCACCATATGCGCCCGTAGCTCAATTGGATAGAGCGTTTGACTACGGATCAAGAGGTTAGGGGTTCGACTCCTCTCGGGCGCGCTTTTATTAACGGGAAGTGGCTCAGCTTGGTAGAGCACCTGGTTTGGGACCAGGGGGTCGCAGGTTCAAATCCTGTCTTCCCGATATTCCAAAAAAACATGGGGCCTTAGCTCAGCTGGGAGAGCGCCTGCCTTGCACGCAGGAGGTCAGCGGTTCGATCCCGCTAGGCTCCACTTATCTTAAATATCATTTATGGCGGTGTAGCTCAGCTGGCTAGAGCGTACGGTTCATACCCGTGAGGTCGGGGGTTCGATCCCCTCCGCCGCTACCATAAAGGACCTTTAGCTCAGCTGGTTAGAGCAGACGGCTCATAACCGTCCGGTCGTAGGTTCGAGTCCTACAAGGTCCACCATTAGACGTATATATCTCGGAGGTATACCCAAGTTCGGCTGAAGGGATCGGTCTTGAAAACCGACAGGCGGCGAGAGTCGCGCGGGGGTTCGAATCCCTCTACCTCCTCCATTTTTTCTAAAGTAAATATTTTATCATCGCGGGGTGGAGCAGCACGGTAGCTCGTCGGGCTCATAACCCGAAGGTCGCAGGTTCAAATCCTGTCCCCGCAACCAAATGGTCCCGTGGTGTAGTGGTTAACATGCCTGCCTGTCACGCAGGAGATCGCCGGTTCGACCCCGGTCGGGACCGCCATTTTTACATAAAGGCTCGGTAGCTCAGTCGGTAGAGCAGAGGACTGAAAATCCTCGTGTCGGCGGTTCGATTCCGTCCCGAGCCACCATTTTGAAGTCGCAAGCCGACTTAGCTCAATTGGTAGAGCAACTGACTTGTAATCAGTAGGTTGGGGGTTCAAGTCCTCTAGTCGGCACCACTTTCAAAATGAGCCATTAGCTCAGTTGGTAGAGCATCTGACTTTTAATCAGAGGGTCGAAGGTTCGAGTCCTTCATGGCTCACCATTTACAATTTAATGCGGGTGTAGTTTAGTGGTAAAACAAGAGCCTTCCAAGCTCTGGTCGAGAGTTCGATTCTCTTCACCCGCTTTTCAATTATGGGCCTATAGCTCAGCTGGTTAGAGCGCACGCCTGATAAGCGTGAGGTCGATGGTTCGAGTCCATTTAGGCCCACCATAATTGTTCCGCAGTAGCTCAGTGGTAGAGCTATCGGCTGTTAACCGATCGGTCGTAGGTTCGAGTCCTACCTGCGGAGCCATATTTATAGAGAAGTACCCAAGTGGCTCAAGGGGCTCCCCTGCTAAGGGAGTAGATCGCGAACGCGGTGCGAGGGTTCGAATCCCTTCTTCTCTGCCAGAACTGGCCCGTTGGTCAAGTGGTTAAGACACCGCCCTTTCACGGCGGTAACACGGGTTCGAATCCCGTACGGGTCATACTAAAAGAGATAGCATAATCTGCTATCTCTTTTTTGTTGTGTAAAAGTGGACTTTGGATACTCTGCTTTTTTAGGCAATAGAAGAAATATGAAGTATGGGCTGTTGCAGTTGGGTATATAGAGCCGTAAATACAATAATGTTGTTTATTTGGCCTGTATGAATATGAAGGAACTATCTATCTAACAAATGATACCTCAAGTTGAACTTTTACCCCAGCTGTATGGCTGTAGCCTCCTACACTTGGAGAAACCGATGAAAATACATCCGGGAGCTACTGTGGAAAATAAATAATATATAGAAGAAGCTGCTTTCTCTCAATAGGTGTGACCTACTGAAGACAGCTTTTTTATGTTGTCATTATTGTCGAGTTTTGTCGGTAAGCCGATATATTGCAAAAATCGCTGATATAATTTGAGTTACGGTCGATAAATTTTAATAATCGCTGATATATTTGGAGTTACGGTCCATATATTCTAAAAATCGCCGATATAATTTCACTTACCGACAAAAACCACAAGAAAATCCCTTTCACAATCTAAAGAAAACGCCTCCATTGAAATGGATTCCACACCTATTCCAATAACTTTACATCATATGTGAAAAAGTTCACAAATAGGTCATAATTTGTGAAGTAATTCACAATAATACGTGCTACAATATGAATGTAAAGAAGTTAAACAACATTAAATTAGTATTTTAATTAATTACTTAAACAATCATAAAAAATAGATGTGAACAATAGAGAGGGGAAATTACCATGAAAAAAGGTATCAATCGTGTAGTATTAGTAGGAACAGGAGCTGTAGGTTGTAGTTATGCTTACTCAATGATCAACCAAGGTGTAGCTGAAGAATTCGTATTAGTAGATGTTAATGAAGCAAAAGCAGAAGGGGAAGCAATGGACTTAAGCCATGCGGTACCATTCTCTCCATCACCAACAAAAGTTTGGAGCGGTAGCTATGCAGATTGTAAAGATGCAGATTTAGTAGTTATCACTGCTGGATTACCACAAAAGCCAGGTGAAACTCGTTTAGACCTAGTTGAGAAAAATACAAAGATCTTTAAACAAATCGTTCGCGGTATTATGGATAGCGGATTCGATGGAATCTTCTTAATCGCAACTAACCCAGTTGATATTTTAACTTACGTAACTTGGAAAGAATCTGGTCTACCAAAAGAGCGCGTAATTGGTTCTGGTACTACTTTAGACTCTGCTCGTTTCCGTTACATGTTAGGTGACTACTTAAATGTAGATCCACGTAACGTTCATGCTTACATCGTTGGTGAACACGGTGACACTGAACTTCCAGTATGGAGCCATGCTACTATCGGTGTACAAAAACTAGAAACAATTTTAGCTAATAACGAACAGTACAAACAAGAAGACTTAGATAAAATCTTTGAAAATGTACGTGATGCAGCTTACCATATCATCGAGCGTAAAGGTGCAACTTACTACGGAATCGGTATGTCACTACTTCGTGTAACTAAAGCAATCTTAAACAACGAGAACAGCGTATTAACTGTATCTGCATACCTTGAAGGTCAATACGATGAGAAAGATGCTTACGTAGGTGTTCCAGCTGTAATTAACCGTGAAGGTGTACGTGAAATCGTAGAGCTTGAGTTAAATGAAGAAGAAAAAGCGAAATTCGCTCATTCTGTAAAAGTATTAAAAGAAACAATGGCACCAGTACTATAATAATTACTAAATAATTCAGAGGTGGGAAACTGCTTCTTACCTCTGAACTTATATAATTTAATATAAATTCCTTTTCCGGTTTCCCTTGTATATCCCCAATATACCCCTTTTGCTGGATAAGGGTCGTTTATAGAAAAAGAGCACTCTACTTTACGTAGAGTGCTCTTTATTATACCGCTATTTGCTGGGCAGTAAAACCTCGACTGATTAAAGTTTCACTTTATTATTTTTTAGGCATTAATCCTAATTTCTTTAAAATATCTGTCAGTGTACCGCTTTTTGATTTTTCAGCAGCTGTTTGTGATTTAGATGCATCTAGCTCTTTTTTCAAGAAGTTCTTTTCAACGAAGCGAATATCTTTTTCATCGACAATCCCATCTTTATTAAGGTCTCCGTCTTTTACAGTTAGTCCTTTTTTACCATAGTTGCTAGCGATAATTTCAGCATCTTTAATATCGATTACTTTATCAGCATTTACATCGCCGGCAAGGTTTTCGTCAGGTCTTGCATAATAATATTGGCCAAGCAGCTTACCGTCTTTTTCAGTACCAAGTTTCGTTGTTAGGCGGCTTGTTAAATGTCCTGGCACCTCTACATATAAGTTATAGTCGCGTTTATTAACTGGAAGTCCATTTAGTTTGAAGTATCCGTATTTATCTAGTGAGCCTTCAAACTTATGACGATAAGAATCAGTCGCATATACTTTTACGCCAAGCTTTGTATAATCGAACTTTTCATCTAAATAGCCACGTTCATTTAAGAATGCAACAGGTTTAATATTTCCTTCTACTAGTGAATTTAAGGACATAACTGAGAATGTTTGATCTTGAAGTACACGCATTCTATTTGGTTCTGATTCACCTTGTTTCCAGTAAACAAAAATTGGTGACTCTAATTGAGCGTTTGCTTCATAAAATTCATCATTTTCTACTTTGAAAGTTACATCAATGAACGGGAAATCACCATCTAATCCAGCAAAGTTTTTGTCATCGATAGCACCGCCAACTGTAACAGAACCTGCCTCTAGTTTCGGTTCATTTACTTTTGCGGTTACCCCTTTGTCGGAAAGTAGCTTTTCAAAAGCAGGATTAAATTTCGCATTTCAATAACATTGTGACAAAAAATATTGAGAAACATTTTTTATGACAGATTATTTTATTTTGATTTTGAGTGGAAAATAGCATGAAAAATAGGATAAACATAATAAAATAAAGGTTGAGAAAAAATAATTGGTAAAAATATAGAAGAATAATAAAGCGTTTTCAATGAATATTCGTCAAAATTCGATATTTTACACGGAAATGTGAAGAAAAACTAACATTTTTAAGAAAAAAACGAATGTTTTTTATAAATTAACAAGGATATTGCAGTTTTTCACAGAAATAGTTAAAGTATAAAAAATTCTGTCATCTAAGTGAGGTGAGCATATTGAGTGTAATAAATTGTGAAGAAGTGAAACGAGATGAGTTTCATACAGAAAAGTACTATGAAAGTTATAACATCTTTGGCGCACATGTTGTGACGGAAGATGAGATTCAAGGGGTACGATTTACAGTGTGGGCTCCTCATGCGAAAGCAATGAGTGTTGTTGGAGATTTTAATAAGTGGGATTATGAGCAACATAAGATGCTACAAGTGACAGAAGAAGGCATTTGGTCCTTATTTATACCGCATATTGAAGAAGGAGAAATATATAAATATGCGATTGAAACGTTGGCTGGTGACGTCATTTTAAAGGCAGATCCGTATGCTATATATGCAGAAGTAAGACCGAATACGGCATCTGTAGTTTTTGATATAAAAGGATATGAATGGAATGATAAAAACTGGAATCGTAAGAAAAAGAAAAAACCGATTTATAAAGAAGCGATGACAGTTTATGAATTACATTTTGGTTCTTGGAAAAAGAAAGAAGATGGAACACTATATTCTTACAGGGAAATGGCAGAAGAACTCATTCCGTATGTGGTGGAACATCAATTTACACATATTGAAATTATGCCGCTTGTTGAGCATCCATATGATCGTTCTTGGGGATATCAAGGAACGGGATATTATGCAGCGACGAGTAGATTTGGTACACCGCATGATTTAATGTATTTTGTCGACGAATGTCATAAATATGGAATCGGTGTCATTTTAGATTGGGTACCGGGGCATTTTTGTAAAGATGCTCACGGTTTATATTTGTTTGATGGCACACCGACCTATGAATATAAAGATAAAGATGTACAAGAAAATCTAGTATGGGGAACTGTCAATTTTGATTTAGGAAAGAGAGAGGTACGTAATTTCTTAATTTCAAATGCGTTATTTTGGATGAGATATTTCCATATTGATGGTTTCAGAGTAGATGCAGTTGCGAACATGTTGTACTGGAATAAAGAAGGACAAGAGCAAAGTAATGAGTACGCTGTGTCATTTTTACGGGAGTTAAATGAAGCAGTGTTTGCAGAGGATGAAGATTTTCTTATGACGGCAGAGGATTCAACAGCTTGGCCACTTGTAACAGCACCAACGTATGAAGGTGGGCTTGGATTCAATTACAAATGGAATATGGGCTGGATGAATGACGTGCTGAAATATATGGAGTGTGCGCCAGAGTACAGAAAATATATTCATGAGAAAATGACGTTCTCTTTACTATATGCTTACTCTGAAAACTTCATATTACCCCTTTCTCATGATGAAGTCGTTCATGGGAAAAAGTCGTTATTAAATAAAATGCCAGGTGATTACTGGGATAAGTTTGCTCAGCTTCGTTTATTATATGGATATTTCTTTACTCACCCAGGAAAGAAATTACTTTTCATGGGAGGAGAATTCGGGCAGTTTGATGAGTGGAAAGACCTTGAAGATTTAGATTGGAATTTACATGATTTTGAAATGCATCGTTATATGCATGATTACTTTAAAGAGCTCATAGCATTGTATAAGCGCTCAAAACCACTTTGGCAGCTTGATCATTCGCCTGAAGGTTTTCAGTGGATTGATGCTAATAATAACGAGCAAAGTATTTTCTCGTTTATCCGCCAAGGAGATAAACAAGAAGATGCGTTAGTTATCGTATGTAATTTTACGAAAGCTACATATGAAAACTATAAAGTAGGTGTACCAGATTTCGAGTATTATAACGAGATTTTAAACAGTGATGCACAGCAATATGGCGGGTCAGGGCAAGTAAATAAGAAACGTCTGAAAGCAATTCAAGAACCGTATCATAATCAAGTAGCACATGTAGAAATTACAATTCCACCATTTGGCGTATCCATATTACGACCAGTGAAGACGAGAAAGGGGAGCAAAAAACAAGATGGCTCAAAAACAAAAGTGCGTAGCAATGTTACTAGCAGGGGGAAAAGGTAGTCGATTAAGTGCATTAACAAAAAATTTAGCCAAGCCAGCTGTTCCATTTGGTGGTAAATATCGCATTATCGATTTTACGCTAAGTAACTGTGCGAATTCTGGTATTGAAACGGTTGGGATTTTAACGCAATATCAACCACTTGAACTTCATAATTATATCGGAATCGGCAATGCGTGGGATTTAGACCGAGTAAGCGGTGGAGTCACAGTGTTACCTCCTTATGCGGAGTCTTCAGGTGTGAAGTGGTACACAGGTACGGCAAGTGCCATTTATCAAAACTTAAACTATTTAAGTCAGTACGAACCAGAGTACGTTCTTATTTTATCGGGCGACCATATTTATAAAATGGATTACAGTAAAATGCTAGATTATCATATTGAGAAGGAAGCGGATGTTTCCATTTCTGTTATTGAAGTACCTTGGGATGAAGCGAGTCGCTTTGGCATTATGAATACAAATGAAGAAATGGAGATTGTTGAGTTTGAAGAGAAACCGCAATTTCCAAGAAGTAATCTTGCATCAATGGGAATCTATATTTTTAATTGGTCAATTTTGAAAGAGTATTTAGAGATGGATGCAAGAAATCCTGAATCTAGTAATGATTTCGGAAAAGATGTACTTCCGCTTTTATTAGATGAAGGGAAGAAGTTGATGGCGTATCCGTTTGAAGGATATTGGAAAGATGTTGGAACGGTTAAGAGCTTATGGGAAGCGAATATGGATTTACTGCGCGATGAAACATCACTGAATTTAAACGATCGTAATTGGCGTATTTATTCTGTAAATCCAAATGAGCCACCTCAATATATTGCAGAGCAGGCAAAAGTAGAAGAATCACTTATTAACGAAGGATGCGTCATTGAAGGGGACGTGAAGCATTCTGTATTATTCCAAGGGGTGACGGTAGAAGAAGGTAGTATGGTTATTGATTCTGTCGTTATGCCAGGAGCAAAGATTGGAAAAAATGTTGTGATTGAAAGAGCAATTGTTGGATCGGAAATGGTTATTGAAGATGGAACAATTATTCGTCCGGAAAAAAATGTTGACGATGTAGTACTCATTGCTGAAGGGAAATAGAAAAGGGGGATGAAATGAATGGGAGAAAAAATGTTAGGAATTATTAATGCAACGGGAAGTTTTCCTTCCTTAAAGAAAGTAACAGGGCATCGTTCACTAGCGGCGTTACCGTTTGGGGGCCGTTATCGACTCATTGATTTCATGCTTTCAAATATGGTGAATTCTAATATTCATAGTGTGGCAGTTTTTACAAGTCATAAAAACCGCTCGTTAATGGACCATGTTGGTTCAGGAAAGCAGTGGGATTTAGATAGAAAAAGAGACGGACTGTTTTTATTCCCACCAAATTGCCAATGTGACCAAGATGAATTTGGATCTTTTGCACATTTTAGAAGACATATTGATTATTTTCTAAGAGCTAGAGAAGAATACGTCGTTATTACGAATAGCCATCTCGTAACAGCATTGAATTTCCAGGCGGTGTTAGAGCGACATATACATACGGCAGCTGATATTACGGAAGTTTGCCATGAAGGGGTTTCGCTTCAAACATACGTGTTAAAGAAAAAATTATTGTTAGATTTATTTGAGTCATATAAAGATTTGGAGCAATATAGCTTATTCGATGTGGTGAGAGAAAAGCGCGGAAAATCACTGCATATTGCTACTTATGAGCATACAGGATATGTAGCGATTATTGATTCGATTGAAAGTTACTATAAACATAGCTTAGAAATTTTGCAACCTGCTATTTGGAAGCAAGTATTTAAGAAAGAAGCACCGATCTTTACGAAAGTAAAAGATGAACCACCAACTCGTTACTTAAAAGGTGCAGCCGTGAAAAATACAATGATTGCAAACGGCAGTATTATTGAAGGCGAAGTAGAAAATAGTGTTATCTCCCGTTCTGTTAAAATTGGAAAAGGTTCCATTGTTCGTAACAGTATTATTATGCAAAAGAGCCAAATTGGAGATAACTGTATAATAGACGGTGTTATTATTGATAAAGACGTGAAAATTGGTGACGGTGTTGTACTAAAAGGAAACGCTGATGAGCCATACGTTGTAGAAAAAGGAAGCGTTCAAAACAGTACGATTAATAGTTATTCTTAAAAGAATCAGTGGGGGTCTTCCTCCACTGATTAAAGTTTTAATTCAAATGAAAACTCGAAGGGAGGAAGCTGCAAGGGAAGTAGTATAAGCTTTTCGTGCAGTGGGACAACAAGTGAATATTTTATTTGCAGTATCAGAATGTGTACCATTTGTTAAATCGGGAGGCTTAGCTGATGTAGCAGGTGCGCTCCCAAAAGAGCTAAAAAAATTAGGGGTGGACGTTCGCATTATACTCCCGAATTATAGTCTTATTCCGCCAAAGTTAAGGGATGGATGTACGTTACATAAAGTAATTAATGTCCCGCTCGGGTGGAGAAATCAATATTGTGGAATTTTAAAAGGTGAGCAAGACGGAATTACGTATTACTTAATAGATAATGAATATTATTTTAAGAGAGATTCTCTGTATGGTCATTATGATGACGGAGAGCGTTTTTCTTATTTCTCAAAAGCGGTGTTAGAGTGTATTCCGCACCTTGATTTTGAAGTGGATGTTCTTCATAGCCACGATTGGCATACGGCTATGGTTAATTTCTTACTTCGTGAAAAGTATCAAGATAACCCGTTATATGAGCGTATTAAAACGGTATATACGATTCATAACTTGCAGTTCCAAGGTGTATTTCCTCCTGAAGTGATGTACGACTTGTTAGAGCTTGGTGATGAATATTTTCATAGTGAGCAGCTAGAGTTTTATGGAAACGTAAACTTTATGAAAGGCGGTATTATCGCTTCGGATCAAATTACAGCGGTGAGCCCGACGTATAAGGAAGAAATTCAATATGAATTTTTTGGTGAGAAGTTAGATGGATTACTGCGAAAATATAATGATAAGCTTAGCGGCATTGTAAATGGTATTGATACGAGCGTATATAATCCAGAAACGGATTCGTATATTAAGGCTCAGTATGATGCAGATTCATTATATGAAAAGAGTGAAAATAAACGCGCCTTGCAGCGTTATTTTGGTTTGCCAGAAAAAGAGGATACACCAATTATTTCAATGGTAACGAGATTAACGAAGCAAAAGGGGCTTGATTTAGTACGTACTGTATTCCGTGAAATAATGGAAGAAGATGTACAATGTATTATTTTAGGATCAGGTGATTCGGAATATGAGCAATTCTTTGAGTGGATGGCATATGAGTATCCGGAGAAGGTAAAAGTTTATATCGGATTTAATGAAGAATTAGCTCACCAAGTGTATGCGGGAAGCGATTTGTTTTTAATGCCATCACTGTTTGAACCGTGTGGACTTGGACAACTTATCGCATTAGCGTACGGTACAATTCCAATTGTAAGAGAAACAGGTGGATTAAACGATACGGTACATTCTTATGATGAAGAAACAGGCGAAGGAAATGGTTTCAGTTTCATGAACTTTAATGCACATGACATGCTGCATACGATTCAGCGTGCGATTGAATTCTATCACGATAAACCAGTGTGGGAGCAGCTTGTAAAACAAGCGATGACTGAAGATTATAGCTGGGAGCAATCGGCTCTTGCTTATAAGGAATTGTATAAAAGTCTCATGGAATAACATGTAGGTGGTGAAAAAATGTTTACTCATGTTGAAAGTTTTAAATCAACTTTTCTAGAAAAGTTAGAGACGATGTATGGTAAAAGTTTTAAAGATTCTACAACTCGTGATCAATATAATACGCTCGGCCATATGGTACGTGAGTATATGAATAGTCAATGGATTGCAACGAACGAGAGTTATCGATCCGGAGAGCAAAAGCAAATGTATTACTTGTCTATTGAGTTTTTGCTTGGACGTTTGCTTGGAAGTAACATCTTGAATTTAGGTATTCGAGATGTATGCGAGCAGGGGTTATCTGAACTAGGGATTTCGTTACAAGAGTTAGAAGAAGTGGAAGCAGATGCAGGCCTTGGTAATGGTGGGCTTGGACGCTTAGCAGCCTGTTTTCTCGATTCACTTGCCTCTTTAAACTTGCCAGGACACGGCTGTGGAATTCGTTATAAACATGGTTTGTTTGATCAGAAAATTGTTGATGGTTATCAAGTTGAATTTCCAGAACAGTGGCTTCTTCATGAAAACGTATGGGAAGTAAGAAGGCATGATCAAGCTGTAGAAGTAAGTTATTTTGGCAGTGTTGAACCGCTAGAAATTGACGGGCGTTTAGAGTTTAGGCATACAAATGCAGAAGTCATTATGGCCGTGCCATATGATGTGCCGGTAGTTGGCTATGAGACGAGTACTGTAAATACACTTAGACTTTGGAATGCTGAACCAGTTCCTTTCCCGCAAAACTGCAAAGATATTTTGAAATATAAGCGCGAAACAGAGGCTGTATCGGAGTTTTTATATCCAGATGATACGCATGATGAGGGAAAAATACTTCGTTTAAAACAACAGTATTTCCTCGTATCAGCAAGTTTGCAAAATATCGTTCGAATGCATAGAGAAAGATATGGTGACCTTCGTCAACTACATGAAAAAATTGCGATCCATATTAACGATACACATCCAGTTTTAGCAATTCCGGAACTGATGCGTATTTTACTAGACGAAGAAAAGTTAGCATGGGAAGAAGCTTGGCACATAACGACGCAGACGATTTCTTATACGAATCATACGACGTTATCAGAAGCGCTTGAAAAGTGGCCAATTCACATTTTTAAACCGTTATTACCGAGAATTTATATGATTATTGAAGAGATTAATGAACGTTTCTGTCATGAACTTTGGGAACAGTATCCGTATGAGTGGGATCGTATTGAAGCAATGGCGATTATTGCACATGACCTTGTGAAAATGGCTCATTTAGCAATTGTCGGTAGCCATAGCGTAAATGGTGTAGCGAAAATTCATACGGAAATATTAAAGCAGCGGGAAATGCGATTGTTTTATGAATTTTATCCAGATAAGTTTAATAATAAGACGAATGGAATTGCTCATAGGCGCTGGCTTATGAAAGCAAATCCACAGTTAACAAATCTCATTTCAGAGGCGATTGGAACAGAGTGGAAGAAAGAACCGATTAAGCTTCAAGAGCTACAATTAGTTCAATATGATGCGAGTTTCCAAGAGAAATTTGCAGAGGTAAAACAAGAGCGTAAAGAGATTTTAGCGGAGCGTATTCATAATACAATGGGGATTACCATTGATCCAAATTCTATTTTTGATGTGCAAGTGAAAAGATTACATGCTTATAAACGACAATTATTAAATGTTCTTCATATTTTATATTTGTATAACCGTTTGAAAGAGGATGCTAGTTTTACATTTTATCCGCGTACTTTTATTTTTGGAGCGAAAGCATCACCTGGCTATTATTACGCGAAAAAAATTATTAAATTAATAAATGAACTCGCAAGAAAAGTAAATAATGACCCGTATGTCAGTCAATATATGAAAGTTATCTTTCTAGAAAACTATCGAGTTTCTTTAGCGGAAGATATATTCCCGGCAGCGGATGTAAGTGAACAAATTTCAACGGCGAGTAAAGAAGCATCGGGAACAGGTAATATGAAATTTATGATGAATGGTGCGATTACACTCGGAACGCTAGACGGTGCTAACGTTGAAATAAAAGACCGGGTCGGTGATGATAACTGTTTCATTTTCGGTTTAACGGCCGAAGAAGTTCTTCATTACTATCAAAATGGTGGATATCGTGCAAGTGATTATTATCATCACAATGGGCACATTAAAAAGGTAGTAGATCAGTTAACGAATGGTTTCTTTGCACAGTCGGGAGCCGAATTTGAAGCAATTTACGATTCTCTCGTTATTCAAAATGATGAATATTTTGTTCTGCGAGATTTTGGTCCATATGCTGAAAGACAAGAAGCTGTCGGTAGAGCTTATGAGAACCGAACGAAGTGGCTAGAAATGTCGATTTTAAATATTGCACAGTCTGGTCATTTTGCGAGCGATCGAACGATTTTGCAGTACAGTAATGAAATTTGGGGTATTGGTAATACAGTTAAACAGTTTTAAAGAGGTTGCTATATTGGGAGATATATTATCGATTTACCAACAGAAATGGATATTAATAAATAAAACGTGCTTAATAAAATTAAGCTCGTTTTATTTATTTTGCTTAAGAAAGAAATGGAACAGTGGTATATATGATACCTGCCCCATCATACTCTCCTGTCGCAAAGTATGAAAATGTAAAGAAACCTGTAACCGTAAAAATTACAATAAGGAAAAATGCGAAGATAAATTTTAACATGTAAGGTCCCCTCATCCAAAAATAACTTCATAGATTATTATAGTATACGAATATTTTATTTCCAATTGTTTACTGGTTAAAAATGAGAAGTCAGACATGTTTTGTATGTTGTAATGGAATGATTATTTGTAATGGATTTTGTGTTTTTTGTAAATGTCATGTTGTGATGGACGTGTGCATACTCCCAATCATAATCATTAAAATTTATGTTTCGGGGAGGGAGAAGTGGGACGACATCGAATAAGTTGACGAAACGAAAGCTACTAGCTACTTGTAGTTTATAATAATTTCGAAAAGCGATATCTCCTACTTTTGGAGAAGCGAATGTATAAAGTCCATACTGTGCGAAGGCAGTATTTATACGTGCATCTAATATGTGTAATGTGGCAAGCGCGCCACCTAGACTATGCCCAGTAGCTAGCAGTTTTTTATGTGCTGGCAATGATACGAGCATATCCATAATAGAATCACGACAAGACTCATAAATAGAGAGAAAACCGTTATGGACATTTCCGCCATTTAAAGCATAAGGATAAGGTTTTTGATTGACGAGAGAATCAATAATCCAATCTGGATCTGTTTGAGTGCCTCTGAAGGCAACGATAATTGTATCCTCAGATTCTAATATAAATCCGAACCATTCTGTTGTTTGAATGGCCTTTCCTTGAAAACCTTGTACATATTGAAAACCATCTGGTATTTCGAAAATACCATTTTGTTTATATTGTTCATACGTTAACTCACAACAAGAAGCTAACAGTATGGCAGTTTCTTTATCAAAGGATAAAGGAGTACGCATTAAGGTAGCCCTCCTTAAGAAAAGGTATAGTTTAATATATGCGGTGAGGAACTTGATTCATTCTTTTGGAGGTGGGGAATAGCTTGTATCGCTTACCTAAATTAGTGGAGGAAATTATAATGTCAAAATAAAACAGTGCCTGATAAGGGCACTGTTTACTCTTTTTCATCTCAAGGAATCGACTTTTTTAGTTATTCTTAATGAACTGACGCATGCGTTAGTTGCATAAGTAAGAGGTTTGAAAAAATAGCCTGTATATATTTGAATGATGAATAACTTACCTATTTTCTTGTGTTTGTTTGCGTTACATACAGAAAAAATTCGGAAAATAAAACATATTATTTATCTGTTTGTTTTTGCTTCTTTTTCAAATACTCCGTACGCAATCTTTCAAGTTGCTGCTTTTTATCAAATTTGGCAGGCTTCTGTTTTTCATGAAACTTTGCCACAGCTACCTGACTTTTGGAATCCAATTGATATTTTCCCACTTTGTTCACCTACTTTTCTTGTCTCTAAAGAGAATCTATTCAACAAATATAATATACCTTATTTTCCTGAAGTAAACCTTATTACTTTATTTTAACTGCTTTTTCTCGTTTGTAGACGTAAATTAAAACACCCTTTCACTTCAATTACTGCAAGCAAGGGTGTTTTAATTTTATTATTTTATTAGTTGATTGCCATGCCCACATAAGGGCACAGTTTACTCTTTCCCATCTAATAAACGACCAAGTCCACCTAATACACTACCTTCACCGCTGCCTTGCGCTGCTGGGCTTGTCAGGCGTGCTGCTAAGCGGCTAAGTGTTAAGGACTGAATCCAAACTGTTCCAGGTCCTTCTAACGTTGCGAAGAATAAACCCTCACCGCCAAATAGAGCTGTTTTTACTTTTCCAACGAACTCGACGTCGTAGTTAACGTCTTTTGTCATGGCAACGAGACAGCCTGTATCGATGCGAAGTTTTTCACCAGGTTTTAGTTCACGCTTATATACAGTTCCGCCTGCATGCATGAAAGCAAGTCCATCACCTTCGAGTTTTTGCATGATGAAACCTTCACCGCCGAAGAAACCAGTTCCGATTTTTTTCGTAAACTCGATTCCGATAGAAACGCCTTTTGCTGCACAAAGAAATGCATCTTTTTGACAAACTACTTTTCCTTGATATTCTGTTAAATCTACAGGAATAATTTTACCTGGATAAGGGGCAGCAAATGATACGTGGCGCTTGCCGTGACCTGTATTTGTAAATACAGTCATAAACATGCTTTCACCTGTAACGAGACGCTTACCAGCGCCCATTAATTTTCCGAATAAACCTCCAGATGGGCCAGAACCATCACCGAAGATTGTTTCCATTTCTATGTAATCTTCCATCATCATCATTGCGCCAGCTTCTGCGATCACGCTTTCTTCTGGATCTAACTCAATTTCAACAAACTGCATATCATCGCCGTATAACTTATACTCGATTTCGTGTGCTCTCATTTTTTTTCACCTCGTATGTAATAGATACTTATATTGTACAGAATTTAACAGGATTAGAATACTTTAGTTTTGTTAATTTTTAAATAAAGTGGGAGTATCGAAACTGATTATCAGCTCCCACCAATTGAGCTGTCCGCAAATGGCGGGATAAAATATGAATATGGAAATTCAACATTATATTAAAATTATAAAAAAATGGTGGAATGAAAGTGTTCTCATTTGACGTTTTGGATATAGCGTGATATAGTGAAATCACTATTGAGCTACATAATGTGGTACGGAAATAAAGCACGTTGAATTAAAGGCTGTAAGCTTGTTATACATTCATGTCCTTTATATCCACCTTTTCATGTGGATTCATAGTTTCATTTTTATTTAGGAGGTACATGACATGCAAACAGGTAAAGTTAAATGGTTTAACAGCGAAAAAGGTTTCGGTTTCATCGAAGTTGAAGGTGGAGACGATGTATTCGTTCACTTCTCAGCTATCCAAGGTGACGGATTCAAAACTTTAGAAGAAGGTCAAGAAGTTTCTTTCGAAATCGTTGAAGGTAACCGTGGACCACAAGCTGCTAACGTTACAAAAAACTAATTAGCTAGCGATAAAAAGCATTCCGATTTTCGGAATGCTTTTTTTTATTCTTTGGAGCTCGACTCATTTGAAGATAATTCACCTTTGAAGGTACGTTCTTCAAAATCATCAAGCATTTGTTCATATTCTTCATGCTCTTCTGTAGCGAAAACTTGTGGGTTTTTCCCGTACATATCCGTACCGATAAAGTTTTCAAAATCCTCCACGTAGCCTACGTTTTCTTCACTATTCACGTACATGCCATTATAGTTTTTTGAATCTTGTCTTTCTAAATCGGACGGTGTTTCAGACGTTCCGTAATTTGCGACATCTTGCCACGCATCTTCCGCATCGTACTCAACAGAATGATCCTCATCATGCTTGTGAAAAGAAGGGGATAACACTTCTTCTTCAACTGGTCGTGTATTCATATTTAACTTATTTGTCGCGTGCTGGATGCATGTTGTAGCAGTCGGCATTGCTTCCAATCTTTCAAATGGAATTTCTTCGCCAGACACTTCGCAAATGCCGTACGTACCTGCTTCTATTTTTTGCAGGGCATGTTTCGTATCCGCTAGTTGTTTATGCCAAAGTTCAATAAGCCCGAAGTCTTTTTCACGCTCATATAGCTCTGTTGCCATATCAGCTGGATGATTATCGTAGCTAGATAATTCCCCAACGGAATCACGTTCAGATGCACGATCTTCATTTTCATGTGTTTGTATCGTTTGCTCTAGTTCTTGTTTTTGCTTTTCTAAAACGGATTTAAATTGATTTATTTGTTGTGGAGTTAACATAGTCGTCCACCTTCCTACAATTCAGTTTCTTTACATAGTATGAGCGTTGCGAGGAGGAATTATGAGCTGAAATTGGTATATGAAAAAGGAGCCGCATTAGCAGCTCCTTTTAAAGGAAATATCCAAGTAATAATCCGATTCCCATGAGGAGACCGAAGATTGTGTTTGTTTTTGCTGTTGCTATCATCGCAGGTACCATTTCCATTGGAATGCTTTTGCCGATAAAGCCTTTCGTCGCTTTAAATGCTTTCGGTGCACTTAAAAATACGATAAGCATCCATGGTGATACGATGCCCACGATAATTAAAGCAATTGTCCAAATATAGGAAACGATGAACATAGAAGCGAGTACACCAACGGCTCTTTCACGTCCAACGAGAATGGCTAACGTTTTACGACCGTTTTCTTTATCGCCATCTAAGTCACGGATGTTATTCGCTAGTAAAATGGCACCAATTAAAATGGAGCTTGGAATAGATAGTAAAATGACTTCCGATGTTACAGCCCCAGTTTGAATAAAGAATGAAATCCCGATAATAATGACACCCATAAATAATCCGGCTGTTAACTCTCCAAATGGTGTATACGCAATGGGAAGTGGGCCGCCTGTATAAAGGTAAGCAACGGCCATACAAACAAGACCGATTGCAGCAAGCCACCAGCTAGAATTCATACAAATATAAACACCTAATAGTATTGCGATGCCGAAAAATCCAAATGCTAAGTTAAGCACTGTTTTTGGCTGAATGCCATCGCGAACGATAGCGCCGCCGATACCGACTGAACCTTCGTGATCGAGCCCTCTTTTATAATCAAAGTATTCATTAAACATGTTTGTTGCTGCCTGAATGAGAAGACAAGCAAGAAGCATTATAAGGAAAAGAGGGAGATGTATTTGATTTATACCTCCGACCTGCATTGCATAGGCTGTTCCGATGAAAACAGGAACGAAAGCTGCTGTTAATGTATGGGGACGTAGTAAACTCCACCAAATGCGCCAGCCTGTTTGCTTACTTGGCTTTGGCGCCGTAGGAGAGGAATTCGTTTTGACGTTCATTTCCATGTTGAATCCTCCTTTGGTCACATATTGTACACAACTAAGTGTAGAAAAAGCATCATTTAGTGTCAACGTTTATTTTCTAGGAAGAGAAGGTGAATTTCTCAGAAATGCTAAACGTTGACAGGCCTTTCGTTTGAGGTGTATCTTAAAATCAAGCGTAATTATGACTATTTTTCGCCCATAGGGGGGAGACAATTGTGATTCAAACGAAACAAATAGGCTTGCAAGAAGTTCTAAGTGCGGCCATTAAGCGTGCAACTGATGAAAAAATATTGGTGAGCTTCGTAAAACAAATAGACTGGATGGATCCGCTTCTGTTTTATGCAGCAGGAAAAAGGATTGCATTCGAAAATAGATGTTATTTTGCAGACCCAGCTCAGCATGTAATATTTGCTGGAATTGGTTCTGTTTTCACTATAGCAACTGCTTCTCACAAACGCTTTCAAACTGCTCGTGACGAGTGGGATAAAGTAAAAGAGAAAGCATTTGTACAAAGGGAAAAATACGAATTTGGAACAGGTCCTCTTTTATTTGGCGGGTTTTCATTTGACCAAGAAAAAGAGAAAACAGATTTATGGAAAGAATTTGATGATACGACATTTTCACTACCAGCATTTTTATTAACTGTAAAAAATGAAAAAGCATGGTTAACAATGAATACATTCGTTTCAGCAACAGATTGTGCAGAAACTCTTTATAACGAAATTGTTTCTTTAGAAGAGAAAATTTTTGAGAAGAGTAAATGTGCACTACAAGGATCGAAATTAACAGTTACTTCTAAAGTAGAAGTGGATCCGAAAGGCTGG
Source organism: Bacillus sp. FAU20 (assembly GCF_056033865.1). Taxonomy (NCBI): domain Bacteria; kingdom Bacillati; phylum Bacillota; class Bacilli; order Caryophanales; family Bacillaceae; genus Bacillus; species Bacillus sp. FAU20. Next base: position 206,593 of record NZ_JBVYHY010000024.1, read on the forward strand.
ATGAAGGCTATTGAGAAAGTGCAAGATGAGATGAAGCAGGGAAACGTGCAGAAGGTTGTATTAGCGAGGGAGCTAAAAGTAGAGATGGATCATCATATTGATTCTGCGCTTGTTTTAGAAGCACTTCGCATTGGGCAACCGGATTGTTACGTATTTTCTTTTGATTATAAAGGAGCATGCTTCTTAGGAGCGACGCCAGAGAGATTAATTCGCAAAGAAGATGAGAAGTTTACTTCAATGTGTCTTGCTGGTTCAACTGGTCATGGTCAATCTATAGAAGAAAGTAAGCGAAATAGTGATGCGCTTCTTCATGATGAAAAGAATTTAGCTGAACACGGTTATGTTGTGAACATGATCAGGTCGGTATTAAATGAGCACTGCGAATACGTTAATATTCCAGAAAGTCCAGGTTTATTAACAACGAAAAATTTAATTCATTTATATACGCCTGTAGAGGCAAAAGGCGATGCGAGTCTTTTAACGATGGTAGAAGAATTACATCCAACACCAGCTCTTGGCGGGACACCTCGTTTAGAAGCGATGAAATTAATTCGTGATGTTGAATTGCTAGATAGAGGATTATATGGTGCACCGATTGGCTGGATAGATGATGAAGGAAATGGTGAATTTGCGGTTGCACTTCGCTGCGGATTATTAAATGGCGAGAAGGCATCCTTATTTGCCGGTTGCGGGATTGTAATTGATTCAGTACCGCAACTTGAATATGAAGAAACAAGTTTGAAGTTTAGACCGATGCTTGGTGCTTTGGAGGAATTAATGAAATGAACAATCATATAGAAGCATTATCATATTATTTAGGCGCGTTCGTGGATGAACTGACGCGTCTAAATGTATGTGATGTTGTCATTAGTCCAGGCTCACGGTCAACGCCGATTGCTCTACTAATGGAACAACACGAAGGAATGAACACATATTTACATGTAGATGAAAGATCTGCAGGATTTTTTGCGCTCGGTATCGCAAAAGCGAAAAAACGTCCGGTTGCATTATTATGTACGTCAGGAACGGCAGCAGCGAACTACTATCCAGCTGTATGTGAAGCTTTCCATTCACGAGTGCCGCTTATCGTCTTAACGGCAGATAGGCCGCATGAATTAAGAGATGTCGGTGCACCACAAGCGATGAATCAATTTAATTTATACGGTACTTTTGTGAAACAATTTACAGAGATGGCACTGCCAGAAGCAAGTGAAACGATGTATCATTATGCTCGTATGACGACGCAGCGCACGATAGCAAATGCTTGTTTAGCGCCGCAGGGTCCTGTTCATCTTAATTTTCCAGTTCGCGAGCCACTTATACCTGATTTCTCACTAGAAAGCTTATGGGATAAAGGACGTAGTGAATATACAGGAGTAGTTCAACAAGGAAACGCGGTGATGCCGAGTGAATATGTAGATTCTCTTGTAGGGCGCCTTTCACATATGGAAAAGGGGCTTATTATTTGTGGAGATGATAGTCATGCAGAAATCGCAATGTTTGCGGTAGAATTAGCTGAAAAAACTGGCTATCCTATATTAGCAGACCCACTTTCTAATATTCGTAGCGGGCACCACGATAAAACGATGGTAATTGACTGTTATGATACATTTTTACGAAATGAACAGTTAAAAGAAACATGGAAACCGGATGTTTTAATTCGCTTTGGTGGTATGCCTGTTTCTAAATCGTTAACGCAGTTCATAAAAAAACAAACGAAAGCAGTTCATATCGTTGTCGATGAATCAGGACAATGGAGAGACCCAGCTCTTGTTGCGACAGAAGTTGTGCAAGCAAGTGACATTGAATTCTGCAAGGCATTAATAGAAAAAATGCCAGTTATGAAAAAGAATGATTGGTTCCGAATGTGGCAACATATAAACGAAAAAACGAAGGAAACGCTTCGTGAAATGGAAACATATGAAACTGCATTTGAAGGAAAGGTTATTACAGATATTGTGCGCGTATTACCAGAAGACGCAACATTATTTGCGAGCAATAGTATGCCAATTCGTGATACAGACTCATTCTTCTTCACATCGGATAAAAACATCCATGTGATGGCAAACCGCGGTGTAAATGGTATTGATGGAATCATTTCGACAGCTCTAGGAGCGAGCGTTATTTGTGACCCACTTGTATTAGTGATTGGTGATTTATCATTTTATCACGATTTAAATGGACTGTTAGCAGCAAAATTACACGAATTAAATATAACGATTGTCGTTGTAAATAATGATGGTGGCGGTATTTTCTCATTCTTACCACAATATGAGAAAAAGGAACACTTCGAATCGTTATTTGGAACACCGATTGGGCTTGATTATGAACATGTTGTCAAAATGTATGGCGGTTCATTTAGTCGTGTAAATGGTTGGGAGCAATTCCGAGAAGAGGTACAAAAAGGAACAAGGGCGGAAGGTTTACACGTTGTAGAAATTTGTACGAACCGTGATGAAAACTTAACATTGCATCGTAAATTATGGGCAAAAACGCAGGACGTAATTACTGCATCGTTGCAAGGTGAATCAAAATGAACGTAACACTGCAAGGTGTATCGTATGAATATGAAGTAGTCGGAAGCGGGGAACCACTTCTACTTCTTCATGGTTTTACGGGAAGCATGGAAACGTGGCGTTCTTTCGTTCCTTCTTGGAGCGAGCAATTTCAAGTCATTTTAGTAGACATTGTTGGGCACGGAAAAACAGAAAGCCCTGAAGATGTGACGCATTATGATATTCGAAATGTAGCATTGCAAATGAAAGAACTACTAGATTATCTTCATATTGAAAAAGCGCACATACTCGGCTATTCAATGGGCGGTAGACTGGCAATTACGATGGCATGTCTATATCCAGAATATGTACATTCTCTTTTATTAGAAAATTGTACAGCTGGGCTTGAAAGGGAAGATGAGCGGGAAGAACGCTGTGAAAAAGATGAGCGACTTGCTCACAAAATTGAGCGAGAAGGCATCGAAAGTTTTGTAACAATGTGGGAAAATATTCCGCTATTTGAAAGGCAAAAAAGTTTAGAACAAAACGTACAAGAAGCAGTGCGAAAAGAAAGACTTGCTAACAATCCAAAAGGGCTCGCAAATAGCTTGCGCGGCATGGGAACAGGGGCTCAGCCTTCTTGGTGGAATGAGCTGCAAAACTTAAAAATGCCTGTTCTTTTAATGAACGGGGAGCATGATGAAAAGTTCTTTCGCATATTAAAAAACATCGAAAAATGCGTCTCTGACGCGAAATTTGTCAAAATTGATGGTGCTGGCCATGCAATTCATGTGGAACAACCGGAAAAGTTTGATACAATAGTAAAGGGATTTCTAAAAACTATGCAGTGATGCTTTTTTCAGTTAAGAATGAAGTTACACTTATAGAGGAGATCAGAAATATACAAGGAGGTAGTTGTAATGGCTATTGAATGGGTAAAAGAAGGCAATTACGAAGATATTATTTATTCAACATACAATGGTATCGCAAAGATTTCGATTAACCGCCCTGAAGTACATAACGCATTCCGTCCTAAAACGGTAATGGAGTTAATCGACGCTTTTGCACATGCTCGTGATGATGCAAATGTTGGCGTTATCATTTTAACAGGTGAAGGTGGACGTGCATTCTGTTCTGGCGGCGACCAAAAAGTTCGCGGTCATGGTGGATATGTAGGTGACGACCAAATCCCTCGTTTAAATGTATTAGATTTACAACGTCTAATTCGCGCAATTCCTAAACCAGTTATCGCAATGGTAGCAGGTTATGCAATCGGTGGAGGACACGTACTTCATATCGTATGTGATTTAACAATCGCTGCAGACAATGCTGTATTTGGACAAACAGGTCCTAAAGTAGGAAGCTTTGACGGTGGATACGGAGCTGGTTACTTAGCTCGTATGGTAGGACACAAGAAAGCTCGCGAAATTTGGTACCTATGCCGCCAATATAACGCACAAGAAGCGCTTGATATGGGCTTAGTAAACACAGTAGTACCATTAGAACAACTTGAAGCAGAAACAGTACAATGGGCAGAAGAAATTTTAGCAAACAGCCCAATGGCACTTCGCTTCCTAAAAGCTGCATTCAACGCAGACACAGACGGTCTAGCTGGTATTCAACAACTAGCTGGAGATGCAACGTTATTGTACTACACAACTGACGAAGCAAAAGAAGGTCGCGACGCATTCAAAGAAAAACGCAGTCCGGACTTCGGTCAATTCCCTCGTTTCCCGTGATCAAACCAAAAGCGGAGCCGACTGCTTAGCCCCGCTGGCTAAGGTTCTTTCGCACAGAAAGTGTTTTTTACTTTCTCGTGCGGAAGGTTCTTAGACGGAAGGGGCTAGGAGGCGCAGCTAGATGTAACCAAAAGCGAAAGTAGCTCGTTCAGAATGTGAGGGGGATGGAGCTTCTGACGTAGAGGCGCTTTTTGCCTCGTAGGAAGAAGTGAAGCCACCGAACATTCTAGCTGCTGTAGCTAGATGAAACCAAAAGCGGAAGCAGCTTGCTTAGAACAAGAGGGCGTTGGAACTCCTGACGAAGAGGCGCTTTTTGCCTCGTAGGAAGGCGTGAAACGACCGACTGTTCTAGCCGCTGTAACTAGATGAGATTAACCGGAAACAAAACAACTAAGAGACTTGATGTCATATCAAGTCTCTTTCTTTCATGAAAGGAGAATGAATGATGGAGACGATGCCAAATTGGTTAATGCAACGTGCATTTTTAACACCAGATCGCACTGCAATTGAAATAGAGGAAGAGAAAGTTACTTTTATGCAGCTGCATGAAAAAGTAGTATCTGTTTGTGAACACCTCACGCATGTTGGAGTGAAGCGTGGGCAAAAGGTGGCTGTTCTGATGAAAAATGGTATGGAGATGATTACAGTTATTCACGCCCTATCTTACGTAGGTGCAGTAGCTGTGCTTTTAAATACGCGTCTTTCAAGAGAAGAGCTACTTTGGCAAATGGATGATGCTGAAGTTATTTGTTTAGTGACGGATCAAGATTTTGAGGCTAAAGATATTCCTGTATATTCATTCGCCGAAGTGATGAATGGACCAAAAGAGGAAGCCTCTATACAAGAAGAGTTTTCTTTAGAAGAAGCGATGACAATTATTTATACGTCTGGGACGACAGGGAAACCGAAAGGCGTTATTTTAACGTACGGGAATCACTGGTCAAGCGCGGTTGGCTCTGCGCTTAACTTAGGCCTTCGTGATGACGATTGCTGGTTAGCTTGTATGCCGATGTTCCACGTTGGCGGGCTATCTCTTTTAATGAAAAATATTATGTATGGCATGCGCATTTTACTCGTTCCGAAATATGATGCTGATTTTATTCATAAAGCACTTCAAACGAGAGGCGTTACGATTATTTCTGTCGTTTCTAAAATGTTGACTGATTTATTAGAGAGACTTGGAGAAGGGGCATACCCATCTTCTTTAAGATGCATGTTACTTGGTGGAGGACCAGCGCCGAAACCACTATTAGAAACGTGTGTAGATAAAGGAATTCCTGTATATCAAACGTACGGTATGACAGAAACGTCTTCACAAATTTGTACGTTATCAGCTGATTACATGTTAACGAAAGTAGGATCAGCCGGAAAACCACTATTTCAGTGCCAACTCCGTATTGAAAAAGATGGCGTAGTAGTGTCGCCATTTGCGGAAGGTGAGATCGTAGTAAAAGGACCAAACGTAACAGGCGGTTATTTTAACCGCGAAGATGCGACGCGCGAAACAATTCAAAACGGATGGCTTCATACTGGTGACCTCGGTTATTTAGACGAAGAAGGATTTTTATACGTATTAGATCGACGCAGTGATTTAATTATTTCTGGCGGAGAGAATATATATCCGGCTCAAATTGAAGAAGTGTTGCTTTCTCATCCGATGGTTGCGGAAGCAGGTGTGGTCGGGATGACTGACGATAAATGGGGACAAGTACCGGCTGCTTTTGTTGTAAAAAATGGAGAAGTAACAGAAGAAGAAATTCTTCATTTTTGCGAGGAGAAATTAGCGAAATATAAAGTGCCGAAAAAAGCATGTTTCTTAGAGGAATTACCACGAAACGCTTCGAAAAAATTGTTAAGACGAGAGTTAAGACAATTAGTGGAGGAGATGTAGGTGGAAATAAAAAAAGCGACGCTACATATAACGGAAATGCCACTCGTAATCCCGTTTGCTGCAAGCTACGGGACGTATGAAAAGCGTGAAAGTATCGTCATTGAATTAGAAGATACGGACGGATACATTGGATTTGGCGAAGTCGTTGCGTTTTCTGAACCGTGGTACACGGAAGAAACAGTGAAGACAGCGCTACATGTACTTCAAGATTTTTTATTACCGGATTTATTAAAGGCGGAGATTTCTCATCCGAATGAAGTACCTGGTTTGTTCCAACATATAAAGAGAAACCGAATGGCAAAGGCCGGAATAGAGGGGGCTGTTTGGGATTTATATGCGAAGCGCCAAAAGAAATCGCTAGCGACAGTACTTGGCGGAACTAGTCATGAAATTGAAGTCGGCGTTGTAATTGGCCTTAATACGATTCCAGTTATGTTAAAACAAATCGAGAAGTATGCAGAAGAAGGATACGAGCGTTTTAAAGTGAAAATAAAGCCAGAGCATGATTACGAATTATTGAAAGAGATTCGAAAAGAGTTTCCGCATATCCCGCTAATGGCAGATGCAAATTCAGCATATACATTAGGGGATACGGAGAGGCTGAAACGACTAGATGAATTCCAATTAATGATGATTGAACAACCGTTAGCCGATTATGATTTTCTTGATCACGCGGAGTTGCAAAAGAAAATTGAAACGCCCATTTGTTTAGATGAAAGTATTCATAGTTTAGAAGATGCACGCGTTGCGATTACCCTTGGTAGCTGCCAAATTGTGAACATTAAACCAGGGCGAGTGGGCGGATTAACAGAATCGGTTCAAATCCATAATTATTGCATGGAGCATAACATATCAGTTTGGTGCGGCGGTATGGTAGAGATGGGGATTTCACGAGCGCAAAATGTTGCCCTTGCTTCACTGCCGAACTTTACGATTCCAGGTGATATATCTGCTTCTAGTAGGCACTGGGAGAGGGATATTATTTCGCCGGAAGTGATGCTTGAGAGCGGGAAAGTGATGGTGCCGCAAAGTGTTGAAGCTGAGTATGAAGTAGATCGCGGAAGGCTGGCGGAGATTACGAAGCAGCGGCTTGCTTTGGAGCGGTAAATTGAGTCTTTAAAATAGCGGGCGAATTTCGTCGTTAATTGTCGGTAAGTCGATATATTTCAATAATCGCTAATATAATTTGAGTTACGGTCGATATAATTTTATTTACTAAGGTTACTCCCGTGAGTAGCCTTTTCTTATTGTACAAATTGGATAGACTAGTTTACAATCGAGCGTATAAAGTGAAACTTTAATCAGTGGGGCATCCCCACTGATTATTAGTTGAACCAATCGGGCTTTTATGGGCAGTTGATCTTCCACCTAACTTCTTTGATTCACCCGAATTTTGAGGTGGGAGTCTTACTGCCCGCAAATAGCGGGGTAAAGGGGGAGTAAAATGAAGCGCATTTCAATTTTAATAGCGGATGATGAGGCAGAAATTGCTGATTTAATTGAGATACATTTAGAAAAAGAAGGGTACCACGTCGTGAAAGCAGCTGATGGAGAAGAGGCAATTCATGTTATTGAAACGCAGCCAATCGACTTAGTGGTTTTAGATATTATGATGCCGAAAATGGATGGGTATGAAGTGACGCGCCAAATTCGTGCGAAGCATCATATGCCAATCATTTTCTTAAGTGCGAAAACGTCTGATTTTGATAAGGTGACAGGTTTAGTATTAGGCGCAGATGATTATATGACGAAGCCTTTTACACCGATTGAATTAGTTGCACGTGTAAATGCACAATTACGCCGATTTCTTACGTTAAATCAGCCGAAAGTAGCGGAGAATAAATCAGCTTTAGAGGTAGGCGGAGTCGTTATTGATCCGGAGCGAAGAACGGTAAATGTGTACGGAGAACAAGTTGAATTAACACCGAAAGAGTTTGATATTTTATATTTATTAGCGAGCCATCCGAAGAAAGTGTACAATGTGGAAAATATTTTTCAGCAAGTATGGGCGGATGATTATTATGAAGGCGGAAATACAGTTATGGTACATATTCGTACATTGAGGAAAAAACTTGGAGAAGATAAAAGAAAGGACAAGTTAATAAAAACAGTGTGGGGAGTAGGGTATACTTTCAATGGCTAAAAAGATGAGAAGTTTTCGTTCGAAGATGGTTATGCTATTTGCGTTAAGTATGATATTTGCTGGTGGCGTAACGTATATCATTTATCAAGGGTTACGGATTTATTACAAATTAGTCGTTCGTTATGAGGATCCGTTAGCGCAAGTGCGGTTCATGATAAAACAAATTGGGGATGTTAATTTCTTTTTAATTCTTTTCATCCCGCTATCCATTATGTTTTTCTTCTTCCTTACTAAACCATACTTAAAATACTTTGATGAGATTTCAAGCGGGATTCATCATTTGGCGAACGGAGATTTTTCAAATGAAGTGCGCATTTCATCAAACGATGAGTTTGGAGATATCGCACATGAAATAAATGTTGCGAGTGAAAAGTTAAAAGAAGCGGTGGAAAGAGGAGATTTTGCTGAAAGTAGTAAAGATCAGCTCGTTGTGAATTTAGCTCATGATTTAAGAACACCGTTAACATCCGTGTTAGGATATTTAGATTTAATTCTTAAAGATGAAAATTTAACAAAAGAACAAATTAAACATTTCTCCACAATTGCATATACAAAATCGCAAAGACTGGAAAGTTTAATTGATGAGCTATTCGAAATTACACGTATGAATTATGGCATGCTAAAGCTGGATAAAAAGCCGATTGATATAAGTGAGTTGCTTATACAGCTAGAGGAGGAATTGTATCCGTTATTAGAAAAACATCATTTAGAAGCAAGATTGAATGTGGATCCTCATTTACCGATGCACGGTGATGGAAAATTGCTAGCTAGAGTATTTGAAAACTTGTTAACAAATGCCGTACGTTACGGATATGATGGGCAATTTGTTGATATGAATGGGTATGTTGATAATGGAGAAGTTGTCGTACAAATTATGAATTACGGAGATAGCATTCCGGAAGAAGATTTACCGTATCTTTTTGATATGTTTTATACAGGTGATAAAGCAAGGTCAGAGAACCGTGGCGGGACGGGACTTGGATTATTCATTGCTAAAAATATTGTCGAGCAGCATAACGGTACGATTTCTGCTGAAAGCAATGTAGTTAGAACGATATTTGAAGTACGATTGCCAAAAGACGAGAATGTAACAATTTAATAAAAATTTAAACTTTACCCCACTTTTTATTTTAATAGTTTTTTCTATTCTATACGTAAGTTACGTTAAGGAGGAAATAGAAATGAAAAAGTGGGTATTTATTTCTTTTTTTATAGCATGCACAGTATGTGTAGGCGTTTATATATCACCGTTATTTCAAAAGGAAATCGATGTTAAAATTGTCGGAAAAGATGAGCTAGTAAAGGCGGCAAACAACGAGAGGAAAGAGATTACGAAGGAACAAATTTATAAGGGCGATTTATTATTAGTTAACAGGGATTATCCAGTAAAAAAAGATAGTATTAGGTCTGATATTATAAATGTAAATCATAATAGTGAATTAGTGAGAGGCTATGTAATATTTGATAGAAATCTTCGTTTATCAAAGGATGTTGTGAAAAAGTTTTTGAACGTTGTCGATGCGGCTGGAAAAGAAAGTGTTAACCATTTTTTGATTAGTAGTGGCTATAGAGATTTCCAAGAGCAAAAACAGTTATATGAAAAAATGGGATCTGATTATGCACTTCCAGCAGGATACAGTGAACATAATTTAGGATTATCACTGGACATTGGGTCTACTCAAAAGAAAATGGAGAAAGCGCCTGAAGGAAAATGGATTGAAGAGAACGTATGGAAGCATGGCTTTATATTACGTTATCCGAAAAATAAAAGTAACATTACTGGAATTCAATATGAGCCATGGCATATCCGTTATGTCGGCCTACCTCATAGCGCAATTATGCAAAAAAAGAATTTCACACTAGAGGAATATTTAGAGTTCTTAAAAGAGGAAAAAGAGATTTCAACTGAAGTAGAAGGTAAGAAATATACTGTTTCTTATTATAAAGTTTCTGGGAATATGAAAGTGAATGTTCCAGCAAATAAGCAGTATGCAATTTCCGGGAACAATATGGATGGGGTTATTGTGACGGTTCAGGAATAGAGAAAAAGGCTGTGCCATTTGGGACAGCCTTTTCTTATATAAGAAAGGAATTGACGTTTCTTGTCTGTAAATCGATATTCCTTGTCGAATCGTTGATATAAATTCCTATACTATTAGCATTTTGAAGGAGCATCTTTTGATTTACTTTTAAACATTATAACGTTATATTTACTTCTTCCTTTTTTTATGTTACGCTAAACGTGTGAAAGAGACATAAAATGAAACTTTAATGTAAGCGCATTCTTATGGCTTCTTATAGAAAAGGGTGGAAGTACAATGACAGAACGATTCGTACTACGTAATGTGAAACGTGTGAACGGGGAAGAGATTGACATTGTAATTGAAAATAATAAAATCGCACAGGTGACGAAAGCTGGTGTTGGTGAGGGTGGAAAGGTTCTTGATTACTCTGGTACTTACGTATCGAGTGGTTGGATTGATTTGCATGTTCACGCTTTTCCAGAGTTTGATCCGTATGGCGATGAGGTTGATGAAATTGGCGTTAAGCAAGGGGTAACGACAATTGTTGATGCGGGTAGTTGCGGTGCTGATCGCATTGCAGATTTAGTAAAAAGTAGAGAGCAGGCAAAAACGAATTTATTTGCCTTTTTAAATATTTCTCGCATCGGTTTGAAACGAATTGATGAATTATCCAATATGGAATGGATCGATAAAGAGAAAGTAATAGAAGCAGTAGAAAATTATAAAGATGTAATCGTTGGGTTAAAAGCGAGAATGAGTAAAAGTGTCGTTTGTGATAGTGGAATTGAACCGCTTCATATAGCGCGCTCTTTATCTCGCGAAACATCATTACCGATTATGGTACATATCGGTTCAGCGCCTCCTCACATTGAGGAAGTTGTACCTCTTTTAGAAAAAGATGATGTCATTACACATTACTTAAACGGGAAAGAAAATAATTTATTTGATGAAGAAGGTAAACCGTTACCTGTATTACTAGATGCAGTGAATCGCGGTGTGCATTTAGATGTTGGACATGGTAATGCTAGTTTTTCATTTAAAGTAGCAGAGGCCGCAAAGCGTCACGATATTGCTTTTAATACAATTAGTACAGATATTTACCGGAAGAATCGCGTGCACGGTCCCGTGTATAGTATGGCTCACGTTCTTTCGAAATTCCTTTACTTAGGTTATCCGCTAGAAGAAGTAATTGACGCGGTTACGAAACATGCGGCAGAATGGCTGAAAAAACCAGAGTTTGGCCGCATTCAAGAAGGAGATATTGCAAACTTAACTTTATTTACGGTGAAAGATGAGAAGGTTACGTTAATAGATTCAGAAGGGGATCAGCGCATTGCTGAAAGAAGAATTGATACGAAAGGGGTTGTAATTAATGGGTCATTCATTGAATGCTAAGTACGGATTAAAAAGAGTGATTAATGCGAGTGGTAGAATGAGTATTTTAGGTGTATCTGCTCCGACAGATACAGTTATGGATGCGATGAAACATGGGGGACAAAATTATGTGGAAATTGCTGATTTAGTAGATAAAGCAGGAGACCATATTGCAAGAATTCTAGATTCAGAGGCAGCGGTCGTTGTGAATTCAGCATCGAGCGGAATTGCGCTTTCTATCGCTGGTATCGTTACTGAAGGAAATCGCCGTAAAAGTGAAAGACTTCATCAAGAGGTAATCGCGAAAAACGAAGTGATCATGTTAAAAGGTCATAACGTTCAATACGGTGCTCCAGTTGAAACGATGATTTATTTAGGCGGAGGAAAACTTGTAGAAGTTGGCTACGCAAATGAAGGGAAAGCAGAGCATATTGAAGATGCAATTGGTGAAAATACAGCAGCGATTCTATATGTGAAATCGCATCATGCCGTGCAAAAAAATATGATTTCTGTTGAAGAAGCATGGGAAGTCGCGCAAAGAAATAACGTACCACTTATCGTGGATGCGGCAGCTGAAGAAGATATTCAAAAATATGTGAAGTATGCAGACCTTGCCATTTATAGTGGTTCAAAGGCAATTGAAGGGCCTACTTCTGGTATTGTTGGCGGGAAACGAAAATATATTGAGTGGCTGAAAGTGCAATTATATTGCATTGGAAGAAGCATGAAAGTTGGGAAAGAAACAACTTTTGGTTTACTTCAAGCACTTGATGAGTACGGAGTAAAAGAAGATAAGAGTGAGCAAGAAAAAGAGTTATTACAAGTACTTATGCCGCTAAAAGAATTAAACGGTGTAAATGTAACAATCGTTCAAGATGAAGCGGGAAGAGCAATCTTTAGAGCACGTATTCATATTAACGAAAAAGAGTTAAATAAATCGGCAAAAGACGTTGTGACAGCATTACGCGAAGGAGAAATTGCAATCTACACACGTGATTACGGAGTAAGACAAGGATTCTTTGATATCGATCCACGTCCACTTCAAGGTGATGACATACATGTGATTGAAGAAAAATTGAGAGAAATTGTAGGGGGAAATTAAAATGACAAACATTCAAAAACGTTTTTATAAAGGCCGCGTAGCATTAAATGTATTAGCAAACAATATAGAAAATGCGAAAGATATTTTTGAAGCAGCAGAAGGTTATGTAGTAGTAGGCGTATTATCAAAAGATTATCCAACAGTAGAAGAAGCTGTTACAGCGATGAAAGCATACGGAAAAGAAATTGATGACGCTGTATCAATTGGACTCGGAGCTGGAGATAATCGCCAAGCAGCAGTTGTAGCTGAAATTGCGAAGTATTATCCTGGTAGTCATATTAACCAAGTGTTCCCTTCAGTTGGAGCGACACGTGCAAATCTTGGCGGAAAAGATAGCTGGATTAATAGTTTAGTATCACCAACAGGAAAAGTAGGGTACGTAAATATTTCTACTGGTCCAATTAGTGCAGCAGGGGAAGAAAAAGCAATCGTTCCAATTAAAACAGCGATCGCACTTGTACGTGATATGGGCGGAAATTCATTGAAATACTTCCCAATGAAAGGTTTAGCTCATGAAGAAGAATATCGCGCAGTTGCGAAAGCTTGTGCGGAAGAAGGATTTGCATTAGAGCCAACAGGCGGAATTGATAAGGAAAACTTTGAAACAATTGTACGTATTGCGCTTGAAGCAAACGTAGAGCAAGTTATCCCGCACGTGTACTCTTCTATTATTGATAAAGAAACTGGCAATACGAAAACAGAAGATGTTCGTGAATTATTAGCAGTCGTGAAGAAGTTAGTTGATCAATATGCGTAAGAAAATTGCAGCGTTCGGCGAAGTAATGATGCGCCTGCAAGTACCAGGATATGAATTGTTGTCGCAAGCAAACACATTAAATTACTCATTTTCTGGTACAGGTGTGAACGTGGCAGCAGCACTTTCTCATCTAGGGCATGAAGGGCTTCTTATTTCAACTTTACCGGAAAATTCGGTTGGGAATGCGGCATTATCTTACATTCAAAAGTTAGGTGTGCAAACCTCGCTTGTTTCAAGAGGCGGCAAATATGTCGGCATGTACTTTTTAGAAAATGGATTTGGTACACGTGCAAGCCGCGTTACATATTCAAATCGATTAGAAAGTAGCTTCAATACGGCATGTGAAGAAATGTATCAATTTGAAGAAATCGCAAAGGAAATTGATATCGTTCATTTTTGCGGCATTACACTTGCGATGAATGATACGGTGCGCCATCATATGAAATCTTTGGCGAAAGCAGTGAAAGAAAACGGAGGAACTGTCGTCTTTGATTGCAACTATCGTCCATCTCTTTGGGGAGAAGACGGGTATGAGCAGGCGAAACCACATTATGAAGAAATGCTGGATCTTGCTGATATCGTTATGATGAACGAAAAAGATGCGATGTTTGTTCTTGGAATGAAAACAGAAAAGACGGAGCGAGAGGCGCAACTTGTTGATCTTATTCCAAAGGCAGCTGAAACATATCATATCGCTACAATCGCTGGTACACATCGCTCTATTAATAGCGATAATACACACTCGCTTCGCGGATTTATATGTAAAGATGGTGCGTTCACTTTTGCAAAAACACTTACGTTTTCTGTATATGATAGAATAGGTGCTGGAGATGCTTATACGAGCGGGATTATTCATGGCGAGATAGAAGAGTTTGCACCAGAGAAAGCTGTTTCATTTGCGTCAGCAGCTGGAATGCTTGCACATACAATCGTCGGTGATACGCCAATGTCATCAGAGAAGGATATACTTCGGGCAATGACGACATCAGTAGGTGATGTAGAAAGGTAGTGGGTGTAACGGTGAACGTAACGAGAAAAAAAGGACCATTATATTTACAAATAAAAAATATTATTCGTGATCGAATATTGCATGGTGTATATGCGATTCATACAAATATTCCTTCCGAACCACAGTTAGAAGAAGAGTTCAAAGTGAGCAAAATTACAGTGCGAAATGCGATTAAAGAACTCGCTCAAGAAGGATATTTGGAAAAGAAAAGCGGTAAAGGAACGAAAGTCATCCGTAACACTTCTGCGACAAAGTTGTCAAAGGGAAAGAAATTTACTGAAGTGTTAGTGGAAGAAGGCTATAAAGTACAGAAGAAATTGCTAAAAGCAGAAATCGTTCAGAATGAAGAAGGAACAGTGCCATTTCAATTATTCGGTAAAGAGAGTTTTCGTATTGAACGTTTATATACGTTAAATGATGCACCGTATATTCATTATACGCACTATTTCTCAGCGAAAATGGCAAGTACAGATTTATCGGATTTTGATTTACAATCGCTTTACGATTTAGTCGAGGACCGAGGCATTCATTTAGAAAACTTCAGAGATGAATTCGCTGTTGGACTTGCGTCTAGTTTCGTTGCAGAAGCGTTAGGTGAAAAAGAGGGGACAGCGCTATTAAAACGTATGCGTTATTCTTACGATGAAGTTGGCGAAGTAATTGAATATAGCGAAGGCTACTACAATACAGAAATGCAGCATTATGTAGTGAATTATGACGTATAAAAAAGAGGGTATTTGCCCTCTTTTTTTATAAAGTAAGGGGAATGCGAGATGGATATATACTTATTAATCGTCACGTTACTTGCAATTGCGATTGTTATTTTAGGGGTATCATGGTGGAAATGGCATGCATTTATTAGTTTAACAGTTGCGAGTTTATTTTTAGCTATCATGTCTGGATTGAATTTAACGAAGATAGTGACTGCCTATGAATCTGGTGTTGGTAGTGTACTAGGGCATTTAGTTGGTATTTTAGCTCTCGGTACAATTTTAGGAAAAATGATGTCCGATTCAGGGGCCAGCATGCAAGTGGCAGATTTCTTTATTCGATTTTTCGGTGTGAAGAAACTACCGTGGGCTATGTTATTTGCAGGATTTGTTATAGGGATTCCAGTATTTTTTGAAGTGGGGATCGTCATTTTATTACCACTCGTTATTTCCATCCGAAAAACGACGAAGCAAAATATATTATTAATTGCGTTACCTGTCATTGCTGGATTATCTATTGTTCACGGGCTAGTGCCTCCGCATCCAGGTGCGATGACAGCAATCGGTATTTATAACGCGAACTTAGGAAAGGTACTTTTATATTCATTACTTATCGCGCTACCAGCAGCTATTATCGCAGGACCGATATTTGCAAAGTGGGTACATAAAAGGGTTATACCTGAAAATGAACCAGAGCTTATTCGAGTTACGACTGTCTCAACTGATTTACCGAGTCGTAAAGTTTCATTCTTTATTATTTTATTACCAGTTGTATTGATGATTTTATCAGTCGTTGCACCATATATTTCATTACCGAAAAAGATGACTGAATTTTTTGTATTTATAGGAAGCCCAGTAATTGCTTTACTTATTTCATGTTTCGCAGCATTTTATTTACTTGGGATAAGACAAGGAATTAATAAAAAGATGATTAAAAAATTAACGGATGAAAGTTTATTACCAGTCGGTTCCATTATTTTAATTATCGGTGCAGGCGGTGGATTTAAACAAATATTAATTGAAAGTGGCGTTGGAACAGCGATTGCGCAAATGGCAGAGCATATATCGTTATCACCAATTGTATTAGCTTTCATGGTAGCTGGATTAATTCGAATTGCAACAGGTTCAGCAACAGTAGCGTTAACGACAGCAGCGGGAATTGTTTCACCAGTTATTCAGCACATGTCTGGTGTGAATTTAGAATTGCTCGTTATAGCAACCGGTGCAGGTTCATTAATGTTTTCTCACGTAAATGATGCAGGGTTCTGGCTTGTAAAAGAATATTTAGGTTTGACAGTAAAAGAAACGTTTAAAACGTGGACGGTGCTGGAAACATTGTTATCATTTATTGCATTCGGTTTTGCTCTTTTGTTGAATATGTTTCTTTAAAGGATACCTGAATAGGTATCCTTTTTTAATAAAGTCCAATTCCTAAAACAAGCCCGTTTTTAGGTAAGCCAAGCTTCCTATTCGCCCTGAAAACATAATATAAATGGAATCCCCTCATTTAGAACAAGAGGAACTTGTTATGAATGATACTAAAGGAGGAATAGGGTAATGAGCGAAAAGTGTGAACACAGACATGATGATTGTAACCGCAGACATGGTTGCGGCGGCGGTTTTGCGCTTCTAATCGTATTGTTTATTTTATTAATCATCATCGGTGCTAGCTGCTTCGGCGGTGGCGGTTCTTGTGGTTATGGTGGTTACGGCGGTTATGCTGGCGGCTACGGTGGATATTGCTGCTAATTAAAAACTATTGAAAATGGCCTTGTGCGTATTGCACAAGGCCATTTTATTCATATTTTTATGTGTTGTGATAATTTATTAATATATAGAGATCGGATTAAGAAGAAGAAAATGATCTCAATAATCCCGAATAAAGTGAGTACGATACATGTCTCTTTCAGTAATGAGAAAGAAAACATGCTTTGTAAAAACTTAATGGCGAATATTGTATGAATACCAGCAACAATATAAGGAACGAAAAATAATATTCCTAATTGAATCGTTGCAGAACGAAACATTTCTGATTCTGTTAAGCCAAGTTTTGTAATCGTAATATACTTTTGTCTTTCAGTTGTTAAGTCGTTATACATACGGAAATATAAAACGCTAGCCGCACCGATAAAGAAGATAAAGCCAAGAAATGCCCAAATAAAGAATTGAGCAACTGCATTCCCTTTACCGTAAATGAGTTCATCCGTAGCTGTATATATGAAGAAAGGAACTTGAGCGTTCTCTTCTGTATGCTTTTCGTAGAACTTACGTGCATCGCCACTAATAACACGTAACATATTTTTTGTTGGAACGATTGCATTTTCCCAGTTTTCTACGAAGTAGTTATAGATTACAGTTGTTTCAATATGAGGAATCATATTATCAAATACATAATCTTGTACGACAGCTAAATGTGGGAATGCAAAGGATGGTTCTATTCCTTTATTAATAAACCCTTTAATATGAAATTCTTTTTTATTAGATCCAAGTGTAATCGTATTATGCTTTGCAAATGGATTAGATACGAGATTGAGAAGTTCTGGTGAGTGGCGAGAAATAATATACACTTCTGTAGAATCAATTGTTATTTCCGGCCTTTTCAATTGTTTAGCAATTGCGTTATAATCACTCATCTTCATAAGCATAATGTCTTCTTTTAAAGCTGTATCTTTTACTACTGTAAACTTATATTTTCTGTACTGAAAATTACTATTTGTAAGCTCAGTTTCAATTGCAGTAATATGCTTTTGTTCAAGGGAATTGTCACCTTCTGATGTATAAGTGAAGGGGACGGGATATCGTTCTAGTACCGATGCTGTTGTATTGTTATTAGCAGCGAATAAACCAATAATAATCGTAAATGCTAGTGCAGATAGCATAGAAACGATAAAGAGTACATTAATATTACTACGAGTCCGGTTAGCTAAATCTGAAATCCATAACATATTTATTTGCTTCATATAAAACTTTCTCCGCTTTTTCAAAATAAAGATAAAGAGAAGAAATGTTTGTGAAAAGAATAAATATGTTCCTACCACTACGAGCGGTAAAATAGATAGCATAATTAAGAATACAGATCCATTTTGTGCATTTTTTTCTGTTATATAGCCTTGCGGATAACCAGCGATATAATAGCATAGTGCTAAACAAATTAAAGCAAATAATGAAATGAGTATAGACGGTCTTTTTTCGCTTTTTTCCTTTTTACTATTTTTAATTAATCGAGTTGTTTTACGAGTACGAATAAACATCGGTGTAAACGTAGATACGATGAGAAATAAAATAATAAAAGTTATTGTCGTTACGATAATAGCTTCTGTTGGCCAATATAAATAGAGGCCTTTTGCGTTTGTTAATTTAGAAGTAACGAGTAAGAAAAAGTTAGAAAAAACAAGACCGCCTTGAATACCAGCAAAAATAGCGAGCATTCCAATAATCATATTTTCAGTAAACAAAAGACGTTTTAATTGTTTTTGAGATATACCGAGAACAGTTAAAACGCCGAATTGCTGCTTCCGAACATTTAAAAATGTTCCGATTGAATATAAGAGAAAGAAGAACGAGAACAAAACGATAACAAACTGTGCCATGCCGGCTAAGTTCATCAGTGGATCTTGTTCCTGTAATTTATTCATAATTTGTAAGCGTGGATGATACGCGTATACAGTAAATGAAAAGAAAACCATAATAGAAAAAGCACTACTTACAAAATAAGCGAAATATGCTTTAGAATTACGCGAGACATTTTTAAATGCGAATTGCCAAAATGTCATCCACGTCTTCCTCCTAATAATGCTAAAACATCTAATATTTCTTGATAAAATTTCTCACGGTACAATCCGCGGTGTAGTTCATTGTAAAGCTCTCCATCTTTAATGAAAATAACACGGTTACAATAACTTGCTGCAAACGGATCGTGCGTAACCATTAAAATCGTTGCATCTTCTTCTTTATTTAATTTCGTAAATAGCTCCATTACGTCAATTGCCGCTTTTGAATCTAAGTTTCCTGTCGGTTCATCGGCAAGTAGAAGTGAAGGATGATGAATAACAGCACGTGCTACTGCAGTACGCTGTGCTTGTCCTCCAGAAACTTCAAAAATACGCTTGTCCAAAATATGATCAATTCCAAGCTTTTTTGAAATGTTATCAAGCTTTTCATCCATTTCTTTTAATGGAACATTATCTAATGTTAAAGGTAGTACGATATTTTCACCGATTGTTAGTGTATCTAGTAAGTTAAAGTTTTGGAAAACAAATCCTAACTCTTGTCTTCGGAAAATAGCTAACTTCTCTCTACGAAATGTGTGCGGTTTTTTTCCGTTAATCACGACATCACCAGAAGTCGGAGAATCGATTGTAGAGATAACGTTTAAAAATGTAGATTTCCCGCTACCAGATGGTCCCATAATGGCAACGAATTCCCCTTTATCCACGTGTAAATTTATATTTTTTAAAGCAGTATGAGGGACTTTTCCCTCATATACTTTTGAGACGTTTTTTATGTGTAATACTTCTTCCATAGTAATCACCTTTCTACTTTTTAAAACTTAATGTGTTGTGATAATTTTTGCATATAAAAGGAACGAATTAAAAGGAAAAATAAAATTTCAACCGTTCCAAAAATCATAAGTACGACTGTAATCTCAGCGAAGAATGAGAGATGTAAAACTTCTTGTAGCATCTTTGTCGCAAACATCGTATGAATCGATGCCATAATGTATGGAACAAAGAAAAGAATCGCAAGTTGAATTGTAGCAGATCGTTTCATCTCAGCTTCTGTTAAACCGATTTTTGTAATCGTTACATACTTTTCTTGTTCATTTGTTAAATCTGTATACATCCTGAAGTAAAGGACACTGCCAGCACCAATAAAGAAAATAACACCTAAGAAAGTACCAATTAAGAAGAACGAAGCGACATTTTGTTTTGTTGTGTATAGAGAATCGCTCGCTTCACTTGCATGGAAAGGCTTGTGCTCTGCTTGAATGTTGTTCCCGTCGGTATTAATTTTGTCTATGAATAACGAGCCGATGTTATTAGCTTTTTCCCAGTCCTTAACTTTAAAGCTATATACACTCATCTGTTTTGAAACGGAGGATAATGCTTCTACATTTTCATCAGATAGTATGAGCAATTGGTATATTAAGCGATTTGGGAATGGGTTATAACTTTTATATTCTTTCACTTGTAGTTGTAAATTGTTTTGAGTAAGTGTAAGAGTATTTTTCTTGTCTTTATTATGAAGCGTTCCAATAACTTGATCATCTAAGTCTTTCATAAGAATATAAGATTCATTCTTATTTACTGTGAGCGTTTCCCAATTTAAAGCCTTAGCAAGTACATTATAGTCACTTTGTTTAATTGCATAATAGAGCTGCGAATTTTCTTCCGCTGAAGATACTTCATATATATCCGTTTTAAATTGTTTATAAGTAAATTGCTCTTCGTTAAACTTTTGTTTTAACCAATTTAAATGTTCATCTGCTAACGTATTTTCAGTATGTGATAAATATGTAAAAGGAAAAGGATTTTCTCTTACTGTATCGAACTTCATAAATTTACCAAAACCATATAAGAATGTAATCATAGTAAAAGCAAGTGTTGATAGCATCGCTACAATAAAGAGCATGTTAATGTTTGTCCGAATGCGCGCTGCTAAATCAGAAATCCAAAGCATATTAATTCGCTTCATATAAAATGTTCTTCGCGTTTTTAATATACGAATGAGTAAAAAACTAATTTGTGAAAAGAAAAAGTATGTTCCAGCTGCAATAAGCGATGGGATGACAAATATACTAGAGACGGCATATAAAAGCCCAATGATGTCACCTAGCGACATAAAATACAGCGGATTTGCGGCTAACGTATATCCACATATTAAACACATCGCACCAAATAGAGAGATAAGAACGGATGCTTTTCTTTCTTTTTGTTTTGTTCCTTCTTTTAAAAGACGTACGGCTTTTCTCGTACGAATGAGCATCGGTGTAAAAGATGATACGAGAATGAAGAGCCCAAGAAAGATGATGATAGTTAAAACGATAGCACTTGTAGGCCCATATAAATATAAACCAGGTACGTGTGTAATTTTGGCGGTAACTAACAAAAAGAACTGCGAGAAGACAAGTCCAAGTTGAACGCCGAAAAAGATGGAAAGAACACCAATTAGCATGTTTTCTAGAAATACGAGTCTCTTTAATTGTTTTTGAGATATGCCAAGTACTGTTAAAATCCCAAATTGCTTTTTTCGTACTTTTAAGAAGGTACCGATTGAATATAGTAAAAAGAAAAACGAAAAGAATACAATGACAACTTCTGAAATTGTCATTAATATGTTCAGAGCAACATTCACGTCTGTCATATGCAATTTAGGATGAAATAAATAAACTGCAAATGAGAAAAAAATTGCGATGGAAAACGCACTGCTTACAAAATAGGCGAAATAAGCTCTGGCGTTCCGCGTCACATTTTTAAAGGCAAACTGCCAAAATGTCATTCACCTAAACCTCCTATTAGAATGAGCATGAAAAAGGAAGGATGAGATCCCACCTTCTCATGTGATAACTTTTTTAATATGTTAACCATTCGTATACTGTGATAATTTTTGCATATAAAGTGAACGAATGAAGAAGAAAAAGATAATTTCAACGAATCCAAAAATAATAAGAACGGCTGAAACTTCTTTGAACAAAGATAGACCAATTACATCTTGTAGCATTTTCGTTGCAAACATTGTATGAATGGATGCCATAATGTACGGAACGAAAAATAAAATACTAAGTTGAATGGTTGAAGATCGTTTCATCTCTGTATCTGTTACACCAATTTTAGAAATCGTTATATATTTCTCATGTTCGTTCGTTAAGTCTGTATACATTCTAAAGTAAAGAACGCTACCAGCGCCAATGAAGAAAATAACTCCTAAAAATGTCCCGATTAGGAAGAATGCCGCACTGCCTGATGTTATTTTGTATAACGATCCTGCTGATTCAAAGGAACGAATAAGAGGCCCTTCATACTGGAATTTATTTCGATCTTTTTGCACTTTTTCTATAAAATTATCAGCAATTTCATATGTCTGTTCCCAGTTTTGAATTTTGTAATTGTATGCTGATATATGTTTTACGGTGTTAGGTAAGTTATTTACGATAATATCAGGCAACACTATCGTTTGATATGAAAAGTCAGATGGGATTGCGTTTACATGCTCATAGCCTTTTACTCGTAATTTCGTATTTGTATTAGAGAGTGTAATGTAATCTCTTTTGTAGCTTTGCTCAAATTCATTGAATATGGTGATATAAGATGTCCCTGTTAGCACATATGCTTCGTTATCATCCATAAATAGTTGTTTCATTCGTAAAGAATCTGCAAGTTTGTTATAGTCACTTTGCTTAATTGCGTATACGTCATTATAAATAGCTATATCTTTATCTTCTTTTAGTGGTGTTTCATATATATCAGCTTTTATTTTTTGATAAGGGAAATGCTCTTTTTGTAATTGTTGCTCAAGCCAATTTAAATGCTCTGTAACAAAAGGGTTCGCATCATAAGAAAAATAAGAAATTGGGAAAGGAGAAGTTCTATTAACCTCTAGCTTAATAAATTTTCCGAATCCATATAGAAACGTAATCATTGTGAAAGCGATAGTAGATAGCATCGCTACAATAAAAAGCATATTAATATTCGTTCGAATACGGCTCGCTAAATCCGAAATCCAAAGCATATTAATCCGTTTCATATAAAACTTCCTTTTTTTTCTTTAAAATATAAATAAGTAAGAAACTAATTTGTGAAAAGAAGAAATATGTTCCGACTGTAACAAGCGTTGGGATAACGAAAATACTTGAAACCATATATATAACACCGATTTGCGGGCTTACTGATACAAAATATTTAGGATTTCCAGCTAACGCATAACCACCAAATAAACAAATCGCACCAAATAATGAAACAAGTATGGATGGTTTTCTTTCTTTTTGTTTTCCACCATTTGTTTTTAAAAGGTGTACCGCTTTTTTTGTACGAATAAGCATTGGTGTGAATGCAGATACAGTGATAAAAAGACTAAGGAAAACAATAGTTGTTAAAATAAACGCTTTAGTAGGACCGTATAAATATATTCCTGGAATATGCGTAAGTTTGGCTGTTACTAATAAGAAAAATTGAGAAAAAACAACTCCAAACTGCATGCCGAAAAAGATAGATAAAACCCCGATTAACATATTCTCCATAAAAACAAGACGATGTAATTGTTTTCTCGATATTCCTAAAATGGTCAAAATACCAAATTGTTTTTTTCTAACTTTTAAAAAAGTACCAATGGAATATAGTAAAAAGAAGAAAGAGAAAAATACAATTACTACTTCTGAAAATATCATTAATCCTGAAATTTCAGAGGTCATGTCAAAGTTTTGTAATTTCGGATGGAATAAGTAAACAGCAAACGAAAAGAAAACAGCAATGGAAAAGGAACCACTTACAAAGTAAGCAAAATAAGCTCTTGAATTACGCGTTACATTTTTAAATGCAAATTGCCAAAATGTCATAAATTATACCTCCGGCTAGAAGATATAGAAGTAGTTGTATTGCAAAAAATGTATGAGAGTGAGTTCTCATACATTTCGCTTACATATGTTACGATCATGCTTCGGTCACCTTCTCCGTATGTTCTGCTTGATTATTTGCAGCGTTGTGGAAGATGATTTTAATCGTCGTTCCTTTACCAACTTCAGAATCTAGTTTGACAGAGTGACCTAAGTAATCACAAATTTTACTTACAATATAAAGTCCCATACCAGTAGATTCTCCGAATGCACGACCGTTTTTCCCAGTGTAAAACGGTTCAAATACTCTTCGAATATCTTCTTGTGGAATACCCACACCTTCATCACGAACTTCTAAAATAATATCTTTTCCGTTTCGGTAAGCAGATAAGAAAACTTTCTTTCCGCGTTCCCCAGAGTAACGAACAGCGTTTGTCATTAACTGATAGATGATAAATTTTAGCCATTTCGCATCAGAAGCAACTTTTAAATCCGAATGGACTTCTAAAACAGGGAAGACACCATTACGAATGAATAGTTCTTTTAATCCGTTAATATTTTTTGTTACTGTATCTTTTAATGAAATTGTCTCAACATGGAAATCTTCATGGAAGTTATTTAGCCTTGCCATATATAAAGCCATATCGAGTCCTTGATTTAATCGTTCTAATTCTTTTTTGAATTTCGGAATCAAATGCTCATCTTCCATTTCGAGCACCATAAGCTGCATAACGGATACAGGTGTCTTCATTTGATGTACCCAATGATTAATAAATAATTGATGTTCTTGTTGTTTTACTTCATACGATTGTAGTTCTTTTTGGAAGAGGCGGTACTGCGTACGCACGAGTTCATTGACACCGTGAGGCATCGGAGCAGTCGCTCTTTCAATAAACGCATCTTCCATCTTTTCTGGTTGCTCACTTAATCTATGGTACATTCTACGATTGCGAACGTAACGATAAGCGAGGAAACAAATAAATAAGTATAAACTTAAAACGACGAAGTAAAATTTATTGTTTTGAAATCCATCTACTGCATCATAAAGAACGAAGATGATACCGAAGTTTAATACGTACAGTAGGAAAAATGCAAAATGATCACGTAAAAATAGCTTCATGCTTATTCACTCCAAGTTGCGTTAAAACGATACCCAAGTCCACGTACTGTTTCAATAGAGTTCTCAATACCAAGTTCATTAAACTTTTTACGAAGACGCGTAATGTTTACGTTTAATGTATTTTCCTCAACAAAACTTTCGTCATCCCAAAGCGCAGCTAATAAATCTTCACGGCTCGCTGTACGAGGGAATTTAGATAATAACATTTCTGCTAAAATTGCCTCTTTCTTCGTTAAAAGAACTTGTTCAGATCCAAAATGAATTTCTGGACGTTCAGGGAATAGTTTTAAACCTTCTACTTCAACGATACGTTCAGAAATATTTGGTGCATAATCACCGTAAATACGGCGTAATTGTCCTTTAATTTTCGCCATTACAACATCGTAGTGGAACGGCTTTGTAATGTAATCATCCGCACCGCTTTCAATCGCCATAATTTGTTCCATCTCACCTGCACGAGCTGAAATGAAAATAATAGGACAAGTAGATTCATGACGAATTTGGCGGCACCAGTAGAACCCATCGAATTTTGGTAAGTTTACATCAAGTAAAACAAGATGTGGTTTCACTGCGTTAAACGATTCCATAATATCATCGAAATTCTCTGTAACAACAGCTTCATAGCCGTATTTTTGAATGTGAGATTGTAGTAATGATGAAATATTTGGATCGTCTTCAACGATTAAAATTTTATACATATGTATATTCCTCCTCAAAAAAACAATTGTAGCTATAGTGTATCATGTGTTTCAAGTCTTTTCATTATGTTGAAAGATAAGCTAGTAAACAGTATAGGTTAAAAATGAGAAAAGTAAAAAGTATTATAGGAATAATTCAATATATTTTCCTTTTAAATATATGAATGGATAAAAGTATTATATTTTTTTATGAAATTTGGAACTTTATTTTGCTTACCGTCCAATATATAGTGAGAACATCGTTAAGGAGGGGGCACTACTTGGCAAGTAATGAAGATATACATACCTGGATAGAACGCTTATTAAAAGGTGATGAGGAGGCTTTTGAATTTATATTTAACTTAACAAGTCAGAGAATCTATGAAACCGTCTTTGCTATAGTTAAAAATCGGCATGATACAAATGAAATCGTAAATGAAATCTACTTTCAACTTTGGAAATCTATTTCAACATATGATCAATCTAGACCGTTTCTATTTTGGTTGAATGGAATTGTTTACAAACAGATTAGTCAATGGAGAAAACACATATGGAAGAGGATGCGCTTATTTGAAAAACAACAACTAAGTGATGATCCTGTTGTAGAAGTTCCAGAAAAAGTATTATTAAGAAAAGAAGCAGAAGAGCTGCTTTCCTTTTTAACCTGCGTACTCTTTAGATTTTATTCAATATAGAGTAATTGGCGTAGGGTACAAAATAAAAAGGGGCGTATAGATAATTGACAATTAACTAAAATCATTTTAACATTTAGATAAATATCTAAATGTCTAATTAATGAGGGGAAGAAAGACATTGAATCAAGCATTCAAAGCATTAGCAGATCCAACAAGGCGAAAAATTTTAGATTTATTAAAAGAAGGCGATCTAACCGCAGGTGAGATTGCTGAACATTTCAATATGACAAAACCAAGTATTTCACACCACTTAAGCGCACTTAAAAATGCTGAACTTATTCAAGATGAAAAGAAAGGGCAATTCGTTGTGTACTCTTTAAACACAACGGTCTTTCAAGATTTGTTGACTTGGGTGTTTACATTTACGAATAAGGGGGAAGAGGGGAAATGAAAAAACATCTTTTTGCAATCTTATTAATTGTTATAACTTGTTTAGCTTGGGCGTTTGCTTGGCCGCATTTGCCGGATACAATTGCAACGCATTGGAGCGGCGGTAAGGTAGATGGATATTCGTCTAAATTTTACGGAATGATTTCTATGGTCGGAATTATGATTGCATTATATATATTTCTAAATGTGATACCAAAGATTGATCCAAGGAAAGCAAATTACGAGAAATTTTCTAAAGCCTTTATGATGATGAATAATGGGGTACTATTGCTACTATTTGTAGGAAATATAGATATTATTACAAGTGGATTAGGATATAACTTATTCATTAATCGGGTGCCTGAATTATTAGTTGGTGTTTTATTTTTAGTAATGGGTAATTATTTACCACAGTGTAAGCCAAACTTTTTTGTCGGGATGCGTAATCCATGGACGTTAAGTAATGAAGAAGTATGGCGGAAAACACATCGGTTTAGCGGAAAAGTATTTGTGGCGTTAGGAGTTATTATGATTATAAGTGTTTTCGCTCCGGCTTATTGGAGAACTTATATAATGCTTGGGATTATAGTAGTTGCTGTCATTATAACGAATTTATATTCTTACGTTTTGTATAAAAAAGAAATACAAATGTGAGTTATATTAGTCAAATTTTATATTTATAGTTTCTATGTGTTAAGAGATTTTAATACTCAGTGGGAATAATGAAAAGCTCAATGAGTAAATTTTTCGTTTTAAGGTCTGAAAATTCAATCGAAAAGGTGATTTGGAGGGATTTACATGCTAGAAATTATAAATTTTAGCAAGACATATAAAGACGGTAAGAAAGCAGTTGATCATTTGAATATTACTGTTAAAGCAGGGGATATCTTTGGATTTATTGGACATAACGGTGCGGGGAAAAGTACAACAATTAAGTCGTTAGTAGGAGTTATAGATTTTGAAGAGGGTGAAATTTTTGTTGATGGACATTCAGTAAAAAAGGATCCGATTGCATGTAAGAGAGTAATGGCGTATATTCCTGATAATCCAGATTTATATGAGCAATTAACAGGAATTCAATATTTGAACTTTGTTGCGGATGTGTTTAAAGTGCCTGCGAGGGATCGGGAAGAACAGATACAGAAGTATGGGGATGCTTTTGAGATTACACCGTACTTAGGGGATTTAATATCTTCTTATTCACACGGCATGAAACAAAAAGTAGCGATTATATCGGCGGTTTTACATAAACCGAAATTATTAGTTTTAGATGAACCTTTCGTTGGTCTTGATCCAAAGGCAGCAGTAGTATTGAAAGGTATTATGAAAGAGCTTTGTGAAAAAGGAAGTGCGATTTTCTTTTCTACGCACGTTTTAGATGTAGCTGAGAAGTTATGTAATAAAGTAGCGATGATTAATAGAGGGAAATTAGCACTTTCAGGAGAAGTAAATTCTTTAATAAAGGAAGGCTCATTGGAAGAGCTCTTTATGAAGGAGCTTGCTAATGAATACTAATAGTTTAGGTCTTTTGAAAATTCGGTTGATAACGCAGCTCGGTTTAAACACCTTTAAATACGAAAAAGATAAGAAAAAGAAGCAGAATAAGATTTTGCTGACAGCATCTATTGCTCTAGTTGGTGTCATGTTAATGTTATATTGCGGAGCTTCGGCATATGGGTTGGTAAAACTAGGAATGAGTGAAATTATTCCCGTCTATGCACTAGTTATTAGCAGTGTATTAACGTTGTTTTTCACTATATTTAAGGCAAATGGAGAAATTTTTGCTTTTAAGGATTACGACTTTTTAATGTCATTGCCGATTCGCGTAAGTACTGTTATTGCAAGTAGATTTTTGTATTTATACTTGCTGAATACAATCTTTTCAATCATAATCATGCTACCAATGGGAGTTGTGTATTGTATACATGAAAATCCATCAGTTTCTTTTTACTTTATGTGGTTCATCAGTATGTTTATCGCATCTTTAATCCCAACAACAATCGCAGCAATCTTTGGAGCTTCGATTACGGCAATCGCTTCTAAATTTAAAAATACGAATAAAATAACTACGATTTTAAGTTTTATAGTAATTATTACATTCGGTTCCTTTATGCTAAAAAACGGAAATGCTCAATATAGCCTTAATGATATGAACGGAATTGGTGCAATTGTTTCGGAGCAATTAACTAAAGTGTATCCATTAGCTAACATGTTTCAAAAAGCAATTGTTAATGCTGATATGGTAGCTTTCATCTTATTTGTGGGGATATCAGTGATTTGGTATTATCTTTTTGTAAAAATACTTTCGTTAAAATATAAGCAAATAAACACAGGGATCACCACTTATCATATGCTTTCAAATTATGAGATTAATAGCATGAAAAAAGAGAGTGTATTGGTCGCATTGTATAAAAAAGAGCTGACACGTTTCTTCTCTTCTACAGTGTATGTCATAAATAGTGGAATGGGAGTCGTGATGGCGCTAGCTTTCTCGCTAGCCATAGTTGTAGTAGGACCAAGCCAATTAATAGCGTATCCTGGAATTGAGCCCCTGTTGCAAAAGATTGCTCCATTTGCTATTGCAGCAGCGATTTCGATGACATGTACAACATGTGTGTCATTGTCTTTAGAAGGAAAAAATGTATGGATTATTAAATCATTGCCTATAGCGCCAAAGATGATTTATGATAGTAAAATTCTTATGAATCTTTCATTGAGTATACCTGCATCACTTATTAGTGCTGTATTACTGATAATCGGGTTAAAGCTAGATGTTTGGAGTTCTTTTTTCATCGTAATAACACCGATAATATATTCATTATTTTCAGCAGTATGGGGGATTTTCATTAATAATCGATTTGGTTATTATGATTGGGTATCAGAAACTCAAGTAGTAAAACAAAGTATAGGATCGTTTGTTGGTATGTTTGGTGGCTTAATTGTGGCGGTTATACCTGCCTTATTAATTGGTACTGCTACTATCTCGAACTACAGAGTATTTACTTTTGTAGTTATTATAGTGCTTACGATTATTACTATTTTCTTGTATAAGAACGAGTCGAGAAGAAGTATAAAATAAAGGAGCTACTTTTCCTTTAAAAAGGAAAAGTAGCTTCTTTATTTTGAAAAGGTTAGACTCTTATATTACTTTTTTAAAACAGGTACCCATATTTCACTTCTGAAATTCGGAGAGGATACGTCTTTACTTTCATTCCACAATATCTCCGGTCCTTCCGCTAGTTCATAGTTCGAAGAAGGGAACCATTCAGAATAAATACGTCCCCACACATTTTGTAATGCATCAGGAAATGGACCGACAGCTTCAAATATAGCCCATGTTGAAGCTGCGACTTCAAGTTGCGCGAATTGCTCTGGACAATCTTTCGTTGTGGCTACTCCAATATAGTGATCAAGTTCTCCTTTTTCCTCCATTCTCCCTTCAGAAAAATTAGTAGAGGCACTAATAATTCCAGTAGGTTCAATGTTTGAAAGGGACTTTAATGTTTGAATGGAGTCTGGGTTTAAACTCTTCCACATAGAAGCGATTTCTTCATTTACACCATTGAAAACGATTGGTACTCGTTTTGTAATACCTATAATTCGAAATGGCTCTTTTTCTTCAATTCGATAATTCATTTCATTTCCTCCTTGAATGGATAACTGGAAGGTCATTGGTGAATAAGCCTTCAAAGAATGGCTACTATTTCGGACCTCTGAAGGTGTTATACCGTGTAAGTTTTGAAATGCACGAGCGAATGAATCTGGTGAGTTGTAGCCATATTTTATAGCGACATCAATGACTTTTACATTGCTGTTTTTTAGTTCAAAGGCAGCGAGAGTAAGACGTCTACAGCGAATATAATCAGATAGTGATATGCCTGCTAAAAACGAAAACATTCTTTTAAAGTGATACTCAGAACAGAGAGCTAGCCTCGCAACTTCTTTAAAATCAATTTCATTCGTAAGGTTACCTTCAATATAGTGCATTGCAGCATTCATATTTTTAAGTGAATCCATATTATGACCTCCTCTGTACATAGAATAACAGGAACGAAATAACCCCATCCGACATTTCGTGCACAACTTTGTAGGTACATTTTTTACCTTACAAAATTGTAATGTTCCTGTAAGGAGAATGAATGGATGGTATGATATCCCAATGTTATAGTAGCAAAGTACTTTAATTCATTATGTTAACTTTTTGATGTCTTTACTTATGTGCCTTACATAACTGTCATGTTTGTGTAAGAAACATCGATAGTGGCAAGAGTAGAGAGTGTATATAGTTGAAAATAGAGAATAGAAGAAATGAGGGATGTCGAGATGAAAACAGTGTTAGAAGCAAAAAATATCGAAAAAGTGTATGACACGGGTGGTAATAAATTTGCAGCGTTAAAAGGTATTAACTTACAAGTAAAAGAAGGTGAATTTGTTGGAATTATGGGACCTTCTGGTTCTGGTAAGACGACTTTACTAAATGTTCTTTCTACAATTGATAATGCGACGAACGGTGAAATTTTAATTGATGGAAAAGATATTGTGAAGATGAATGATGATAAGTTAGCGTTATTCCGCCGCGATCATTTAGGTTTCATTTTCCAAGATTATAATTTATTAGATACGTTAACAGTGAAAGAGAATATCGCTTTACCACTTGCGTTATCAAAGGTGAAAGCGAGTGAGATTGATCGCCGCGTTCTTGAAATCTCAAAGAAATTCGGTATTGATCATATTTTAAGTCAGTTCCCATATCAAGTGTCGGGTGGACAGAAGCAACGTTGTGCAGCATCACGTGCAATCGTTACGAATCCAAGTATGATTTTCGGAGACGAGCCAACTGGAGCGCTTGATTCTAAATCTGCAACAGATTTACTTGAAAGTATGAAGTCATTAAATGAATATGATAACTCAACAATTTTAATGGTAACGCATGATGCATTTGCGGCGAGTTATTGTAAACGAGTTATTTTCATTAAAGATGGTGAACTATATAAAGAATTGCACCGCGGTGAATCAACGCGTAAACAGTTCTTCCAAAAAGTCGTTGACGTAATGTCTTCTATTTCTGGAGGTATGGCTGATGACCTTATCTAGCATTGCCCTCCGCAACATACAGCGGAACTTTAAAGACTACTTTGTATATTTTGCATCAATGATATTTAGTATTGTAATTTACTTTACATTTAAAGCACTACAATATAATTCACAAATGGAAAAAGCAGCAGAAGCTTCTAAAAAGATTAGTGGTGCATTTCAAGTTTCCAGTGTGATGCTTATCATTTTCGTAGCAGTGTTCATTATATATTCGAACGGATTCTTTACACGTAAACGTAAAAAAGAAGTTGGGCTATATTCTTTATTAGGTATTCGAAAAAGACAAATTGGTAAAATGCTCTTTTATGAAAATATGTTAATGGGATTAATGTCATTAGTAATCGGGATTGCAATCGGTAGTGTCCTTTCAAAATTATTCCTTGAGTTATTAGTAAATATGATGGGATTAAATTTAAACGTTCATTTTGAAGTACCAATGGCAGCAATTATTGATACAGCAATTATTTTCTTTGTGATTATTTTATATACATCACTCCAAGGATATCGTTTAATTTATCGCTTTAAGTTAATTGAACTTTTCCGCGCAGAACGTGAAGGAGAAGCAATGCCAAAAGGATCTGTTATTATGGCATTAATTTCAGTTGTCTTAATTGGTTCAGGTTATTTCTTAGCATTAATGTTCATGAAGGCCGTTAAATATGCAGACTTTATGGCAGTTGCACTTTATATTTTACTGGCGACAGTATTAGGTACGTACTTACTATTTATGTTCTTTACAGTATTCGTATTGAAACGTGCAAGAAATAATAAATCATCGTTTTATAACGGTATGAATATGGTAACGACGTCACAGCTACTATATCGTATTAAAGGAAATGCAAAGTCACTTGCGACAATTTCTATTTTAAGTGCGGTAACATTAACAGCGGTTGGTACGTCAGTTACGATGTATTACAACACATTTACACAATCAAAAGCAGCTATGCCATACAGTTATTCTTACGAGAAGAAAGATGCAGAGCTTGATAAGAAAGTAAATGCGATTTTTGCAGAAGAGAAGAAAGATCATCCGATCAAAGATCAAGTTGAAATTGAGACAGTTCCTGTAAAAGGGAAGTTTGAAGGAGAGAAAGTTGATTTCATTCTTAATATGAATTACACGATTTCAGAGAAATATCAATTTATGTCTCAATCTGAATTTAACAAGCTTGCTAAAAAAATTGAGGCAGAAACAGTGAATGTAACTGCTGGTGAAGCAATTATATATGATAGTTCGTATATTGAAGGGCATGAGTTTAGCCCTCAATATAAAGGGAATAAAGTAGTATTCCAAATTGGAAATGAAACGAAGAAATTAACGATTCAAGCCGCAAATGATAATGCAATTACAAACTTAGGTGAACTAGTTGTTGTCGTTTCCGATGAAATGTATGAACAAGCGAAACAAGCATTTGGAACACGTATTGTAAAAAATATTGATGTAAAAGATGAAAGAAACAGTAAAGTGTTAACGGAAAAATTAGCAAAAGTGATGCCAACTGGTGTATCAGAAATGGCACCACCATTTAGAGACTTCTATACTGGTTTCCATATGGGACTGGAAGCAACTGGACTAATGATGTTCATCGGACTATTCTTAGGTTTAGTCTTCCTATTAGCGACAGGATCAATCATTTACTTTAAGCAGCTTACAGAAGCAAGTGCTGACCGTGATCGTTACATTGTCCTTCATAAAGTCGGGGTTACAAAACAAGAAATGAAAAAAGCTATTGCAAAACAAGTAAGCTTTATCTTTGCAATTCCACTAGTAATCGGAATCCTGCACAGCTTGTTTGCATTAAAAGGTTTAGGGAACATACTACCATTTGAAATTATGATTCCGCTTCTAATTAGTATCGGAGTATACGGCGCTATTTATATTGGATATTACTTCTTAACAGTTCGTTCTTATTATAAGATCGTGAGTGCGAAGTAATAAAGGGACAGCTATCGTAATAGGGATAGCTGTTTTTTTATTCTTAATAAAATCTTAAGAAACTTCCTCAATTTTTATTAAGAAATGATAGTTATACTTAGAAACAAGTTAAAAACTATTGAACGAATGGGGAGAAGGTTACATGCAACTCATAACATTCTTACATGAATTTATTAAACATCCGAAACATACTGGTGCAATTGCGCCAAGTTCAAAAATATTAGCAAAGAAGATGGTAGATGTAATTGATTTTAATAGAGCGAAATGCATTGTAGAGTTAGGTCCTGGTACAGGAGTCTTTACGAAAGAAATTATGAAGAGAAAGAAGAAGGAAACAATATTTCTTCTTATTGAAATTAATGAAGTGTTTTGCAAAGAGCTAAAGAGAAAGTTTAAAGATGAGCAGAACGTCATAGTTGTACACGGTTCAGCTGAAAATATAAAGAAGTATATGGAAGAGTTCAATATAAAATGCATTGATTACATTTTATCAGGATTACCTTTCACTTCTTTACCAGAAGAAGTTTCAAAGCGCATTTTAAACAATGCGATGGAAGTGATACATGAGAATGGTGAATTCATTACATTTCAATATTCACTTGTGAAAAAAGGCTTTATAGAGCATTTCTTTCCTGAAATTACACTAGAAAAAGTATGGCTCAATTTTCCGCCAGCCTACGTCTTTAGTTGCAAAAAAGAACTAAGGAGAGCGTATGCATAATGGAATTACATGAATTATTATCCTATATCGAGCAGTACGGTTATTGGGCATTATTTTTCTGTTTATGGTTAGGTATTATCGGTATGCCAATTCCAGATGAAATGATTGTTATGAGCGGTGGTTTCGTATCTTCAGTAGGGATATTAAGTGTTGTTCCTTCATTTGTATTAACATATTTAGGTGTTGTATCAGGGCTTTCTTTAGGATATATATTAGGGAAGGTATTTGGCACGAAGGTACTCCATAAATTAATGAAAAAGAAAAAAGCGAAGTATTTGATAAAATCACAAGAAATGGTTGATAAATACGGACAGTACGCGTTAGTTACAAGCTATTTCATACCAGTTGTAAGACATATCGTGCCGTATTTAGTTGGAATGAATAACATGTCATTTAAGGCGTATGCTTTGTATTCTTATACGACAGGCTTTGTTTGGACACTCGTTTATTTCGTACTAGGTTCTTTATTTGGACAACATATTGAAAGAATTGTAGCAGTTGCGATAGAGTATGGTGTGTATTTTGGCGGGATTGTTTTTATAGTTACAGGTATTCTTTATTTATATAGACAAAAAAGAATCACATTGATGAGTAAATAGAAGTAAAGAAAGTTTCTTCCAGTATGAAGGATAAGATAGGATTATAAGTATAAAATTATCTTTACTTAATGGTAAAATATAGGTAAGTAGTTAAGAAAGGAAGAGCTTGCAGAGAATAAGGAAATATTCCCAATGTATTCGCACCTTGTAACTTTAGTTGGAGATGAAGAGGACGGTTATTATTCATGTGGAATGCAAGCATTTAATCTATCAGACGTTGTTTTAGACAGAGGAATAGATCCGGAAGTAGCTGTAGATTTATTAAATGATTTTAACCTACATAATATATTGGAAAAACCTAATTTGAAAGATGGAGATACAATTAGTTTCACAGAAGATGCTCCAGTGTATCTTTTATCTCATTATATAGATAATCGTTATGAACAAGAGGATCCATTTTATAATCCGTGTGGGGTATGGAAGTTAGAGAGTGCTTCGGCAAAGAAATCTATCTTTCAAAAATTGGGGAGTGTGCTAAAAGGATGGAAAAATACATAAAAGAACAGAGGAGTATATGTGATAAATATAAAGTAGAGTATGTAGAATCTCCGAATGACTTGAAATTAGGAATAGCGCAAAATGTGAAAGATGGTATCGCTCCGATTAATGGGTTACGAATGCCTATAGAAAACGGAACGACAGGTTGGTACATTTGGGCTGGTGAAGAAATGGGGACAGAAGAAGATTTCTTTCTTCCTTTACACGTTCAACATATTGATGAATGGGCACCTGAAATAAAGAAGTATTTAGGGTTACCACCTGGTTGGAGATTTTTAATTGATGGAGATTACGAAGATGTGTGGTATGATCCGAATTTGTTTGATGAAGATTTAGAAGAGGATGCAGATGAATGGGAAGAAAATATGCTACAAGAGTATGGATGGTACATGCATAGCATATTAGCAGAAGATATTGATGGCATCCATGCTAATTATCATACGCATGGTCTAAGAGATAACTTTAATCATCAAGATTTACAAATAGCATTAAATATGGATCCTGAAGTCGCGCATAGTGTTTTTTGTACCATAATAGAAGAAATAAAGGGCGGAAAAAAGTTTGAAAAAGGGATTGAGT
Source organism: Bacillus sp. FAU20 (assembly GCF_056033865.1). Taxonomy (NCBI): domain Bacteria; kingdom Bacillati; phylum Bacillota; class Bacilli; order Caryophanales; family Bacillaceae; genus Bacillus; species Bacillus sp. FAU20. Next base: position 242,673 of record NZ_JBVYHY010000024.1, read on the forward strand.
ATACGAATATAATTGAAGGCTATCCCATTATTATGAAGTCTTTCGTAGAGATGGATCGAGAAGTTTTGAGGGTTTTATTACCTGATGAAAGAGGGATTCTTCCTATGAGGCCAAAGTGTGATGAATGTTATAAGACTCAATTGGATGATATTGAGGAGAGTTGATAAAACAAGAGCTTGAAACTATTCAAGCTCTTGTTTTATGACTATTTATATCCTAAAATATGCTCAATCTCATGCAAACTTAATTTACTTGCCTTAGCAATCGTTTCAAGTGGTATACCAAGATCATACATATTTTTAATCATTTGAATTTTCCCCTGTTGAATGCCTTTTTCAAGCCCTTTTTTAATTCCTTGTTCCATTCCTCTTTTTATTCCTTCTGTCTCTGCATGGGCGAATTTTGCTGCTTCATCCATTAAAACTTTCTCCCTTGCGTCATAGGCTTGTCGGAAAGAAGAATCCTGACTCATACGTTCCCATTTATTTATTGCTTTTTGTAAAATAGGGTCTTGGTTCATAGCAATATCCTCCAATAGTTTAGTTAAGTGCTCATCCTCATTTGCTGAAAGCAATAAAAGCCAACGAACAAATGGATCTTTCCACGGATTTACTTTTTCTTCATGCCATTGTTCAGTTAACTTTGGAATTTCTATAATGTGGATTTCTATGTCTTCACTCAGGATTTTTTGTTGTTGTGTATTCCATAATATGCTCGTTGTATGGAAGGCTGGGTGTTCCGAAAACATTACGAAGTTTAGTAAGTTTATGGTGATGGTTTTGTGAAGTGCACTGTAGGACATCCCTTTTTGTAGTTGAGATGTGTATAGTCTTCCCCAATAATATAAACTGCGTTTAACCATATCGTGATTATTATTGAGTTGTATTTCTACATTAACTTTTGTTCCTGTGTTTAATGTCGCTGAAATGTCTAAAATAGATAACTTATCCTCTTCATATTCCCTGTGTAAATGTGGATCTTCTAGTTGTAGAGAAGCAATGGGCGACTCTAAAGACTCTTGTAACATAGCATTTAAAAATGCAATTAGAATATCTTCGCTACCATTCGTACCAAACAATTGTTTAAATGCAAAATCAATGCGTAAATTAACTAACTGTTGGTTGAACAAAGTTTGTCCTCTCCCTTACATGAAGGTGCTTCTTTCCTTCATTGTACATAAAAAGAACTAGAGTATGCAAACTAGTCATTCTACTATTTTTTAGTAATATTATTAGAAAATGAAAGGTAAGTATGTCTATGGTATACTCTAGTGAAATTGTAAATAAGGATGCTAATACGAACTGGGAAAATTGGGTGGAGTTTGATTGTGACTGAAAAAGATGGGAGAAAGAATAATAAATGAAAAGAAGAAGAAAATCTGGAGAAAAAGTACAAATGAGTCGTTTTACACTTGTTTTATGCTACCGAAGTGAAGCACCATATTATTATTACGAGGTAGCGCCCCATGAAAGAGAGGAACGCTTCTATTTAACGTCAGAACTTTGCGTAATGGATGATGAATATTACTTTATTAGAGGTTGTTTAGAGATTCCTATCATTGATTACCACGAAAATTTCATATGGACTGTGTGGGTATCACTTAGTAAAGAAAGTTATGATGAAGTATTAGAAAAGTGGGATGAGAGAGGCCGAGAAAATAGTGATCCTTATTTTGGTTGGTTATCTGTAGAAATACCATTTTATCCAGAAACATTAAATTTAAAAACAAATGTACATATAAGAGAAGTTGGAACGGCACCGTATATTGAATTAGAGCCAACCGAGCATTCTTTAGCGATCGAACAAAGAAATGGAATTACTTTAGAGAGAGTGAAAGAAATACAAGAAATGATTCAACAATATAACTAGATTAGAAGAGAAAAAACGAGTGCTAGCACTCGTTTTTTTTATTACACAACCGCAGGATTATAAATCATCGTAAAGTGTCCTTGCAATAATTCAATTTGACAAGGTGTATGAAGCGAGCTTTCTCCATCTGTATCAACTTCTTTTTCTTCCTCTGTTTCGATATGAATGGATTTCGCTTTTACGTGGAAGATGTCATTTTCATTTGAGTCTTCAAATAGTTTCTTTCCGATGTAATCTTTAAATGCTTGAATACCTGTTGATTTGACTACGAAAATATCAAGTGTTCCGTCATCACATTTTACGTTCGGAATAAAGGATGGAATACCACCAAGATATTCACCGTTTCCAACCATGACAAGAACAGCTTCGTCTTCATATACTTGTCCGTCATAAGTGATTTTAACTGGGAATGTTTCAGCATTTTTTACAGTTCGAATTGTGCTTAAATAGTAACCGATTTTACCAAGCTTTGCTTTTTCTTCTGCATCGATATTGTTTGATACTTCAGATACGAGTCCAATGCCCCAGAAGTTTAAAAAATGTTGTCCATTTGCTTTTGCAACATCAACTGGTTTTACGTGTTCTTTTGTGATAAGTTTTGCTGCTTCTGCAATGTTTTGCGGAACGCCTAGTGTGCGAGAGAAGTCATTGCAAGTTCCGCCTGGAATGATTGCAAGTGTAGGTCTAGTTTCAAGAGGTGCTAAGCCGTTTGTGCATTCAAATACTGTTCCGTCACCACCAAAGACGATAATTAAATCTACTTTACTAGCAAACTCTTGGCAATATTTTGTTGCATCACCTTGTTTTTTCGTATGAAGGATATGTAAGTCAGGAAAAGCTGCGGCAAGAGGTGGTACGATTTTCGTTAAATTTGTATGTAAGTCGCCTTGTCCAGCTTTTGGATTTACGATGAGGAGTACTTTTTCAAATTTTGTTTTTGTCATTTTTCATCTCTCCCTGTTTTTTTTGTAATGGAAAGTAAGGAGCTGTTCCGATGTATTTCAGAACAGCTTTTTCCTATTAATAAGGCGCTAAGATTGTCAGTTATTGTCGGTAAGTCGATATATTTAAAAAATCGCCGATATACATTTTATGTACTATCGATTTTTTAAGTTATATGATTATTCCGTTACAACTGAAGCGATGAATGGTAAGTTACGATATTTTTCTGCACAGTCGATACCGTATCCAACGATGAATTCGTCTGGAATTTGGAAGCCAACATATTCAGCTGTTAAGTCTACTTTACGACGTTCTGGCTTATCAAGTAATGTACAGAACTTGAGTGCCTTTGGTTTATGCATAAAGAAGTGGTCTTTTAGGAAATGAAGTGTTAAACCAGAATCGATAATGTCTTCTACGACAATGACGTTTTTTCCAGTAATGTTTACATCGATATCTTTTAATAGTTTAACTTTTCCAGTTGTTTCTGTTTGATTTCCGTAGCTAGATGCAGAAATAAAGTCGATTGTTACATCGTTTTTAATGTGACGAATTAAATCAGCAGCAAATACGAAAGATCCTTTTAATACAGCAATGACTACGATTTCTTCTCCTTCAAAGTCACTTTCGATTTGAAGTGCTAGTTCTTTTACTTTTTCTTGTAATTGTTCTTCAGAAATTAAAGTGTCTTTTATTTCAATATTCATTGGAGTCCTCCTACAGTGTAAAACTTGTGAACATTTCGACTGTAAAGGATAGAAAGAAAAAAGTCAAAGGAGATAGTAATTTTTTACAAAGATAACGACAAAATCATCTGATGATATGATATAATAAGCATATTAAGAAAACGCTTCCATAAAGGGTGAATATGATGAAGAAGAAACAGTACACAAGTGTAACATTTATAAAAGCATTACTTTTAACAATTGTTCTTGGCCTGTTGGCTTACGTAATTGATGTACCTGCGATTCGTATTTCATTAATTGGAATGACTTTAGTGTTAGGAGCAATTTCGCACGGTATGATGTCGCAGCTAAAAGAAGCTGGACTTGATGATATGAGAGATCATATAGATAAAAAGTAAGAAACCTTCATTATATAGAGTGAAGGTTTTTTTGTTTCTTACAAAAATGTAAGGTAGTTGTAAGGCAAATCGATAGTTGCATAAGAGCATTTTGGATAAACTATGGGTGTAAGGTAAAAGGCAAGCATATTTTAGGTAAATTAAGTTTTAGGCACTCTATATGTGAAAAAGGAGTAGGAGGGCATGGAGAAACGTTGGACGACCTTTTCTTTTTTAGCAACTAGCAACACCGTAATGCTAGCTGGCGAGATGGATTTTTTGCACTTGTTTGATCAAGAAGATGATCATTCTTCTTCTAAATTTACAATGAAATGGAATAAATGGAGCGAAAGTTGTAGGTTTGAAGAAGAGGCCCCTAACGAAGAGCAAAAGATTATTTTGACAAACCCTATTAAAGCGTGGGTTGTTCAACGTCGTAAGTGTAACGTCAAAAATCACTTAAAGAAAACTGAGCCGAGACAATTAGTTATCGCTCCGGCCTGTTCTACTTCTACATCACGCGAAAGTAATATGTAAATATTGAGACACACACCCGAAAAAACATCGTATATATTGCGATGTTTTTTTATTTCTCTACAATGAAATCTTTAAATGAAATATATTTCATCTGCATCTTAAATTTATATCTCTTGTTTATTCTAGTGATACATCCGATGCGAAGTGATGTAAAACGTATAAGAGGAGAGAAATAAAATGAAAAAGAAACTATTACCAATTTGTGTGATGGCACTTTTAACAGTAGGATATTCTTCAGTAGCAAGTGCTTCAACTGGAACATTGACAAAGGAAGAAGCAGCGCAAATACAGCAAGATATAGCAAAAAAAGAAGCAGCGATTCAGGCGCAGCAAAAAAATGATACAGAGAAAAAACAAGCGGCGCAAGCGCAAGAGAAGAATGAAGTAGCGAAAAAGCAAGCGGCACAAGTACAAGAAAAAGAAAAAAGTAATATGGCTAAAGAAGTAGTAGCGCCACAAGTGAAAGAAAAGGAAGCTATTGCAAAAAAAGAAGCTGGAGAGAAATTACCAAACACAGCATCTAATAATGTAGCAATGATGGGACTAAGCGCATGTCTTGTAGCACTAGGTACATTATTTGGTTTGAATCGTCGGAATAAAGTTAAGGCATAAATCAAATATTGTCCTATAAAGAATGGCATAATTTCATATATTAAAAATGGTAGGTTATTCCTACCATTTTTTGCATGGAGGGATGAAACATGAAGATACTCAATTATATCGGTATCATATTGATGGCTATAGGGCTATTTATGGGAGCATATTACGCTGTCGAATGGTATAAAGGAAAAAGCTCTGCTCAACAATTAACAAAAAAAGAACTAAAGAGCCTTGAAAATATACAAGATAATGAACTTTCTTCCGAAACACCTGTAACTTCCCAAGTGCCTTCTTCTCAAACAGAACATAAAGAAGGAGAAAAGGTAGCGATGTTAAACATACCAAAAATAGGGAAGAAGTTTTCTATATATTGGGGAGCGGATGATACGACTTTGAAAAAAGGAGTGGGTATGTTCGTTAGTGATTTAACGACAACGCCATCTGGAGGTGGACATACTGTTTTGAGTGGACACCGGGATACTGTATTTACCGATTTAGGGGAGTTAAAAGAAAAAGATACGCTTGTTTTAGAGTATGATAATAAAATTTACACATATGAAATTCAAAAGACGTGGATTACCCACGCGGATGATCGTACTGTTATTATAAAAAAAGAAGAACCGGTATTAACACTGACGACTTGCTATCCATTTGATTATATAGGGGATGCACCAGATAGATATATTATCGAGGCGAAGTTAACGGCTAGTTATTCAAAATGAAGTGATAGTTTCTGAAAACGGAAGGGGATACATAAGTTATGTCAAAAAACATTTTAATTGTGGAAGATGAAGATATTTTGCGTGAAATATTAAAAGATTATTTTTTGAGTGAGCAATATGTAGTGTTTGAAGCAAGAGATGGAAAAGAAGCTTTAGTTGTATTTGAGCAAGAAAAGGTGGATTTAGTTATTTTAGACATTATGTTGCCAGAACTCGATGGATGGTCTGTTTGCCGAAGGATTAGGAAGACGTCCGAGGTGCCTATTATTATGCTGACGGCGCGCGTAGATGAAGACGATACGTTACTTGGTTTTGAACTTGGAGCAGATGACTATGTGACGAAGCCGTATAGTCCGCCAATTTTATTAGCAAGAGCGAAACGATTATTAGAAAGTAGAAAAGCATCGAAGAAACCTTTAGAGAACGAAGATGATACGTTATCGATTCATGGCATCCATGTCCATTTTCCGTCGCGTACTGTTACTGTTGATGAGGCAGATGTTAGTTTAACGCATACGGAGTTTGAAATATTGGTGTATTTCATGAAAAATCAAGGAATAGTTTTAACGCGAGAGCAACTCATTTCAAGAATTTGGGGATACGAATTTGCCGGTGATGACCGAACCGTTAATAGCCATATTCGTAATTTGCGAAATAAATTAGGAGAGAAAGCAAAGTACATTACAACTGTAGTACGAACAGGTTATAAATTTGAGGGGAATGTATGAGAAAAGGAATTGTACTAAAATTATTTACCCTCACAACAGCATTATGCATGTTAATTTTAGTGACGATATTTATTGGACAAACGATATTTTTTAAACAATATTATGCGAATCGAAAAGTAGAAGATATTAAAGTGAACTTAAATTCCTTTGAGAAGAGTTATTTGAATTATGTAGGAAATGCAGAAGAAATTAAGCGACTGGAGCAAGACTTTTTAAGAGAAAATAATACGTGGATTACGACATTAGATCAGAATGGGAATTTAAAACATGCGGATGATTTTTATTTTGAGGTAACGATAGATCGTAGGCAACAAAAGAGCTTTGGACAACAAATATTCAAAATTCCTTTATACAATCTCATCAATATAGAGGAGATTGATAATAAATCATCAAATGCATTTTTAGGACAAGAAATTTATTTTTCTGGCGTGAAAAAAGATGATAATTATATTCCATTCTCTTTCACGTTAGGCAAGCAAAATTTAAGTGGATCTAATAAACCGTTAGAAAAAGCGTTTCAGGAGAAAATGAAATTAAATGAGGAGAAAAAGAGAGCAGCCGAAGAACAACTTGCTAAGGAAAAGAAACCAGCTGTCCAGAAAGAATCTGCTCAAGAATTAGATGCTTATATAGGTGGGCGTGTTACGAAAGTTCAGCTTCCTGATGTAACAGGTCCTATAAATCAAATTTATAAAAATAGCATCTTTTTAGATAACATAAAAGAATTTCAAACGGATTTATTATTAAAAGAGAGCAAGCATATACAATATGCAATACAAACAATGGACTATGAAAAGAATGATATAAAATATAAATTATTAATTAAGCCGATAAAAGAAAAAGGTGGATCAGTAACATATATTTATGCGATGGCTTCTTTACAGCCCGTAGATGAGGCTGTACAAATGGTGCAAGATTATTATATCTATATCATTGCATTTGTAGTCGTTCTTATTTTTTTAGCTTCGTTCTATTACTCAAAACAAATTGCAAAGCCATTATTGAAAATAAATGATACAACGAAGAAAATAGCGCATTTAGACTTCACAGAAAAAATACCGATTACTTCAAAAGATGAAATTGGGGATTTATCAAAAAATATTAATGTGCTATCAAATAAACTCCATTCGCATATTGGACAGTTAGAAGAAGATATTGAAAAGGAAAGAAAGTTAGAAAAGACGCGAAAAGAATTCATTTCTGGTGTTTCACATGAATTAAAAACACCGCTAAGTATTATGAAAAGCTGTATTTCTATTTTAAAAGACGGGGTAGCTGAACATAAAAAAGAGTATTATTTTCAGGCAATGGAGAGAGAAGTAGACAAAATGGATACGTTAATTTTGGATATGCTTGAGCTAGCTAAATTTGAATCTGGTACATATAAAATGAAAAAGGATTCGTTTTATATTGATACAGTAATTGAAGATATATGTGAACATCTATCTGTGGAAATAGAGAAAAAAGAACTTCATGTTCATAAAAATATATGTTCATTTGAAGTGATTGCAAATCAAGGCCGGATTGAACAAGTCATCGTGAACTTTATTACGAATGCCATACGCTACACACCAAATAAAGAGGATATTATTATTTCTACAATAGATGAGAAGGATCGTATAAAAGTGTGTATTGAAAATAAAGGTACTCACATTGAAGAAGAACAATTAGATAAAATTTGGGATCGTTTTTATCGCGTGGATACAGCTCGTCAGCGTTCACAAGGTGGGACGGGGCTTGGGCTTGCCATTTCAAAGAACATTTTAGAACTACATGATGCTGAATATGGGGTAAAAAATACAGAAAATGGTGTGTTATTTTACTTCTATTTACCGAAAAAAGCGTAGATCATATTATCTACGTTTTTTTAATTTATTTTCATATTATCTTTACCTAATCTTTATTTTTAATCAGTATAATTTGTTTAGAATATGAGGTTATGTAAGGAGTCGATGAACCGTGCATAGCAATTGGCTAAGTATAATGGTATTTATTTTCTTTTGCGCATTTATTGTATTTTTAATTGATATTACGATATGAAAAAAGAGCGCTCATTAAGCGCCCTTTTTGTTTGCATTTATTTGATAAGCATTGATGCTTTTGAATAATCGTGGTGAAGTAAGGAATAAAAATATAAGTAAAACTGTACATAAAATAAAAGAACCGAGCATTGTACTGCCGTTTACGATTAATGAATATAACACAGCTGATTGACCTTTCGGTGCATATTGTCCCCAGAAAATAATGCCAGCAATAAAGTGGCAGAAATAGCGAGCAAAGCTACCGATAAATGTAGCAAGGATAATATAAGCAAGGACTTTCTTACCCTGGTTTTGTTTTGATGAAGGTTTGTCTTTACGGCTACCTAAATTTGATTGTTCTAAGCTATTTTCATTAGATGTTAAAAGTGCTTTTTGAATTGGACAATAGAATAAGCCAGCAAATCCAATAAAAGCAAAGGCAAAGAAGTACTCAATGAATGCTTGAACAGGTGTTAAAATGTAAGCATCTCCCACGACAATTTGTAATAGTCCCCAAACTAAACCGCCTAAGAAAGCTGATTTAAAGCCCCAGCGGTAAGCAATAATAAAAATAGGAATCATAGCAAATGAAATGGAACCGCCTGTTGGAAGTTTAATTGATAATGGTAAAATGTCGATGATCATGGCGAAGGCTGCAAGAATAGCAGATTCGATCATCGCTTGTAAATTGGTGTTACGCATGTTGTCTCCCCCTAAATCCAAGTTGTACAAAAAAGAATAGATATCATAGGAGGATACGAAATACGTAAATAAAAAAGAGGTATGTATTTCGGACGTTTGCACAATCCCTGCGTTAGCATTAACTAACAGGTTCGAAGGGTCGGAACGAAGTGTTCCCTCTCAGCGGCATGGCTCCCCCTGTGATAACGAAATTCTTTATTTGTTATTGTTTATTGTAAGCGAAATGGATGAGAATGGCAAACGAATCTATTATGACAATAATTGAAATAAAATTGTAGAGAAATGTTAATAAATATGAAGTCAAAGGGTATAGTGCTCAAGAAATAGAGTGTGCTATAATTCTTTTGAAAATAATTATCATTCTCTTCGGAGGGGGAAGGTTATGAGCTTAGTAGATATTAAAATTGGTGAGAAAGTGTTAGTAAAAAGTATTCAGTCGTTAGATCAGTTACTAAAGAGAAGACTGGCTGCTTTTGGTCTTTCTGAAGGAAGCGAACTTCGCATGAAGCAAAAAGCGATGTTCAAAGGTCCTTGTACATTGGAGTGTCGTGGACAGTTAATTAGTATTCGTCATTGTGACGCGAAAATGATAAAGGTGGAATTAGCGTGAATAAGGTAGCTTTGCTAGGGAATCCAAATACAGGGAAAACATCATTATTTAATGCACTTACTGGTTCTTATGAGTATGTAGGAAACTGGAGCGGTGTAACAGTAGAAAAGAAGGTTGGTAAATTAAAAGATAAGCAAGGAACATTAATTGATTTACCAGGCGTCTATGATTTAAATCCAGTTTCACGCGATGAAGGTGTTGTAACAAACTTTCTATTAACAGAAGAATTTCAGCATATGTTAAATATTGTGGATTCTTCGCAGTTTGAACGAAATATGCATTTAACGTTGCAATTACTTGAATTTGGTAAGCCCGTTTCAATTGGTTTAAATATGATTGATGTGGCGAAGCAAAGAGGCATTGTAATTGATGTTAAACGATTATCAGAACTATTAGGTGTAACAGTCGTTCCTGTCGTTGCAAGAAGCGGAAAAGGTTGTGAAGAACTACTTGCGACGCTTAAAGAAAATGACAAAAATGCGAAAAAGCCATTCATTATTTCATATGGTGTACGAATGGATGAAGGAATTGGAGGAGTAATTTCTCTTTTAGAGAAAGCGAATTACGAGCATCCGAGATGGTTAGCTCTTCAATTTTTAAGCAATAACGAAGTAGTAGAAAAAGAGATGAAAGCATTACCAATTTATAAGGAACTTGCAGCCATTCGATCTCGCTTAGAAGAAAAACTTGATTGTACGTTGGAAGAGCACATTTACAAAACTCGTGAAGCGTATATTGAAAAGTTAAAAACAAATGTTATGAAGCATGAGAAAGAAGGGAAAATTCCTTTTTCAGAAAAAATTGATAGATTAATTACACATAAAATTTTAGGACTTCCAATCTTTTTAGCAGTTATGTTTTTTATTTTTCAGGTTACGTTTACGTGGATTGGTACACCTTTATCGGATATGTTAGATGAGTTTTTTGGTGGCCAGCTTACGGATTGGGTGACAGCTGGACTTACAAGTGTTGGAGCTTCTGATTTTATTCAAGCACTCGTTACAGAAGGTATTATTGCCGGTGTTGGTGCGGTATTAGTATTCGTTCCACAAATCTTTGCACTATTCTTTTTCATTTCATTATTAGAAGACTCAGGATATATGGCGCGAATTGCAGTTGTTATGGATAGAATTATGGAGTTCTTCGGTTTAAATGGAAAAGCATTCATTCCGATGATTATCGGTTTTGGATGTAATGTTCCAGGTATTATGGCAGCGAGAACGATTGAACAAGAAAAAGAACGTTTACTTACAGTTCTTGTAACACCATTTATGTCTTGTTCGGCACGTTTACCTGTATACGCATTATTTGCGGGAGTATTCTTCCCTCATAGTCAGGCAACTGTTGTGTTTTCTTTATATGTTGCAGGTATTGTTCTTGCATTATTAGTTACAAAAATTATGTCTCTTACCATTTTAAAAGCGGAAAAGTCTATTTTCGTCATTGAACTACCTCCTTACCGCGTGCCACAAGCGAAAACGTTATGGCTAAGCACGTGGGAGAAAGGTAAGGGATTTGTTCGTAAAGCAGGTACATTCATCTTCGGTGGTTCTGTTGTCATTTGGTTATTAAACTACGCAGGTCCATCAGGATTTGGTGTGGATATGGGAGACAGTTACTTAGCGATGATTGGTGGATTTATCGCACCACTATTTGCACCGCTCGGCTTTGGAACGTGGCAAGCTGCAGCATCTCTTTTAACAGGATTTTTAGCGAAAGAAGTTGTCGTTTCTACAATGGCAATTATTTATGCGGTGAAAGAAGATGTGCTTGGAAATGTAATGGGAGCACATTATACTGCGTTATCAGCATATGCATTTATGTTCTTTATTTTATTATATGTTCCGTGTTTAGCGACAGTAGCTGTTATTAAACGTGAAACAGGATCAGCGAAATGGACGATTTTCTCAGTCGTTTATCCGCTCGTAGTTGCTTACGTATTAACGCTCATTATATACCAAGTCGGATCCTTACTCGGATTCTAGAAGGAGATGTATTGTGATGATGGTCAATATTATAATTGGAGCTATCATTTTTGGTTATGCAGCATACACGTTAGTTCATTTTGTAAAGAGAAGTAAAAAAGGAAAATGCGCGGCATGTTCTTTAAATAAGTCATGTCAGTCGCAAACTTGTAGTCCGGATATGGAGCAAATTGCTCATAATAAATAGAAAAAAGCTTTGCGAATTTCGCAAAGCTTTTTTATTACTTCTTAATTTTTACAAGTTGTGATGATTCTACACCATTCTTTCCAGGGAATTCTTTACTTGGGTCTTTATCAAATTTTAATACACCTACAGATTTTTCTTCACCTTTTACATTTCCGTATGTTGCATCATCAACAACCGCGAACATGTCGGCATATGCACGGCCACTACCGATAATTGTATTGCCTTCGTATTTTAATTTTGCCCCATCAAGTGTAGCATTTTCTACTTTTTCTTTTGCGAATAATACACCTTGTTCTGTTGTTACAGCTGGTAATTTATCAAGTGGCTTCGTGTCGTCTTTTGCATCCACTTTGCTAAGTAACTCTTTCTTCACAAGTTCTTCACCAGTTTTCTTATCCATGACAAGAACTTTTTTACCGTCTAATGTTGTCATTTTCATTTTATAGAAGTCTTTTTCTTTCACTTCTTTTTTATTTTTATCTGCAATTTGTGTTACTTGATCTTCTGTTCCGTACAGTACAAATCCGTTTGCTTTTTCTCCTAATAAAGAACAACCTGATAATGCTCCGAATGAAATTGCTGCTGCTAATCCGATTCCTACTAATTTTTTCATGATGATTTCTCCTTTTTAATATTTTATAGTAAATACAATTTTTGTATTAGTTTTGAAATGATGAGAAGCTTGTTTGTTGCTTCTGGTATTAGTGTATAAGAAATATGGAAACGTAACTATCGAGTTAGCTTACAGTAATATTACACTTATGTAATTTAGTGAAATTGCAAAAAAGTAAGTTAATTTTAAAGGGAGATAATGAGAATATATTAGAAATACAATATTGCATCTAGAATGTCATATTATAATGGATGTATTTTGGAAATAACATGTAAGTACATCTTCATTTTGTTATAATAAACACATAGCTGTAAAAATTACTATTCTTTACTGTTAAGGAAGATTTTTATTTTTCCAAGTAGTGAATTTAAAATATGAGGTATATCATAGGAGGAATTTAGATGTCTGTATTTAAACGATTACGAGATTTAACAATGTCGAATGTGTATTCATTAATTGAAAAAGCGGAAGATCCAGTTAAGATGACGGATCAATATTTACGCGATATGCAAGCTGATGTACAAGAAGCTGAGAAAAGTGTAGCAGCTCAAATTGCGCTTGAGAAGAAATTCAAAATCTTATTTGAAGAGCAAGAAGCACTTGTGAAAAAACGTGAAGAACAAGCTCATATGGCTGTTCAAGCTAGTAACTTAGATCTTGCGCGCCGTGCACTAGAAGAAAAACAAAATGCAGAGCAAAAGATGAATGAGTATAAAGCAAGCTATGAGCAAAACAAAGCTGCTGCTGATAATCTGCGCCTGAAGCTAGAAGAAATGCGTAAGCAATTAAATGAACTGAAAAATAAACGTGAGACACTTGTAGCACGTGTAAATGCGGCGAAAGCACAAAAGAATATTAATCAGGCGATGTCTGGATTTGATTCAAACTCAGCAAAAGCTGGTTTAAGCCGTATGGAAGAGAAAGCTCTTCAATTAGAGGCTGAAGCAGAAGCAAGCGGTGAAGTGTACAAAAAAGAAAAATCATTAGATGATGAATTCGCAAGCTTAAATAAAAATTCTGCTGTTGACGATGAATTAGCTCGTATTATGAAGCAGTATGAGAAATAATATAGAATAGAGACAAATGAACCGACATGTCTAAATATATTCATGTCGGTTTTCTATTACCCCGCAATTTGCGGGCAGTAAGACACCCACCTCTACTTTTGGTGAAAACAGAGAGGTGGGTGGGAGATCTACTGCCCATAAATGCCCGATTGGTGAGGGCTAATAATCAGTGGGGAATAAACACTTCCCCACCCATTAAAGTTTCACTTTATATTTAGAGGAGGTTTTGCAATGACATGGATGAATGTAGTTGCCATGCTTGTATGGACTGGAGCGAGTGCAGTACTTTTATTTGCAATTATGTGGGTTGATTCAATTTTTACAAAATACAATGATTTAAAAGAAATCAAAAATGGAAATACAGCTGTAACAACTCGTTTTATTATGAAATTATTTGCGCAAGGGTACATTTTATCCCAATCGATAACGAAAGCAAATGATTTATGGCAAGCACTTCTTGCATCAGCAGTTTCTTTCGTTATTTTATTAGTGGTAGAAATGTTTATCGAATTCGTATTAAAGAAAATGTCTGGTCTTGATTTAGAAGAGGGTACGAAAGAAGGTAGCGTTGCACATGCGATGCTAGCCGGATCATTACATATTGTTGGTGCACTAATTTTAGGTGCGTGTTTATAAATAGAAAAGGAGGGGTAGATCATGAGTTTATTTAAACGAATTAAAAATATAATGAAAAGCCCAGAGCCACCGAAGCCGGAAAAGAGTCTTTTAACGTTAGCTCCTGGCGATATGATTGAAGTTTCATTAGTTATGTATGAATTAATTGGGAAAACGAGTATGCATTCTCGTAAAGAAATTGTTTTGACACTGCAAGACGGGAAAGATATTCGTTATTTAAAAATTGAAGACCGTGAAAATACGTATTACAAATTATATACTCCAATTGATGGTCGCTTAGATTCAATTGATGAAATTCCGACGACAATTGAAATGGATGATACCGAGTACCATATGGAAGAACAATATAACGGACGTGTTGTTGTGATGGGAAAAACTCCATTCTCAGCTTCAGAAGAACAGTATATATGGGAATTCCAATCAGATAATCGAAAATTATTGCGTATTGAATGGCAAAATGGTCGCACAATGATGTATGAGGGAGAAGCAATCATTCCTGCTGATGTACAAATTATAAGAGCAACGTAAGGGGGCGTAATCATGTCAAACCGATTGTTTACCATGATTAAATCGTTTGTGATCCCTATACTTGCTATCGTTATATTACTTGTTGTTGCTGGTTATGCCTTATCAGGTTGTCAAGGCGGGCAGACAAAGTCGATTCAAGACCGTTATCCACTTGAATCTGTTGCCAAGGAAGGTAAACAAGAATCTTACGTGTATAGGGCCGCCAATCGGTCGGTTCCTGAAGTAGCGAAGGAACTCATTAACGAAAGAGAACCGAAGCAAGCATCTAAAGAAGACGAAAATCAAATGTTCCTCGTTTATTCTGATAAGATTTATAACCTGCAAAAGGATAAAGAGAAACCATCTGATACGTTAATTGAAATAAGTAATAAAGAATTTGTCCGTCAAAATTACCAACCGTCCTTCTTGCAAGGGTATATTATGGGAAGTATATTAAATGATATATTTGGTTCACGAAAATCATCGTACGGTGATTACCGTGGGTATAATGACAGACAAAATCATAAACCGGTTATTCCAGAGAGACCGCCTACGAAAGAAGAAAAGAAAACCCCTCCTCCAATTACGAAGGAAGGAAAAGGGTCTATCATTAAGCGAGGCGATCATGTAGATTCGAAACCTTCCGTAGGAGATACAGGAAGTATTACTAAAAAAGGAAGTAGTACGCCTCCGCCTCCTACTGGAAGCAAAGGGAAAATAACGAAAAATCCAGGTGGTTCAAGCGGATCAGATGTGAAGCCAAAATCATCTATTAAAATCCCGCCAAGGAATACATCTCCTCCGAAAACGAGGGTCGGTGGTTCAGGAAAGATTACGAAGAGAAGATAGTGTAGAGACCGAAAAGTGTGAGTTGCTTTTTGGTCTTTTTTCTTGTTATGGGAATTAATTCCTTATTATTAGTGCGATTTAGGCATAAGGGGGGAGAGTAAAAATATATCAGCGATTATTGAAATATATCGACTTACCGACAAAAACTGACAACGATAGCAACTTAATAATAAAAAGAGGGTGTGCCAAAATTTTGGCATACCCTCTTTTATATAACGATTAATGAATATCACGTTTCTTGAAATTACCGCCTTTTACTTCTGCTACATCATAAACTGTAATAAAAGCGTGTGGATCGATTTCATTAATAAGTTCTTTCATTTTACTTTCTTCTAAACGGTTAATTACACAAGAAATTTCTTTGAACTTCTCTCTTGAATAACCACCGTATACTTCGTTATATGTTGCACTTCGGCCTAAACGATCGCGAATTGTTTCTACCATTAATTCAGGCTCTTTTGTAATGATTTTAAATGCTTTTGAACCACTTAAACCAACTTCAACGATATGAATCACTTTCGAAGCGATAAAGTAAGCAATTGCCGAAAGGATAGCTCCTTGAAGGCCGAATACCGTTGATACGAAAATAAATACGAACATGTTTAAGAATAAAATAAGGTCACTCGTTCCAAATGGTAACTTACGAGAAAGCAATACAGCAAGCATATCGATTCCATCTAATGCCCCACCGTTACGTAATGCTAGTCCCATACCAAAACCGATGATAATACCACCAACAACTGTAACTAATAATGTATCACCTTCAATAATAGCTGGTATTCCGTGCATGACAACGGTACCTACTGCTAATGAAGCAATTCCGATAATAGAATAAATCGCAAAGCTTTTACCGATTTGCTTATACCCTAACCAAACGAAAGGAATGTTAATAACTGCGATTAGAGCTCCTAATGGCAATCCAAATAATCTTGAACTAACGATACTTAAACCAGTTACACCACCGTCTGATACGTTATTTGGAATTAATACCGCTTCTAATCCGTACGCTGTGATAAATGCCCCAATAATAATCATCAAAGCTTTTGAAGCAATTTTTAGCTTATTGGGCTTGTTTTTGATAATTTTCTCCATATAATTTCCTCGTTTCAAACTAGTTTCTTATTTGTTACGTTATTCACACCTAAATTTCATTTTAACATTTAATTTGAAAAAATTCTCCTTTAATGGATGTATGCAGGGAATATTATCACCATATTATCTTTAAAATATTTTTGAAATGAGTATAAGAAATCCCATCCTTTCAAAGGATGGGATACTATTAAGAAAATATAAAACTAAGTACTGATATGAATAAAGCGAAACCTAAAATAGTTCCACATATTTTCATATGACGCTTACGTCCCATTACGACAATTGCAACATATTCACGAATCATTGCGTTAGGCCAGTAATAAAATGCAGTTTTTGACCCGATTCCTTGGCTATTAAGACCAGCTTGTCTAGCGTATATACCAGCGCGGAAAAGGTGGAAATTATTCGTTGTAAAAATACTTTTATATTTACCTTCAGGTTTTAAAGAATCCATAATTTCTTTAGAGAACAACATATTTTGATATGTGTTTACAGAGCGATTTTCTTGTACTGTATGTTCAAGCGGAATTCCTTTTTCAACAGCATAATTTTGCATTGCTTCTGCTTCTGGAAGGCCTTCATCTGGACCTTGACCACCAGAGAAAATAATTGTTGGTGGTGTATTCACAGCGGCTTGTTTCCAATAGAAGTCGATAGCTTTATTAATGCGGCTTGCAAGTAATGGTGGTACTTTATCATTAATTAAGCCGCTACCAAGAACGATAATGAAATCTTGATTACGTCTTGGTCTGTTGAATTGGTATAAAAAATATGCGCTTAAGAAGTTAGATAAGTGTATAAAGAAATAGAAGCTTATAAGAGAAATAGCTGCAAAAATAGGCTCTAAATGCGATGAAACTAAACTTGCTGGGTTTATGATAGGGAGCGTTATAAAGAATAAAATCCCTAAAGCAGCAATTAAAGTTAAAGAGTTTGTGAAACGCCTTCCTTCACGTTGCATTAAAATTTTTGCATTAAGAAAAAGTCCGAACATTAAAGCGACTATAGCAAAAGGTATCATTACAAGTAGTGCTAACATGGGGATGATAACGATAAAATGTAAATCGTTATTACCAGACTCAAATGAGGCTATAGCGCAAAATAATAGAAATGAACAGATAAAGGCATTAAATAAAAAGCCGTTTATTATTTTTCGCGGATCTTTTAAATACGAGATAAGAAAAATAATAAACAGTATAAGAGGAATAATTCCAAAATACATCATAAATATAGTACACCTCAACTTGTATAAGAATTTGACATACCTTTTATATTACATGATTTTATAATTGAAAATGAAAGAAAAAGGATTTTGAATTTTCTCAATAAAATATATAGATACGTATGTTACAATATATTCAAAGCGATATATTAAAAGTAAAATGGTTGAAAAGGCACTCAGTAGAGTGCTTTTTCTTTTTGTATGCAATTGTGCATATTATATTTTTTTTCAAAGGCAGAGGATTACAATATAAGTTGTAGACAGACTTTATAAAGCAGAATTTAATACAAACATTTCCCTCTACTTTTTGTATCTAACAATCATATAACAATAAATAATTCTGTTTTATAGTGTCTGTTTTTGAAAGTTGTCTTTTTTGAAGGCACCTTTTTTTATTAGTATAGATAGTTTTCACTGTTAGCATAGTGTAAACTATCTATACTAAACATTAGCAATCTTCCGTATAAACATTATCAATTTACTATATATTCCAGTGGTGTTAATCTACATATGAAAGGCTTTCTTTTTCAAAATATTACCCCTAATAAAATTTTGAAGAAGTCAACTGTCTCCAAACTTGTCTTTATGCTTAAAGAAAAAGCACTCAAATTGAGTGCTTTTTCTTATTAAAACATGCTATTTTTCTAGGCGATTTTCATAAAATAAAAGTAAAGAAATGAAAGTGGGTGACAAAATGCCGGCAGTTGTGGAAGGTGTTATTATTGAAAATTGCAATGGAACAATTAATGTAGGTGACAAATATAACGTACAGCCGATTGAAAAGACGAAGGCTTATAATGGATCGGGATCATCAAATACAGGAATGAAAGTACAAACATTTAGCGGGATTAGTACAGCTGATGTATGGGATAATGATGCGAATGATCAGGGAATACAGTTTACTTTATAGTGTGATATGCAAAGTTGCATAAAATGATGAACTTGTCCTGTGCTACAATCTAGCTGTGAGCTGTTAATGATTCTTCTGTAGTATAGTTGTTAGATTAGAAATATAACATCTTATCGAAAATCATACGTATAAAAAAGACACTTCAAATGAAGTGTCTTTTTTTACCTTAGTGATACCCTTTAGCAGAGTCTTTATGAATTTTATTTTTAAAGATACTGTAGCTCCAAAGCTGATATCCAATAACGATTGGTACCATGACCATTGCAACGAAGAACATAATTTTTAAGTTTAATTGACTACCAGCTGCGTTGTATAACGTTGTACTGTATGCATCGTTAATACGAGATGGTAACATTCTTGGGAACATACCTGCAAAGCCAGTTGTCATAAACATTGCGATTGTTAGGCAAATGAATGTGAATGCAAGGCCAATTTTATGTTTGTACACCATAATAAGTGCGAGTACACTCATTAACATTGCAAGTACTGGAAGAATGAATAGTACCGGATATTCCGTAAAGTTTTGGAATAAGTTTGTCCGATTAGCAGTTGCTACATAGAAGATAGCTAAAATGATAGCAGCTGCCATTGAAAACGGTCTTGCGATTTTATAAGCACGATCAGATACTTCACCAGTCGTTTTAATCATGACCCAAAGGGCACCGGATACGACAAATATAGCAGTGAAGAAAAGACCACCTAATATACCGTAATGGTTTAATAAGCTAAGCAAATTTCCTTCATAGCCATTTTTTCCGATTTGTAGTCCATAATACAAGTTAGCGAATGTAACACCGAATAAGAAGGCGATTAGGAAACTGCCAATTGCAAATGCCCATTTACAAGTTTTTTGCCAAATTGGTGAATCATCTTTATGCATGAATTCTAGTCCAGCGGCACGAGCAAACAGTGCAAGTAATACTAAGAATAATGGTGTATATAAATAGCTAAACATATTAGCATATGTGACTGGGAAGGCAGCAAATGTTGCGCCACCAGCTGTAATCAACCATACTTCATTACCGCCCCAGAACGGGCCAATTGCTTCTTGTAATTGATTTCGTTCTTGTCGGTCTTTCGTAACGAAGGGAAAAATCATTCCGTTACCAAGTGCATACCCGTCAAGAATGAAGTAAACTGTCCAAATCACGCCCCATAAACCGAACCAGATGATTGCAAGCATATCATGAGACATGGGCTACACCTCCCTCAGTAGCAGGTTCTTCTAATGCTGCAGGTCCTTTTTTCGCGAACTTCAGCATTAAGTATACGTCTGCGATTAAAAGTAAAGTGTAGAACAAAATTAAACTAATTAATGAGAACCAAATTTGTGGAACTGATATAGGCGATACAGATTCCGCTGTACGCATTAGTTTATATACTGTCCATGGTTGACGACCTACTTCAGCGACAATCCATCCTGCATTAATCGCAATATAAGGAAGTAAGACAGACCATATTGTAATTTTTAAATAGCGTTTTGAGTTTTCTAGTTTTCCTTTTCGGTTTAAATAGAAGCCGTACCAAGTTAATGCCATAAAGAACATACCAAGTGCAACCATTAAGCGGAAGCTATAATACACGAGGTTAACATTTGGACGTTCATCTTTCGGAATATCTTTTAAACCGACAATTGCGCCATCAAATGAGTTTGTATAGAAGAAGCTTCCGAGTTTTGGAATCGTAAGGAATTCCAAGTTCTTTTCATTTTTCACATCAGGAATTTGAACAATTGAGAAGCCTTGTCCTTTTCCAGTTTCCCAAACTGCTTCCATCGCAGCTCCTTTTGCGGGTTGATATTTAGCTGCTGATACACCAGATTGATGTCCCATAAACGGTGTAATTGTTGCGGCGAATAAGCCTAACATTAAACCAAACTTAAATGATTTTTTGAAGAATTCTACTTCATTTTTACGTAATAAGTGATAGGCACTAATTGCCATAACGAAGAAAGAACCTACGATATAACAACCAACTACAGTATGAAAGAACATATTCCAAGCGTATGGATTCGTAACGAGTGCCCAGAAATCATTTAATTCAGCGCGACCGTTACGTACTACATAGCCAACAGGGTTTTGCATAAAACCATTTGCTGTAATAATCCAAAGGGCGGAAATATTTGTTCCAAGTGCAACCATCCACATACAGAAGGCACGAAACTTTGGTGAAATTTTGTCTTTACCGAATAACCATATTCCCATGAAAGTAGATTCTAAGAAGAAGGCAACAAGTGCTTCGATTGCGAGAGGTGATCCGAAAATATCTCCCATATATTTGGAGTACTCAGACCAGTTTGTTCCAAATTGGAATTCCATCGTAATCCCGGTTATAATCCCCATTACGAAGTTAATTGTAAATAATTTACCCCAGAAATTTGCCATTTTGCGGTATGTTGGATTCAATGTGCGGGCGTATTGAGTCTCCATACATGCTACCAAAATAACAAGTCCGATTGTCAAAGGTACAAATAAAAAGTGATAAAAAATAGTAATTGCAAATTGAAAACGACTCAGTAACAGAACGTCGGACATAATAAATATTCACTCCTTTTTTACATTATCTACAATCAGTTTATAGTGAAAATACGTTTAAAGTATGTGAGACTTGTTACAAAGCTGTGTGTATATTTTGAAAGAATTATGTCGATTATCTGAAAATATCTTATTTTTACTATAAAGCGATATCCTTTTTGAGTTTTTCATATTTTGGTACACTATATAAGTAATGTAAATGAGAGAAAAG
>NZ_JBVYHY010000025.1:0-19534 GCF_056033865.1 Bacillus sp. FAU20
GTGTCATCTACTTGGTTCAGTTGTATGAAACCGGGTGTTTAACCACCACTGCCATGTATCAAAGTACGGTTTTCGCATTTATCGTGAAACGCTTTCGCGTTTTTCGTGCGCCGCTTCATTTGCATCATCCTCATAGCTCCAGTGATATGTCCCCCGGGTAAAATCAAAAGCAACGAATAACGGATCATCACTGTGATATTTAGGGCGTACAGGTTCAGGGATAGTTTTATAATAATTGTATAAGTGTAATTTATCTTCTTCTTTCAAATGAATGGTTCTATTTACTTTTGAGTCTTCAGGAATCGATAAAGTGTTATTTTCGAAATGAACATGTATCATTCGCAGAGAAACAAGCTCTTTTAAAGATAATCCATAATCCAGGAGTAATGTAACGATAGAAACATTCCGCTCTAAGATCATTGGGCGTGTTAATCGTTGTTTTTCTGTAAGGCCTTCTAGTGAAGAAATAACTTCTTTTAAGCGCCTCTCTTCCTGGAAAGAAACGAAATCCTCCCTACGTAATGCTCGATTAGGTGGATCTATATGAGTAGTCCCTTCAATTGGGCTTGGTAAATCTAAGTATTCGTACAGCCTATTTAAAACAATATATATACGATGTACAGTTTTATCGGAGTATTGACGATCGGCTTTTAAATAGTTAAAAAATGATTCGAAATCTTTTTTCTGTAGTGATTCCCAAATAGTTTCGTTAGTAAACCTTTTTGATTGCTGCAGCCATTGAATGAAACTTTCCACATCATAGATGTATCGTTTGATTGTAGAAGACTTTCTTCCTTTGTTTGATAAATAAGAAGAGAAGCCTTCTATTGTATGTTGGATCTCTTTTGAAGTCATGTTATATTTTTCACTCCTTATCCTCATACCTTTTGACTACCCTGTAAAATGTAGGACTTGTCATATTGCATTTCTTCATGGCATATAATGCTGTAATCTTTCCTTGTTTCCAATCGTTGTATGCATCGATAAATTCCTGAGTGATTTCTGTTTTCGGCCTACCCAAATGCTTACCCTTTTTCTTTGCAGCCTCAATACCTTCACGTTGACGAGTTTTAATTTTTGTTCGTTCTTCTTCAGCAAGCCAGGACAAGATTTGGAGTACCAAATCAGTAATAAGATTTCCTAAACTATCTTTATATTGAGTTGTATCTAAAAGTGGCATATCTAATACGACAATATGAGCTTGAATGTTTTGAGTAATATCTTTCCACTCCTCAAGGATAGCTTCTTTATTTCTGCCAAAACGATCTAGGGAATGAATATATAAAATATCATCTTTTCTTAACATACGTTTTACGAGTTGATATTGATCACGATTAAAATCTCTTCCACTTTGTTTGTCGATAAAAATATCTCGTTCGTCAGTGATGAGTTGTTTCATTGCTTCGAGCTGCCGATCTTCATTTTGGTCTTTACTACTAACCCTTATATATCCGAATTTTCTTGTATTCAAAATAAATAGACATCCTTTCAAAAGTGTTTCTAATGAAATTATATCAGAAATACTTCAAAAGGTGTCATTAATTATTTAGTGCTTCAAAAATATATTTTTTAACATTTTGAAGTAATAAATTGAGTGGGTTTTAATATACATCAAAAGGTTGTACCTTTTGAAACGCTTAAAAAGATAGCATACGGAGGCAATTAATAAGACTGGCTAGAAACATTTTTTGATTAATCATTTTCTGAACCAATAAAAAATAAGAGCACTATGAAAAGTGCTCTTTCAAACATTCGTATTTCCATTTATTGAATCTTAATAATAACTAACAAAAAGAAATTGGAGTTTGCTTACTGTTATATAAGATATAAAAAATTTATTGTTGCTTAAATCACTAAGAACATTCTTAGTGAAATTGTTGTTGACCACCTAATTGTTGATCTTGTTGCCCGCCCATCTGTTGGCCTTGAGATGCTTGAGATAACGAGTGTTGCAACTGTTGAATTTGATTTTTAAGACTAGTTAATTCTAGTGAAACTTCTAAATCAGCAACTTTACGTGCTACAGCTTCCACTTTTTTCTCAGTTCGTTTGTCCATTTTATATCCTCCTTTTGTACCCACATAATAGTGCGGAACATTTTTAATACTAACAAATAAAATTTAGTGAATAAGAAAGGCCATGAAAATATTGCTCGCAACGCAAATAGGACAAGCTAACCGCTTGTCCTAAAGAGAGCAAAATATCAACATGACTCGTATTGGTAAAGGGATTCATTAATAGTATGAGTCAAATCAAAAAAGATATGCAAATATGACAGGCAAAGAATCTTTGCCTGTATGTGGGGTTAATGAGTCAGTCAATTGTAATAAGTCGCTTTCTCATTACAAAAAGAGTGAAGTCAATAATTAAAAGGATTTAAAAATAGGGTGTGTTGTTTTTCTGAAAATATGTAAAACAAACTAGTATTCATCTTTTCAAACAATACATGGTACTGCTAAACATATCTTTTCTTCTAACTGCTGTTAAACATACTAATATCCAAGATATTTCTTTTAACAAAACAATTATCATATTAATACTTGCTGGAATCCCAAAACATAATAATAGTTTTAATAAATCCAAATCCATACAAATATGCAAGATTATGTACTATGATTTATCAAAGGTGTCGTAAGCAGTGTCTCTAGTTCACAAAAATTATTTTTCTATATATACTTATAATCCAGGTAACAAAAGAATTAAATAAATATGTAGTATTATCAATAGCCATACTGGTTAAGATTCCTATAAAAGCACTTCCTATTATATCAAATGGATAATGATGTCCTAGCCAAATACGTGAGAAACCTGTCAAAATTGCTAAAAACCACATAATTGAGCCAAATAAGCGTTCGCGAAGTAAGACAGAGGTCGATAAGGCAAATGCTAAGGCTGTATGTTTACTAGGAAATGAAGAATTATTCTTTGATGGGATAAGTAAACGCACACGATGTATAACAAACGGACGAGGCTTAAAATAAAACAGCTGGATGAAACGGTTTATACATAATGAGAACCCAACTGATACCCCAGCAAATAAAATAATTTTTTTGGAGGAATTTCCTCTAAACCACATTAAGGCTAATAAAAAAACGTACAGGAATCGAGTCTTTTGTGAAATAAATATCATAAATGTATCCAAAGTTGAATTACGACCCGCTAGACGATTGATAGCCCTAAACATTTTGTAATTCATGCAGATGTTCTCCTTTATTTTTGAAATGTTATATACATATTATCCCCTCCCGAAAGAGAAATATGTAGTATGCAGATCCTTTCTTATTATTCTACTCATTAAAAAGCTGTTCGTAAGTATAAAACAAGGTTAACAATTCTAAGTACTCTGTATACGAATTGTGGTTTTCCAAATACTTTAAGTAAAAAAACTTTCAATAGGAGTGAAAAAAGTGATAAGAAACAAATGTGCAGTGATTCATCTATTTTTATTATTGGTTGTTATCGCTGTTTTTATATGGTCTGTTATTAACCCTGCAAAATACTCGACATGGGCAGCAGAAGCTATTCCTGCTATTTTCAGTTTATTCATTGTAATTACAACGTACAATAAGTTTCGTCTGACCACTCTCTCTTATATGGTTATTACAATATTATCCATTACAATGTTTGTCGGTGGTCATTACACATACTCAGAGGTGCCTCTTTTTAATTGGATACAAGATATTTTTGATTTAAAACGAAATCACTACGATCGATTTGGACATCTGATAAAAGGTTTATTTATCATTGTGATAAGAGAAATCTTATTACGGAAAACTCAACTTACCGAAGGCCCTTGGTTAATTACGATTAGTATAAGTATTTCACTTGCTATTGCTGCATTATACGAAATCATCGAATGGTTAGCTTTTAAAATAGCAAAGGGAGGAAAAGGGGCAAAAGACTTTTTAGGTATGCAAGGCGATATATGGGATGCACAGTGGGATATGTCACTTGCCTTAGTTGGCTCGATTCTTGCGTTACTCACCCTTTCGACATTACATAACCGGCTATTAAAAAAGAATTTATAAAATTCCAATCCAATAATATATAGCTTTTCATGTCACTTTTGAATTTTACATATTTCAACAAAATACTCAGGTAACATTAAGGGTTCCAATTTAAAAATCAAGAATTATTAGTATAAGTTGGTATCATAAATTTCTATAAAATATCGCATTATAAATAATGTGGAAATGAACCTAGTGTTTCTTTTTATAATTTTTTATAGGGGGGACAAAATTGAATATATTTAACTTTTTGATGTCATCATTGAATTATGGGAAAATAATCCAACGAATACTTGGATTATTCGGAAATAAAAAGAAGAACAATAAAGGATGGATTTGGGCTTCTTTACTAGGATTAGGAACAGTTTTAGGGGTATTGGCAACACGTAATTCAAGTATGATGAAACCTATAAAACATACGTTCCAAGGTTTTCAAAATAAAACAAGATCATTTATTCCATCCAAAGTAAATTTAGCAAATATGGAATTTGCTGATGAAATTACGCCTAACAACCAAGAGAGACATAGTAACCAAACTAATAATCCCCACCATTACAAGACAAAAATCCCATCAAAACAACAGTAAATAGATAGCCGGTTCTTTACTCCTACAGGGAACCGGTACATTTATGTCTAAATGTACAATCTTCTTTTTGAAATGGTGATACCTAATAAATCTTTAAAGTAATCATTGATTTATATAAAAACTGCAAATTATCATTATATATTTTTATATCTTTTGCAAAAATGAGGATACTACATTATGAACAAATTTTTAAAGTTTAGCTTGATAGGAATAATAAATACACTTATCACAATGATTAGCTACATAATTTTGGTTGAATTTGGTGTTAATTACCTTGTCGCTAACTGTTTTGCTTATTTAATTGGTATTATTAACAGTTATTATTGGAATAAAAATTGGGTTTTTGAATTCAAAAATAAAGAGATATCATTATTTTTGAAATTCCTAACTGTAAATTTAATTGTATTAATTTTTAACACAATTATCTTATTCATATTAGTTGATAAACTTTTTATCAATAAGTTTATCTCACAACTTTTTTCTATCAGTGTTGGCATGATAATGAATTTTTCTCTTCATAAACTTTGGACATTCAACAAACAAAATCATTTGCAATAATTCAACCAATCCCTACTACAAGGAGGATAAAAGCTTGGAGAAACTTATTTCAATTATCGTTCCTATGTATTTTGAAGAAGAAGTAGCACAAGAATGCTATAATTGTTTAAAATCTGTTATGCTACAAAATAATATTAATTATGAATTTATCTTTGTAAATGATGGTAGTACCGATCGGACGATGGAAATTTTAAAAGGTATTTCAGCCGAAGATTCTCGTGCTAAAATCATAAACTTTGCTCGTAATTTTGGACATCAAATAGCTGTAACAGCAGGAATTGATGTTGCTAAAGGTGATGCTATGGTCATCATTGATGCTGATTTACAGGATCCACCTGAAGTCATCCCAGAACTTATCGCGAAATGGGAAGAAGGTTATGAGGTTGTTTACGCAAAAAGAAAACGGCGTGAGGGTGAAACTTGGTTTAAACTTGTAACAGCTAAATATTTCTACCGCTTCTTAAATGTCATGTCTGATATTAATATTCCTAAAGACGCAGGTGACTTCCGCCTTATTGATTGTAAAGTAGCAGATGTATTCAAACAAATGACAGAACGAAATCGTTTCGTACGTGGAATGATGTCTTGGATTGGATTCCGCCAAACATATATCGAATACGTAAGAAATGAACGTTTTGCGGGTGAAACAAAATATCCCTTAAAGAAAATGCTGAGATTTGCCTCAGATGGTATTATTGCATTTTCTACAAAGCCATTAAGAATGGTTATGACTTTAGGTTTAATTTCTGTACTAATTTCTATTGCAGTTTTAATATACTCAGTTATTGTTAAACTTATTGGACAAGACATTCAAACTGGATGGGCTTCTCTTATGGTTGCTATCACCTTCTTCAGTGGCGTGCAACTTCTTGGTCTTGGTATTGTCAGTCAATATATCGCTCGTATTTATGACGAAAGTAAGAATCGACCAATCTATGTTGTAAAAGAGACTGTCAATATAGAAGAGGATATAGCTGTAGACGATAAAGACAAATTGAATAAATCTTAAATGTACTAAAAAGAATTGTAGCACGTGTATTTCACCGCCATAATTCTTTTCTTTATATAGACTAAATAACGACTGTAATCTAGTCTTTGAGCCACTTAACTGGTAAGGCTTTTCTTTTTTATAAAACTAATCAAAATTAAAAAATAAAAACATTTTCATTCGATATTCCCCTCTCTTTCACACTTAAGTTTATACAAGAAGTTGCTTAGTTACAAAAAATCACAACCCCTTATTAACCCATGGATAATTTCTGTCGTTTGGGAGATTTTATAAATAAGCTTTTTTAAAATTTCTTGAGGTGCATTCAATGTTTTTAAACCAGAATAACAAAGAAATAAAGTTACTTGTTTTTGCAGCAATCATACTCATTCTTTATTTGTCTCCTTTATTTATTCTTGGAGAAAATGCGCATATTCGCGTTCATGATAATCTTGATTCCAATTTGTCCTGGTATAAGGTTTTGGCAAGGAGCGGAGAGATAATAGGTCCAATTGATGCTACCATTCCACAGGTGATAAACAATCAATTGTCAAGAAACGCATTTAGTACGGAATTTAGTGGTATCGTTTGGTTGTATGCTTTTTTTCCAAATATGGTTGCGTATGCATTAAGTCAAACGATTACAAGAGTGGTTGCGTTTATAGGGATGTATGTTCTTTTAAAACAACATTTTTTACCTAGAGAGGAATGGAGGGTCATTGCAGTAGGAGTTTCATTAGCTTTTGCTCTTACTCCTTTCTGGCCTTCAGGGATGCTTAGTACTCTCGGAATGCCTCTTGCACTTTGGGCATTTTTAAATATTCGAAAAGGAGAAAGGTCGTGGAAGAACTATTTCGTACTCACTCTTATTCCTCTATATTCGAGTATTGTTTTAGGTTTTTTCTTTTTTTTAAGCGGAATGGGAGTCCTTTGGTTAGTGGACTTAGTAATAAAAAAAGAATGGAACTTTCGTTTTCTTTTTTCAATTATTTATATGACGCTCATTTACATGATTGTAGAATATCGCTTAGTATCTTCCTTCTTTTTATCTACTGCACCTAACAGTAGAGATGAATATTTTCATGCAAGATTATCGTTATGGCGGTCTCTCCGCCTCACATTGAAAAATTTCCTTTTCGGACATACCCATGTCATGACAGTCCATACATTTGTTATTTTACCTGTCATACTTATTGCGTTGTATTTTATCATTACTAAGAAACAATGGAAGCAAGAAAAAGTCTTTGTTTTTTTGTTTTGGTTTAACATAGCGTTGTCAATTTGGTATGCTTTTTGGTTTTATAAAGGTTGGCTTCCATTAACAAAACGTTTTCACATTTTAGATACATTTAATTTTGCACGTTATCATTTTTTACGCCCGTTAGTTATCTATGTTTTATTCGCTCTTGGATTAAAAGTTTTATGGTTACAAGGGAAAATATGGAGACACGCTGTAACAGGCTTTGTGATAGCTCAAATTATTTTGTTAAGCTTTTTTAATGAAGAACTTATTTTTCAAAATAAACCTTCAGTAAAGGAATTTTTTGCAGAAGAACAATTCCAGGAGATAAAAGAGTATATCGATTTACCTTTGGAACAGTACCGTGTCGCTAGTATTGGTTTACATCCTGCTATCGCTCAGTACAATGGATTCTACACACTTGATACATATAATAATTTTTATCCTCTATCATATAAATATGAATTTCGAAAAATAATCGAGAAGGAACTAGCGAAGAATAAAACGATTCGTACGTATTTTGACGAATGGGGTGGCCGTTGTTATATTTTCACCGATGAACTTGGAAAACACTATATGTTTACAAAAAAATCAAACAAACGCTTAAGAAATGTAGAATTAAATATAGAACACTTCAAAAAAATGGATGGTCGTTACATTTTTTCTGCTGTTCCAATTGAAAATGCAGCAGAGAACAATTTATCTCTTGAAAAAATATTTAAATCAAACACATCCGCTTGGAAAATTCATTTATATAAAGCAATATAGATACTTGAAATAGATTGCCTCTCTCGATGTAAATCCCCATAGCCAATAAGCTATTTTTTCATAATGTCCCCAAAAACAACAAAGATGTTTTGGGGATGTTTCATTTCACTAGATTGATAAGCTTGTGGCGGTACCCTAAATAACATACCAAAATACACTTAATTTGGTAATAAACATCAGTTTCATTTGAACTAAACTAGCTTGGGTTCCGTACATAAGAAAATATTGTATCATAATATAACTTAATACCTTAATAATCAAAAAATAACATATAAACCAAGCGTATTTATTGTTAATTATTTAACTTCTAGTATCCTAAAAATTAACATGATTACAGTAAAACAAACGATATAAACGACTAACTGAATAACAATAAGCAATATAAAACTGATAGGTTATTCGATAGAATTTTCATACCAATCACCACATGCTCCACAAATTCTTCAGCCACAATAGTTTTGCTTTATTTAATACCTATTTTAAATTTAAAGGTTTCAATTTTATCGACTGCCTTGTTATATCCTCCAGCATTTTTTAAAGATTCTCCAATGCTATGGCTATTTTTTTTATAAATATCATTTGATAACACATGCATCGCTGTATTACGTAATATCTCCGGAGTAAGGAATTTACGATTTAACTGAACTCCGGCTTCTAATTCTTCTATTCTTTGAGCAATTATAGGCTGATCTCCCATAACAGGAATAACTAGCATAGGAACACCAAAATATAAGCTTTCACTGGAACTATTCATTCCCCCATGTGTAATAAATAGATCAGTATGTTGTAGAATGTCTAATTGAGGAACGTAATTATATAGCTTAAAATTAGAAGGAATATTATTTAATTGACTAATATCATTTTGCTTCCCTACAGCTAATATGACAGTAACCGAGCTATTTCGAAATGCTTCAAAACATGTGTGATAAAAATCGGATTGTTGGTTAAATACTGTTCCCATAAGAAATAAAAATCAGCTTGTTTCCCTTTTCCTGTTCTAAGGAAAAGAATCTACATCTTTACGCTGTGCAATAGAGGGCCCAACAAATATATAAGAATCATCAAATTCTTCGACATTTGGTTGATATAATTTTGATGTGTATACAATTGTAATATCCCCTGGGCATGTCATCAAATTTTGTTTTTCATTAAGAGTAATTCCATAAATATCTTCCCATTTTTTAAAAATACGCATAACTTTCTGATATAATGGAGATTTTTTATTCTCTTCTTCATGATCCTTCATAAGAGCAGATGCTATTTTTTTAGTAATGGCAAATGTTGTACATGAAGAAATTTTAGGAATTTTTCAGTACTTCAGCTATAATCCATCCAACAGCGAAATTATTATCATATATAACATAATCGTTTTTTTCTTGTTTTACTTCTTCTAAAATTATCCCTATTATTTTATCCATGGATTTCACCATGTATAATAATAGTTCTTGAGGATTTATTTGCCCATTCATTCTTTTTACCATGTCTATTTGTGATATAAAATTTTCATATGGTCGAAACAATGCTCCTGTATTCTCTATTTTACTTCTATACTCTTCTACGCAATAATAAATAACTTCCTCGCCTCTTTTTATTCGTTCTTCAACAACTGCAATTGTCGGATTAATATGTCCTTCTCCTGGAAAATTAAACATTAGAACTTTTGCCATATTATTGTTCCTCCCCTAAAGTTTAAATAACTATTCTATTATTACTAATATCAATCACGTACTGATACTTGAAGTAAAGGTAAAGATTTTCTCCTTTCATTTTAATGAAATCACTTGTGCTATTAAATGGAAAAAACAATTAAGAAACAAAGTAGATATAAAAAATCACATAATTCCCTCTCTCTATTTCTCTCATGTATAATAAAAAATAACTAAGAGTAGAAAGGGCTGAATTATGCGCAGATATCAATATTTTTAATCTACCCATCACCAATATAATGGAGGTAAAAGTATTGATTACAGAATTATACACACAAAGATTACATTTAAGAAAAACAGAAGAATCCCAAACAATTAATCAAGGGGAAAATAATGATATTCAAAAAGTAACTCAAGAATTAATACAATTGCTAAAAGAAACATCTATAGAGAACCCAGATGTTAAAGAGGATGCTTTAGATTTTGTTGAAGAAATAGCACAAAATGTAGAACAAGGTGAAACTGTAAAACCCTCTCTTCTTAGACGAGCAAAAGCGGCTTTAACTGACATTAACTCAATGGTTGATGATGGCTCCCAAGTTGCAACTAAGATTGATCAATTCATTAGTTTAATGAGTGGATTTATTTCATAATTATAGTTTATTAAAAAATTCTTTTGTATTACTAAGAATCTAAAAAACGGTTCTAGTACAAACATGTATAATTTTAAAAAGCATCCATTATGGGTGCTTTTTTCTTTGTTATGAAATAAGTATCCAAATTTAAATATCACTTTTCAGGAAGATTCATCTTTAAAAAGTAAAACTAAGTTTAAATCTTTTTATAATTTGTAAAACCCGTCGTTAAATAACCAAATAAAACCCCAGTGATAGCAGTATGTGTACTTGTTATCACTAGGTTCTACGAGTTTAACATTTTGTATGTTTTGTAAAGCTTATATTTCATTCACATTGGATATGCTACAATAGGTAGAAATACAATATTAAATCGTATTACATCAAAAATCACATTAAGATACATAGGAATCAATAAGATAAATAGAGAATATACCCAATTCATTTTGCACCTAATTAGGTTATCAAATATACTCATCAAGGGGTCCTACTAAATGAAAAATTTATCTCTATATAGTTATTCAATGAAATAATTTTTTTGTTATGCAAAGTAAGAAAAATGTATAATGGCGGTTTAAAGATAAAATATATAGGAGTTGAATAGTAAATGAAAGATATTTATGAATTATTGCTACAAGTTTATCCGCTTGTCACAGAAGTAGAAGAAAAACCATGCACTGAATATGAAAAGTTAAAAATTAAAGAATCATTAAAAAAGTTACTTTTAGAAAGAGAAAAATGAATAAATCTTACTAATAAATTAAATAAAAAAGAAAATAAGGATCTGATTGACTTAAGTAATTAGGTTTTCTAAAATCACAAAGATTTTATCCGCCAAATGTTTAGACTAAAAAATATTTTTTCTAGAAATCTATTACTATCTATACTCTTCTCCTTAAATATAAATCATAATAGCCTTACACGAGAAATTTTTAGAATATTGTTGTTTTTTGGAATGCTTATGGTATAATTATCCATGTAATATATTAACAAAAAGAGAGGGAGATATGCATGAAGAAAAAAGCGATTACATTTGCTTTATTGGGATTACTAGCAGTAGGTTCTGTTGTACCAATAACAGCAAAAGCTGCAGAAACATGGGATTATGGATATAATCAATCAAAAATGCAGTGGTATAACCATTATTTACATTCTTCGTTAAAACACTATGGTACAATTACCAAAAACGGTGTAACTTACTATGGACCAGTTGCAAATCCTGGAGGTTGGTCAATGTTAAATTTAGATTTTAACGGACCATACGCTGTTAGTTATAATAAGCACGTTCTATAATACTAGTTGCAAAAAGGGATTTATATATATTAATAAATCCCTTTTTGCTTTGAAAAGGTGATAAATATTATGATTGAAATAATAAATATGTGCAAGGCATTTAATAGAAAAACTATTTTTAAAGATTTTAGCTTAGAAGTAAAATCAGGCGAGTTCATTGGTATCGTCGGAAAAAGTGGTCAGGGGAAAACGACTCTTTTAAATATAATGGGTACTTTAGAAGAAGCTGATTCAGGTATTGTAAAAATAATGGGTAAAGAAATACATAAAAGAAAAATAAAACGACTTTTACTTGAGAGATCACTTAGGTTTTATCTTTCAAAACTACGCTTTAATAGATAACGCAACAGTAAATGAAAATTTAGAAATTGCTCTCAAACATAAAAAATTGAAGAAAAAACAAAAACATGATGCTATATCTTTAGTATTAAAAGAAGTAGGTCTTGTTGATTATGAAAAGGAAATAGTACATACCCTGAGTGGTGGAGAACAGCAACGTGTTGCAATCGCTAGATTGCTACTTAAAGATCCTTCTTTAATTTTAGCAGATGAACCAACTGGATCATTGGATAGTGAGAACCGAGATATTATTGTATCCTTGTTTCAGAAATTACATAAACAGGGAAAAACAATTATTATGGTGACTCATGACAAAGATTTAACTAAATTCTTTTCAAGAACAATAGAATTATAAGGGAGGAATGGTTATGAAAAAATTAATTTTTCTTCTCTTTATAACCACTTTTATAGTTATAAGTTTTTTATCTATAAAACAATTTGAATATATTCAATTTCAATCTTTTAATAATGATAGTACAGGTGAAAAATGGAATCTAATTGTGGAAAATGGGGATTCTCAAAAAAGCAAATTTGAAAATTTTCGTTTATTAGAAAAGATGGCAAAACAGGCGAACGTAAACTTCCAAAAGAATATCTTATGAAAAGGATAAAAATAACAAAGATAAGACAGTATATTATGTGGCCTTTTTTGAAAATGATAAATACTTTGAGGGATTAAAATTAAAGGCTGGTAAATTTTTAAATATAAATAGCGATCAAAATGATTTTATGTCAACTATCAAAACTCATAACAATCATCAAGTAGGTCAACTTGAAATTTTTCATAGTTTTGACCCAATAGAAATTCGTCCAATGATTGCCGCTGAAAAAACAAAGGACATCAAAGGTACATATACTTTAAATGGAAAAGAAAACGCAGAAAAATTAAAAGATCTAGCATCTGAATATGGATTTATTGTAAAAATTTCAAAAGAGGAAGCTCAAAGTTCAATTACCCAATATCCTTATCAAGATATGATGTACAAAGCATCATTAATATTATGCTTATTAATAGCACTTGCAATGTTATATGATGTAATTAATAACTATAAAGAAATAGCAGTTAGATATTTATTAGGATATAATTTCTGGCAAATAGGGGCTTTTTTATTTAGGAAGTATATTATAGTTTTCCTAAGTTCATTATCTATAGGAATTTCAGGGCTATTAGTATACTTATATTTTTATAACGGGTTCCAACAATTGTTCCCTTTTCTATATTTTTGGTTAAACAATACAACTCCATTAATTTTAATTATCTTACTAATATTTATCGTTACATGGTTAGGGACCAAAACCATAAATATTTCTCAAATGATTAAAAATAAAAAACCTATAAAACCATTGTTTTATATAAATATTATTATTCGGTTTGTATTAGCTATTTTTCTTACATTGGGATTACAACAAGGAATTAGTTCTTTTCTTGGACTTAAAAGTACTGTGGATAAAGAAAAAAAATGGTCTCTATTAAAAGACTACTCTTATTTAGGAGTAATCTCAGAATCTGAACCAGGACTATTAAAGTCTCAAAATGAGGAAGAAAAGCGACAGTTTCAATTATTATATACAGAACTAGAGTCACAGGGA
The DNA here is from genome assembly GCF_056033865.1 of Bacillus sp. FAU20. Taxonomy (NCBI): domain Bacteria; kingdom Bacillati; phylum Bacillota; class Bacilli; order Caryophanales; family Bacillaceae; genus Bacillus; species Bacillus sp. FAU20. The sequence goes on from NZ_JBVYHY010000025.1 coordinate 13,651, forward strand.
GCTTTTTATATTTCTCCATCTGCTTACTATATGGATAGTTCTGAAATTCCTATAGGCCCAAACCCTTGGGGAATGGATGGAAAGAAAGTTGAAATTAACAAAAATTATCTATCTGTAAATCCGATTATTGGAGTTGATAATAAACGGGTGGAAATTTCAGATGACCCTAATTCTAATGAAATAACTGTCATTGTACCAAAAAAATTTAAGAAATACGAAAATGATATTAAAAGTACTATAGCAAAAGATTATATAGGTATATATAATGAAACAGATTCTATCCCTCCCAAAGTGAATATTTTATATGTTAAAAATAATCAATCTTACTTTACCTTCTCTACAAATATGGCAGAAAAGAATAACTATGAAATAACTGATCCAATTGCTATAATAGTAAATAGTAAATTTGATCCACGCATTTTGGCAACTAGCATTTCTATGGGATATGGTTATTATACTAAAAATAGCGATCGTGAAAATCCTTTCAAAGTAACACAAGATACTTTAAAGAAGCATAATTTTGATAAGGTTTGGCAACCTATTTCTGTAGCTTATTCTAATGTGGAATTAAAGATAGCAAATAACAAAGAATTGCTAACAATTAGCCACAATTTATTGTAGTCTATTTGTAATCTTGGCAGCTGTTTTACTATTTTTCTCTTCTATGTATTATTTAGAAATGAACAAAAAGTCATTAGCATTACAATGGATTTTTGGTTATAACTTTTTCGAGAAACATTATCTCGCTTACTTGGTAATATTGGTATTTTGGAATTTTACGTTTGCGATTTGCTTTTTTAATACAAGTAACACTTTATTACTTGTAAAAACAATCATAGGACTTACAATTTTCGACATAATATTAATCAGTATTATTTTAAGCATAAAAGAATATAATATTACGAAACAGATACTTATAGAAAAATAATGTTGAAAAAGGAGATTAAATGGGTGAATAATAAAAAGATAACGGTTAGCTTTTTAATTATTATCCTCCTGCTATCTTTAGGAGCTTACTTTAATTTCTTCTTTTTAAGAAAAAGAAGAAGTAACTAATACAAATAATGAAAAAAGTTATCAACAAGAAAAAAGTTCAAATACAAGCTCGATTCCAGTTAAAGAAAATAAATACTATGTTGTTTACATTAAACAAAAAAATGGCAATGGTTCATCCTTTGTTCCTGTAAAGCTCAATCCTGGTTTTAAAAATGACGCTGATTTTAATGTAAGTATTTCATTTGATGATTATGGAAATATCATAAACGATAACAAAATTATTGTGATTGATAATTTTGTTATTTCAAAGGAAAACAAAGAAATGATTAAAAAAATAGCAGGAATAAATGAATATAATGAAGCCCTGCAAGAAATTGAAGATCGAGTAAATGAGACTAAAAACAATCTAAAAAAAGAAGGACATATTTAAATAAAGAGAGTCCATCAAACTCGTATATATGGCTATATATACGAGTATACTTAGTATAATAAAACATAATCTATTAATTACTTATATTTGTAAAACAGGCCCTTACGCTAAAGTACATAAGGACCTGTTTTTTTATGGGAATGGTGAAATTATAAAAAGTTATTCATCAGTAAATATTAATGTTAAGCCAAGATAATATTTAAAATTTGATACTAGTGTTGGTTTGAAATAATGATTGATGATTTTAAAAAAAGTCTGATCATTTATAAAAAAATTGATAATTAATAATAAGATCCCGATATAAATTAATTAGGTAGATCAAAAAGCGTTCGCTATTTTTATGGAAAATGAATAGTTAACATATTCTTTACTATTTAAGCAGAAAAACAAAAAAAACTTGTAGAAATCACTACAAGTTCTTTTTGTTTTAAAGCGAATACACAGGACACATAAATTATCTCATTATTCATAACGGGGAAACCATATTGATTACGGCTTGATTCCATTATATAACAAATATTGAAATCCTGAGTTTTAATGTTTGAAAATTATATGAATTAATAAATAAAGGCCACCCTTCCTCTAAAAATTTATCGCTACAAGTTATTCTTAATCCTTTTTCTTCATGAGAAGTAATTAATTTTTAAAATTTTTCTAATATTCGAAACCACTATTTGTAATTCAATCCACATTTTGTTGATACTATTACAGTTACAGGTATGTTAAAATCCATTTGAAACATTGCTTTTGGGAATACAATTGCTATTATAATCGCAATTTATTTTCTACAAACTGATTGGGTTGCAACCCAAATTGCGGCTTTATTCCGCAGTCCTTAACAAATTGTTAGGGACCTTTTTTATTTGTCCTTTCGTTGCAAAAAAATAAAATTTTCATTCTGGGGGTATCTTAAAATCTTAGCTTGATGGGCATGGGGTAGCACCATACATCCATCAACTTAAGAAAAGTAAACACCCCAAAAACAAAAAATGAGCTGACTTCTCAAAATAACTAACTGTAGAGAAAGAGAATTTTCATTTAGGGTGGTACTTTTATGCTAGAAAAAAGGCTTATAAAGTTGGTAGCTCAAAAATTAAATTAGGATACTCCGTAAGTATATGCTAGACTTGGTTTACCATTTGATTTACTGTTTTCATGTCCTTTACGAGTCGGAGGTTCTTTGTTTCACGGAAAAAAAGCAGACTCTCATAAAAGAGCCTGCCTTCCCTGGTTTGTAAAATTAAGAAGCTTTACGTACGTTTGAAGCTTGAGGTCCACGTTGACCTTGCTCCAAATCAAAAGTCACTGCTTGACCTTCTTCTAAAGTTTTATAACCTTCACCTTGAATCGCTGAGAAATGAACGAATACATCGTCTCCACCTTCACGTTCGATGAATCCGAAGCCTTTTTCGCCATTAAACCATTTTACATTACCTTTTTCCATTTGGATCGCCCCTAGTGTGTAAACACACACAATGTAATACTATCCTTGCTCTCAGTGATCATAAAGGTGAAAAGTTACAAATCCTTTCACACCGAAAGACAAAAATAATTCATTTTAATAATAACATTTTTTGTAATAAATGTAAAGCTGAAGAAAAGACAGCTACTATGTTTATGAAAATGTTAGAGCTAAAGTTTCATAAAATAATGACGGAATATGAGGAAATAAAGTAGGATCTCTCTTATTAACAAATCCTACTTTTTGGCTTCGGTTGTAAGAATCTTGATGTTTTTGTATCAGAATAGTATTGTGTATATCGAAAAAAAATAAAAGACAACTCCAATTAAGAGTTGTCTTTTTGTGTAATAAAATCCCCAAAATATGAAAATATACAAACGAATATAATACGCTATGGTTGATATTATAACAAAACCGATGAGTATTGAAAATAAAAAGAATGTAGTAATGATTTTTTAAGGTTTTAGTTAAAAAAGCCTCGAAAATAAACCTTTTATAAATGTTTCCTTTAAATATGATTATTGTATTTCGAGGGGTTCCTTATAAATCTTAGCTATATATTTTACAAAATCAATGACGGGATAGTATATGAGTGAACGGTGCTGCGTAAAATGAACCCCTGCTTTTTCCATTTTCGAAATTAGTTGTTCAACTTCCATCTCTTTTTGTTGTATTCTATCATAATTTTGATATACAATGTTTTTCCATTTATAGGAAGTAGCCGTGAAAATAACTCTCCCCTTTTACCCTGTGACTAAATATAATTTCTATTTTTTCTCTACGTTGTTTTTCCTTCATATGCGCTTCTGTTGACTGCATGTTTATCGCCTCTTCCCTTTTTTTGTTGTATAACAAAATTTGGTCTAACTCACCATACATAGCCAATGTACATTGTTCTAGTTGGGATTTGTCGTTTAAGGCTATCTCATCCACTTTATTTGGTTTTCAAGTGCTTCATGTACTCCAGAATATATTGGATTTACATCTAAATAAGTTGTTAATGTGTATAAAACACTATCTATCTTTATTATAAAATGATTCTTTATAAGCACGCACCTTTTTCAACACTCACCAAGATTTATAACATGACGAGTATCTTCATCCATGAATGTTATTCTGAATTCTACTGAGGTTAGTTTCTTTATTTAGGCTAACTAACATATTGTATGCCTGAAATATCTATTTTATAAAAAAAGAAAATAGATATAACGGTCCCCCTCTTAATAGAAAAAAATCCTATACAAAATATAGCGCTCTTAAAAAGGTTTTGTTAGAAGTTTTATTATGTTTGACTTAAAAAAAAAGGAACGTAATATTTATTTGTAGAAAATTTTAAGAGTAAAAATAGAATGACTATCTTGTGATAAGAAATGGGGGGACTTTTATGCTAACAAATGATTTAGATTTCCGATTAGAACCACGTTTAAAAGAACTGTATGTATAACATAAAAATTAGAGCGCAGAAGATAGACTGGGGTTATCATGAGTTTTTACCATGGGATAAGGGAATGGACTTTAAAAGAGTTCCTTGGGATGAAAGTCAAGTTACTCTTCCTTCTGGTGTAATTACAGCCATTGAAACAGCTTTATTAACAGAAGTGAATTTACCTTGGTTTACCACGTATTTATCTGCGACTTTTAAAGGGTCCCTCTCTGTTATTACAGACTTTATTCATACTTGGACATCAGAAGAGGATCAACATTCGAATCTATTGGAGACATATTTACTACTCACTCGAAGTGTGAATCCTAAACGAATACATGAATTAAGAAAGTCAGTCGTTGAGGGGGGATTTGAACCTGATTTTCATACACCAATTGAAGCTATGACGTATACGACGCTACAAGAACTTGCAACGATGGTGTTTTACAATAATGTAGCTAAGGTTGCAAGTAAGCACGATCTAGATCTTGCTACATTATTACGTCGTCTTGCCAAAGATGAGACTCTTCATTATGCTTTTTATCGAGACGTCATTCGAACACATTTGGAATTAGAACCTAATTATTGCTATCATATTGCCAATGTAATTAAGAATTTTAAAATGCCAGGTGCCGTCATGCCTGATTTTGAAAATAGAATGGCTGTAATTGCAAAAGAAGCGAACTATGGACCACTACAATATTTTGATCAAGTACTTGATGTAGTGATTGAGTATTGGGGGTTAAAAGCCTTACGACCAATTGCACCTCTAGCTGAAAAAGCAAGAATTGAGATTTTGGAGTACCACACAAGATTGAAAAAAATAAGGGATCGATTTGGTCGTTTTCAAGGGAAAAACTGATCTACGTTAATGAGTAGAGGTTTCAGAATATACGAGGGGAAATTCCCCTTCCCTTTATGGGAAATCTGACACACTCCCTATGTTTTTTGTGCTATTTTTATTCGATTTGATTTTTAAAGAAAAAGTAATTGACACCAAAAATAATTTTATGATATTATAAAATATTTGATTAAAAAACACATATATGTTAAGGTTAAGAAGGTTACCATATATGGAGGTGGATTATATGTTTCAAATTGGCGATAACATTGTTTATCCAATGCACGGAGCAGGTATAATTGAAGCCATAGAAGAAAAAGAATTCTCAGGAAAAAAACAACAGTATTTTGTCATAAAAATGTCGATCAGTAATATGCAAGTCATGATTCCTACGGGTAAAATAGTTAAATTCCGAATATACGCCCAGTTATTGATATACTTGCATTAAAGCACATTATACACATTTTTCACCATGAAGAATCCTGTAAATTACTGCCGTGGAAACAAAGGCATAAAGTGAACACGGACAAAGTAAAAACGGGTGAAATACAAAGAAGGTGCTGAAGTTGTACGGGATTTAATGCGTATGAAGAAAGAAAAAGCACTCAATACAAGCGAAAAAAAATTGTTGGATGATTGAAGCGGCGCACGAAAAACGCGAAAGCGTTTCACGATAAATGCGAAAACCGTACTTTGATACATGGCAGTGGTGGTTAAACACCCAGTTTTGCA